>CAZPQN010000006.1:0-35328 GCA_964588795.1 uncultured bacterium | reverse complement strand
ACCCCCACCGCAGAAAAGGACAGAGGCCCAAACCGTGCTGAGTCGTAACCCCTTCCACCGGCAGAGAGGTAGTCAAATACGTGAATCCCGCACCCAATCCGACAAAAGGCCTGAGGCTCAGGTCACCTTTACGAAATAATAAGTAGCCCTCATTCTCGGGACGCTGAAATCTTAAAAACACGGCAAGGCGATAAAACATACCTGTCACCTTGTCCAGCGGCTCGACCTTCGTGGTGACGCCATTCTGCTTGGTAACGACACTATATTTACTGATGGCGGCAGATTCGGCGGCATTGAGCCTGAATCTGTGAAAAGCAAACTCCAGCGGGTTTACTTCCAGCTCCGCCCAAGGTTTGCCAACCCCCACCAATAAGTCAAACAGACTCAAGCCCCAGCCGTCCGCCAAAGTGGTTTGACAGGCACCCGAAAGTGCATAGCGATTAACCGAACCTGTGATTAACGCCCTAATTTTCAGGTTCTCTGGTACAGGAGCCGACCCGCTTTGTCCAATGGCGATACCTCCTCCTAACAGAAGGCTGAGCACTGTTGTACCTAATTTTCTCGTCATTTACCGAACCCCCCTTGAAAACATTAAATTCCAAATGTGGTTTGTCTGCATAATATAATCCGGCCTTTGAGTAATGCCAGAATATTTTATCCGCCTGGTACCGCCAGGAGATAATGGAATCGGGGCCGCCACTCGACCGCGGGTATCAGGTGCGCCGATCTCATTCGCCGACGAGCGACTCGATGCGCTCGATTTCCGCCCGGGTCTCGGCAATTAGCCTGGACACCAGCTCGGCCATAGATGGCAAATCGTCAATCAGCCCTACGCTTTGACCCGCCATAAGAGAACCATGCTCGACGTCTCCCTCGACCACTGCGCGTCGCAAGGCTCCCACCCAGAAATGCTCGACCTCGTATTGAGCCTGCTCGCGGGAGATCATCCCTTTTTCGAGTTTCTGCAGAAGCTGCAATTGCAGACGCCCAAAAGCCTCGGTACCCTTGTTCTTTATCGCCCGTACTGCCACTACCGGCAGTTTGGAATCATACTGCGGCGTCGCAATCGCCTGTCGGGCACGGGCGCGCCGGAAAGCTTCCTTGAACCGTGGATGCGCCCGGCATTCAGCGGTCATCACGAACCGGGTGCCCATCTGTACTCCCGCGGCGCCCATCAGCAACAGGTGCGCTATCATTGTGCCGGTGGCAATGCCGCCTCCCACAAAAAGCGGTACCGCATTAAACCGAAAGAGCACCTGCTGGAGTAGAATCATCAGTGATACATGCCCGATGTGTCCGCCCGCTTCACTGCCTTCCAGTATAAGGGCGTCAATCCCGTAAGCGATCTGCTGGCGGGCAATACTCTCCTCGCTGGCAAAAGACAGCGTGCGCTTGCCGCTCGCTCGCATCGCCGCGATTTCAGCTTTCCGGGGTATGCCGCCGGCGAAAACAACAAACGGAACCTTTTTCGCCAGCACGATCTCGCAATGACTTTGGTAATTGGGAGCGATCGTGATCAAATTGACCGCCCAAGGCGCTGCCACCGTTTGCAGACAGCGGTCGATTTCCAGTTCAAACTGATCGGGCGGCAGATTGCCTCCGGCTAAAACCGGAAATATACCGTGGCGGCTGACTACGCTTACCAGATTACTGTCACTAATCCAGGTCATCGCACCACAAATCAGTGGAAAGTCAACGCCTAAAAAGGTGCGACCTCTTTCGGTCAGGCGTTCAAACAACATGTCTGCTCTTCAGAAGCCAGTCAATTACGGAATCCTGCATGTCTGCCTTTCCAATGCACCCCAGAGATTAGCAAAACTGCGACAATAAAACAACGGGCAGGGATTTTTAGCAGATCATCCCGGACCGCGCCGCAGGTCAAGCGCTCAGCAAAATGGCCAGAGCAATGGAATATAGTTTTTCTTCCGGGTTGTCGGAACGTGACAGCAGGACGATGGGAGCCGTAGCCCCGACCACGATGCCGCCGACCTTAGCGTTGGCCAAAAACATCAGGATTTTGATGAAGGCGTTGCCACTGGTGATGTTCGGCATCAGAAAAATGTCCGTATCTCCCGCGATACGGCTGTGTAATTCTTTGCGTGTGGCGGCGCGGGCTGAGAGGGCCACATCCGTTGCGATCGGACCTTCGAGGATTATGTCCCCAAATTCGCCACCTTCGGCCATTTTCTGCAACTCAGCCGCATCCACAGTTTCCTGAATTTTAGGATTGACCTTCTCGATCGGACAGAGCGCGGCGACTTTGGGTTGAGTTGCGCCTAATTTCTGCGCGACAAAAATTGCGTTGCGTAGAATAGCCTTTTTAGTTTCCAGATCCGGCAGGATATTGATCCCGCCGTCCGAAAGGATGATCAGTTTGGGATAGGTCGCAACTTCGGCGATCGCGACGTGGCTCAACACTGCATCCTTTCGCAAACCGCTTTCCTTATTCAAAACCGCCTTCATCAATACCGGCGTAGAAATGTGTCCCTTCATTAGAATTTCGGCTCTGCCGGAGCGCACCAGAGCTACGGCCTCGCGAGCAATTGCTTCTTCCGTGTCAGCCGCGATGATTTGTGCATCGCGCAGTTTGAACCCTAACCGATGGGCAACGGTTTTGATTTTTTCCGGATTGCCCACCAAAAGAGCATTGGCGATGCCCTGTTGATCAATCTGTTTAACGGCCTCGATGACGCTGGCATCCTCGGCCATCGCGATGGCGATTGTACGTTTATGCGGCAACCGGGCAACCGCTTCAAATATCCCGGCGAAATTGCGAATCATTCTGCCTCCGCTTTACTCTGCAATATATTCTAAAATTGGTTCCTGACCATCGATGGCCCGGAATCCGCCTTCCGCCATGGATTCCAGCTCGTTTTCCCCCGGCCAAACGGCGAGCGGCGCGATATATCCAACCCGTTCCGTCAACATACTGACCACTTCGTGACTGTGGGCCAATCCGCCGGTAATGATAATTCTATCACAGCGTCCCTCAAGCACCGTTGCCATGGCACCGATTTCCTTGGCTATCTGATAGATCATCGCTTTAAAAATCAGGTGCGCCTGCTCGTCGCCGGCGGCAATGCGGCGGAGCACCTCCCGCACATCGTTAGTTCCGAGATAGGCCATCAACCCACCCTGCTTGGAGAGCTTGGTACAGAGCTCTTTCATAGAAAATTTTCCGGAAAAAGCCATCTTCAGCAATCCTTCGGTGGGCAGGGCTCCGGCGCGCTCGGGCGAAAAAGGCCCCATGCCCAACAGGGCGTCATTACAATCAATGATGTTGCCGCCACGCACCGCCGCTACGGTTATCCCTCCGCCTAAATGGGCCACAACGAAATTCACTTCCTGCAGGGATTTGCCCAAACGCTCGGCTTCCTTGCGAATACAGGCTTTGACATTCAGGGCGTGCAGGCGACTGCGGCGCTGGATTTCCGGAATCCCCGAAATCCGCGCTTCCGGGATGAATTCATCCACAGTCACCGGGTTGACCACAAAGGCCGGCACGTGATATTCCCCGGCAATGCCATCGGCAATCGAAGCTCCCATGTTGCTGGCATGACTGCCATACTTACAGCTGGTGGCATCGGCCATCATCGCCGCATTCACGCGATAGACGCCGCCGGGTATGGGTTTCAGGAGTCCTCCGCGACCAACTACCGCCACCAACCGATGCGCCTCAAGCCAAGGCTTGAAAGTCTGATTGATGATCGCTATTCGCAATGGTAATTGCTCAATAATCGAGGGCATCTGGCTTATCGGAGTTCCGGCATGATCAATATTCTTAACCTGCAACGGTTCCTGGCGGGTGTAAAGCCCAATTTTGGTTGAGGTGGATCCGGGATTAATAATCAGAACGACTTCTGGCACTGTTCCTCCGGCGCTGAATTAGAATATTTGCTGACCGACCTGCATAAGTACGGAAAACTCGTTATTTTACAAAATTAATGCCACCCGGCCGGGACTTGAAAAGTGTTTAACTCACTCGTCAGCTACCCGCTTTGGTGACCCGCGATCTTTCCTAATAATAGCAAACCCACTTTCCCAATTCCCAAAAAGCCGGAGCTTGTCTGCTAAATTCTGTCTGCGAGACCCCCTTTCCTCACGAACCGTTTTTGCCCGCCGATATTTTGTTTCTTGTCTCTGAGTCGCTCTCGTCTTAAATTCCACCGACGATGAAAACGCCGGTTTACTTTATCGCCGACATCCACCTGCATACCTTTCCGACTGCCGCAGAAGAGCAGAAAAAACGCCTATTATCAGAATTTCTCGACGAAGTGCGCGCCCATCAGGGAACACTTTTTATCGTCGGCGACATGTTCGACTTCTGGTTCGAGTACCGCTATGTCATACCGGGCTGTTATTTTCGGGTTCTGCGTCAACTGCAGGAGCTCACCGATAGTGGGTGCGAAGTGCATTTCATCGGCGGAAATCACGATTACTGGATGAAAGATTTCTTCAGCACCGAATTGCACATCAGCGTACATTCACAATCGTTGGACACTGTCATCCATAACAGACGTTTTTTTATCACTCACGCCGACGGTATTTTACCCGAAGAAAGCGGTTACCGCCGCTGGCGCACAATCATGCGCAGCCGGTTGGCGATCCGGCTTTTCGGGTTCCTGCATCCCGACGTCGCTTACCGGTTTGGGAGCTTTATCTCTTCCAGGAGCCGGCGCCTGAACCTGCGCCCTCCGGAAGAGGACGAGGCGGAACGCCAGGCGCTCATCCATTATGGCCAAAGCCTGTTCGCCGACGGCTTCCAGCACGTCATTACAGGGCATTTCCATCTGCCTACTGTTTATCGTGAAGAGCGCAATGTATTTCTCAATCTCGGTGATTGGATCAGGTATTTTTCCTTCGGGTATTTCGATGGAGACAACCTCAATTTGGCTTACTGGGGAAGCCCTCGCAAGCCAGAAAATTTAAAAAATCCGAATTTTTCCTTGACTTAAAATACAGGATATTCTAAAATCACCAGCAATAACGTAACGCTGAAGGGTTCTATGAAAGTATCCTTAAAACTCGCACCCATCCTGGGATTTCTGGTACTCGGAGCCTGCGCCTCCAAGGTTGCCACCGTTGATACCAAAGAGATCGAAAAACTCCGGGTAGATTATAACAAGGGCAAACTCGAAACGATCGAAGACCTGATCGCCATCTACAAGGACCCGATTCAACCGATGGAAACCCGCATCGCCGCCCTGCAGGTCATGTCACAGACTCAGCATCCGGATGCACTGAAGATCATGCACGATTTCATGAACCAGTCCGTTGGTTTGAATTATGCTCTGCTCACCGCTACCGCCAACGCCTTACTGGATCATCCTACGCCGGAGAATGTGGCGGCAATGGTCGGCGGTATCACCGCGGCACAGAAAAAGTATGTGGATTTCCGCACCAACGTCATGGGCAAATTGCAAACCCTGGACGCCACCCTGCAAATCGAGCAGATTCTGAGCCTGTATCAGTCCGAAAAAGAAAATTATGTCTGGATGCAGGAATCGCTGACCCGAATCCTGGGTTCGATGGCCGACGAGCGCGTCATCCCCATCCTGATTAGCATCGCCAAGGACAACAGCGTCCGCCTTTCGGTACGTTCCTTGGCCCTGGAACTGCTCGGGAAAAAGCAAAATCCGCTGGTCACCTCCGCTTTCATCGAGATGTTAGGCGACCCCGAAAAACAGCTCGAGCTTCGGGATTTCGCCGTACGCTCCATCGAGGGGGTCAAAGAAGAGCGTGTAATTCTCGCCCTTCTGGAAACTTTCAACAAAAGCCGGGAAGAATACTTTGTGCTGGTCGAAACCCTGACCCGCGCTTTGGGAGATTATTCCGATCCGGCAGTGATTCCTGCTCTGGTAGAAATTGTCAAAAGCGCCGACTTTCCGCTGGCCACGCGTAAAAAATCGCTTTTGGCCTTAGGGAAATTCAAGAATCCGGAAGTTTTCACTCAATTGGTCGGGCTAATGGAAGACCCCGGCAATTATGTGTTATTCGACGAAATGAGCAAACTGGCCAGCGAGACCGGAGGAGCGGCGCCTTTCAACCAATTGCGCCAGGCTGCCCGTAAGGCCCAGCTGAAAGCGATGGTGATGGAATGAAACTACAAAATCTTTCCCGAGTCCTGCTTTCTGTACTGATTTTAGGTACGGCCGCTTATACTCAGCAAGCTAAAGCCAAGAGTACTTCCACCCAAAAATTCTTCGAGGTGGATAAAAACATCGAGGATTTGCGCAAGGAGCTTGCCAACCTGCGCCAGAAAATCCGGGAATTGGAAGTGCGCACTTCTGTACCGGAAATCCGTAAGGAAATCAACAAACTGGTGCAGGCGCCCGAGATATCCCATGAAATCGTCCTGAAAAATGGCACGGTCGTCAAAGGTAAAATTATTCATGAAGACCTGGATAAAATAATCGTTCAGACGATCATCGGGCAGTTGACCATTTCTAAAAACGAGGTCAAGCTCTCCCGGGAAGCCGAAAAGCCCCGGGCCAAGTGCATTCTGGACGGGCCGGTCATTCCCAAGGTATTTGAAGACAAAATTACCTATTCCGGACGAATCAAGAACGACGGCTTACGGCGCGCCGATTTTCCCATGATACGGTTTCAACTTTTCGATGAGGGGACGCGTATGATCGCGACCGACTCGGTGGTCGTCGCCGGCAACTTCCATATGTTCGTTACCGGAGTTCAGACGGACGCCACGATTGAACCGGGACAATCTTTTCCATTCGAATGCACGATCAGTATACCAACCAACGCCAAAATCAGCTATTATATCCCCCAGCTCAGCTGGGATGAATTCGAATAACATCTTTAAAGGGGACGGCTTTTAGCCGGCGGTGATTTAGTAAAAAATCTGGTTTATTCGGGTAGTAACCAGAGTACAGTATAAAAAACGCATCGTAATGTCGGACTCTCAGATCTGGAACAATTTTGAGGTGACTTCCGGAGAACCGGAAGAGAGCTATTACCCTCTCAAGGATATGGTCGCCGGGATTGTGCACAATATCAGCAATCCGCTGACAATCATCAAGGTGCGTACCCAGATTTTGCAGGCCAAGAATCCGGAAAATCCCGTCTTCGGTACCTTGCTCGAGAATATCAGTCGCATCGAAAAAATTATCGGCAATTTAGCCATCCGCCTGAACGAATCCGCCGACCCTGCCGCGCGCCTGCTGAGTCTGAACAACATCATTAATGCCGAGCTAACCTACCTCGAAGCCGACCTCTTCTTCAAACATCGCATTATTCGCTCAACTGATCTCCAGGAAAGCCTGCCCTGTATTAAAGCCCCCTACCTTGCTGTATCCCAGGGAATATTGGCTGTGATCCACGGATTGGTGGCCGAAATGAAAGACAATCCCGTCAGAAATTTGGATATCCGCACCAGCTGTCATGGTCCGGCAGTCGTACTGACTTTGGCAGGAACCGGTCAGGTAATCACCGCCGGTGACTGCGCTCAATTTGAAGAGTGGCTGCTATCCGGACGGACCGAGACACTATCTATCAAAGCACCAATCGATGATTTTTTACGAGCTTACAATTATTTATCCCCATACCTGAATCACTTTAGCTTACAGAAGGCACCTGCCGGCGGTACGGTCTGTGAAATCGTTTTCCCCTCCAATCAAAGCCTGGGTATTGCCGATGCCCCCAACGAAAATCCTGATTGTAGATGATGAGCCGGCGGTCTGTGAAAGCCTCCGGGAAGCGTTAGCCGACGAAGGGTACGCTTTTAGTACCGCACATACCGGCCGAGATGCTCTGGAAAGTTACGGCGCAAACCTGCCCGATTTAGTGCTTCTGGACATCAACCTGCCCGACTGGAATGGTTTAGATTTACTCCGGGAACTACGCGCTCTCGACCCCGGCGCCACCATTATCATGGCGACGGCCCAAAGCGACATTGCCACGGTTGTGGATGCCATCAAAGAGGGCGCGGAAAATTATCTGACCAAACCCTTCTATGATATCGCTACCATCAAAACTATTATCCACAAGGCGCTCGGCAACAAGGCGCTCCGCGAGGAGAATCGCTACTTAAAGAGTCGGCTCGACTTTAAAACCCGTATCAAGAACATCGTCGGCAACAGTCCTAAAATGCAGGAACTCTACCGTATGATCGAAAAAATTGCCCCGCTTAATACGACCATCCTGCTGATTGGCGAAACCGGAACCGGCAAAGAGGTCATTGCGCAGGCCATTCACCAATATAGTTCCCGGGCCGAAAATAAATTCATCAGCATCAACTGCGGCAGTATTCCGGAATCCCTGTTGGAATCGACGCTTTTTGGGTACGAAAAAGGGGCTTTTACGGGAGCCTTTAAACGCACGAAAGGCGTTTTTGAAGAAGCCCACGGCGGAACCCTTTTTCTGGATGAAATCGGAGAGACCAGCCCAGCTTTGCAGGTTCGCCTGTTGCGCGTCCTGCAGGACTGCAGTTTTCAGCGCGTCGGCGGCACCGAAACAATCAGAAGCGATGTGCGCATCATCTCAGCGACCAATAAAGACCTGCTCGATGAAGTCAGACAGAAAAAATTCCGCGATGACCTCTTCTACCGCCTGAATGTGATCACCCTTTTCATTCCGGCCCTGCGGGAACGGTTGGACGATTTACCTCTGTTGTGCAAACACTTCATCGCAAAATACGCTCAAGCCCTGAATAAACCGATCCAAAGTATAGACGACCAGGCCCTGAAATTGCTCCTCGAATATGCCTGGCCGGGCAATATCCGGGAACTGGAAAATATCATCGAACGCGCTGTCGCGCTCAACGAAAATAAAGTAATCTCTCCCCATGATCTGCCCGAAACAATTTCTGCTCTTCAATCCTCTGGCCAAAACCTAACATCGGTAAGTCTTCCGCTTAATGTCGCCCGTACAGAATTCGAGAAACAATACCTGCGGGCGGTCCTGGACCAGACCGGATGGAATATTACCCGCGCCAGCCAGATTGCCGGACTTCCCCGCCAAAACCTGCACGTGAAAATAAAAAAACTCGGATTGCGACGCAACCCCTGAATTGACCGGGGTGTCACTCAAATACGACACCGTCGCTTTCAAGCGACACTGCCCGTAAGCAGGCGACAATCGACGATCAGCATGTGTCGTTGATTGGCGACACCACCGTTTTCTTCATAATAAGTGATATTGTCGTTAAACAGTTGATTATCAGCGTATTGGGATTAAATGAGCCGCTCTGGTACAGCATTTGACTTTATAATATTCGCAATGCAATTATTTAACCGCAACAACAAAAATTCCATTGACCCGGCCACACCGAATTTACCGGCTCAACCCCCGGTCACGGTGGAAGCATCCACTCTCCCGCTGGATGAGCGGCGCCGCCGTCTGGAACATTTTATTCGACTCGAGCATATTCCGCAAACCCGGATAGAGACGTTGGGTTTCATAGATCCCAGCGTCGTATCTCTGATACCGGAAGAGTATGCGCGTTTCTTCGGCCTGTTGCCGACCGCCCTTAAAGACAACGCGGTTTCGGTTGCCATGGCTAACCCCTTTGATGCGATTGCCAAGGAAACCATTCGTATGAAAACCGGTTACCACCTTGAGGTTTCGTACACGCCGCTCGATGAATTGGGATCGGCGATCGAGAAGCTCTACTCTCGCCGCACCGACCTGGAGGAGAGCATGCGTGAGCTGGTGGATTTTGAAGTGGATCAGGAAGACGAAGCTGAAGACTCTGATGCGGATCTTCTCCGTATCCAGGCCGAAGATGCCCCGGCAATCAAATTCGTCAATCTGATGCTGTTGCAGGCAATTCAGGATCGCGCCAGCGACATCCACATCGAACCGCAGGAAAAAGAACTCAAGGTGCGTTTTAGGATTGATGGCATGTTGCGGGAAATAACGCCACCACCCAAGAAGATGCAGGCGGGGATTATCTCCCGAATTAAAATTTTAGGGGGGCTGGATATTGCCGAGCGGCGCGTGCCACAGGACGGTCGCACCAAAATAAAAATCATGGGGCGTCAGGTTGACATCCGCATTTCCTCGTTACCCACAATCTACGGCGAAAAAATCGTCATGCGGGTTCTTGACAAGGGCAGTATCTCGCTGAATATTGATGACATCGGCTTCGAGCCAGTCCTGATGCAGAAGTTCAAGGAGGTTCTCTCACAGGCCCATGGCATGGTTTTGGTCACCGGCCCGACTGGCAGTGGTAAAACCACGACGCTTTATTCAGCCCTCAATTTTGTCAACTCGCCCGAAAAAAACATCATTACCGTGGAGGATCCGGTCGAATATCGCCTGAAAGGGGTCAACCAAATTCAAGCCCGGCCGCAGGTTGGTTTGACCTTTGCCGCCGGGTTGCGCTCGATCCTGCGACAGGATCCCGACATTGTCATGGTCGGTGAAATCCGGGACTCGGAAACCGCCGAGATCGCCATAAAGGCCGCGCTGACCGGGCATATGGTACTCTCGACCCTGCATACCAACGACGCCGTTGCGACCATCATCCGGCTCCTGAACATGGGCATTGACAAATACCTGATCTGTTCGGCATTATCGCTCATCATTGCCCAGCGTTTGGCGCGGCGCATCTGCCTGCATTGCAAGGAGCCTTACACGCCGGACGAGGAAATCCGGACGCGCCTGCGGGCTTTGCAGGTAAATCCTGCAGAAATCAGCTTCTATCATGGTCGCGGTTGCGAACACTGCGGGGGTTCGGGTTTCTGGGGACGAATCGCCATCTACGAATTTTTCCTACTGGCGCGCGAAATCAAAGACCTCGTCATCGCCAATGCCGCTGAAGCTGAACTCAAGGACATGGGACAACGCATCGGTATGGAAACCCTACTGCAAAACGGCCTTAAAAAAGTCCGCGACGGGCTGACGACAATTGACGAAATCCTGAGAATTATCTGAAATGACTTATTTCAATTACATCGCGATTGACAGCAACGGCAAAAAAATTCGCGGCACAGCGGAAGCCGACAGTTCTTTCGCTCTGGCGACGCAATTGAAAAAACAGGCCATTACCATCATCTCGGCGGAGCGCCTGGCCGATAAAATCAAAACCGAAAAAGGGTTGGCCCGTTCCAAACTGGGACTCTCCAGCAAAGTCAAAACGGAAGACCTGGTCGTCTTTTTCCGTCAATTAGCCACGATGGTAGATGCGGGCGTGCAACTGGTGGACGGACTTTCCATTCTGACCGACCAAGCCGAGAATAAATACTTGCGCGACATCCTGCGCAATGTCCGGGAAAACGTGGAGGGCGGCATCAACTTCTCCTTCGCTCTAGCGCGCTACCCTCACGTTTTCCCCAATATTGCAATTTCCATGGTCAAGGTCGCCGAAGCCAGTGGCAATCTGAGTGGCATCCTGGAACAACTGGCGACTTATATCGAAGACAAAGACAAAATTGACCGCAAAATCAAATCGGCGTCCTCTTATCCGCGCTTTATTCTGATTTTCTTCGGATTGGTGGTTTCGGCGGTTATTTTCGGGCTGGTACCCAAATTCAAAGATATTTTTGAAAGTTTCGGCGCGCAACTGCCCGGACCGACCCTGGTCATTCTGGCCGTCAGCAATTTCTTTCGACGCAATTTTCTGATTGAAGTCGGCCTGCTGGCTGGTTTGGTGGTCGGTTTCAAAATTTTCACCAGTAAACCCAACGGGCGGCGTTTCCTGCATCAACTTTATTTCAAACTGCCCGTCATCGGCAAGATGGTCCTGAAGTCCACCATCGCCCGCTTCACAAAAACATTAGGCACCCTGACGAAAAATGGGGTTGGCCTGGTGGACGCTCTGAGCATTGCCGCGGAAACGACCAACAATTTAGTCATTCAGGAAATCGCGGAGCAGGTCAAGAAAGGTGTGACCGGTGGAGCTTCGTTAGCCCGGTCGCTCGAAAATCATCCGCTCTTTCCTCCCATGATGACCAAAATGATCGCGGTCGGGGAGGAATCCGGAGCGCTTGAGACGATGCTCAATAAGGTAGCGGAATTCTATGAACGGCAATTGAATGGCATGATTGACAGTCTGACCGCCATCATCGAACCCGTGCTGATGATAGGTTTGGGGGTTCTCGCTCTGGTGGTAGTCATTGCGCTTTATCTGCCCATCTTTCAAATGTCTGGAGCAATCGGTGGTTAACAACATAAACAAACCCTGTCGAACCGGCAAGCGTCCGCCGACAGGCTAAGCAAAGGAGGCAACCAAATGAAAAGGTTCATGCACAACGAAAAAGGTTTCACCCTGGTCGAATTGATGATTGTCATCGTGATCGTCGGTATCTTAGCCGCCGTCGCGGTCCCGATCTATCAATCGAACATCAAGAAAGCCAAGATGAGCGAGTGCGACGCGGCGTTAGGGACTGTCCGCACGGCTTTACGGGTTTACTACGCTGGCAATAGCGTTTATCCGACAGCCGCGGCTGGAACCGCCGTGACGGCCGTCTCCGGACTGGACATCAGTGCCGAAGACCTGAACGGCAAGTATTTCGTCGCTTCTGACTACACCCTCACTTCCGACGATTCGACGTACACTATCAAGTGCACGAAGGATGCGATTTTCGGAGCTGGGAATGATCGCACCCTCGATCACAATGGCAATTTCGCCGGTGGAATCTAATTCCCGATTTGGAGGGCGGGGGGCTTGGTCTCCCCGCCCCCGAATGAGGTCGAAATTGAACAGGACCTTCCACAACTTCTTGGCTGATGAGAGCGGCACCACCCTGGCTGAAAACATGATCGCTATGCTGGTCATGACGGTTGTGCTATTGGGCGGTATGCAATTTTTTATCGGCGGCCGGGCGCGTCTGGATAGCACCGCGATGCACCGCCTGGCCGTGCTCGCCGCTGAACAACGTCTTGAAACGGCCAGAAGATTTACTTATGCTCAGTTGGCTGACAGCCTGAACGAGACCGACACCCCAATCTTCCTGAACTCCCGTAACGCCACCCGCACTACGATTGTTACCAACATCGACGACATGTTTGACGGTTCGGGCGGCGGTGATAAGGATGCCAATCCGCTGGACTATAAAATGGTAACCACCACTATCAACTGGATTGGCGCTCCGCCCGAAGGCGTCAGTTTGACTTTGTTCCTGGATGAGGACTATATGCAATGAAATTCACGCTGTCGCAATCCGGTTTTACTTTGGTGGAGCTGGCCATTGCGCTGTGCATTTCAAGCATTTTGGCCCTGACGGCCGGTCTCTTGATCATCACCGCCAACCGCCATTTCTCGCGTGGCAATCGTCAGGCGGATCTACAGCGCGACCTGTCTCTTATCGCCGAAATTGTGGGAACCTGCATCCGGGATGGACGTGCCAGCGGCTCCGACATTTACGCCGATTCTTCCACCTATCTGACTGGTCCGACGGTCACCAGCGGTCATTGCCTTAAAGTCTCCAGCCCGAGCGGGACAACGACAATTTTTTATCAAGGGGGGCATGATTTCGTGCGAACAGCGCTCGGCGGAACACCTCAGCGCCTGGTCCGTAACGTGGTGGACACGCTGAGTTTTCATCGCGACCCCAGCCCGGGCAATGAACGCTACATCAACCTGAGCCTGTCCCTGCAACGGGCGGAATTGCGGCTGACATCTCAGAACCGCTATTTTTTTCGGAACTAATATGGAAAAGCTCTGTTGGACTTTACTGTTATTTTACCTTGGCGCGATCTTCGGCAGTTTCGTCAATGTGATCATCTATCGTCTGCCGCGAGGCCTCTCTCTCAGCACACCGCGCTCCCACTGCCCGCACTGCGGTCACCAACTGGCGGTCGCTGACAACCTGCCCCTGTTCAGTTTTCTGGCTCTGCGGGGCAGATGCCGTTACTGTCACCGCCCGATTACCTGGCGCTACTTCATCGTGGAAGCAGTTGCTGGCGCAATTTCGCTGTATGGTATTCGGCGTTATGGGGTATCCGTTGCAGGCGGAATTTTCGCCGCATTGAATTGGCTGATGTTAGCGATTGTTTTTATCGATCTCGAACATCAGATAATTCCCAATCGCCTGCTCCTATTGGGAATGGGGCTGGTGGTGCTTTGGGAAGCCCTAACCGGTTTTGCGGGTTACCGGGCGGCACTGTTTGGGGCATTCCTCTGCGGTGGACTTTTATACCTAAGTGCGCTGGTGGGAAATTGGTTGTTCAAACAGGCCAGCCTTGGTGGAGGCGACATTAAACTCGCCGGCTTGGTCGGATTGTGGTTAGGCGCACCGTTAGGGTCAGTCGGCCTGTTCATTAGCTTCGGACTGGCGAGTCTGGTTGGGCTGATTTTAATCGCCACCCGTCGCCTGCAGCTTAAAGGCCACCTGCCTTACGCTCCGTTTCTGATCGCCGGAGCCTGGATAGCGCAGGTAGGCGGCGACTCTTTAATTCACTGGTATTTGATTTTGGGGCGATAGATGTCCTGTCTGGTGGATAACGAAAATGGCAGCGTTCTGGGCATGGTGCTGATCTTTTTCCTGGTACTCACAATAACCGGGACGGCCTTTTTATCGCTATCCGCATTGGAGGGACAATCTGGGGTTCGTCAGATTCAACGCCATAGAGCTTTTTTTCTGGCTGAAAGCGGACTAAGTATCGGTTTCTGGCGCCTGAATCACGGTGCGGATCACCTGTGTAATTTCAGCGACGAGCAGATGACCGTCCTGTATGATTCCATCAATCAGACTCTGACCGCTACCGGTCGGGCGGGTCAGGTGACCCGGACCGTGCGGGTCAATGTCTTTGAAGACCATCCCTTCAACCACATTGTCGTCTACCAAAATCAGCTCGACACGAGTAATTTTTACCTTTCCTGTCTCGACGGACACGGTATCGCCTGGTTCGGCTCCATTCCCGCGCCCGATCTGAATTACTATTACTCCCGGGCGAATTACATTTACAATGACGATCAGACGTTTGATGGAACTATGCCCGACGGTATCCATTTTGTGGACGGATCGGTCACCATGAAAAACGGAACAGCCCTGAATGGTACAATGATCGTGACCGGCGGTATAAAGTTTATTGGCCAGGTAACAATCACCGCCCAGCAAATGCCGGACACCAATCTTTATTATCCCGCACTAATCGCCGCCGACACCGCCCAGACCGAAGCCGACGTGAGCGGCACACCGCAGTTGACGATCAATGGGATGGTCTACTCTTCTGGTTTCGTCCTCTTCAAAGGCAAACTGATCAGCGGGCCGATTGTTGCCAACAAGGTGATTTTGAAAAGCGGCGTGGACATCGATGACGGCGACAGTCCCCGCTATTATCACTATCCGCCCGGTTTTCCGGGTGCCGAAAATTACGATTGGCGTAAATTGCCGGTCGCCGGGACGTGGCGCAGAACAGGATGAAGTTTAAGATGCTTTTCCGGGAATCCAAACGAATCGTACTCGACCTCGGCTGTAACGTCATTAAACTGGTCGGGGTACAGGAAAAGAATCCTCGCCAGATCGAATTCGTCAAAATGATTGACATCTATCAGACCGGTCGGGTCGCACGTCCCGATGATCTGACAGTGACCTTAATTGTGCAGCTGTTGCGCACCCTCAGAATCGGCGGGCGGCGCGTGCGCACCATTCTTTCGACACCCTCGACCCACATGCGGGTCATTGAATTGCCCCTCCTGGCCGACGGCGAGCTCAAAACCGCCATTCGACTCAACCTGACCGGTGGTCTGCCTTATGAAACCGATGCCATAGAGTTCGACTACATCGTACTCGCCATCGATCGGCAATTGAAAAAACAAACCCTGCTCGTCGGCGTGACTAAAAGTAACGATCTCAACCGGCATCAGGAAATTCTGACCCGCGCCGGACTGGAGGCTGAGATTGTGGCAATCGATCAGCTGGCGCTCAACACTCTCTGGCAGAAAGCCCATCCTCCCAAAAACTCCCGACCGGTCATGTTGGTCAATATCGGCGCCGAGCGCACTACCTTTAATTTAATGGATGAAACTCATCGTCCATCCTTCAACGCCATCGCATTGGGTGGCAATCAAGTCACCGGGGCCGTGGAGAGACGTTTCCATACCTCCTTTGCCAATGCCGAACAGCAAAAAATCGCCGCGCAATCCGACCCTGCTGTCACGGCGGGAACGCCGGTGGACTGGGAAACAGAGGCAGAAACGTTAGCCAGCCGGCTCGCCGTGATTATTCACGACCTGGATATCAGCTACCGCATAAACTTCGGCGCAGAGGAGCTGGGCGAAATCTGGTTATGCGGCGGCGGCGCCCTGCTGAAAGGCCTCGATTATCAGCTGGCCAGCCTGCTCAAAGTACCCGTGCGGCTCTGGAATCCACTACTTGATAACTACTTTACCCATGGCCTTAGTCCGGCGGAAGTTAAAGCGCTGGGACCATTTCTGGCTCCCGCGCTGGGCCTGGCTTTGCAGGAGGAATTATGAATGACCTGCAAATGAATCTATTGGGCACCGCCGGTCTCCGACGCAAACAGCGCAAACTGCGTTTCTATATTATTTTTGCTTACAGCGCCGTCTGGCTTTTCTCGCTTTTTGCCCTGCTTAATACCGTCAAGATCAACCTGTTTATGGCGCAACTCTACCGACGCGAAATCCAGAAGGTTCAGAACGAGCTCGACCTGCTCAAGCCCAAATTAATGGTCATCGAAAAACTATACGCGGAGCGCCAGGCGATTGATCAAAAAATCAATATTTACCGTCAGAGCCTGCACCGCCCCCTGGTCTGGCAGAGAAAACTCCTCGCCCTGTCCGGAGCATTGCCGGGCAATATTCGTCTCGAAGAGATCTCCATCAATACCCTTCCACCGAAGGGCCGCCCGGCGGAACGCCTGAAATTGGTCGGCTATATGCCCATCAATCCCCGCGCACAAGACCTGACCAGCATTGAACAGTTCAAGCTGAATCTTGAAAAGAATGCCGCCTTTATGCAATATTTTCAGTCGCTGGAATTACTGCAAAACAGAATCGGCAAGAAGGGCGCCGGTCAGGCGCTGGTGTTTACGCTCGGAGCTTATTAAATGCGCAAATTTGTAACTTATTTACACAGTACCATTAAACTGCACTGGATGTTGCTGGCCATTTTCATCTATTCCGCGGCGCTCGTTGCCGGCAATCTGCTGATCATCCAGCCGCAGGTGCGCGAATATGCCGCCCTAAAAAAACAACGCGGATCACTGGACGAAATTTATTTAAAAATCCGGACCACGGACGTCCAAAATGTTTTAGCCCTCCTCCAAAAAGACCTGGCGGCCAGCACCGCCCTGGCCACTGAATTCAAACAGCGGTGCCTCAAGGCCGGTGACCTGCCTCGCCTGCTCAATGAACTCAATCGTGCCGCCCTGAGTTCCGGCGTCAAAATCCAGTCTATCGACCCGCAACCTGCCCGCGAGAACATCCTGCCGGGCTACACCCGCCTGCCACTTAATCTGCGCCTGATTTCAACTTATCCTCAGTTGCTGAGTTTCTTGGAACTCCTCGAGCAAAGCGACGCCTGGCTTCTGGTGGAAAAATGTGAGATTAGCGCCCAGTCCGCCGACCCGCTTCAGCATCTGATCAACCTGCAGCTTTTCAGCATCCAGGGATGAATATGTCCGACAAGCAGAAAATCGTCGTACTGGTTAGTTTAATTTTGCTGTTGGGAGTCGTGGGAATTATGCTTCTCGTCCCAAATTCGAAGCCTACCGGGACGTCGCAGTTCACCGTTATTCCCATCAAGGATATTGATCATCTGGAAGGCATTATTAAAAATGTCCTGTCCGGCGGTAGCCTGATAGATTCAACGACGACCGACTCGCTGGCCGAAAATCCTTCGGCGCACCAAGCAGTGCGGGATCCTTTCCAGTTCAATTTACCCAAACCTGTTCCTGACCCCAAGACGCGGCAGAAAATTAATGCCAAGCCCGTTCAGCCGACCGGCCCACCGGTACCGTCGCGACGCTCTCTGGCCGGTCTGAAACTGTTCGGGATAGTTTATGATGCCACAACCCCTTCCGTCATCATCAACGGTGACGTGTATTATTCGGGTGACATCGTGCAGGGTTTCCGCATCGAAAAAATCCTCCGCGAATCCGTCCTGCTAAGTGCCGACGGGCAGGAGTATGTTTTAAATGTCCCTGAACCAAGATAGGAGCTCAAGATGTCGATAAACCATACCCGTTTAATAATCATCCTGGTTTTACTCTGCCAGATTGCCTATCCGCAACAACCCGCCGGGGTTTTGAAAGAAGGGCTGATCACGATCAACCTGAAAGACGCTTCTTTCAGCAACGTTTTGAAAATCCTGAGCGAAAAAACCGGACTGAAATTTGTGGCCGACCCGGAAATTCAGGAGCGTAAAATTTCCCTGAATCTCAACGACGTCTCCGCCGAAGAAGCCATTACCGCCATCATGAATTCCAACGCCCTCGGCTATCGCCCGATTGAGGGCACTGATATTTATATGGTGGCCGACATCCGTAAAATCCAGCGCCAGACCATCCTCAAGAGCATGCAGTGCCAATATGCCAAAGCCCGGGAATTGCAGGATGTTTTGACGCGGATCGTTACACCCGGGGTCGGCGTTGTAATTGCCGATGAGCGCACCAATACCCTCGTCCTCAGGGAAAATCCCGAGGTTTTGACTCGCCTGGAAGAGCTGGTCAAACAGCTGGATAAACCCACACCCCAAATCTATATCCAGGCCGCCATCGTGGAAATTTCACTGGCGAAGGATAACGAAACCGGACTGGAATGGCTCTGGAAAAAACCCCGCTGGCTAAGCAGGGGCGATCGTGTCGCCACCCGCTTCGACCTGCGCGCCACCAATCCCAACCCTAGCTACTATGACAATGATAATCAGCCGCTCGGGATCGGCTTGCCGTTGGGGCGCGGATTGGGGATCGGAATCATTTCCAAGAGTTTTGACGCCGTCATGCGCACCCTGCAAACCGACAAGGAAGTCAATATCCTCTCGCGACCGTATCTGATCACCCTCGATAACAAGGAGGCGGTTATCGAGGTTGGCGACCAGATCCCCTACAAGGTGCTCAATCAGTATGGCATCACCTCCTACGAGTTCAAGGCGGCAACCATTAAACTTTCGGTCAAACCGCATATCAACAACGACCAGACCATTACGGTCGAAATCACTCCCAACGCCGACTTTCAGAACGGTCAAACTCCCGACGGCATACCCATCATTGCCCGCCGCATGGCCAATACAACGGTCAAAATCGAAAATGATGCAACCATCGTCATCGGCGGGTTGATGCGCGAATCCAACACCAGGACGATCAGCAAGGTTCCTTTGCTCGGCGCCATTCCGCTGATTGGCGTGCTCTTCCGCAGTAAGGTAGACCAGAAAGTCAAAACGGAACTGGTGGTTTTCATTAACCCGCGGATCATCACGGACGAGCTGGCCCGCCAGCAGTTCCAGCCGGAAAACATCCTTTCGCCGGAGGCCCAGCAGAAAGTGCATAAAATGGAGGAAAAAAGCAATTCATCCACGAAGGAGAGGAAAAAATGACTGAATCAGCCCCTTTACCGATCATGGTGGTTGACGATGACCAGGCCATCCTGGAAATTTTTGAGGAAATGTTCGCCCAAACCAACTTTAGGATCGTCCCGTTCAATAATGGTTCCGATGCGGTGCGTGCCGCCCATCAGGATAAGTTTCCGATTGCCTTCATTGACCTGTTCATGCCCGGCATGAACGGCCTGGAACTGCTGATTGAATTGCGCAAAATCCAGCCTGAACTGATGGCGGTGATGATTTCGGGTTTTCGCAACGAATCGCTTCTGGAGCAGGCGCTCCGCGCCGGGGCCTACACCTATCTGTACAAACCGCTGGGGCGTCCGGATATCATGGGCGTGATGCTGAAATGTCTCCGCAAGCTGGGTCTGGGAGAATATTCCGGCGACGCATAGGCGCCGTCTGCTTAGAAAGGCATTGCCTTAAAGTATATTAGCCCGTAAAATTGAGGGTCATTATGCAAACCGCGTAAACCGGAGGTGGCAATGCTTTGGCAATATTTGATCAGCGGCTTAATTGGTTATCTTATCGGCGCCGTGCCGACAGGCGTCATTATCGTCCGCCTGAAGAAGGGCGTGAAGCTTTACGAGGAGGGTAGTGGACACACGGGCGGCACCAATGCCCTGCGCACCGCGGGAGTAGCGGCCGGGATCTGGACCGCAGTCATTGATGTCCTGTTGGGAGTGCTGGCGGTCGCCGTCGTCAGGCGACTATTTGCGGATGCCTGGCTTTCGGCCATCGCCGGTATGTCAGCCATCATCGGCCACAACTGGTCGGTCTATATTCGTTTCCGGGGCGGTATCGGACTGTCCACAACTTTTGGCTCGCTGATATTTTTGCATCCGCTGTTGACGCTGAAAGTGGTCGGGGTTGTGCTGGTGTTTTATGCGCTGATGCTGTTTGTGATTCATTTCCATCGCGCCCGCACTACCATTCTGGCCATGTTGCTGATGGTCGGGCTCTTTTCGGTCTTTGGAGGAAAGCCGCCTGTTATAGCCCTGAGCACGGTTGGCGCCCTGGTGGTCATTATCAAAACCCTTCCCGACTGGAACCGGCAGTACCAGCCCAAAAAAATCTGATCCGCGCGGCTCGACTACAACAGGTTGCTGGCGAGTTCCGCCAATTCACTGCGCTCGCCTTTTTCCAAATTGATGTGCGCGTATAGTTTTTGCCCGCGCATTTTGTCAATCAGATAGCATAATCCATTGGAATGGATGTCCAGGTAGGGGTGGTCAATCTGGTAGATGTCGCCGGTAAAGACCATCTTGGTGTCTTCGCCGGCGCGCGTGATGATGGTCTTGATTTCATGTGGAGTCAGGTTCTGAGCTTCGTCCACAATGAAAAAGATTTTCACCAGACTCCGCCCGCGGATATAGGTCAGCGGGGCGATCACCAGCTTTTCCTCTTCCAATAGTTCGTTGATGCGCTTATGCTTGGGGTTGGTTTCCGGGAACTGGTTGCGAATGACGCCCAGGTTATCAAACAGCGGTTGCATGTAGGGATCAAGCTTGGATTCAATGTCGCCCGGCAAAAAACCGATGTCCTTGTTGCTGAGCGGTACGACCGGGCGGGCCATGTAGATCTGGGTATAGTGACTGCGCGCCTCCAAAGCGGCGGCGAGCGCCAAGAGCGTCTTGCCGGTGCCGGCCTTGCCGGTGATCGTAACCAGTTTGATCGCCGGATTTAACAGGGCGTTCAGGGCAAAGGTCTGCTCGGCGTTGCGCGGAGTAATGCCGTAGGCTGGTACCTTATCCACTCGTTCGATTTTGTTTTCCAACGGATTGTAGGTCGCCAGCACCGATTTGGCGGGATTGCGCATAATCAGGTATTCCCAGGGCTGGACTGTGTGTTCCCTTACGATGTTTTCTGCGCGGTAAGTGTAGGGTGGACTGTAGAGCGTATCAATGATTTCGTCTGGCAGGGCTTCCAGCAGACGATTGCCGCGATACAGGGCGCTGATGTCTTTGACATGGTCGGTGAAGTAGTCCTGAGCGGTCAGGCCGATGGCTTTGGCCTTCATGCGCAGATTCACGTCTTTGGAAACTAAAATCACCTGCCGATCGCGCGTCTCCTGAGCCAAAAAGAAGGCAATGTTCAGGATGTGATGATCGGCCAAATCGCGGCGAAAGTTGAGTGCCAGCGCGGGATGAAATTCGCGCTCCAGCTTGATGGTAATTTTCCCCTGACTGGGGCCGATCTTGACCCCGCCTTCGAAAAGCTTGGCCCCACTCAGATTATCTAAGGTGCGTGCAAAATCACGGGCATGATAGTTGATGGTCTGATTGCCAATCTTGAACTGGTCAAGCTCTTCCAACACCGTGATCGGCACGACCACATCGTGTTCCTGAAAATTGTAAATACACGAGCTGTCGTGCAGTATGACATTGGTGTCCAGAACGAACGTCTTGCGTGGTTTGGTATTGTTCATCGCTTTCCTCCCGAAGAAATAGTAAACGGCCGGCCTGTCAAATGTGCCAGATTATGCCATTCTTTTTCCATCATGCGATTAATATAAAACCGTTACGACGAAAAATCTGTAAAAATTTTCCGGAGTCATGGGAGTCTTGCCCCTGCTCATCTTATGGACTGATCGAGCAAAATTTCCCCAATCCATTTAACGGTATTACCAAGATCAACTTTTCCCTGTCTAAGCGCACTGCGATCAAATTAGTCGTGTTAGACCTCGCTGGTCATCAGGTGGACCAGCTCATCGCGGCAACTATGGATCCCGGTCGGTATTGCTACCAATGGCATCCTTCATCTGAATTGCCGAGTGGCTTCTACCTGTTTCGACTGTCTACACCGGACGAATCTGGCGAAAAGTGCGGCTTGTTGCTCAAGTAACAACCTCGCTCATTCCTCCGGTAAAACCTCTCTGCCGAAGGGCGTCAGGGCCAGGGAGAGCAATTTGACGTGCTGTTTGGCAAAGGGAATGCCGATGATCGTCACGGCACAGAGCAGGGCAAAAACAAAATGAATGGCTACCAGCCACAACCCGCCAAACAATAACCATACCAGGTTCATGAGTGTCGAAAGACAGCCGGGCGCGGAGGCCTTGTAGACAATTTTATGTCCAAAGGGCATCAGGCCCAACACAGAGAGTTTGATGCACTGCAGTCCGAACGGGATACCGACAATCGTCAGGCACAAAATCACGCCGCCCAGCAGATAGCAAAAGAAAATGAATATTCCGCCTCCTAAAACAATCCAGAGCACATTGCCCAGCCCGCTCATTTACTACCTCCTTTGCTAACAATTTTCTTGGCCCGCGCCGGATAATTGGTTACGAGGCCCTCCACTCCGAGGTCTGCCATACGCTCGATATCGTCGGGATAATTGACGGTATAGACGAGCACTTCGAGTCCTGCGGCGTGAGCGTTCTCTACCAGCTCCGGCGAGATGAACTCAATACATTCCACCAATGCCCCGACCCCTAAAGGACGGGCGAATTCGGCTAAGCCATACGGCAAGCCATAGATAATCACCCCCGTGGCCAACTGCGGCTGTATTCGGTGCGCGGTCAGCAATTCATACTGGTTGAAAGAACTAAGCATGAAATCACTGTACGACCACCCGCCCCGGGCGATTAATTCTTCCACCAAGTTGATCACAGGCAGAGCGGTCGCCGGGCTTTTGATTTCAATATTGACCCGGCAACGGCGGTTAATCAGCGCGAGGGCTTCGCGCAGGGTCGCGATCGGATATCGGCCGGCGATCCGCGCCTGACGGATGGTTGCCAGCGGCACTGTGTTGAGTGCACCACTCATGTCGGTAATTCTTTCCAGCCGGTAATCATGGATGACAAACAATTCATCCTCAACCCGTTGCACGTCCAGCTCAATCCAGTCCGTGCCCTGGGCAATTGCCTCCTCGAAAGCCGCCAGGGTATTTTCAGGAGCGTGCCCGGAGGCGCCCTGATGGGCAATTATCTGGACGCGGCGCGGTTTCAATTGAGCATCACCTTACCGGTCTGATGGTACTCGGCCAAAACGTCCCGAAAAATTACATACGTGACCAGCTCGTCCATATTGAATACGATATGCAACTGGCGCAGATAGTCCGGTACCTCCACCTGGAGCGCGTCACCCGGGGCGAAACTGCCGTCCCTGTTGAACTGCTGAATAAACTCCGGACGGCGGATGTAGGCGGGTGGAAAATACTGGACGGCGATGCGGCGGTCGAGATCGTGATAAAGCAGGGGCGTGGGTACAAATGACTTGTGCCCGCACTTGTTACAGACCAACAGATTGATTTCTCCGTTGTATAGCCGCGGTTTCTCTTCCGGATTCTGGGCGACATTTAGTGATTTCCAGAGCGTGATACTTTGCTCCTGTCCGCACTGCGGGCAGGCCACCTGCTTCTCTTCGGTTACCGACATAAGACTGCTCCTTGCGGCATTGAGTTCGGGGTGCTACTCGGCAATGTTAAGCATTTTAAAAACAAACGCGTATTCAAAGGCGGTTTCCTTGAGGTAATCGTAGCGACCCGTAGCCGCAAAGTGGCCTTTGCCCATATCGGTTTTCAGGAGTAAAGTATTCTGGTCGGTCTTCAGGGCGCGCAGTCTGGCGGCCCATTTGGCCGGTTCCCAGTAAGCCACGCGCGGGTCGTTCAGACCGGCGGTAATCAGTAAATGCGGATAGGCGACCGCCCGGACATTTTCATAGGGCGCATAGGATTTAAGGTAGTCATAGTAATTCTTTTGTTCCGGATTGCCCCATTCATCATACTCGATTACCGTCAATGGTATAGTGGGGTCAAGCATTGTGTTAAGCACATCCACAAACGGGACTTCGGCAATGACTACCCTAAAGAGTTCCGGGCGCATGGTGACTGCGGCCCCGACCAACAAACCGCCGGCACTGCCGCCGTTGATGACCAGTTTTTCCGCTGTCGTATACTGATTGGCTATCAGATGTTCGGCACAGGCGATGAAATCGGTGAAAGTATTGCGTTTCTTGAGCAGTTTGCCGTCTTCATACCACTGCCGCCCCAGCTCGCCACCGCCGCGCACATGGGCGATGGCATAGACAAAACCCCTGTCGAGCAGGCTCAGGCGGTTCGAAGAAAACCGCGGCTCAGACGAACTGCCGTAAGCGCCGTAGCCGTAAAGATAAAGTGGATGAGAACCGTCCCTGACCAAGCCCTTACGGAACACCAACGAAATCGGTATCTCCTGGCCGTCGCTCGCCCGCGCGTAGACCCGTTCACTAACATAATTTTCCGGCTGATAGCCGCCCAGAACCTCGTCCTGCTTTTTGAGTTCACGCTGACGGCTTTCCAGATCGTAATCGTAGACCGAACGCGGGGTCACCAGCGAGGTATAATTGAAGCGCAAGGTCGTCGTGACGTACTCTTCATTGCCGGTCGGACTGCAGGTGTACACCGGTTCGGGGAATTCAACCTGGTGCACTGCACCTGTCTCGAGATTTTCCACCCGTATCTGCCGTAAACCCCGGGCGCGTTCATAAACCACCAGATGCCGGTTGAAAAGATCAATCCCATCAATCATTACCTCCGGGCGATGGGCTAATTTTTCCTGCCAGTACTTTTTGGCGGGCGTCTCGACCGAAGTCGTCATCAACTTGAAATTGCGCGCATTTTCGTTGGTGTAAATAAAAAATTGCTTGCCGTGATGATCGGCGTAATATTCCACCCCGATCTGCCGCGGTTGAATCAGACTGAACTGGCCTGTTGGGTTGTCGGCATCTAAAAAATGCACTTCGCTGGTAATCTGACTCCCCAGCGTCAGGAGCAGGTAGCGGCGACTGCGTGTCTTTTCCAAATTCAGATAGTATCGTTCGTCCGGTTCGTGAAAGACCATTTTATCTTCAGCCACCGGAGTGCCCAGACAATGCCGCCAGAGTTTATCGGGGCGCTTGATGCTGTCGAGAGTCGTATAAAAAACCGTCTGGTTGTCGTTGCTCCATTCGACGCCGTACGAAGTTTTCGCAATCGTATCTGCCAATAGTGTATTGGCCACAAGGTTCTTGAAAAACAGGGTGTGCTCTTCCGAACCGCTGAAATCAACAGAATAGGCAAGGATTTTATGATCGGGACTGATACTGTAGGCGCCCAGCGAGCAATATTGGCGGCCGGCGGCCAATTTATTCTGGTCCAGCAGTATTTCCTCCGGAGCCTCAAGATTGCCGTGTTTGCGGCAAAATATCGGATACTGCCGACCCTCTTCGGTGCGGCTGTAGTAATAGTAATCATCCACTTTGACCGGCACCGAAAGATCGGTTTCTTTGATGCGCCTGAGCATTTCCCGATAAAGCCGCTTTTGCATTTTCTTCGTCGGTTGCATCACCGATTCGGTGTAGGCGTTCTCATCTTTGAGATACTGAATTACGGTCTGATCTTCACGGTTCCTCAGCCAGTAATAATTGTCGGTCAGGGTGTCACCATGAATGACCGTCACGTGCGGCTCGATCCTGGCTACCGGCGGCGACAACGGCTTCGCCGGACAACCGCTCAGCCCCATCAGTGCCATCAAGGCGACTGGCAGACACAAAATCTTTATCCAATAAACGACCCGCGAATGTGTTCCTCTTCTAATCTTACTCATTAAAGGTCTCCCATTACACTTAGCTTGGTTATTTTGTCTTGGCTCTTGATTCCTACCTATTAAATATTTCCTCAAAAATCAGATAGGGCGTTTTGAGCATGCCCAGCGTCGTATAGGCGTTCTGCGCCGCCTGATTGTCTTTTTCCACATACAGCCGGATGCCGCAAACTCCGCCGCGTTGCTGGGCCTGTTCCCTGACGAATGCATGCAGACGACGATAAATTCCCTGCCGCCGAAAATCAGGATGCACATAGACGCTCTGAATCCACCAGAACAGTCCGTCGCGCCAGTCGCTCCACTCGTAGGTGACCAGCAGACAGCCCGCGATGCGTTCACCCACCACAGCGACGAGGTAAAAGCCATATTCGGGATGCTCCAAAAGGTGACTTACTCCCGCCCTGATCACAGCCTCGGGCAATTCCCGATTTTCGGTCTCGTGTGCCATGACGCGGTTGAATTCGGCGAGGCAAACGCCATCATCCGGAACGGCCATGCGGATGGTGCAATAGTCTTTCATGCGTTACTCCCGGTGATCGGTCTCATGACGCGAAAGTGTAATCAAATTTTTCCTGATAAAAAATAGTTTTTAATACTAATTTGTCACCACGATGGAAAAACGCATGCTGAAAGGGATGTCTCTTGACGAACTCTTGATGGTCATGGCCGAACTCGACGCCCGGCCTTACGCCGCCCGTCAAATTTATCAGTGGCTCTACCAGAAAAATGCCCTCGCGTTCGATCAGATGACCAACCTTTCAGCCACCCTGCGCCAGAAATTAAACGCTCACTGCGACCTGAACTGCGTCCACCTGTATACCGCGCTTCATTCCAGGCGTGACGCCTCGGTCAAATATCTGTTCCGGCTCAATGACGGACTCGCCATCGAATCGGTATATATGATCGAGGAACGGCGCCGGACGGTCTGCCTCTCCACGCAGGTTGGTTGTCCTTTGCACTGCGCTTTTTGCGCGACCGGGGCGATGGGCTTCCGGCGCAACCTCAGCGCAGGCGAGATCATTGACCAGTTGCTGACTATCAGCCGGGCGGCCCCGCAACCGGTTACCAATGTCGTTTTTATGGGGATGGGCGAACCTTTTCTGAATTACGAAAACGTCATTCACGCCGCGCAGATTATCAACAGCGAATCCGGACCCGCAATTGCTGCCCGCCACATTACCATTTCCAGCGCCGGTTTGATTCCCGGCATCGAGCGCTTTACCAGTGAAAATCAGCCCTTCAAATTAGCCCTTTCGCTTAATGCCACGACTGACGCTCAGCGCGACCAGCTCTTACCCATCAACCGTCAATACTCGCTTCCGGCTCTGCTCCAGGCGGCGCTGAATTATACCCGCCAGTCCCGCAGACGCGTGACGTTTGAGTACATTCTAATCGCCGGCGTGAATGACAGTCTGGAGGATGCCCGGCGGTTGGTGCAATTGCTCAGCCCCATTCCCTGTAAACTCAATTTGATCCCCTTCAATGAAAACCCGCAATCGCCCTGGCGCCGTCCATCCGAGGAACACCTGAACGCTTTCATCCAGACGGTCTATCGGGCGCCATTTGCCGTGACCGTGCGGCGCAGTAAGGGAACAGATATTGCCGCGGCCTGCGGACAGCTCTATGCCAGCCGTGCTATGTAGTTTAAGCGGCTTTTTCCAATTTCCTGAGTGACCTCAGAATTCTATCCTCGACGCAAAACCGCGCTGAAACAGCGGAGCGGAGATTTTCCAGTTGATCTTGTCGGCAATCTGTGCCGCGTTCCATTTGAGGCCCTTGTCCTGCCCCGTCAGCCAGCCGGATTTTACCTGCGTCTGCGCTTCCCAATCGGTGTCCGACTGGACGACGACTTTGCGACCATCCTTGAAGATTAATTCCAAGTAGACATTGGCCGCGGAAGGCAGTTGCGGTTTATGGCTCTGCACTTCCACCGCTAACCAGTTCGTCCCGCGGTTGATTTTTTTCTGCACTTCCCACCAGCCGACCCGCTGATTCTCGACTACCAGGGACAACGAACGCGTGCCGATGACGCCACCGATTTTTTCCCCATTGACATAAATCGTGGCCTGTGAATTGGCAATAAGTTGCAGGCTGGCGCTCATCAGGCTGTCCGGTTCGTTGATGGTAAAACTCCTGCGCAAATAGGCCGGCGCCGGCTTTTCGTCCTTGACAACCGAACGGGCGGTAATGAATCTTGCTGTCAATTCAACCGGAAAATTCAGGTTGCCGCGGCTGATTTCCTCGCCGGCGCATTCCAAATGAACCGCCAGTTTATTAAACAGATTCAGGATGCGGCTCAAATTCTCCGGGCGATTGGTTCTCAGCCAGAGTGCTTTGTAATCCTGCTCCAGTACGGTGATTTCCCGCACCAGCGCCGCGCAGTCGTCCGCGGCCGCGGAGAGCTCTGCCGGACTGACGCCAATGGCGTTCTGTCTGAGTAATTCTAGCCGGCGCCCGGCCCGCAACTTGGCGGCACTCACCAGCCCGAGGCGGGCGACAAACTGATAGTAATCCAAATCAGATTGATTGCGCTTCAGCACCGGGCGTAACAGCTCGCAAAGCGCCAAGGCCGCCGAACAATGTCCCTCCAGCTGTTCCGCGCGCCACAGGCTTCTGGCAGACTGTTCGTCGGCTTTGTAAAAAGGCGACCGCCAGAATTCCTTGAAGTTGGTATTATTGGGAATCTCGTTCAGGTGTAAAAACAGCGACAGCAGGCGCTCATCGTCGGTGCCGTAGCGTTGCAGATTATAGCGCCGCAGCAGAGTCGGCAATTCCTGGCTAACTGGATTCCAGGCGGTTTCTGCGCCAAAAGCATAACCCGCATAATTCAGCTCCCGAAAGTTCGGCCCGCCGAAGTCCCCCCAGTTGGAATTGATCGAGCCCAGGGCCCGGTTACGATAACCCTCCAGATTGATTCCGGCAATATTGATTTTGGCGTTGGTCAGGTTCGGAAAGGGATTGTGCCAGTTGTGAATGCCGGGCGAAACCAGCACCTGAAATCCGGAGTCAGCTAACTGTTTGGCCGACGGGTAAATATCGCTAAGGTTGTAATGCCAGTCCACGATGATGATGTCTTTGGGGATCAGACTCAGGATTTCGGGGTGGCGCAGGATGATGTCGCCGTACATCAGCACCCTTTTGCCATGGGCGCGCACTTTATTGTAAACCTTATTGTAATGACGGGCGTGCAGGGCGGCAACGCCATCTTTGAGCGCCTGTTCGCGGGTCGCGCCCAGCCCGACATCCCAGGATTCGTCCGCGCCAATGTGGAAATACTCACTGCGGAAAAGGGGAATGACCTCATCGAGCAGGTTCATTAAAAATTCATCCGCCGCGCTGTCGAGGGAATTGAGGGATGCCGCACCGGGGAACTCGGCATATTTCACAAATTCCGGCAAATGCAGAATATTCTCGAAATGCCCGAGCGTCTGGAAGATGGGAATAACCTCAACGAAATATTCCGCCGCATAGTCCTGCAGTTCCGTCAGCTCCGCGCGGGACAATGCCCCACGCCCGACGCCAATAGTCGGATATTTTTCAATCTGGACGACGTCCTCGAGATAGGGCATATAGATGTTTTGTTTATATTCCGCCAAAAAACGGACGATCTGCTTGAAATTGGCCAAACTGGAAACCTGCCCGCGACTGATGTCATCGGAAACCCCGCGCCATTGCAGAGCAGGATAATCGGCAATGAAAACGGCCGGCAGGGCTGAACCGGGACTACCGCGAAGCAATTGCACAAGGGTCACGGCGCCGTAAAACAGGCCGCGCGGCGTCGGGCCCAGAATAGTAATCATTTCCGGCTGAATCTCCAGGAAATAGCCTTCGGCCTGCATCTCCGGACTATATCCGCGCCCGAAACGCGCCTGGGCGAACTTGCCATCTGCGTCCAGCGCCAGCGTGATAATCCGGGTGGCCTTGGTGGGCTTGTTGCCGACCACTGTGGCGACAATGCCTCTGTTTTCGTTGAGCGCTTCGCTGATCAGCTGGGCGCCTTTGAAATCAACTCCGATTCCGCCTTCGCACACCACCGCATAGTTCGCCGCGGAAGCAATCCTAAATGTCCCTTCCCTTAAAAGCACTTCCTGCGGAGTGGGAATCACGGGGAAGATCTGATCCTGGGCCAGCAGTCCGAGCATCGCGCTAAAAATAATAAAAAAACACTTTACGGTTCGCATTAGTCTCCCGGTATATGACAGTATCTCTTTTCAAATCTAATCCACAAAGGCCAAGTGGGCCACAAAATGGCGGAGCGGCGAATCGCCCCGCGCAACAATCCGCATACCTTTCAAGCTGTGACGGGCTTGATAAACCTCAATAACGGCTTCCGCCGCATAACGCAAATGCGATTCTGTATAAACCCGGCGCGGAATCGCCAAACGCACCAATTCCAGGTCGGGAGCGCTGATCGCGCCGGTCACAGCATCCTTTCGTCGGAACATAAAACTGCCCACCTCTACCGTCCGCACTCCCGACGTACGGTAAAGCTCGACGGCTATCGCCTGACCGGGAAATTGCTCAGGCGGAATCTGGCTGGCAAAACGGCGCGCATCCAGGTACACCGCATGACCGCCGGTTGGTTCCAGAATCGGTACGCCCTTGGCCTTCAGAAGTTCGCCGAGATAATGTACCTGGGCAAGGCGATAAGCCAGGTAATCCTCGTCGAGAACCTCCTGCAGGCCGCGCGCCACTGCTTCCAGATCGCGCCCGGCCAAACCACCATAAGTCAAAAAGCCCTCGATGCGAATTAACTCCGTTTGGAGTTTTTCCGCCAACTCTGCATCGTTCAATGCTACGAAGCCGCCCATGTTGACCAGCCCGTCTTTTTTGGCACTCATCAGGACTCCATCGCAGTAAGAAAACATTTCCCGGGCGATCTCTCTGACCGGTTTGTCGGCATAGCCGGGTTCGCGTTGCTTGATAAAATAGACGTTCTCGGCAAAGCGGCAGGCGTCGAAGAAAAGTGGAATGCCCTGCGACGACACCATGCTTTTTACCGCCCGGATATTGGCCATGGACACCGGCTGACCGCCCCCGGAATTGTTGGTCACGGTCAGGAGCACCAGGGCGATTTGACCGGCACCGTGCTCGCGGATTGCGTGTTCCAACCTTTCCAGGTCAAGATTGCCTTTGAACGGATGCCAACATTGCGGATCACGCCCTTCGGCGATGACCAGATCCAGCGGTTTTCCACCGTGCGCCAGGACATTGGCGCGGGTAGTATCGAAATGGTTGTTACTGATGATGGTTTTACCCCGGGCAATAAATGTAAACAGCAGGTTTTCGCCCACCCGTCCCTGATGAGTGGGAATAACATATCGCAATCCAGTCAGTTCCTGAATCGTCTGCTCAAAGTGGTACCAGTTGCGACAGCAGGCATAGGCTTCGTCGCCCATCTGCAAGCCGGCCCACTGGGAGTCGCTCATGGCGCCGGTGCCGCTGTCAGTCAGCAGGTCAATGAAAACCTTGGCGGACGGAATCCTGAACAAATTGTAGCCTGCCTCGGACAGCAGGGCTTCGCGCTCGGCGCGCGTCGTGCGTTGCAGGGGCTCAACTACCTTGATACGAAAAGGTTCGGGCGGATATTGCGGCATTTCTTCTCCTGATTAAGACCGGCTACGGGTCAGTGCCCGTTCCGGGCTGGCGTAAAATTAAAAATCTGATCAGTACTATTTGGTAATCTTGTCAATCGCCTTTTCGGCGGATTCCTGCACTTCTTTGACGTCCTTGTCGGACTTGACGTCTTTCACGACTTGCTCGGCGCCTTTTTGCATGCGCTCCAGAATCTTCTTCGGTTGCGCGACCTTGTAGGTAATGCCGATCGCCAATGCTAACAGAATGAAGGAAATGATTGCCCACTTGAGGAGCCTGGCAACCACCATAAAAATGAACAGGATCAGCACTGCCAGGACAACGGCGCCGATCAGTGGATTGGTCGTCAGATAATTAATCCAGTCTTGCATAGCACTATGCTCCTTGTTTAGATTAGACTCAACAGTTCGCGGATCCACTTGCGCTCCGCCTGCCACAGCGTCAGCGGACGGGTCAGCAATGCGCGTTTGATCTGGTCGGTTGTATCCATGTCGGTCAGTGCGCGCACCTTATTCTGCACCAGGCGGCCTAATTCTGCTTCATACAATGACAGCGCCTCGCGCAGTTCGGCCTTCTGGAGCAACGCTCCAAAGCTCAGGCCGGCCTCGAACAGTGACGGCAACTTTTGCGGCTGGGAGATCGCCTTGACCAGCTCCTCGGTCAACGCCCGGCGACCCTGCGATGTAATGGCGTAGATCCGCCGACCGGGCAAGTTTTTCTGCTCCGAAAAACTGCTTTCCAGCAACCCTTCATCCTGCAGTTTATTCAGCGTGGCATAGATGGACGAAAAGCCGATGTTGAACCGGTCGCGCAGGCCGCGCTCCACGATTAATTTATCAATATTATAGGCATGGTTGGGCGTCTCAGCTACGATGCCCAGGATGGTGAGTTCCAAGATCGTCATCTTATTTTTCCCCGGCGGTTATTTCTGGTGAGTAGCGTTTGTTGCTCATAGCGCAAAGGTCGCCCTGCGCGAATATTAACTATTTCATCCTTCAAATGCAAAGGTTGCGGCAGTTATTTGCGCTTCTGGTCGAAAAGCCGGTCGTCAATGCCGCGGTTGACGGCGAAATCGCTGAACGTTATGGTTATCCGTCCCTGCATCGGTTGCTCGTCGTCGTTGCCAAAGCGCTCCATGCCGCCAAACGGGCGATTGATATTCGGGCGCTCGACGGGCGGCACGTTGCGGGCCAAATCGAATATCAGCAGGGTCGTCTCCGGCATCCAGAACCCATCGGTCAGTCTGTAGCTGATATCGGCGCTGGTTTGTCCGATTTTACCGAAATCCAGCACCACCCGGTCAATCGTCCAGCGCTCGGCATTGATTCGTAAAAGTACGGCGGCATTGACCTTGTTGGACACCTTCGGAGTTAGCTTGACGACATGATAATTGGTGGTTCCCTGACGAAAGGCGCGCACGTATTCAACGTTGATCGAGTCATTGAGAAAAGCGGCCGGCGCCGGCACAAACCCGTATTTGGGAATCGGCGCAAAACCACTGGCTTTGACTTTCAGCTTGTCCGGTTTTTTGAAAAATACTTCAATATCCTTGTTCGGCATGCGGAAATTGGGAATGGCAACCGCCAAGTGTACTTTAACCTGGTAATCATTGATGGCGTCGAAACGTTCCTGCACCCGATTCAAAAGCGCTCGGGCGTCAATGCCCTGCGCCAGGGCGCCCGCCGTCCAGGCGCCAAGCATAATTAACCACCAGCCACTTCGTCTGCGCCTCATGTGCGAATATCCTTGCGCAAGAAACTGATCACGCTAATGAGATAGAAGGCGCCAACGAATAGTCCCAGGCGGCTCAGCTTGAGCGCAATTTCACCCCAGGGAATCGGATCGGCAAACGGCATGAAAAAGACATCGAAATAGGTCACGAATAAATAGGGACGCACCTGCGCCAATACCCCGATCTGCAGCACCGTCAGGATCAGCGAAACGACGATCACGGCATAGGTGCCGATAATCGGCCCGACGGAGTTATTCGTCCAGGTTGAGAACAGAAACGCCAGCGCCGCCACCGTCATCTGTACCAATGCGGCAATCAAATATGCCAGCAGAAAACGCAACAGTGCATCGTTCTGGGCCAAAATCAGAATGCCTTTGTCGAATACAAACAGGTCGCCACCGCCGACAATCAGCATGCCCAGGCCGACACAACACAGACCCATGAAGAATACAATCGCCAGAGTGTAAACGAACACCGCCAGAAATTTGCTGGTGATGACTTGCAGGCGGCTGATGGGGCGGGTCAGCCACAGGCGGAAAGTGCCCGCCGCGCCTTCGCTGGCGACGACATCGCCGGCCACCAGCACAATGAAAAACGGAAAATGCACCCAGAGCACATTCATCAGGTAATAGGAAACGAGCAGGCCGTTCGCCAGCGATCCGGTATATTCGAAGGAGCCGCCCAGGGCATTCAGCGCTTCATGTTCGATGCCGAAGCCGTACCTGCGCACCAGCCACATGATGATCGGCACCAGCACCGCCATGGTGGCGAAACCAATGTAAGTGCGCCATTTGCTGAAAATCTTAACCAGCTCCAGGCCGGTCGCCTGTAACAGTAACCGCATCTTACCGCCCCAATCCCGTCGGTTTGATCAACGAAAGGTAATAATCCTCAAGCGAACTGCGCGGAATAACTGCCGCCACCTGGATACCCTGACTGACCAGCAACCCGACCATTTGTGGCCTTTGCGCCTCATCAATCTGCACCTTGAGCACACCGTCGCTCAATTTTACTTTTCGGATCCAATCTGTTTTCTTCAAAATGTTCAGGGCTTTGCGCGGCTTGTCCACCTGCACCTCGGTAACGAAAAAGTCGGTCTCACGGAGCAAATCGTGCACCGCGCCCTGCACTACCAATTTGCCATTGTCAATGATCGCCATGTGGGTACAGGTTTGCTCGACTTCGTGCAGTAAATGCGAAGAGAGGAAAATCGTCTTACCGTGGTCGCGCGCCAGACTGACAATCAGCTGGCGGATTTCCTTGATGCCCTGCGGATCCAGACCGGTCGTGGGTTCATCGAGGATAATCAGTTCCGGATCGTGCAGAATGGCCTGGGCAATCCCCAGCCTTTGGCGCATGCCGTGTGAATAATTCTTGACTTTGTCGCGGGCGCGCTCGTTTAACTTGACAATCTCCAGCACCTCGTCAATCCGCCGGCGCGCCACCCCGCCGGTCAACGTGCCCAGCATCTGCAGATTGCGGGCGGCGGAAAGATACAGGTAAAAGTCCGGCTTCTCGACCAGCGCGCCGAGCCGCTGGTAAATCTTGTAACCGTGCTGACGGATATTCTTCCCAAAAAAGGCAAATGTCCCGCGCGACGGGCGGATCAGCGAGAGCAACATCCGAATGGTGGTGCTCTTGCCGGCGCCGTTGGGTCCCAAAAAGCCGAAAATCTGCCCGCGCTCGATCGCCAAATTCAGGTCGGCGACCGCCCAGCGATGCCCGAAGCGTTTGCTGAGATTGAAGGTTTGCAGGACGATCTGATCGGTTTCCGCCATAGCGACGGCAAATTTAAGACCGCACCGGCGGCGGAACAAGAACGGTTTGTTTACGCGGAGCCCGCGAAACACGCAAAATGTTGCTAATATAGTTTTTACTGTGAATCTTTAATGACAAGAGAATTAAGCAACCCCGGATTTCAATCCGGGGGTTAACAAACAAGGATAAAAATCAGAAACCGTTTTAACGGTTTCCGG
>CAZPQN010000005.1:91002-101895 GCA_964588795.1 uncultured bacterium | reverse complement strand
TCGGTATTGCATACCTTGCCAATCTCGATCATGTTCTATTTTACGATTGCTGTTATCTCGTCAATTTCCAAAAACAGTCTGCCAACTGGCGGAATATTAATCAACCGGGAAATGAGACCCGGCAAAGCGACTCGCCGCCTGCTCATTGTCTGCGGTTTGATTTTACTGCTGTTTAATATCTACCGGGTAATCTGGAAAGGCATCGGCTATGTATGTTGGAAAAACGGCCAGGTCGCGGTTCAGAATCAAAAATGGAATGAAGGGATTCTTGAATACCAGGAAGCGATTCACTATTTACCGGAAGAAGGCGAATTGCAGTTTCATCTGGGAGCGGCTTATGCCTATACCGGCCAGTTTGAAAAAGGATTGAAATTGATTCAACAATCCCGGACGAGTTTTAATGACAAGAACATTTACTTAGTGCTTGGTCAGGTTTATCTTCAGATGAGAGAATACCAGAAGGCCGAAGAGAATCTGAAAACCGTTACTTATATGTATCCGCAATTGTTATCCCCGCATATTCTGCTGGCACAACTCTATCATACAGTCGGTTTTAATTCAAAGGCGGTCGGTGAACTGGAGTACGTTCTTTCTGCCGAACCGAAAATTATTTCTGACGAAGTAATGGCGATTAAACGGTATGCCAAACACAGGTTGTCAGCTATTACGCAGTGACTGCGTAAGAAAATGAACCAACTCGTTTTAGGATCGGGCCCAATTAAACGTTATTGGCCAATCCGGACGACGGTAGAATTTGATAAATGCCCTGATTCTGAATAAATTCAGCGCAAATTTCATGCGAAATGGATAATTGTCAACGAGGTTCAGGATGATCGAGGAAATTCTACCAGAAATCAAATTAATTGAAGATACAGTCCTCCAAAAAAAGGTCGTCGCCGTCTGGAATGAAGCTATCAGCTTTCGCGGCTGGACAGCAGATGTCTTGATGTCTATACCTTTTACGCTGTTGGCGGAAAACGTACAAATCACTTTCATTGAACATGTGCGTACCGTCTGTAAAATGTGCCTCGCCTGCGATCAGGTGCTGACAGCAGCTTACGGCAAGCGCAAAACGTTGGTCAACCGCGATCATCTAATCGCCGGAGCCCTGTTGGCGGATGTCGGGAAACTTTTGGAATATGAGATCGTGGACGGTCGGGCGGTGAAAGCCGACTACGGTCGGAAACTGCGCCATCCTTTCAGCGGAGTCGGTCTGGCATACAAACACGGTCTGCCGGTGGAGGTTTTGCATATCATTGCAACGCACTCCCGGGAAGGCGACGCCGAGCAACGCTCCGCCGAGTCCATCATTTTTCACCATGCCGATTTCATTGATTTCGAGCTGGTCAAATAAAACTGCCGACAGCGCTCGTACCTGAAAGGACAACGCATGGGTAAAACATTCAGTGAAAAGATTCTGGGACTGAAAGCCGGCAAGGCGGTTGTACCGGGCGAGATTGTCGAAATCGAGCCGGATATCGCCATGTCGCATGACAACACTGCCGCCATTGCCACGACGTTCCGGAGTATTGGCGCTCCCCGGGTTTATGCCCCTGACAGGCATGTCGTCGTGCTTGATCACTGCATACCACCGGCGAACGAGAAATTTGCCAAAAATCATCAGGACATCCGTCGTTTCGTACTGGAACAGGGTATCCGCAATTTTTATGATATAAACTGCGGCGTCTGCCATCAGGTTCTGCCGGAAAAGGGCCATGTCTGGCCCGGGGCACTGATCGTGGGGTCGGATTCCCATACGACATCCTATGGCGCATTCGGGGCGTTTGCGACGGGCATCGGGCGCAGTGAAATGGCGGCGATCATGGCCTGCGGCAAGATCTGGCTCAGAGTGCCGGAAACGATCAAAATCCGGGTCAGCGGCCAATTTTCTCCGGGCATTACTTCCAAAGACCTGATGTTAAAAATTGCCGGTACCCTGGGTGCTGATGGAGCATTGTACAAAGCCATCGAATTTGGCGGTCCGACGATTGAACGCATGACCGTCGCCAGCCGATTTGTATTGACCAATATGGCGGTGGAGATTGGCGCCAAAATCGGCTACATGGTGCCCAATGCTGATACACTGGCGTTTCTGAAAGGGCGGGTGCAGCGCGATTTTAAGATCGTATCTTCCGACCCGGATGCAGGTATCGAACAGGTTTACGAGTTCGACGTAACCGACCTGCCGCCCATGCTCGCCCTGCCGCACAATGTGGACAGGGTGGCTCCGGTGATGGAGCTGGTCGGGCAAAAGGTGGATCAGGTGTTTTTCGGCTCCTGCACCAATGCCCGCCTTGAGGATTTTGCGGAAGTCGCCCAGGTTTTGACCGGACGAACCGTCCATCCGCAGGTGCGCCTGTTGGTTTTTCCGGCTTCCCAGGAAATTTATCTCGAGGCTTTGAAGCATGGTTATCTGCAAACCATCGCGGAAGCCGGAGCGGTGATCATGAATCCCGGTTGTGGTCCCTGCATGGGTAATCACGAGGGAGTGCCGGCCGACGGCGAAGTAGTGGTGGCAACCATCAATCGCAATTTTAAGGGACGTATGGGTAACAAAAACGCCAGCATTTACCTGGCCAGTCCGCGGACTGCCGCGGCCTGTGCCGTGGCGGGCTGCATAGCGGATTTTCGGGAACTGTAAAGTCAGGTTGCACCGGGATTGATATGATTTATAAAGTAATAAAAAACGGCTTAAGAACACGGCTCAGAACTTGCCGGACGCCCAGGCCCGCTCTGACTCAAGTTGCCAACTTTTTACAAGCAGGAGATTGATCATGCTGATTAAGGGCCGCGTCTGGAAATATGGTGACAATGTCAATACTGATGTCCTGTTCCCCGGGAAGTACACCTATACGGTGACCGACCCGCAGGAAATGGCACGGGTCGCGCTGGAAGACCTTGATCCGGCTTTTGCCAAAGGTGTGCAGAAAGGTGACATCATCGTCGGCGGTAAGAATTTCGGTTGCGGCAGTTCGCGTGAGCAAGCCGCAGCTTGCCTGGTCTATGCGGGAGTCGGCGCGGTTATCGCCGTCTCGTTCAGCCGGATTTATTTTCGGAATTGTATCAATTTTGGCTTGCCGGCTCTGACCTGCGCTGAGGCGGTAGCGACCCTGCAGACTGGAGAGACTATCACTATTGATATGGCCCGGGGAGAAATTCAGACGGCGGGCGGAATTTTCCGGTTTCCCCCGTTACCGGAAGCTGTGACCGGCATTTTCAAGGCCGGAGGACTGGTTGAATACACTCGTAAACGATTAGGATTGTAATATGGCTTTTTATATCGACTATTTGTTACCAAAAAATCTGCGCAAGGGTGTCGTCTGCGACCGCCTCGAGCGCGCTAAGTTCGGCCGCCTGGAAGGTTGGGTCAGCATCGCGGCCAATACAGGTTTATTTGCGGCCAAATTAGTCGTAGGTATCTTCATCAACTCCTTGGCGTTGATTGCCGATGCCTTTCATTCATTTTCGGATGTATTAACCTCGGTAGTCGTGCTGGTCGGCTATGCGCTTTCCGAGAAACCGGGCGATCGTGAACATCCGTACGGACACCAGCGGGTAGAGTATGTCGCGACTTTGATCGTGGCGATCCTTTTGGCGGTGGTGGGGTTCGAATTTATCCGCCAGGGATACCACCGGCTCCAATCACCCAATCCGGTTACCTCGAATTGGCTAATCATGGTTTTCATTTTGGCGACGATTGCGGTTAAGTATCTGCTCGGAGATTATTCGCGGCGCATCGGGCAATTGATCAATTCAACCGCCCTGCAGGCGGACGCTTTTCATCATTATTCTGATGCGGCTTCCTCGATTCTGGTACTGGTGGCTGTTTTCGGAAGTGGAATGGGCTATCCAATGCTGGATGGTTTGGCGAGTGTTCTGGTCGGCGCGTTCCTGATTTATGGCGGTTTCAAGATCGCCAAGGATTCCGCGGATACACTGATTGGTCAACCGCCATCTCCCGAAATGATTGCCCGCATCCGTAAAATCTGTCGGGCGACCCCGCGGGTGCTGAATGCGCACGACATTATCGTGCATACTTACGGCGAAAATCTCTTTATCAGTGTACACGTCGAAATCAACCAGTCGGAAAGCAGTTTGCAGGCACATTCTATTTCCGATGCGGTGGAGTTGGCGTTATTCCAGGAACTGCAGGCGCAGACTACGATCCATATTGATCCGGTGGACGTGGATAGCACCGCGCTCCAGCCGATCCGATCTTTTTTAAATGAACTCCTGTCGCGTTTTCCCGAGGTGCGCGAATATCACGATCTGCGTCTGATAAAAAAACCGGGACACCATCTGATCCTTTTCGATTTGGTGCCGGAAGCTGTACCCAAAAAAGGCAGCCGCGTGCCGAGCTGTTTGCCGGAAATATCCGCCCTGCTGGAAAAACAATTCCCCAATTATCGCGTAGAAATCAGTGTTGATCCGATTTATATTTACAATTAGGAGATTGGTCTAATGCAAAAGTACCGCATTGCCTGGTTGCCGGGTGACGGGGTGGGTAAGGATGTGCTCGATGCTACCCGCATCGTGCTCGACAAACTAAACCTAGCGGCCGAATATATTCACGGCGACATCGGCTGGGAATTTTGGAAGCACGAAGGGAATCCGCTTCCCGACCGGACCATTAAGATTCTCGAGACTACCGACGTGTGTCTGTTTGGGGCGATCACTTCCAAGCCCAAAGAAGAAGCCGCCCTCGAACTGGATCCCGCCCTGCAGGGTAAGGGACTGACCTACTTTAGTCCGATTGTCACCCTGCGTCAGAAATTTGACCTGCATACCAACCTGCGCCCCTGCAAAGCCTACCCCGGCAATCCGCTGAATTACAAGGAAGGCATCGACATTACCATTTTCCGGGAAAACACCGAAGGCATGTACGGCGGAGTCGAGTTTTTTCCTTTGCCCCAGAGCGTTTACGATGCGCTCGCTGCCGCTCATCCGAAAATGAAAAAATTCAAGAGCGCCGGACTCGATAACATCGCCCTGTCAACCCGGATCATGACCAAATCCGCCTGCGCCCGCATTGTGCGGAATGCTTTTGAATACGCCCGTAAGAACGGCAAACACAGCGTCACCGTTGTTGATAAGCCCAACGTACTGCGCGAAACGGGAGGGCTGATGATCCGCACCGCCCGGGAAGTGGCGCAAGCCTACCCTGATATTCGGCTTGAAGAAACCAATATTGATGCACAGTGCATGTGGCTGATTAAAAATCCCGAAAAGTACGAGATACTAGTAGCCGAAAACATGTTCGGCGATATACTTTCGGATCTGTGTGCGCAGCTGGTGGGCGGTTTGGGATTTGCCTCCAGCGGCAATATCGGTGACAAGTACGCCGTGTTTGAGCCGACGCACGGTAGTGCTCCGAAATACGCTGGCCTGTACAAGGTCAATCCCATCGCCACGATCCTGACCGCCAAATTAATGCTGGACTGGCTTGGCGAAAAGGACAGAGCCGAAGCGCTGGAACAGGCGGTCGCAGCGGTCATCCGGGAAGGTCAGGTGCGCACTTACGATATGGGTGGCAGTAACACCAGTCTCGAGGTCGCCCGGGCGATCGCCGCTAAATTGTAAATTTTCAATTGTGGAATTATCGAGGTCTTGATGGATACCCTTTCCCGCCAGATGGCCCGTTTTGCAGTAAATCTAAACTATTCGGATTTGCCACCAAGGGTCGTTGAGGAAGCCAAACGTTATCTGTACGATTCCGTAGGATGCGCCCTGGGCGCGATGCACACGCGGGACGTCAGTATTATGCACCGGATTTACCAGCAAATGGGCGGGGCTCCGGAAGCCACGGTCATCGGTTTCGGCGATCGATTGCCGGCGGTTAATGCCACGCTGATCAACTCCCTGATGGTGCGAGCGCTCGATTTCAACGACATTTACTGGAAACAGGACCCTTCCCATCCCAGCGACCTGATTCCCGCCGCTCTGGCAATAGCCGAACGCCAAAACAAGAGCGCCCGGGAAGTCATCGTGGCCATTGTATTGGCCTATGAATTTGAACAACGCCTGTGCGAATTGGCTGTGCCCGGCCTGCGTGAACGCAAATGGCACCATGCCACCATTACCCAGTTCGTGGCGCCCATTGTGGCGGGGAAACTGCTTGACCTGACCGAAGACCAGCTGGTCAACGCGATCGGGATCAGCGCCTGTCACAATTACACCATCGGTTGTCCGACCGCCGGAAAACTGACCATGATGAAAAATACGGTTGACCCTCTGGCGGTGCAGGCGGGGGTAATGGCCGCACTCATGGCCCAGGCCGGTTATACGGGCACGGAAGCGATCTTCGAAGGTAAAGAGGGATTGATGGATGTGCTGGGTCCGAACTGGGAAATGCCGATGCTGACCGATGGATTAGGTGAATCGTACCGCATCCTGCAGTGTTCGATGAAAGCTTTTCCGACGGAAGCCCTGACGCATACCCATCTGACCGCCACGCTCCGACTGGTTCGCGAGCATGATCTCCAGCCGGAAGACATCCGCGAAGTGGTCATTACCACCATCGCTCGCGCCTGCGACATTCTGTTCGATCCACATAAATACGAACCCGATTCGCGCGAAACCGCCGATCATAGCCTGCCGTATTGCCTCGCGGCGGCGATCGTGGACCGGCAAGTGACCGTCAATTCCTTCACGGATGAAAAACTGCAGGATCGGCGCATCCGGGCGGTGATCCGTAAGATCAGGGGTGAAGCGAGTACCGAATTCGAAAAAATGTTTCCCGCCAAGCAACCATCCAGGGTCACGATCCATACCACCGACGGACGCACTTTCAGTCAGTATCTCGAATACCCGCAGGGCGACCCGCGCAATCCGATCACGGAGGAGGACCTGACCGCCAAGTTCAAGGCCCTGACCGCTCCGGTACTGGACTCCGCCCGCCAAGCCGCACTCCACGCTGCAATATATCATTTTGAAAAATGCCAGAATGTTCGCAAACTTATGGAGCAACTAATCGTCTGAATAAATTCACATTACAGAAAGGTATAAGACTATGAAAAAAGGATGGATTATCGTTATTGCTGTCGTAGTGGTGCTCCTACTGATTGTCGGCAAGGTCGTCGGAATTTATAACAGCTTGGTCACACTGGAGGAAGGGGTGAACAATGCTTGGGCGCAGGTTAGCAACCAATATCAGCGGCGCGCCGACCTGATCCCGAATTTGGTCGAGACCGTCAAGGGTTACGCCAAGCACGAGCGGGAAACCCTGGAAGCCGTCATTCAGGCCCGGGCCAATGCTACCAACCTGACCGTCACTCCGGAAGTGCTGAACGATCCGCGTGCTTTCAGCAAGTTCCAGCAGGTGCAGGGCGAAATTAGCTCCGCCTTGGCTCGCCTGATGGCTGTCGTCGAAAATTATCCCAATTTGAAAGCCAATGAGAATTTCCTGTCCCTGCAAGAACAATTGGAAGGCACCGAGAATCGGATTACGGTCAGGCGTCAGCGTTTCAACGAAACGGTGCAGGGCTTCAATACACGCATCCGGCGTTTCCCGACTAATCTGTTTGCCGGCCTGTTCGGGTTCGGGAAGAAGGCTTACTTCGAAGCTCAGGAAGGCGCCGAAGTCGCTCCCAAAGTCAGTTTCTGACGGATAATTTGTGCGACTCAGAACTCTTGGTCTAATCGGGGGCATCCTTGCGGGATTATTCCTGACGGTGCAGGCGTTGGAGGTTCCACCTCTGCGCCAGCGCGTTACCGACCTGACGGGTACATTGACGGCGCGGGAAATCGAAGAACTCGAACTGACGCTGAGCAATTTCGAAGCGCAAACCTCCAACCAGCTGGCTGTCCTGGTAATCGCAAGCCTGGAGGATCAGGCCATCGAAGATTACGCTATCCGCGTCGTGGATGCCTGGAAGTTGGGCAAAGCCGACAAGGATAATGGAATTCTGCTGCTGATTGCCCTGAATGATCGTCAGATGCGCATCGAAGTGGGTTATGGGCTGGAAGGTGCGCTGACCGACATGTTGTCTTCGCAGATTATCCGGTATGAAATCGCGCCGGAATTCCGGCGCGGCGACTATTATGCCGGCATCAAGCGTGGCGTTACCGCCATCATGCGTGCCACCCAGAATGAATATCAGGGCAATCCCCAAGCTCGTAGTTCATACGCCAAGAAAAGCGGGCGTCATCTCATCGGCACGCTTATCTTTTTTCTCATAATGCTTCTGCTGATCGGCGGTGGGCGTGGTAAAAAAGGCGGTGGCGGCGGTAATTTGCTTACGGCACTCCTTCTGGCGAATCTCTTCCGCGGAAGCGGTGGCGGCTGGCGTTCCGGGGGCTTCGGCGGTGGAGGCTTTGGCGGATTTGGTGGATTTTCCGGCGGAGGCGGCGGTTTTGGCGGCGGCGGTGCGTCAGGCGGCTGGTAAGAATAGAGAGGCACTTATGGCGTTAATTCATTACTATTTTAAACCGGCTGAACTTGATCAAATTTCTGCCGTCTGTACGCAGGTAGAGCAACAAACCGCCGGCGAAGTACGGGTGAGCATATTCAATAAACGACCGTTCGGGATGCGTCGCCTGACTATTCAGCAGGTTGCCACGGCGGAATTTAAGCGCCTGAAAATGGATCAGACCCGCGATCATACGGGCATTCTGCTGATGCTGATTTTAAAGGAACACCGGTTTCAGATTTTAGCGGATACCGGTATCAACGCCCGCGTACCGCAGACGATCTGGGACGAAATTGCTTCTAAGTTAGCGGAGAGTTTCAGACAAGGCCGGTATCTGCCGGGCATCGTCGATGCCATTCGGGCGATGGGTGCGATTCTGACGCAACATTTTCCGCGCCGCAGTGATGATACCAACGAAATTGCGGACGAGGTCGTCGTCCATTAACCAAATGGGGGATCATATGCAATACAAACTGAGCAGCAGTGTCAATCTGCTTATGGCCGGAATCCTGCTGATTTCATTGATTACCGGCTGTGGAAAACGAAAAGATGAGGTTCAGATGATAGACCACAAGCTGCAAACCGCCACGATTGACAGTTTAGTTGCTAAATGGGGCGAGTCGCAACGCGACCGTATCACCACCGGAGTTCGGCAGGTGGCGGCAGTGTGGCGCGAATCCGACGGCAATAAAACGGACTTTGCGCAATTCTGCCGCGAATATTTTGTGGCTGACCAGGCGCAACTGGAGCAGGGATTCCAAAGACTGGAGACGACGTTTGAGACTATCGGCGGCACCTTGGTTGAACTGGAACGCCAGGCTAAATGGCAATTGGATGTCGAATGCGGTGACATTCTCCCGATTGATTACCTGATCGGCAATTTCAGTCTCAGCTCGCATCTGTCCGAAGATCTGTTCAAAACCAAAATAGCCGGCTATGTTTTACTGAATTACAAAGTGTATGAATTGTCGGAAGTACTCGCTCAGGCCGCCACCTGGGACCGCCAGCAGTGGGCGGAATGGCGTCTGACGGAAGGTTTCAAGGCCCGAGTGCCAGCCGAGGTCAACCAGAAGCGCTACGAGACTTATGTCGCCGCCGACAATTACATTTCCAATTACAACATCTATTTGCATAACCTGCTGACCGAGTCCGGAGAGCGGCTCTGGCCGGAAGGACTCAAACTGATTTCGCACTGGGGTCTGCGGGATGAATTAAAAGCCCAGTATGATTATCCAGATGGTTTGGCGCGTCAGCAAATGATCTACGCGGTGATGCTGAAAATCGTCTCTCAGGAGATTCCCGCCGTGGTAATTAACAATGATCGGGTTGACTGGCGGGTGAGTACCAATACGGTAAGCGGGATGACGACCGATAACCAACCCGAACCCGATACCCGTTACCGGCAACTTCAGCAAGTCTTCCGGGCAGAACGAGCTTGCGATCCTTACTACCCCGTTTCGCCAACCAAAATCCTGCGCCGTTTCAATGACGACCGGCAAATTCCAGAGGAAATTGTTGAGCAGTTGTTTGTCTCGGTGCTGACATCCGCAGAACTCAAGGCCACGGCGCAATTGATTGCTAAACGCTTGGGGCGGGATCTGCAACCATTTGACATTTGGTACAATGGTTTTAAGGCTAAGGATACCTACACCCAGGCGGAGCTGGATAAACTCGTCGCGAAAAAATTTCCCACTGCGGAAGTATTCAAGAAACAATTGCCGGAAATCCTGACCAAACTCGGATTTGAACAGGCGACCGCTTCCTTCCTATCATCCAAAATTGAAGTGGATGCGGCGCGCGGCTCCGGGCATGCCATGGGTGCGGGGCGGCGGAGCGACAACGCCCATCTGCGTACGCGGGTGGTTGGCGGCGGGATGAATTATAAAGGTTTTAACATCGCCATGCATGAATTGGGCCACTGCGTCGAACAGGTTTTTTCGCTTAATCGTGTGGACCATACCCTGTTGCAGGGCGTCCCGAACACGGCCTTCACGGAAGCCTTTGCCTTCGTATTTCAGGACCGCGATCTGCAGGTGCTTGGTCTGGGAAAGTCGGATCCCCAGCAGGAGCATCTCAAAGCCCTGAAGGATTTATGGGCAATGGCTGAAATCAGCTCGGTAGCCCTGGTGGATATGGCCGTCTGGCACTGGATGTACGACCATCCCGAGGCGAGCGCCGCGGAACTTAAAGAAGCGACGATGACGATTGCGAAAGATATCTGGAACAAATACTGGGCTCCGCTCATCGGTATTCGGGATATCCCGCTACTGGCCATCTATTCGCATATGATTGATGCCGGACTCTACTTACCCGATTATCCGCTCGGACATATCATTGCTTTCCAGATCGAGCAGTACATCAAGGATAAACATTTGGCTCGGGAAATGGAACGCATGTGCGTGCAGGGTTCCATCAATCCCAACTTCTGGATGCGCGGTGCAGTCGGCGCAGATATATCTGTGCAACCGCTTCTGACTGCGGCCGG
>CAZPQN010000005.1:0-90902 GCA_964588795.1 uncultured bacterium | reverse complement strand
TGCGCGGTGCAGTCGGCGCAGATATATCTGTGCAACCGCTTCTGACTGCGGCCGGCGCGGCCTTACGGAACATCCAGTAGTCTTTGATGAGCAACGGGGGCTAACCTTTCGATCAACCCCCGTTGACTTACTAAGTAGGTTAATCCGCTTACTTGCCGACCTTAACGCGTCCTAACCAGATTTCCGCGTCTTTACTGTCCCGGCTGAAGAATACGATTTTGGCGCCATCGTCAATAATCGTGACCGGATACATGTCGTCTAAGAAATATTCGCCTTTCTTACCATAGCCATAGGCTTCGATATTCGATAGCGCGGCCTGCTCAAGATTGATGAGTGCCAGGCGTGGATATTTCAACTGGCGCCCTTTATTGACGGCAGTCAATTCACCGATATAGACCGTCAGCGATTGCAGGTCGGGATTTTCGAATAGGGTATAATCGATCGGGAATTCCTTCGCCTGTTTTTCCATATTAATGACGTACTGGCCGCTGAACTCACCCTTGGGTCCGAACTGAAAAATATGGACGGCGGAGTGGTCTGCTTGCTGCCCGGAAAAGAAGAAATGACCCGACGCGGTCAACACGCAGGAATTATCCAGGACAAGGTCCTTGCCGGTGTAGGAGTCGGCGCCTTTCTGATTGCCCGGTTTCTTCATTTGGGCCTTGAGCTGATCGAGCGAGACACTGGTCAGGAAGCTTACTGCCCCGCTGGCGACTTTCATGACCTGCAGATTATCGAAACTACCCTGCGCCACGCCGCCCGCCATATTGAAGTACTTGTCTTTCTTTTTCTCGACGGCGGCTCCGTAGAAAATGACCTCGTTGTTATTGGTCAGAACGGCATTCTGAATGACCCACAACCCGCCCTTGCTTTCGAATGGTATTTTTTCCATCAGTATGGCGTCCTTGCTGACCCGCACATAATGATAATTGGCAGGATTGGGATCCTTGTTTTTCATACCTGGACCGCCCATGGGTGCGAAAATCAATACCATCGAACCGTCCGATAAGACCTGTTTATAAGCCAGGTCCTGTACATAGCCCAGCGTAAAGGTTTCGTAGTGTTTCTGCGATAAATCCTCTGCAGAATATTTAAGCAGAACAAAAATCTGCTGGGGCTCCTTGGTCTTAAAATCCATCTGATCTGCCCGTCCCACGATCAAAATGTCGCCCGTGGCCGAAGCATAATCTCTCTTCCGTGACCACAGACTGGGATAAACAAAATTTTGCCGCCCGGTGGTAACCTCCACACTGGGTTCGTCGGTGGCACAAGCCAGTTGCGTTAATCTTTCACCCGCCTTTTGTGCCATTTTGATTACAAAGGCCGGCGCACCTTCCGGAAGCGGCACCAGACCTTCAAACTTGGGAGTAACCCGTTGTTTTTCCTGGAAATTGTATTTCCAGTAGCGGGTCGTGTAGCGATAACTGCCCCGATCCTCGACCGCGGTCGCCCATTCGCGAGTCAGAATGCCCTGACTGAGGACGATCTGGCCCGTGATTGCCGGATCGACGCGTACAACTTTAGGGTTTTTCCAACCTTCGGCCGGCTCCTGCAAAGTACTAATGGCTTTGGCGTACTGCGTTTTGGCGGCGGTTTCCTCCAGAGTTTCGTTCTTGATTAACTTGAGGTCATAGTCGAATTGGTAAACCTCGTAAATGGTGCTCTTACCTTTTTCCCGCCCAAACAGCAGGGTGAAATTTTTCGCCTCCGGATCATACTGGAAGTTCAGTAATTCTCCCTTGCGGGCATCTTTGGACAGCGCCTGCGTGTTTTCCGCTTCAAGAGTCTGCGCCATCAGCAACTGACCGGTCAGCCAGAAAATGCCCACCATCAAATACAGCCCCTTTTTCATAGTAATCTCCTCTTGTTTGATGGGCGAATATAAATATAAACATTTAGCGAAAATATGTCAAGCCCGCCCAGCCGGATGGTCAAGCGGCCCAATATTATCGGGGCGCAGCTGAAATTTTCTACGCCAAAAACATTAGCAGTCGGCTGCTACTACCCATTCATCAAATGCAATGGTCTGGATTATTCCGGCCCTTTGCATTCTCAGAGTTTGATTTCCAGTTCCTCGATTTTGCGGTAAAGTGAGGATAGCCCGATACCGAGCAACTGCGCGCATTTATTCTTGTCGTTATCAACCCGTTTCAGGATGGTGAGAATATGCTGGCGTTCAAAATTCTTGACTGAGGTTTTCAGGTCGTCCGGAAAATCAGCGATCAGCTCGGTCTGGGCGTACGGCGGCAGGTCTCGGGGGCAGATACAATCGCTTTCACATAGCAAAACCGCCCGTTCGATGATATTTTCGAGTTCGCGCACTTCCCCTTTCCATTTATAATTCATCAGAATTTTCATGGTTTCCGGATCAATGCTTTGAACTTTGCGTTTGAGTTCCTGGTTATACTTACGGATAAAATGATTGACTAAAAGAGGAATGTCCTCCTTACGCTCACTGAGTGAGGGTAAATGGATTTCGATGATATTCAACCGGTAAAACAGGTCTTCACGGAAATTGCCCTCTTCGATTTCCTTGCGTAAATCTTTGTTGGTGGCGGACAGGACTCGCACATCCACATGCAGGGCCGTGGAACTGCCTAAGGGCTTGATTTCTTTGGTTTCGATGGCCCGCAGGAGCTTGACCTGGGTGTGGATCGGGATTTCGCCGACTTCATCTAAAAAAAGCGTTCCACCATGCACCGCGCGAAAAACGCCTTCCTTATCGGTCGTGGCACCAGTAAACGACCCCTTCTTGAATCCGAATAGCTCCGATTCAAACAGGGTTTCGGGGATGGCCCCGCAGTTAATCGGGACGAACGGCGCAGTGGCCCGGGGACTTTTCTGATGAATCGCCCGGGCTACCAGTTCCTTGCCTGTGCCGCTTTTTCCGGTAATCAGAATATTGGAGGAGGAATTCGCGACCTTATCGATCAGTTGATAAATATGCTTCATCGCCGGACTGGCACCGATGATGTGACCGAGGATGGTTTGCGTCTCCGCGGACAGATTCGCCAGGTCGGGATTGATGGGTGGTTGGGAGTTATACATTGCTACTGAATAATTTTTTCTGACGTTAATATAGACGATAATGCAGTCAGATACAAAGAGAATTTCAAAAAATGGTAAATGCAGGAGTTAGGCGGTAATCTTTTTTCATAATCGGGAATTATCGTCGGAACAAATCAATCGCCGCCAAGTAAAAGGAACCAGATGCATAACCGAAAAAAGAATTTGATCCGCTTCCTACCGAGCGCATTTCTTTGTCCTGAGAAAAAAATTATCGAGTTGAATAAGGCTGCGAAAAGCGGTCTGGGATACAGTAAATTATACACTAGGCGCAGTTTTTATTGACTTTTTAGGCGAGAAAATTTTAATTTCACCAGATAATTTTTAATAGCATCAATGAATAAAAAAGCACAGGAACTGACTCAATTGCGCGAACAGGTCGCCGCCCGTGGGCATCTGCCACGTCATATCGCCATCATTATGGATGGCAATGGACGCTGGGCCAAGCAACGCAACCTGCCGCGCATCGCCGGTCATAACGAAGGGATCAATTCCGTCCGCGAAGTGACCCGTGAGTGCGGTCTGATCGGAATCAAAGTGCTCACGTTATATACCTTTTCTGTGGAGAACTGGTCGCGTCCGCGGACGGAAGTGTCGGCGCTGATGATGCTTCTCCTGCGCACAATTCGCAATGAAATCGAAGAGCTGCATAAGAATAACGTCAGACTGACCCTGATCGGACGCCTGGAGGACCTACCGGCGGAACCGCTGAACGGTTTGCTGGAAGGGGTGGAACATACCCGTCACAATCAGGGATTGAATCTTAACTTAGCATTGAGCTATGGCAGTCGTACGGAAATTCTGGATGCTACCCGGGCGATCGCGCGTAAAGTGCAAGCCGGCCTCATCCAACCGGAAGCGATTGACGAGCGCCTTTTTTCCGAACATCTTTACACCCATCAGATGCCTGATCCGGATCTCCTGATCCGCACCAGCGGGGAACAGCGTATCAGCAATTTCTTGCTCTGGCAACTGGCCTACACCGAAATTTACGTCACACCGGTTTTCTGGCCGGATTTCAGGAGCCGTGAATTGCTGCTTGCCGTCAGCGATTACCAGCAACGCGAGCGCCGTTTCGGTAAAACCAGCGAACAGATAACCTCTCCTACAGGACAATAACTTTCTATGCATAAACGACTCCGTTGTTTTGGTTGGCTGATCGTTTTTAGCGCCGCTCTGCAACTTGCCGCGCAAACTCCCCCCGGTTTGAAACTTTTAGGAATTGCTGTGCAGGGGAATAAGACCATCTCGGAACACAGCATCAAAATCCAATCGGGATTGATGGAGGGCAAAGCGGTCAATCAGGAAGATGTCGCTCAAGCCATCCAGCGGCTGTGGAAATTGAACCTGTTTTCGGATGTCAAGGTTCTTCTTGACAAGGATTCTGACGAGGGGATTTTCATCATCATCCAGGTCGAAGAATATCCGCGTTTGGGAAAATTCGAGGTGCGCGGCAATAAGAAAATCCGGAAAAGTAAGTTCGACGAGGAATTGAATCTGATTTCGGGCAAAGTGTTGACCGCCTCGCTCCTGACCGAAATTAAAAGGAAGGTGCGTAATCTGTACACCAAGGAAGGCTTCCTGTTAGCGGAGGTCGAGACCGAATTGCGGGGCACGCCAACCGAAAACACCCGCGATTTGATACTTAATGTCCGGGAAGGCAAACGGGTCCGCATCAAAGCCATTCGCTTCTCAGGCAACCGGCAATTTTCGGCCCAGCGTTTGCGCCGAGTGCTGAAAGAAACACACCAACGCAACCTGTTCATTTTACGGACCGGGGAATACGACCAGAAAAAATTCACGGAAGATAAGGATAAATTGCGTGCCTTCTACCGCAAAGAAGGCTACCGTGACTTTCAGGTGCTGAACGATACCATCACCTATACGGAAAATAAAAAACGCATGTTCATTGATTTCAAAGTCTACGAAGGGCCGCGCTATAAATACGCCAGCATCAATTTTTCCGGCAATACCCTATTTACCGACGAGCAATTACAGAACGTTCTGCGCATCAAAGCCGGTGATTGGTATAATGAGGAGGAACTTCAAAAAGGGCTTTACGACCGCATCAACGGTGCTTATATGGATCGCGGCTATCTCTTTTTCCAGGTTAATCCTCTGGAAGTCCCGGTCGCGGATGATGCGATCGCGCTTACGCTGGATATCACCGAAAATCATCAGGTGGCGGTGAATCAGATTCATATTTACGGCAATTCCCGCACTTACGAGAATGTCATTCGCCGCGAATTAAAAATTTTCCCCGGCGAAATTTTCAGCCGCGAGGCACTCATCCGCAGTCAGCGCGAAGTATTTATCCTGAATTATTTTGCCAATGTTACGCCGGACGTTGTGCCGGTCAGCGATAAGGCGGTGGACGTCGAACTCACCGTCGAAGAAAAGTCCTCCGGTCGCGCCAACATGTCCTTCAGCATCAGTCAGATGTACGGGCTGATCGGCGGCGGTGGCTTCGAGTTCAACAACTTTTTGGGCCGCGGTCAGCAGTTGGCCATCAGTTACCAGCAGGGCACCCAGTATTCCGTTGTCGGCAGTGGCACCAATCCCTATAAATCCATTTCCCTCAGCTTTACCGAACCGTGGTTGTTCGATACACCGAATTTGGTCGGGGCGAGTTTTTATTACTCGGAGCGCGGGGGCAGTACCGGTTATTATTCCTATCCTTTTGATCTGAACATGATGGGTGGGTCATTACGCTGGGGGCGGCGGTTCCGCTGGCCGGACAACTATTTCCGGGGCAGTTGGATGCTGAGTGCCGCCAAGAAGGAATACACCAATTTCGAGAGCGAGGCATACTTGGAAACGGTTCTGCAGGGCCAATCCAAAACCACCGGCATCAGTCTGACCCAGGTCATATCGCGTGACAGCCGGGATCGTCCGGAATTCCCCACGATGGGGTCGGTGATGAGCTGGACTTCCACGCTGTCAGGAGGAGTACTGGGTGGTACCGAACATTTTCACAAGCATCTCTTTTCCATCGAGTATTACCTGCCGGCGATCTGGAAATTTGTACTCTACAATCATGCCGAATTCGGCGTCATAAAAAAACTGCGCGCGAGCAGTATTATTCCACCGGATGAACGTTTCATCATGGGTGGGGCCGGGATGATCTACGGCACCGCATTACGCGGCTATGACGATAATCAGGTTGGGCCGATGAATCCTGCCAGCTCCTATCCCTACGGTGGTGAGACGTTGTTTAAATATACACTCGAGTATCGTTTCCCGATTTCAGATAATCCGACCATCTACGCCTTAACCTTTGCCGAGGCCGGCAACGCCTGGAAGACTCTGAAAATGACCGATCCCTTCGACTTGAAACGTTCGGTCGGTTTTGGGGTTCGTTTCTTTATGCCGGCTATGGGCATGCTGGGTATTGACTTTGGTTACGGATTTGATGATATTGATGCCAAAGGTACGACCGGTTATGGAAAACCTGAAGGCTGGAAAACCCATTTTATCTTTGGAATGCCATATTAAAATAATGGAGGAAAAGTGAAGAAGACCGCGATTGTCATGTTTGGTTTGATCCTGTTGACCGGTGTGACCGGTATGGCGCAAGCGCAGATCAAGCTGGCTTTTGTGAATTCCGATCGCATCCTGGCGGAATTCGATGAAGCCAAGGAAGCGCAGAGCAAGCTCGATATCGAAGCCCGTAAACTGGAGGATCAATATCGAGGTATGCTGGGTCGGCTGGATAGTCTGCGCAAAGATTTCGAGCGTCAAAAGCTGATGATGAGCGAAACGCGTCGTAAGACCAAGGAAACCGAGATCGGGCAGTTGGAAGAATCCATCCAGAAATTCCAGATCGAAAAATTAGGCCCGGAGGGCGAGATCTACCGCAAACAAACGGAAATCGTTCAGCCGATTTTGGAAAAGGTCAAACGGGTCATCGAAAAAGTTGGCAAGGAAAACAAGTACGATTATATTTTTGACACGGTGGCCGGGAACATCCTGTATGCCGATCCGGCCCATGACCTGACCGACAAAGTCATTTATGAACTAAAACGTACCAAGTAACCATGCAACTGACATTGGGGCAAATCGCCCGGATGGTCGGCGGCTCTGTCACTGGTAGTGGAGAGACCGTGATCAGCGACGTGGCCGAAATTCAGCACGCCCTGCCGAATCAGATTACCTTTTTAGCGAATCCGCGCTATGCGAAATATGTCGCCACAACCAAAGCGGCCGCGATTATCGTGGATGAACAATTTACGGGGAATTATCCGCATTTAATCCGGGTGGCCAATCCCAATTATGCCTTCTCACAGATGTTAGCCTATTTCCGACCGGAACTGCCTAACCCGCCAGCGGCTATTCATCCTACCGCTGTCGTAGATCCAACGGTTCGTCTGGGGCAGAATGTCTATTTGGGGCCGCAGGTAGTTGTAGCCGCTGAGGCCGTCATTGCAGATGAAGCGGTCATTCACGCGGGCTGTTATATCGGGGTTGGCAGTACCATTGGGCGTGGCACAGTGCTCTTCCCTCGCGTAACTATTTACCATCGCTGTCATCTCGGACAAAAGGTGCGGGTGCACAGCGGAGTGGTGATCGGCAGTGACGGTTTCGGCTTTACCCGCGTCGGCGACGGCATCGAGAAAATTCCTCAGGCCGGGGGAGTCGTCATTCAGGATGAGGTCGAGATCGGTGCCAATACGACCATTGACCGCGGGACGGTTGGAGATACAGTAATCGGACGCGGTACCAAGCTGGATAACCTGATTCAGGTGGCCCACAACGTCAAAATCGGGCAATACTGTTTCTTTGCCGCATTGACCGGCATCGCCGGGAGCGCCATCATCGAGGATTACGTTGCCGTGGGCGGTCAGGTGGGAATTGCCGGTCATATCCGCGTCGGCACCAAGGCCATGATTGCCGCGCAATCGGGGGTCAGCAAAGATGTACCGCCCGGTGCTTTCATGTTCGGAGCACCTGCCGTAGATCGCACCCGCTTCATCCGGGATCAGGCCAGTATTCATGCGATACCGGAGCTCAAAGAACGTTTAAAAAAAGTGGAAGAATTATTAAAGGCAAATCAAGGTGAGGATCCAATATGCCGAGAAATCAACGTACCATAAAAAAATCGGTTTCGGTTTCAGGAGTCGGTTTGCATACCGGGGTGAAAAGCACCCTGACTTTTAAACCGGCACCGGAAAATTCGTGGGTGCGCTTCGTGCGAACGGATGTCGAGAACTCTCCTGAAATTATGGCTGATATCAATCATGTCGTTGACATTTCACGCGGCACTACATTAGCCCAGAATGGCGTCCAGATTCATACAGTGGAGCACGTGTTGGCTGCGGTGGCCGGTCTGGAAATTGACAATGTCATCATCGAGGTCAATAACATCGAACCGCCGGTCTGTGACGGTAGTGCCATCGAGTTCGTCAAAGCCCTCAAGAAGGCGGAAATCGTCGAGCAGGATGCGCCGCAGGATTTCCTGGTGATCGACAAGATTATGACCTATACGGATCCCAAGAACCACGTTGATATGCACATCTTGCCGGCGGATAATTTTCGTATCACGTTTCTCATTGACTACAGTCGCATTCCGGCCATCGGGACCCAGTATTCCGCCACTTATTCGCTCACCGATGAATTTGAAACCGACTATGCTTCGGCGCGCACTTTTTGCACGCTGAGCGAGGTGGAGGAACTCAAAAACCGCGGCCTCATCAAAGGCGGCAGCGTCCAGAATGCCGTGGTTTTCATCGATCGGCACATCGAGCAATCCGAAGTCGAACGCATCCGCAAAATGTTCAATATCGCCAGCGATATCAGTATTGGTCAGCGTGGTACGCTGAACGGCGTGGAACTGCGGTATTACAACGAAGCCGTTCGGCATAAAATTCTCGACCTGATCGGCGATTTTGTGCTGTTGGGCGTGCCGATTCAGGGGCATGTCATCGCCGCGCGGAGCGGGCATGCGCACAATGTCAATTTTGTCAAGAAAATCCGCAAGGAATACGAAAAAGTCCTGATTACCAAAAAATACCAGAAAAGCAAAGTTCGTGGCGCGCTTTTCGACATTGACGGCATCGAGCGGATTTTGCCGCATCGTTATCCTTTTCTGTTGGTGGATAAGGTGCTGGATATGGTGCCCGGCGAGTCGGTTTCGGCGCTGAAAAATGTCACCGTCAACGAACCTTTCTTCAACGGCCATTTCCCGGTGAAGAAAATCATGCCGGGCGTTATGATTCTGGAAGCGTTGGCGCAGGCGGGCGGCTTGCTCCTGCTCAATACTATCGAGAATCCTAAAAAAGTGCTGGTCTATTTTACCGGTCTGGACGAAGTGCGTTTTCGTAAACCGGTTATTCCTGGTGACCAGATTCATTTGGAAGTCAAGCTGACCCAGTTCCGTTTAGCCACCAGTAAAATGAAAGCCCTGGCCCTGGTCAATGACGAGATCGTCGTCGAGGCAACCATGATGGCTTCCATAATCGATATGCAATCATGAGTAATATCCACCCAACCGCCATCATTGATCCGCAGGCCGAAATCGGGCAGAATGTAACGATAGGCCCCTTTGCCGAAATCCGCAATAATGTCGTTATTGGCGATGGCTGTCAAATTGGTAACGGCGCGATTATTTTTTCCGGCACCCGGCTCGGTCGCGAATGTAAAGTTTTCCATTACGCCATTGTGGGCGAAATTTGTCAGGACCTGAAGTTCGCAGGCGAAGAGACGACCGCCGAAATCGGCGACCGCACGGTGATTCGGGAATTCGCCACCATCCATCGCGGAACCAAGGAACACTGGAAAACCGAGATCGGCAGTGACTGTCTGATCATGGCTTATGTGCACGTTGCCCACGATTGCATCATTGGTGACCGAGTCATCATTTCCAACGCGACCAATTTAGGCGGGCATGTCAAGGTGGAAGACTGGGCGATTATCGGAGGGATGTGCGGAGTGCATCAGTTCAGCCGCATCGGTTGTCATGCATTAGTCGGGGCTTACTCCCGGGTTACCAAGGATGTACCACCCTATGTGTTAGCTGGTCGCGACCCGCTGATCTACGAGGGATTAAACATGGTGGGTATGAAACGCCGGGGATTTACGCCCGAGACCATCAATGAACTGAAGGAAGCCTATCGCCTGATTTATCAGTCGGAGTATAATTTCAAAGATGCCCTGCTTAAAATCGAGGAAACTCAGACTCCCGGTCCGGAAGTACAGCACGTTGTCCAGTTCATCCGGGCGAGCGAACGCGGCATCATTCGCTGATTGGGATGAAATTGAGCACGGTACGTTACCTCGATCTGAAGATCGTCATCGCCCTGCTGATAATCGCCTCCATCGGCAAAGGCGCGAACTTTGATTTGGCGGTTGTACCAACCTCTCAAATCCGCACCTATCTGCGGCCGCGGCTGGCGCTGGCGGCGACGGAAAATTGCGTCCCGCTGACGATTCAGCACTTGGCCGGAAGCCAGGGGTTCGGAGGCGGATTGCGCTGGGGGCTGTGGGGCGCGCCGCAATGGAAAACCGGCGGACCGGGGTTCCCTTCCGTCTGGTTAGCCTTGACTCCGGGTAAAAATCTGACTATCGGAGGAGGATTGATTGCCGCTTTTCAGGATGGCGAAAATCTGAATGGTATGCAGGCTTTTGCGAGTTACGCCTGGGGGGCAGCGACGCCGACAAATAACCTGACCTGTGCCAATATTCACGTCAAGGGCCCGGACGATTTCCACTACCGCGACTTATTGCTCACTTACTCGCGGAATTGGGAACGGAAACCCTGGCGGTTAGCGTTGAGCTATACTGTTCATCTCCTGCAGTGCCGGATTCATATCCGCGACAGGGCATATTACGCAACAAAGAATTTTAACCTCGGACAGATGCACATCGGGCTTCAGCGCCAGTTGGGTGACATTTGGGAATGCGGCGCCGAAATCGCGCTCTCCCGTGACGCTTTTTATACGGGACTTTCCCTGTTTTATTTTCTGCAGTAAATGCCTACATTGTTCGCCGCAATTCGATGAAGTATCTAACAATTCTCGGCTCAACAGGTTCTATCGGGCAAAACGCCCTGAAAATCGTCTCGGCCTGCCCGGAACGCTTCCAGGTACGCTATTTGGCGGCGGGTAAGAATGGGGCCCTGCTATTGGAACAGGTTCGCCAATTCAGGCCACAGGCTGTTGCGATTGCCGACGAACGCGCCGCAGGTTTATTGATTTCCGCACTCAAGGGTGAACCGGTCGAGATTTTGATCGGCAAAGCAGGTCTCAACGCTCTTGCCGCGCGACCTGTTGACCTGGTGCTGAATGCCATCGTTGGTATGGCGGGTCTTGAGCCGACCTATTTCGCGATCGAGTCTGGAAACAGTGTGGCGCTTTCCAATAAGGAATCGTTGGTAATGGCGGGTGAATTGATCATGCGCCGTGCTCACCACAAAGGCGTCGCGCTGCTACCGGTGGACAGTGAGCATAGCGCCATCTGGCAGTGTCTGCGGGGCGAGCCCGGTGACAGTATCCGGAAGTTGATCATTACCGGTTCCGGAGGCCCTTTTCGGGAGCGTGCAATGGGCACTTTTGCAAGCATCACTCCTGAGGAAGCCCTGCGTCATCCGGTTTGGCGAATGGGACGGAAAATCACGATTGATTCCGCCACCTTATTCAATAAATGTCTGGAAATCATCGAAGCGCACTGGCTTTTCAATATCACTCCGGCGCAGATTGAGGTGGTAATTCATCCGCAATCCATCGTGCATTCGTTGGTTGAGTTTGTCGATGGTTCGGTAAAGGCGCAGTTGGGCATTCCGGATATGCGCCTGCCGATTCAGTATGCCCTGAATTATCCCGAGCGTTTGCCGCCGGTCTGGGAAGAGCTGGATTTGGTACGCCTGAAAACGCTGACCTTCGCCTCGCCCGATCCCGACAAATTCCCCGCCCTGCGCTTAGCCTATGCGGTCTTGGAAAGCGGCGGAACCGCCCCGGCGATTCTGAACGTCGCCAACGAACTGGCAGTTCACGCCTTTCTGAACGGTCGGATCCGATTTCACGAAATTGCCCAGTCCGTTGAAAGGACATTGGCAGCTGTACCACCCACTCCGGCGCTCAGTATTGAACAAATTTTAGCAGTCGAACCCGCGGTACGCCGGTTCCTGGATGCTCATTTAACTTAAATTAATTAGAAGGGTTTATACTTCCATGATCATCACTATTCTGGCCATTGTCATCGTTATCGGCGGAGTTGTGCTGGCGCATGAACTCGGGCATTTCCTGTTCGCCAAGTTGACCGGTATGCGGGTCGAGGTATTTTCGCTGGGTTTCCCGCCGCGTCTGTTGGGCAAACGGATTGGAGATACCGAATATCGGCTCTCGGCCATTCCTCTGGGAGGTTATGTCAAGGTAGCGGGGGTGATTGATGAAAGTATGGATGTTGAAGGCGCCGTGGGTGATGAAAAATGGAAATACGGTTCCAAGAAAGCTTACCAAAAAATCCTGTTTGTCTGCGGAGGTGTGTTTTTTAATCTGCTTTTAGCAATTGGCATTTATTCCGCGCTTTCGCTGAAATACGGCGTCTTTTCTCCGGCACCTGAGCCGGTGGTTGAGACCGTCATTCCAGGATTACCGGCTGAAACAATCGGTCTCCGGGCTGGCGATCGAATTGAAGCCATCAACGAGCAATCCGTCGACAGTTGGGAAGCCATGACCCTGCTGATTCACGCCCATCCGCATGATTCGGTGATAATCCGTTGGCGCAATACCGAAGGGCAAGTCTTTGAAAAAAGCCTTTTGCCAATCACCAATAAAGTGCTCAAGGGTACCAAGCTGGTTGAAGTGGGGATGATCGGCATTAGCCCGCACATGCTCCACCGCTCCGCTAATCTGGGAGACGCGCTCGGCAGTGGCCTGGCTAACACCTGGTACTGGCTAAAGATCACCGTGATTTCGTTAAAAATGCTGATGACTGGCGAAGAATCAATCAAGAATATCGGCGGGCCGATTTTCATTGCGCGCTTGGCCGGCGAATCGGCGAAAACGGGGTTCAGTTCGATTTTTGGATTAATGGCGGTTATCAGTGTCAACTTGGCCCTGATTAATATTTTGCCGGTGCCGGCTTTCGACGGCGGACACCTGCTGATCATCTTGATCGAGGCGCTTACCCGCAAAGCTCTATCCGTCAAGGCCAAGGTTCGCATCCAGCAAATCGGATTAGCTCTGATCATTGCCCTGACCCTGTTGGTGCTTTTCAACGATGTCGTGCGTCTATTCAAGTGGTAAAGCTCTTCCGCAAGATAAGTAAATGATACATACTCGCGACACTTTAAATGTTTGTTTATTGGCGGTGACTCTAATTATTTCTAAATTCTTTCCGAAATAAATGTGAGGTATGCAATGCGAAAAATCTGGATTGCGGCGGGAATTCTGACCGCCTTCAATTTCTGTGGAAAACCGGGCGGCATTAGCTGGGAAAAAACCGATCTGCCCAGGGCGCTGGCTAAGGCCGGTAATACAAAGAAACAAGTACTGGTCTATTTCTACACCGAATGGTGAGGCGCCTGCAGGCAGTTGAACCAGTTGGTTCACACGAATAAAACTATCGGCGATTTCATCAATCGCAATTACGTCAGCCTTAAAATCAACGGCGATAGCCTGGCTGGCAAACAACTGCGCGAAAAGTATCAGTACCCCGGATACCCCACAACGATCTTACTGACTGCGACCGGAGCGGAAATCGACCGAATCGTCGGTTTTGACGGCGATAAAGATGAGTACTTCCAGATTCTGAAAAATTATACTGCAGGACGGCAAACGCTCACGGACTATCTGACAATACTAACCAAAGAGTCCAATAATTACGACGCCAATTATGCCGTGCTGAAAAAATACGAGGACCGCAACGATTTTAAGTCAATGCAAACCTACGCCGCAATCCTTCTGAAACTCGATCCGGAAAATAACAAGGGCAAACAAAACGAACTGCTCTATACGCTGGCTTATTGCCGGTATAAAATTACAGGCGACATTGCCGTTATCAGTGACTTCATCGCGAAATGTACTGACGACCAATGGATCGAAAGAGGTTATCAGAATATTATCCGGCATTTTTCGAAAAGTCAGGACCAAAAGAGAGTAATAGCGACTTATGAAACCGCCTTGGAGCGATTACCACGTTCAACCGATTTAATGAATGCCTATGCCTGGTACATTTTTCAGAATAAGGTTACCAACCATTATGCCCGCGGTATCACCGTGGCTCGCCGGGCAGTGGAGCTGGAGCCAGAGGCCGATAATATCTGGGATACCCTGGGGCAGTTGTCATTTGCCGCGGGAGAAATTGACGAGGCGATCAGGGCCATGCAAAAAGCCAGCACCCTCAATCCCCGGGAGGAATCCTACCGGCAATTATTGAAGCAGTACCGCAGTCAGGGTCGACCCTAAGCGTTGCGGGCTTTCATACTTATTCGGTGACGGCAGGAAAAATCCATTGTCGGGAATGGCGATTGAGTTAAATTTGCCCGGTATTTTTTCATGAGTCAAATCCATTAAATCTATGAAGCCGCTCCGTGTAGTTTTCGATGCTTATCATCTGTATCATCTGCCCCAGTTCGATCCGGTCATTGATTTGCTCCTTAAGGATGAACGTTTCGAAGTTTATTTAACCACTGCCAGCGAAAATCTGCCGGATGAACAAACGCTGGCGCGGCGCATCCTTGAAAAACGCCACGCCCCGTGCCTGTTTGCCGCCGACGAAGTCAGCCGAGCGCAGTTGATCCGGCACTTGAATCCGGACATTTTGATCTGCGGCTGGTCGCGTTATCCCATTGATCAATTCGTTTCAGAAAAAACCTTAGTCGGGATGATCTATCATGGCATCGGTGTAAAGCCATCGTACTGGAGAGATAACAGCAAACGCTTGGATGTCCGGTTTGTTGAAGGACCTTTTCGGATTAAACAGCTTCGGGAAAAGGGTATTACCACCGATCTGGAATTGACGGGCTTAACCAAAATCGATCCCTTATTCAATGGCACAATCGGCACCCGCGAGACGATTTTGGCCGGTCTTGGTCTGGATCCGGGTAAGAAGACCCTGCTTTACGGACCCACGTTTTATCCGAGCAGTTTCGAGTCGTTTGGCTTGAAATTACCGGAAATGGTCAAAGAGTATAACCTGATTATCAAACTCCATCAGTGGTCATATTTTATGGAGAAATTCAGCGGCGTCAATTTGCGCAGACATATTCGGCTCGCGGCTAAAATCCGAAAAGAGTATCCGCACGTCGTCATCATCGAACCAGAACACTACAATATCGTTGATCTGTATCGGGCGGCGGATGTTTTGCTGACCGAGGCTTCTTCGACGATTTACGAGTTCATGGCCTTACGGAAACAGGTCATCGTCTGTGATTTTTACAGAAGAAAGTTGGGCCATTATCTTTTACCAAAACGGATTTTTCGGCGACGTCTGGATCCGGATATGTATACTAATATGACTGACTTTTGCTACCATATTCCCGAGCCCGGGGCTCTGCCTGAAGTGCTGTCCCGATGTTTTACTGAACCGGATCCTTTTGAGACGATCAGGGAAAGATATATTAACGAGATGCTTTATCGATTGGACGGTCAGGCCGCCGCACGCGTCAAGCAGGCCCTGCTGGATCGTCGCGAACACACCAAAACCTGAATCATGCCGAAAAAAATTAATATACCGGGAGTGTATTATTTGGCGCGGGAAGCCAGCCAGTTTACCAGCATCGCTCCACTCTGGCAGGCAATCGGGGGCAAATTTCTGACTTGGCGGATGCATAAAAATCGCCTTGGGGCACCATATCCCTTTCGGACTTGGAAAAATCACCTTTTACCCAAAATGCGCGATCTGGAGGATTTTTTTCGACAAATAGCCATCCTTTTTCCGGGAAGTGCGGCGGAATCCATCCGGCATTTTTACTTAGGCCCTTTCCCCCGGGATTTACAGTTTTTGATTTGTACTTCGATGTGGCCAATTCCTCCCCGTGCGGAGCGCCGGTTTTTTACCTTTCAGTTTTACCATGGTGTCGGCGATAAACGCTATAAGGTGGGGGGTGGAAAAAAGGAGTTTCCTCCAATGTTCGATCACTGGGACTACTGGATGCTGCCGGGCGAAAAAGATAAGCAGAAACTGTTGAGAGCCTGTCGGGAAAACGCCATTGAGCTGAAACCCGCCCAGTTGGTTGAAATCGGCTATCTGCGATTCGATAAAATTATTAACCGCCAATATGATCGGACGGAGCTTTTGCGCCAGGCGGGTATTCCTGATAACGGCCGGTTAAATATTCTTTTTGCACCAACCTGGAAATGGGGCGGGGGCACTTTAATGAGTCATTATAAATTATTTTGCGATCAAATTCCCCTGCAATACAACCTGCTGATCCGCAATCACATTAACGATAACCATAATGTGCAAATTGTTCAGGATTATTGCCGGGAACATAGAATAACCAATGTCTATTTTGTCAATGATGCGATTATGAACAGCATCGATAACATAATCCTGGCGGATTTGCTGATTTCTGATTCCTCTTCGATCATGTACGATTTTTTAATCATGGACCGACCCTTGATATTCAACAAAATTAACAGCGCTGATGTCAGGCCTGCGGAGGAGAAATTCAATATCAAGCGGTGCGGGCGGGAGTTCGACATATCCCAAGATAATATTTTAAAGGTCATCGAGAGCAGTCTGACAAACGCTACCTTTAAAGCGTCCATTGCTGAGGTCCGCCAAAATTGTTTCTATTTTTTAGACGGCAAAGCCACCGAACGCGCCGTCAACTTTATCAATTCAGTCGGGGCTCGTCTGCCTTGATCTCCGAACCGGCGTTACCCGATTTGGAAAGGACAGGCTTGGCGGATTGAAGGATTTGGGCTAATTTTCAACAGAATCTGATTTATTTAAAATGATTAGAATTTGTAGGCAAAGGAAATCGCAATGAAAGCAGTCATCCTCGCCGCCGGAGCGGCACGCCGTCTGGCGCCCCTGACGAACACGATCCACAAATCCCTGCTGAAAATCGGCGACCGGTGCATCTTGGAGCATCAATTAGACGCGCTGGAACGTTATGGCGTCGGAGAAGCGTTGCTTGTGGTCGGCTATCTCAAAGAGCAGATCATGCAAATCTTCGGCACAACATATAAAAATATGACCCTCAATTATTTGGAGAATCCACAGTACGCGACGACCAATACGGTTTACTCGCTCTGGCTGGCGCGGGATTTTTTTCTGGCGGAAGATTTTGTGTATTGCAATGCCGATGTAATTTTCCACCATCATCTGGTACAGCGACTGCTATCAGCGCCGTACAGCACGGCGTTAGGAATTGAAATCAAGACCTGTGGCGAGGAGGAAGTCAAGGTCATTGTTGACGCCGACCAACGCATCCTGCGCATCGGCAAGAAACTTAATCCCGCGGAATGTTTGGGCGAATTTGTGGGGATTGCCAAATTCGGAGCCGAGCTTACTGTAGATTTCGCGCATAGCCTGGAAGAAGTCATCCAGGAAGGTCAGAGCATGTCCTTTTTCGAGGCAGCAGTTGACCGGATTTTAGAAAAGCATGCCATGCATTCCGTGGATATCAGTGATGTTCCCGTTATCGAAATTGATTTTCCCGAAGATTTGGAGAAAGCCCGCCGCCAGATTTTGCCCCAGATTATCTGCCGCGACGAGTAATCTGAACCCGAACGGGTTGCCTGACATGGCGGATCCGCAATGAGCCGACGCAAAGTCCTTTTCTATGTGCATCATTTGTACTATCTGCCGCAATTTCTGCCGGTTGCACGGGCATTGACTGACGAAGATGGTTTTGAGGTGTGGTTTACTGCGCCGCGATCGGGCAACGCCCTGGATTACAAGTTAATTGAATCGGTTATCCGGGCGACCGATTGGCAGTTCCTCTCTGCCAGAAACGAAAAGGAACGGCGTCAGGCGATTCTCAAAAGGAATTTCGCAGTCACGGTTTTCGGTAAAAGTTCTCATATTGAAAAACTATGCACGCCGGATACGCTGGCGGTTTTACTTTATCATGGAATTGGTTTCAAAGCCTGCTACTATACCGATTACAATCCGCGCTTCGATGTCCGCTATGTCGAGAGTGATTATCGCCAAACGGAATTACAGCGGCGTGGTATTCCGACACCGACGGTTGTAACCGGTTTTCCGAAGCTGGACTTGCTGTTCGACCGGTCTTTGAAAGAGGAATACGAAAATAAATTGCGCCTCGTGGAAGCCAAACCGACGGTCTTGTACGCGCCGACGTTTTATCCCAGCTCCATTGAAGTATTCGGAGAACAGGTCGCCCGGCAAACTGCGGATTGCAACCTCATTATCAAATTGCACCATTTTGCCTGGTTGATGCCGAAGTATCGTCACCAGGCGCGCTTGTGCCGCAGTCTGGCTGAGAATTATGCCCATGTACGCATCGCGGAGGTGAATGATTATAACATCATCCCGTTTTTCCAGTTGAGTGATTTACTGCTGACCGAGGCTTCTTCGACTGCAATCGAGTATCTGGCGACTGGCCAACCGGTGATTTTGGCGGATTTCGTAAAGTTGCGCTGGAAGCACCGGCTGTTCCGCCGCCGCTTCGAAAATCAGCGGATGGATAACGTTATTCGACAGGAGCTGGACTTTGCATGGCATTGCACACAACCGGGTGATTTGAAGAGCGTTATCCACCAGGCTTTGACGCGGCGTGAAAGCATGCGTCCCCTGGAGTTGGAAAAGCGCCAACGGCTGTTGGGTGTAGTAGATGGATCTGCGGCGCATCGCGTAGCGGCTGATTTAAAAGCGAGGTTGAACCATCGATGACCCGCTTTGTGCATTTTGTTACGCAGGGTTACTCGCTTAGTGTAGTTAAGCCATTGATCGCCGAAGTTCGGAGACGAGGCGCAGGTGAGTCGTTGTTATTTGTCCCGCCCCGACTGAAACATTTGGTGGATTTCGAAGTCGCTGTTACGAGTTCATTCACAGAAGCCTGTCATTTCTGCCCTGACATTGTATTTGTACCCGGCAATGTCATCCCGTACCGCCTGCCTGGCTTAAAGGTGCAGATTTTCCATGGGCTGTGCGAGGAAAAGGGCGGGCATTACAAAATCACGGGTTTTTTCGACCTCTATTGCACGAGCGGCCCGCTGATTACCAGCCGTTTTCAACAGCTTGCCGCGCACTGGGGACATTTTGCCGTCCAGGAAACCGGTTGGCCAAAGGTGGACAGTATCCTGGCCCCGTATGAGCGCCGGGCGCTTTGTCAGCGCCTTGGACTAAATGCCGAACATAAAATCGTACTGTATGCCCCAACCTTCAGCCCCAAATTCAAGTCGACGGATATCATTCGTCCGGTTTTGCCAACCCTGCCCCGACCGGATGAAATATGGCTCATCAAGTTTCACGATCTCATGCCGGTGAAAGAGCAGAGGTTTTTCCAAAACCTGTCCCGCGATTCGTTCCGGATTATTGAAGGCTACGACAATGTGCCCCTGTTACAGGCTGCAGATATTTTGGTTTCCGATACGTCATCTATTGTCTATGAATTCCTGCTACTGGATAAGCCGGTGATTACCATCGGCGCGCGGGTGCGGCTGGAAAAAGGTTTAAATGTTTTACGCAGTGCCGACCTGCGACCAGCGTTGGATGCCTGCCGAACCCATCCGCAACAACTATCCGCTCAGCGCCGCCTGGTGATGGCTCAAATACATCCCTATCGTGACTGCGATAACAGCCGACGGGTAATCGCCGCCGCAGAAGAATTTCTGCACACAGGACAATGGCACAAACTGCGGCGCAAACCCTTGAATCTATTCCGCAAATGGCAAGTCCTCAGCTTAATGCGCACCTGGGATAAACGATGATCTACCAAGCTGTGCATGGCATCGCATTGACCACCGAACAGATACGGCAGTTGGGTGACCGGGAATGGATCTCCCGCCATGCCCGGCATGTGCATAAAGATAAGGTGAATATTGTCGCCGAAATCGACCTGACAATTGATGGAAATACCCAGGCGGTAGTCATCAAACATTTTGGCTGGCGCAATACGCTTTCCCGCCTGCTCAGCCCGCTGATGCGTTCCCGCGCGAAAAAATCCTGGGACGCCTCACACTGGTTACTCACCCATGGGGTAGGCGTGCCCCGTCCGCTGGCCGCCTGCACTCTCCGCCGCTGGGGCTTTATTGTAGTCAATTTTCTGATAACCGAAAAAATCGCCGACTATGCTGCGGCCCGCAAAAAATTGCGCCAACCCGAAACTTCCTTTCAAGAACGTTCCGCCATTATCCGACATATGGCGCAAATGGTGCGTAAAATCCATCAGGCGCGGTTGATACATAACGATTTGACGCTTGGTAACTTTTTAGTTGCCAATGCGCAACCGGATAACATCGTACTGATTGATCTCAATCGTCTTAAACGCAAACTCCATTTGTCGCGTCGCGCACGTATGCAGGACCTCGCCAGAATGAATGTGTGTCAGTGCCATCTGGATGCCGAGCACGCCGCCTGTGGCTGGGATCTTTTGTTGCGGGCGTACGATGAAATAGAAGTAGCCGCCAATCGAAAAGCTTTGCGGCGTGCAATCCAGAAGCGTTCCCGTCGTAAAATGGTTAAAGGTTTTTTATCGGGGAAGAAAACAGTGTGAACGACCGGCGGCGCACTCTCAAACTGATCGGCGTTAGTCTGCTGGTGACGACTGTGCTCTCCGCGCAGGTGCCGAGCCGTTTTTTAACCGGAGAAAAGCTCACCTACTCGGTTTGGTTGAATTTTGTCAGGATCGGCTCCTCGGAGACGACCATCAAGGACATCGTTGTTGTGGACGGCTCCCCGACCTATCATGTAATGTCGGTGACCGAAACGGGTTTGATTTTCGATAAAATATACAAGATTCGCGACCAGATCGAATCCTGGATTGACGTACAGGGTCTGTATTCACGCCGTTTCACCAAAAGTTTGAGGGAAGGCAAGTACCGCAAAGATTATGCAGTGGTTTTCGATTACGTCAATAGCCGCGCCATCACTAACCAGGATACGCTGAAAATCAGCGGCAGGATTCACGATGCCCTGTCGGTAATTTATTGCGTGCGCGCCGAGCAATTGAAAATCGGCCGGATCATCAAGTTAAATAATTTTGACAACAACAAATTCAAATTATTCAACGTCGTCATCCACAAAATCGCTCCCATTGCGGTGCCGGCCGGGGAATTCAAATGTTTTGTCTTAGAACCGTATCTTGAGGAAGGGAAGTTATTTAAAAATCAGACCCGTCTGACGCTCTACATCAGCGCTGATACTCTCCGGCTTCCGGTAATGATCGAGAGTGACGCCAATTTCGGGAAGATGGTGTTCAAACTCGAAAAGCGTCAGTTGCAGTAAGAGAAATTCACTCCAGGGTGGCGAGGTAGCGGCGCATTTCCTCCACAACGGCCGGGCTGTGCGTGCGGCTGTTGGTCTCCAGGTCTAAAAAAGTACAATGGGGCAGACTTTCCCGAATGCGGTTAATGTTTTCGAAGTCGTGCAGGACGTCATGCGTGGCACCCACGAGCAACGTCGGACAGGTAACCAGCGGCAGTTTATCCCACACCTGATAGCGGGCAAAAGTCAGCGCCGCCTTTTTCAATTTCCAGGGATCAGCCGCATCCAAATTGCGGCAATATTTTTGGTATTGGGCGGCATCCTGGGCGACATCCAGACGAAAATGACGCAGATACCATTTAATGACCGGCTTAAAGGCGAGGTACAGGCGCGGCGGAAATGCGCGGACAACATGCAACCAGAAACCCGGGATATTAAAAACCGCATTGGGGCCGATCAGTACCAGCGCCAAAGGTTCAATAGCCAGGGCCGGGAAGCATTCCAGGAGAGTCGTGGCGCCCAGGGAACTTCCGAATAGCACGTAAGCCCGTGGCGGAAGGTTTAGCTTATTGATCAGGCCGACGATATCGCCGGCAAAGTCCGCTACCGCATAGCCGACTTTTCCGGTAATTAGCGACGAGATTTTTTCGCGCGTCTCGACGTAATGAATGATAAAATCGCGGCTCATGGTCTGCAGTACACTCTGCCAGCCGTCCATCAGTGAAATCCAGCCGGGAACAAATACGATGGCCGGATTGGTAGTGTGGACCGGCGGCGTGAAAGTAATAACCCTCAAAGTTACTCCGGGAGCCACCGGAACATGCCGGAACTCGTACTTACAACCCGGTGCGCAAAAGGCGGTCAGATCTTCCTGAATTTCCGGCATGGTCTATTTGGTTTTGCTGTTCATCCGGGCGTACCACCGCCGGTTTTGTTTGTACAGCGCCTTGAAGGCCTGGAACTGGCGATCGTACAACGCCCGGTTGGCGGGATTGGGGTAAAACGTGTTTTTGATGCGCACGTAAGTACCGATTTCTTCGAAGGTTTTAATGTACCCTAAAGCATAGCTGGCTAACAGCGCAACGCCCTTGCCGGCGGCTTGCTGGGGATCGGAAACCTGGTGGATGATTCGATTGGTGACGTCAGCCATGATCTGACACCAGGTCTCGCTCATCGCACCGCCGCCGACGAAGTTCAGTTCGTCCACCTTTTGATAAAGGTCTTCCATGGTTTCCAGCGCCCAGCGGGCGTTCATGGCAATGCCTTCAAAAACCGCCCTGATGATGTGATCGCGTGTATGGTTTAGCCCGATATTGTACAGCCCGCCGCGCAGGGTGTCGTCGTTCAGCGGGCACCGTTCGCCATACAGCCAGGGCGTAAAAATCAGACCGTCAGCGCCGGGATTGGTGCGCTGGACGAGCTTGTCGAGAATCATGTAAATCTTATCTACGCGATATTCTTCTTTCAGTTTTTCCGCGTGATAAATGACCTTGTTCTTGACCCATTCCAAACAAATGCCCATGGTGTCCTGAGTACCGATGCCCAGGTAATATTTCTGCGGATACGCACTGCCGATGCAGCCGGCGTATTTGGCGATATTGATTTTACGTTTGGTGAAATGTCCGGCGACGCCACCACTGGTGCCGACTCGGACATGCATCTTGCCGTCAACGACAGCCCCGGAACCAAGGGCGGAGGCGGAAATGTCTCCGGCGCCGTTGATCATCGGAGTTCCGGCTTTCACCCCCAGGGCCTGCGCAGCCGCGGCGGTTATTTGTCCGGCGATGGCCGCGCTTTCACGGACCTCCGGTAACTTATCCATCTCGATACCGGCCATTTTGCAGAGTTTGGGGTGCCAGACGTTGCGATTTTTTCGTGTATCGAGGAGCCACCAAACCACGGCTAAATCGGTGGATTTGATGAAACTGCCCGTCATTTTAAAGATGATATAATCTTTTGGATCGAGATATTTATGAGTGCGGGCGATAACCTCCGGCTCGTGCTCCTTCAACCAGATGATTTTGCCGATAATATCCTTGCCAGCCAAACCCGGTGCGCCCCCGGTGATGTGCAGAAATTTCAATAGTCGGAAAATATTGTAACCCTGTACGCGCGGAAAGGTCCACATGTATTTACGCATGATGTCACCCGCCCGGGCATCAACCCAGGTAATTGCTCGTCGTAGGGGCACTCCGGCCTGATCCACGCACACCAGCCCCTGCATCTGCGAGGACATGGTAACCCCTACGATCGCGGCGGGATCGATGCCGGTTTTGGAGATCAACGTCCGTGAGGTTTCACATACCGCATCCCACCAGTCTGCCGGTTCCTGTTCGGCGAAACCCGGCTGAGGTACATGCAGAGGATATTCTTTTTTAGTTGAATCGATAATTTCACCAAAAATGGTGACGAGCATGGCTTTGTCCGAACTGGTTCCCATATCATGGGAGAGGATGTACTTTTCAGTCATCGAGTGGTCCTCCGCATTGTTATGAAAATTAACAAACTGCCGCGAAGCATAGCATCAATGTTACCTTTAATAGCCCCTGTTCTAAAAATCAATGGTGCGAATCTAAGCATATTTTAAGCGGATGGCAATTTATTTACTCCGGTAAAAAACCAGACCCGCTAATGCCGCACGGCTAAAATTATCACTGAGGCTGGGTGAACTTTGGCCTTGATCCGCCTGCGGCGGATTGCGCTGCACTCAACCTCGACCTTCCTTTGTAGCGGTGGTGGGATTTTCCGCCTACACTGCTTTCCGGCGGACAGGCCCGCCTACACTGCTTTCCGGCGGACAGGCCCGCCTACACTCCGTTACGGCGGACAGGGAACCTACGACATACGGCTTATGATTCTGTCGGCACTGCGTTACAATGGACTAACCTGCCGCAGTCGGTTTTCGCTTTGCTCGACCATAACCTTGCCCTCGACCTTCCTTTGTAGCGGTGGTGGGATTTGAACCTACGACACACGGCTTATGAAGCCGCTGCTCTGACCCCTGAGCTACACCGCCATTTTTCAAAGACAGGGTTTAGGATTGCGCCGGCACTGCGTTGCGGCGGACTGACCCACCTGCCCGTGCTCCGGCGAACAAACCCGTCGGAATAGAACTTATCATAGCAAATACTTCTTAAAAAGCGGCCAAATTTACACAATCGCCAAACATGAGACAATATCCATCCGTCAGAGTAGCTATCGGGATTTTTTCCGATATGGGCTGGGGATAATTTGAATTGGCTGGTATCGTTTTTTTTCTTAAGATTCCAACCGATTATCTGACGAGGTACATGGTGACGCAAAGAATCCTGATAAAAAATCCGCTCTGCTGTGTTCCGATGACGGGCGCAACGCCCATCGCCGCCGAGCAGAATATTTTCTCAGGCGGTTACATCCTGATTGAGGATCAGCAGATAAAAATGGTGGGTAAAGGGGAATTTCAGGGCGTAGTTGACCGGGTGATTGACGCCAGCCGGATGATCGTCCTGCCCGGTTTGATCAATACCCACCATCATTTTTACCAAACCCTGACGCGGGCGGTGCTGGCGACGCAAACGGCGCCATTGTTTGAATGGTTGACCACTAATTATGAAATCTGGCGCGAGCTGACCTCGGAAGCTGTGGAGGTCAGCGCTCGGATAGCGCTGGTCGAGTTGCTTAAATCAGGTTGCACTACTACTTCCGACCACCTGTATCTGTTTCCGGCCAGCGCTTCTGCGGAATTACTCGATGCCGAAATTTTGGCGGCGCAGGAACTGGGGATGCGCTTTCATCCGACGCGGGGCGCCATGTCCTTGGGACGCAGTGAGGGTGGCTTGCCGCCGGATGAGGTCGTGCAGTCCGACCTGGTTATAGCGCAGGATATAGAGCGATTGGTTAAAAAATATCATGACAGTTCACCGGGAGCGATGACCAGGATCGCCTTAGCGCCCTGCTCACCTTTTTCAGTTTCGCCGGAGCTGATGCGGTTGACGGTCAGGTTAGCGGATGAATATGATCTGCGACTGCACACGCACCTGGCCGAGACCAGGGACGAAGAGCAATTCTGCCTGGAGAAATTCGGCATGCGGCCGTTTGCATTGATGCAAAAATTAGGGTGGATCAGTTCCAGAGTCTGGTTTGCACATGCCATTTATCTGAATGACGAGGAAATCGCTCAGCTCGGCGCGGCTGGTTGCGGTATCGCACACTGTCCGACCTCCAACATGCGCCTGGGTTCCGGCATTGCGCGGATCCGCGAGATGCTCAAAGCCGGAGTGCAGGTCAGTATGGCGGTCGATGGTTCAGCCAGCAACGACTCATCCAATCTGCTGAATGAGGCCCGCAACGCCCTTTTACTTTCACGTTTGCGCCAACCGTCGCAATGGCTGAGCGTCGCAGAAATCCTCTGGTGTGCCACGCGGGGTGGGGCCGCGGTGCTCGGACGCAATGCTATCGGGCAGATCGCACCCGGAATGCAGGCCGATCTGACGTTGATTGCACTCGATCGGATTGAGTTTGCCGGAGCTCAGGCAGATCCGGTAGCCGCGTTGCTGTTCTGTGTTCCCCAAAACCCGGTGGATATGGTCATTATCAATGGGCGCATCATTGTGGAGCAGGGGCGGGTTGTGGGGCTGGATGAGGCGGCTCTGATTCGGCGACAGCAACAAATTTCCGAGAGCATGTTGCGCGTAGCCGAGGATCGTACTGGTTTTCGATTGTTTCGGTAAAATAATACACAACGTTAGTAAGGAGCATTTATGGTTTTCAGACGAACCGGGAGCAAAGCAGGCTTAATTTTAGCGATTTTGCTCCTACTACAAATAAATATTCAGGCCCAATCGCGAGCAGATTGGGAAGGCGGTCGGCCCGATGGTTGTACCTCCATCACAGTCGGTAAAAAGGCTTCCGCCGATGGTTCTGTAATCACCAGCCACACCTGCGACAGCCACCGCACGCGATCGTCGGTAGATATTGTCCCTCCTAAAAAATATAAAAAGGGTGAAATGGCGACGATGGTCAAACGTGCGGAATATGACTCATTGGCGATGCCAACCTACAAATATATTCCAGTCGGACAGATTCCTCAGTTGGAGCACACTTATGGTTTTATCAACACGGCCTATCCGTGTATGAATGAAAAACAGTTGGCGATTGGCGAGTCCACATTCGGGGGACGGGAAAGCCTGCACTCTGAGAAAGGATTGATTGACTGCCAGCAGTTGGTGCGTCTGATGGCAGAGCGTTGTGCAACGGCGCGCGAGGCACTGCAGTTGACCCGGGAGCTAACGAAAAAATATGGCTGGAGTGATGAGGGCGAGTGTCTGACGATTGCCGATAAGAATGAGGTCTGGCACCTGGAGATCGTCGGGCCTGGCAAGGGCAATCTGGGTGCCATTTGGGTCGCCCAGCGTGTACCCGACGGGCACGTCAGCGTGAATGCCAATGCCAGCCGTATTCGCCAGATTGATCTCAGTCAGCCTGATTACTACATGGCATCGGATAATGTCTTACAGGTCGCCCGCGACAGCGGCTGGTGGAATCCTGCCAATGGTGAATTCGAGTTTTGTTACGCTTATGATCCTGAAGGACGCACCTCCTATGCCGCTCGTCGGCGCGAGTGGCGCGTTCTCGACTTGGTCGCGCCTTCGCTGAAACTGCACCCGGACTCGGAAAACTATCCTTTTTCGGTCAAACCCGACAGCCTGGTAAATCTGACCAAAATGGTCAGCCTCTTCCAGGATTACTTCGAGGGTACCGATTTCAACTTTGTCAAGAACATCACCTGGACGAACAAGGAAGGCAAAACGGAAATCTCGCCCTTCGCCAATCCCTTTATGCCCTACGATATGAACCACATTTTCAAAATCAACGGCGGCTGGGGCTGGCGCGGAGAACGTCCCATCGCCCGCTGGTACACGATGTATGCGACGATTACCCAGTCGCGTGACTGGTTGCCGGACGAGGTCGGTGGGGTTGTCTGGCTCGCACTGGATAACGTCGCCAGCTCAATTTACATTCCGGTCTGGTGCAGTGTCACCGACCTGGCCCAGCCTTACAAAGTTGACGGGCGCCCCCGGGGTTACACTCAGGAATCTGCCTGGTGGGCGTTCAATCGCTTAGGCACCCTGGCGGCACAACGCTGGGGCGACATGCGCAAGGATGTTGTCGCAGTCTGGCAACCCTGGCAAAAGCAGCTTTTCCGGGAGCAGAACCAGGTTGAGCGGCAGGCGGTTGAGCTCCTGAAGAAGAATCCCGCCGAGGCGCGTAATCTGCTGACGAAGTATACGGTAGAGTGGGGCAACAAAGTTGTCAGCCGCGCCTGGCGCCTGGGTGACGAGCTGTGGACGAAGTACGACGAGCAATTCTGAAATCAGGGTCAGTCAGAATAATCTAAAGAGCAGCTGTAGCTAGCTGGGAACTAAACGCCGTTTCCCTGCATTTGTTCTTTTTTTCGAACGTAATCGGGATAGAGCTTGCGCAGGCAATCCGGACAAATACCGTGGGTAAAAGCGGCGTCGGAATGCTGAGCAAGATAGGTCTCGACGCTGTTCCAATAGCCACGGTCATCGCGGATCTTTTTACAGGCGGCGCAGATCGGAATCAGACCTTTCAGAGTATTGACTTTTTTAAGGGCTTCCTGCAGTTCGAGGATGACTTTTTCCCGTTCTTCTTCAGCTTGTTTTTGAGCGGTAATGTCACGACCTAAACCGACGAGGCCGAAAATTTTGCCTTTTTTATCGCGGAGTGGCACCTTGGTAGTCAAATTCCACTTTTTTGTCGCGGAATTATTGTTAAGCGGTTCGACATGATCGACGAGTGGTTGACCTGACCTGATGATAGCCTGTTCATCATTGTGGAATTGGCGGGCCAAGGCACGCGGCAGGAAATCGAAATCGGACTTCCCGATAATATCTGCCGGATCCTTCGCCCCCATCCGCGTGGCAACCGCCTGATTGCAGAGCAGAAAACGCCCTTTGAGATCTTTGGCGTAGATTTTATCCGGGATATTATCAATGACCGTCTTCAGCATGTTCTTTTCGTTTTCGAGGGCGATTTCGGCCAGTTTGCGGTGGGTGATGTCCCGCGAAATGCCAAAGGTACCGATGACCTGTCCCTGTTCATCCAGCAAAGGCATTTTGGTGGTCGAAACCCAGGTTTCCCGCCCGTCCGGCCAGGTTTCTTTTTCTTCCAGACCGATGATAGGTTGGCGTGTTTTCATGATTGTCTTTTCGTCGGCGAAAGCCTGCCGGGCGTGCTTTTTGGTAAAGAAGTCGAAATCGGTTTTTCCGATAGCCTGATCCGGATTCTTAAAACCATGCTTGAGCGCTTTGGCTTTGCTGATGCGGAGGTAGCGACTCTTGGCGTCTTTAAAATAGATCGTGTCGGGTACGTTGTCCAACAGAGCATGCAACAGAGTCTGCTCGCGGGATAAAGCCGCTTCCAATTGTTTGCGCTGGGTTATGTCATGCGCCATTTCCAAAATCGCGTAGATCCTGCCATGGTCATCCCGTAAAGGTGCCCGGGATGTCATCGTCCAGGTCGTCCGGCCATTTAACCAGGTTTCAGCTTCCTCAGTCTCATTGGTAGGGTGACCGGAGGCGATGATTTTTTTTAGTGCGCGGTTGACTTTGCTGGCGTACTGTTTGGTGAAAAAATCCCCGGCAGACTTGCCAACTACCGCGCGTGGGCTCCTCAGACACAGATGCCGCGCGGCTGACTGGTTGACCATCAGATAACGCCCCCGTATATCCCAGATATAAATATTTTCCGTTGAACGTTTTAGCAATGTGTCCAACAGTCCGGCTTGATGCAATTGCGGGGCTTTAGAAGGCAGCTTGACCGACGGCGATACCTTTCCATGGACCATAGAATTTTCCTTTGTTACCCATGGTAAACTTATATTTCTTTTTGAGAAAAGCAAGTGTTTTCATGCCTGCTTATTTGTACGCTCAGTTCAAACACGCTCCGGAAACATATGAGCGGAAGTTAAATCAAGTTGTGTCTAACAAATGCCGGGCTGGATTTTCCAGCTGTTATGATGCTTTAGCTCAGAAGGTGACTTCGTTTAATTGGTATTGCCGGGTGCCGACTCCGATTTTTTCGGCATACTCGAGCTGCACTCGGTAATCGATATTGGGATAGGCGAGCTGAGCCAGATTTTGGCCGTTATGGCTGGTGAGGTCGATAATCGCCTGGTCAATGGCCACGGGGTCGCGGCCGGCAATGACGCCGATGTCGGGCAGGATCGGTCGCTGAACGCCGGTCAGACAATCGCAATCTTTGGTCATATTAATCAGGAAAGTGAAGTAGCCGAGACGTCCCCGCTTGTTGCTGACGATTCCGAGGGCATGTTCCGCTATCTGTTTCTGCAGAAGTGCCGAAGAACTGTCCCAACGATTGCGCACGGCGCCGAACCGACAGACGGTGAGGCACTCGCCGCATCCGATACACCGGCTGTCATTAATGACGGCGTATTCTGCACCGACGCTGATGCAATTGACCGGACACCAGCGCGCGCAGACGCCGCAGGCGGTGCATTTTTTAGCACTGATGGTCGGCTTACTGACCGAATGCTGAACCAACTTGCCTCGCCTGCTCGCCATGCCCATGCCGAGGTTTTTCAGCGTGGCACCCAGGCCAGCATTCAAATGTCCCGTGGCATGCGATACGACAATGATCGAATTGGCGGTGACGAATTCCGTGGCGAGGGCGACTTTACGGTTAAGCGGGGCGTTGATTTCGAGTTCGGTTTCGTTGCGTCCGACGATGCCGTCGGCGATGATCACCGGTGCTCCGATGCGGTCGAACGTGTAGCCGTGCTGGAAGGCGAGTTCTAAATGCCCGATGGCGTTATCACGGACACTTTTATAAAGCACGGTGGTATCGGTGATAAAGGGCCTGGCACCCGCCTTTTTGATCATGTCCACGAGCGGCTTGACCAACTGCGCGTCCAGATGGGTGATGCTCCGCTCTTCCCCAAAATGCACCTTGACGGCGGTATAATCCTGCGCTTCGAGAACCTGCTCGAAACCGGCGGCCGTGAACAGCTGGCGCAGACGTTCCTGCGTCTGGGCAATAGGATCATTGGCCTGGAAACGCATTAGTAAAAGTGGCGAAGGTTGTATCATAATCAATCCTGATTTGCGGGAAATTTAGGCTGGGATAGCTCAAACTCCAAATGCGATAATCGGTCGCTGAGTTTGGATGTTCCGGCTGAGAATTTGACTCCCAACTTCCTCTTTGGCAATCACGGCAATAAGTGTAAATTTCCTGCTGTTAATTGAAGCGAGTCTCAATGATGTACACCACCATAAAAAAAATCGCGGCCATCGGTTTATGCTGTTTATGCACAGCAGCTAACGGGGCGGGTGATAAGCCCGGGCGACGAAGTGAGCAGTATCCGCGTTTTGGCGGCTTGGCGCTGTTTCAGGCCAATCGCGGTTCCGGGTTGGGCTTGTTCTATGAATATTCCTTGAAACCGAATCTGCGTTTGACCGGGCAGGTGAATTTTCTGATGGTCAAGGGCAGTAACGATTTTCCCATTTACGATTACTATACCGGGATGACTTATGAACGGATTGACAAGCGCCGCCTGACGCTCTGGCCTTTGCAGGTCGGGATGAAACAAATTTTGTTTCAGGATCAGATTGCCAATAATTTCCGGCCCTTCCTCGAGCTCGCCGCCGGTCCAGTGCTGGCCTTGGATCCCCCGAACGTTCCCGATTTTGAAGAGCGCCTAAAAAATATCCGGACGCATTGGGCCCCCGGCCTGCGTCTGGGGGGCGGTGTGGATTTCCTCTATGGACCCAGTATGATGGTCTCGCTTTTCGTCGGGTATGACCTGATCAAATTTGCCAGATTGATTGACAAACCTGATCCCGACCTGTACAACGAAGGCGTGGAACTGCCCTATAACGGTCAGCGTAATTATAGTGGTCTGCTCCTCAAAATCGGATTCAGCAAAAGATACTAATGCACGCTCATCTTTTTTTTACCCAGCCCGAAAACATAACCCCGGAATCTATCACCCTGACCGGTGCAGAATGGCATCATTGCGGGCACGTCCTGCGCCAGAAAGCAGGGGATGAAATTCAGGTAATTGATGGACAAGGCGGGCAATATACGATCCGTCTGACGACTCTGGATAAAAATTACGCCGTCGGCAGTATTGTTGGCCGGCAAGTCCTGCCGCGGCTGTCGAGTAAACGTATTCTGCTCGGCGTGGGACTATTAAAAGGGCAACATTTCGAGGAAGTCATCAGTGCCGCTACGGCGCTGGGGGTCACGGACATTTACCCGGTAATGACCCACCATGTCCAGAAAGCACAGTACAATCACGCCCGCCTATTGAAGCTGGCGATCAGCGCTCTGAAGCAATCCGGTCAGGGCTACCTGCCGGAGATTCATCCCGCCATTCGTCTCGAAAAATGGCTGGAAATAACACATGCCGTACCCTGCAGGGTTGTGGCGGAAGTCGGCGAATCCCAACCGCTCTGGCGCGTGGCGCAAAGTTTAGTCGAAGCCGCGTCCATCGCGCTGATGATCGGTCCGGAAGGGGGCTTCAGTCACGCTGAAATAGAAAGCACCAAGACGGAGGGCTTTTTGCCGGTGAATATCTTTCCGCGGCGTCTGCGCAGTGAACTGGCAGTGGTGGTTATGCTGACCCAGATTTATACCTTAATTGCCATGCAGGAGGTCTGAATGGAGCAGGACTGTATTTTTTGCAAAATTGCCGCCGGGCAATTCGGCACGGAGTTCGTTTTTCAATCTGCAGAGCTGCTGGCGTTTCGCGATATTCATCCCAAAGCGCCCACGCATATCCTGATCATCCCGCGCCAACATATCGCGTATTTGGCCGATACCAGTTCTGCCGATGAACCGTTATTGGGCAGACTGTTGAGTGCGGCGGTCAGCATCGCCCGCCAGGAGGGTCTGGTGCAATCGGGATTCCGGTTGGTGATCAATAACGGACGCGACAGTGGGCAGGAGGTGCCGCACCTGCATCTGCATCTTTTAGGCGGTCGACGCCTCGGTTGGCCGCCGGGTTGAAGGATAAATTACCGGTGAAGTACTTTGCAAGTCGCATAATCGATGTATATCTCTAAACTTTCCATTTACGGGTTCAAATCTTTCGTCAAACGCGCCGAAATCGAATTCGGCCAGGGTATCACTTCCATTGTGGGCCCCAACGGTTGCGGCAAAACCAACATCGTCGATGCCATCCGCTGGGTCATTGGCGAACAAAAATCAAGCATCCTGCGCGCCGACCGGATCACCGATGTGATCTTCAATGGTACGGCCACGCGCCGTCCCCTGAACCTCGCCGAAGTTTCGCTTACCATTCATAATGTCAGTGGACGCGTGCCGATCGCTTATGTGGATATCGAAATCACGCGGCGGCTGTACCGCAACGGCGAAAGTGAATATTTCATCAACAAGAACCTCTGCCGTCTGAAAGACATCACCGACCTGTTTATCGATACCGGTATGGGAGCTAATGCCTATTCGATCATCGAGCTCAAAATGATCGAGGATATCCTGAGCGAAAATCCCGAGGAACGCAAACGCTTGTTCGAAGAAGCCGCCGGTGTCAACAAGTACCGTGTTCAGCGCAAGGCCGCGCTCCGCAAGCTGGATGCCACGCGCGACGATCTACTGCGCCTCAATGACATCATCAGCGAGGTTGATGCCAAGGTCAAAAACCTGAAGCGGCAATTCCAACGTTACGAGAAATATCAGGACACTACCCAGAAATTGATTGAGGCGGAAGTACTCCTGGCGACCTGCAGAGTCGCCGACCTGCGCCACCGCCAGTCTCCATTGATAGAAAACCTGAACCAGAGACAGGCAGAACTCACGACGATCAGTCAGGAGTTGACCGCCAGGGAAGCCGACTGGCAAAGCCAGCAGACAGCCCTGAATGCCAAGGAGGCGGATTTGCAGAACCAGCGTGGTGTGCTGGAGAATCTGCATGCCGCACGGGCGCAGCTGGAGACTGATGCGCGGGTTTTCCAGGAACAGACGCGCAATCTGACCCAAACCATCAACCGGCTGACGGAGGAACAAAACCAGCTGGAGAAAAATAACACCGTTTACCGGGAACGTTCTGCCAAACTCGGTCGCGAAGAAACAGATTTACAGCAGGTATTAATCGATCGCCGTGAACAGTTCAGGCAGATTTCGGAAGCACAGCTGGCTGTGGAACAGCGGTACAAAGCGCTGGAAAGCGCCCTGCAGGCTTTGCAGGACGAGCGTTTCCGTTATTTACGCGAACAGGCCGAGTTTTCTGCACGGTATAACAGCCTGCAGGAAAATATCCAGCAGAGAGAAAAAGAACTGAGTGCTATTACGTATCAAATCGAAGAACAGCAAAGCAATCTGCAGGCCCTCCAGGAGGCGCAGGTTGCTCTGCAAGATGAAAATGACCGATACGCTAAACAGCGAAGTGAGCTTCAGCGGAAAATCGCGCAGGTGCTCGAACAGCGGCGCCAGCTCGGCGAACAGAAGCAAACCACACAGGACCAACTGCGCGGATTGACGGCGGAGATGGATCGCGTGCAGACTCAAATTCAATTTTACAGCGGCATCATCCAGTCCCGGGAGGGTTTCAGTCCTGGCCTGCAGTACGTGCTGGACCACCTGTCGGATTTTCCGGGCGTCCGGGGTGCCCTTTCCGATCTTTTGGCCGTGGATGCGAGTTGGTATTTAGCGGTGGAAGCGATCCTGAAAGACATTTCGCGTCTGTTGGTGGCCGACAGTCGGCCGGCAGCTTTAGCGGCGCTGGCGACATTAGCCCGTAGTGGTCGGGGGCGAGTGGCCATCATCCCCTTGGACGGCCAATTCGATGAAACAGCGGTTAAAGTCAATCGCCCGGAACTCCAGCCGCTCCTGCGTTATGTCAAATCAGACAAACGGCTGGAACCACTCAAGAATTTTCTATTTCGCAATGTCTATTGCTGTCCGGACGATAAGTTGGATGAACTGATTGGCGATCATCGCCTTGATCAGCTCACCCTTGTCACGGAACGCGGGCGTTACCGCGACGCGCAGGGATTTCTGGGCGGTGGTGCAGAAACCGCGGATTCCAATATCCTGGTCGGACGTGCCGAACGCCTTGCGAACCTTCAGCGGCAATATGAAAAAGTTAGTAAACAGCATGCCCAACTGACTGCCCGTCTGAAAGAACTGACCGCAACAGATGAACGCCACCGTCAGCAGGGAGATGAACTGCAAAAACAGGCTGAACAACTCGCCGCCGCACATCATCAACTGGAAGAAAAACAGCATGGAGTCGAAGGACAGATTCTGCAAACCAACAGCGTTTTACAGACTCTGCGCGACAATCAGATAACCCTGAACACCGCCCTGGTCAACTTTCGCGAACGCCTGACAAAAGAAAATCCTGCGCAGGTCAATCTGACCGCCCAGGTAGAGCAATTGGATCAACAGATCGCGCAGAAAAAAAGCGAGCTTGAAAATCTGAAAAGCGCAGTGGATGAAACCGCCCAACGGCTACAGAATGAGCGCGTGGAACTGATTAATCTGGAGAATCAGTTCCGGAACCTGAGCGACAGCCGGCGCCTTACCGAGCGCGACCTGCAAACCACTGCCGACCGTCAGACTGCCGCGCAAGCCGAGCTGCAATCCACCCGTACGATTCTGGCGGAATTGAACATCCAGATTCAGCGTAACGAGGCCGATCTGCAGAATGCAGTCCAGGTTCTGCAGGCGGCTACCCAGCGTTATCAGCAGACGGAAGCCGAGTATCAGGTTCAGCGTACCTCTCTCGAGAAACTTAATCAGGTATTGTACGACCTGCGGCACCGTAGGGAGCGCTTGAGCGACGAACTGAAGAACTTGGAGCTGGAAAATTCACAGTTTGCCGCCAGAGAAAAAGAAATCATTACCGTACTGAATGAGAAATATAACCGTACTATCCCGGACGTCATACCTACCGAACTGCCGTCCTTGGCGGAAACCCAGCAGGCGGTCGAACGCCATCGCCGTAATTTGGAGTTGATCGGCATGGTCAATATGGCAGTCAAGGAGGAGTACAACCAGGAAGACACTCGACTGCGTTTTCTGACTGAACAGCGCGATGATCTGGAGGCTTCGGAAAAAGGTCTCAAGGAAGTCATCACCCAGATTGATAACATCGCCCGTCAGCAATTTCTGGAGATCTTCGAAAAAATTCGTGGTAACTTCAAAACGACCTTCAGTATTTTCTTTGGCGGCGGGGAATCGGATCTGCGGTTAATCGGAGAAACGGATCCCCTGGAGGCCGAAATCGACATCTGGGCCTGTCCCGACGGCAAGAAAATGCGCTCGCTGAAAATGCTTTCGGCCGGTGAAAAAGCTCTCACCGCGATTGCCCTGCTGTTTGCCATCTACCAGGTCAAGCCGAGCCCCTTTTGCATACTCGATGAAGTGGATGCGCCACTCGATGACGAAAACACCCGGCGCTTTACCAATGTCATTCGCACCTTTGCCGAAAAAACGCAGTTTATCGTCGTAACTCATAATAAATCAACGATGGCGATCGCTAATGCCCTTTACGGTGTCACTATGGCTGAAAAAGGCATATCGCAAATCGTCTCGGTAAAATTGGAGTGATTTATGAAAAAGTTGATTATTACTGGATTGCTGAGTCTGCTGACCGCCAACGTTTTAAACAGTGCGGAGTACGACCTGGATTACGCTGTATTCCGGGGCAGTGAGAATTTAAATATCGTGGAAGTCTATCTGCTGTTGCCGCGGAAAATGCTCAAGTTTGTACCTGTCCAGAATTATTTTGAATCAGGGGCCAATCTGCGGGTCGCCCTGGTCCAGTCGGACACTGTCGTTGATATTTTTGAATGGCAAATCGTAGATCGTATCGCGGACACCTTGCAGATCCGCAGTCAGCAGAAAATTCCGGATATTGCTACCCTGCAGGCCAAAGCCGGTGCCTACCAGATAATTGCCGTGATCACCGATTTGCACAGCGGGCGGCAATATAAGGAAACCTGCGATTTGACCCTTCCAGATTACGGACAAACGAGTTTGAAACTGAGTGACATCCAACTCAGCAGTCAGGTCGCCAAAACCGCCAAGGAGAATAAATTCAGCAAATATTTCGGCTACGATATCGTGCCCAATGCTAATCTGATTTTCGGCGATCAGGTAGGAGCGCTGTATGCCTTTGCTGAGGTCTATAACCTTAAATATGATCCGCTGGCAGTTTCCGATTACAAAATCAAATATGCGATCACCGATCTGAACGGCAAAGAAGTCAAAGCCCTCGACTGGCTGACCAAACGCAAACCGGGCAACTCGGCGGTCGAAATCAAGAGTATCGATATCAAAGACTTGAATGCCGGCGTCTATAATTTCAGTATTCAGGTAATTGATCTATCTACCCAACAGCAGAGCATAACCAGTAAACGGTTCTATATTGCGCGGGAAAGCGCTCCTAGCGGGGGCGCAATGAACGCCCTTGCGGATTTAAAACTGGAAGGCAAGAGCGCCACCGAGCTGGATGAGATTTTCGGACCATTGAAGTACGTTGCCACCGATGTCGAGATCAAGCGCTTCAAGAAATCGGACGTTCCGGGTAAAAAGGAAATCATCCTGCATTTCTGGGATAAGCGCGATAAAAATCCCCGCACCCCGGTCAATGAAGATCAAATCGAATTCGAACGCCGCTTGGATTATGTCAATCAGCAATTTTCCACCCAGCGAATCAGGGGCTGGAAGAGCGATTTTGGGCGGATCTATTTGGTTTACGGGCCGCCGTCCGAAATCGAGCGTTTCCCAAGCGCTCTGGAAAGAAAACCCTATCAGATCTGGCACTACCACGCTCTGGAAGGCGGAGTGCAATTCATTTTCGTCGATAAAAGCGGATTCGGTCAATACGAACTGGTGCACTCGACCGCCCGCAACGAATTACAGGATGTTGACTGGGAACGCTGGATCGAACCCAATTCGAGTAGTCCAAACATCCAATGGTGAGGATTTTGCAGAATAGTGAGGAACAATGCGTATCGGAATTGATTTAGGCGGCACGAAGGTTAGTATCGGGCTGGTGGCGAATAACGCGCTGGTCGGGGAGCCACTGCGCTTTTATATTGCCGAATGCCGGGATGCTGACGATTTAGTGAGCCGCATGCAGGTAGCCATCAGCGCTCTTTTGGAACGGGAAGAGTTGACCTGGACGGATGTCGAGATGATCGGCATTGGCAGTCCCGGCCCGTTGGATTATAAAACCGGAACAATCCTGCAGACTCCCAACCTGACGATGATTCGTAATTATCCGTTGGGACCACGTCTCCAGCACCTGACCGCCAAACCGGTTTTGGTTAATAACGACGCCAATTGTTTTACGCTGGGCGAACAACGTGCCGGAGTCGCCCGGAACTGCGCTTATGTTTTGGGGGTCACGCTGGGAACCGGTTTCGGGTTAGGATTTGTTTATCAAGGAGCAATATTCAACGGGGCGACCGGTACGGCCCTTGAATTCGCGCTGACACCTTACCGGGATGGAGTCTTTGAAGATTACATTTCGGGCCGCGGCTTAATGAAGATCTATGCTGGTTTGTCTGAGGAACAGCATTCGCCGACGGAAATTACCCAGTTAGCCGCGCAGGGCGATACACGCGCGCTGGAATGCTGGCGCCGATTCGGTAAACATTTAGCCCAGGCGTTGATCGCTTTGGTTATGGTTCTTGATCCGGACATCATCGTCATCGGCGGATCGGTCGTCGCGGGTTGGGATTATTTCTATGCTACCATGCAGGCCGAGCTTTTCGGGAAAATCCACGCCGGACCGCGCGGACATTTACAGGTTCTGCGCAGTACGCTGGGTGAATCAGCCGCAATTATCGGCGCGGCGGCTTTATCCTGATAAAAATAAATTAAACCGAAACAAACAATGTGGCTCTCGAATCTGTTGACGGGAATCAGCAACCTGGTTTTTCCGCCGCTGTGCAAGAGTTGCGACCGACGTATGCCCTCCAACCGGGCGGTCATTTGCGACCAATGCTGGGATAAACTGCCTTTATTCGATCCCGTAGAGTTCCGTAAGAAGCCCGTTCCCGAATTTCTCGACAGTATCGTCAGCGTATTCCTGTTTGACGAACTGTTTCAGGCTATCGTTCACGCGCTGAAATATCAGGGCAATCCTTCCATTGGACGCCGGATGGGTCTCGAAATGGCCCGTCATCTGGAGGCCGCTACGTTAGTCAATACCACGACGGTTCTCTTGCCGGTGCCACTCCATCCCATCAAACGTCGCGAACGCGGGTACAATCAGGCGGAAATGATTGCGGAAGGTTTGCGACAGGCCTGGGGCGTACCAATCGTTACTCACGGACTTTGCCGTCGCAAGAACACGGTCACCCAAACCAAGTTGAATGCCGCAGAACGTAAACGGAACATGGAGTCAGCTTTTATGGTGCAGACTGGTACCAACTTTCGGGGCGAGACTACGATTATTTTAATTGATGATGTATTCACCACGGGAGCTACCCTGTCAGCCGCTGCCCAGGCCTTGCGTTCCGCCGGGGTACACCGTGTGTGTGCCCTGACCGCTGCGGCGCCGGTTTGATAGATGATATTTTCCTTGGATAAATCCATGAGAAAATTTAAAATTCCGAGTTGTTTTTAGATAATAAAAAGGTACAATATGGCCAGATTAACCGTTGATGATTTGAAAGTAAAGAGCAAGAGTGTCATCATGCGGGTGGACTTCAATGTTCCGCTGGATGATAAATTGCAGGTACGCGACGATTTCCGTATCCGGGCGGCGCTACCGACGATTCAGAAACTGCTGGATGATGGGGCGCGCTTGGTCCTGATGTCGCATTTGGGACGTCCCAAGGGCAAGCCGGTGCCGGAAATGAGTTTGAAACCGGTCGCGGAACGTCTGCAGAAGTATTTAAAGAACAAGGTTTATTTTGCTCCCGACTGCATCGGCATCGAGGTCAAGAATATGGCGCAATCCCTGCAGGAGGGCGAAGTGTTGTTACTCGAAAACCTGCGCTTCCATCCGGAAGAAGAGAAGAATGACAAGGAGTTCAGCGCCAAGTTAGCCGAACTGGGAGAAATCTACGTCAACGACGCCTTCGGCACCAGCCACCGGGCCCATGCCTCCACGGCCGGAATAACGGATTTCATCCCGGTACGCGCCGCCGGTTACCTGTTAGAAAAAGAATTGCATTACCTGCAGGACACCTTGGAAAATCCGGCTAAACCATTTACCGCGATTTTCGGCGGAGCCAAAGTCAGTGACAAGATTGATGTCATCGAACGCTTGCTCGGCAAGGCCGACAATATCCTGATTGGCGGTGGCATGGCTTACACTTTTCTAAAAGCCCGAGGTTATGAAATTGGCAAATCGTTGCTCGAAGCTGAAAAGGTGGATTATGCGTTGGCGACTTTGCAGAAAGCCGCATCGCTGGGTTGCCATATTTACCTGCCGACCGATGTGGTCGTGACTCCGGAAATCAGCGAAACCGCTTCCGTCTGCATCGTGGACGCAGCCAAAATCCCGGCGGATCAAATGGGAGTGGACATCGGGCCGGAAACTACGGCTAAGTTTACCGAGATTATCGAGAAGAGCAAGACTGTACTATGGAACGGACCGGTAGGGGTTTTTGAGACCAAACAGTTCGCCGCCGGCACGGAATCAATTGCCCGCAAATTGGCCGAAGTGACCACCAAAGGCATCACAACTGTGGTTGGTGGCGGTGATTCTGCTTCGGCGATGAAAAAAGCCGGTTTGATGGACAAGGTCTCCCATGTTTCGACGGGCGGCGGCGCCTCGCTGGAACTTTTAAGCGGGTTGGAACTGATCCCGATCACCCTGATTTCGAAGAAATAAAACTTATGCGGAAATATATCGTCGCCGGTAATTGGAAGATGAACAAGGACAACCGCGAAGCGGAGGATTTTGTCCGCTCACTCCTGCCGGCTTTACAGGCCATCCATCCGGTTAACATCGTTCTCTGTCCGCCGTTTACGGCGCTTGCCACGACCAGCGTACTGGTCCATAACACTGCCATAGCGGTTGGCGGGCAGAACATGTATTTTGCGCCAAATGGGGCATTCACCGGTGAAATTTCCGGAGCGATGTTGGTGTCGGCTGGCTGTCAACACGTCATTTTGGGACACTCTGAACGGCGCCACATTTTTGGCGAGGCAGATGATCTGATCCGGCAAAAAGTCAATGCGGCTTTAACGGTGGGATTACATCCGATTATTTGTGTGGGTGAAACACTGGCTGAGCGACAAGCCGGGCAAACGGAGGCAGTCGTGCGCCGTCAATATTCCGCTGCATTTGCTGAGGTCAGCGACACGCAAATCGGTAATTGTGTTATAGCTTATGAGCCGGTCTGGGCGATTGGTACCGGCGTCAATGCGACCCCAACGCAAGCTTCGGAAGCACACGCCTTTTTACGTGAACTAATCCGTCAGCAATATGGCGACGCGGTGGCGAAAACTATTACGATTCTTTACGGTGGGAGCGTCAAAGCCGCCAATGCTACGGAGCTGATCCGGGCGGCGGATATAGACGGGTTCCTGATTGGGGGCGCAAGCCTTGTCGCACCGGAATTTGTCCGTATTGCGGAAATTGTCAATGAATTCATTCTAGAGAAGGAGTAACGGTGTACACGTTTTTAATAATCTTACATGTTTTTGTTTCGATCCTGTTGATGTTGGCGATCCTGATGCAGGCCAGTAAAGGTGGCGGCCTATCCGGCACGTTTGGGGCTTCAGGAGGAGGCGCCTTGTTTGGTGGGCGGGGTGCAGCGACCTTTTTGTCCAAGGTCACGACGGGTCTGGCCATCGCGTTTATGGCGATCTCGGTCATGATCGGGTTGCTGTCGGCACCCCGGGGGGAGCCGACAAGCATCATCCGGCAGGAAGCCAATCGCCGGACCTCACCTTCAGCGGAGCTGCCGGTACCGGCGGGTAGCGCGGAACAGACTGAAACCGGTCAGACGCCTGGGAACTAGTTTCCACCGGATCAGTTACCAATATTGTTTTTTCTCAATAGCCGAGGTGGTGGAACTGGTAGACACGCATGTTTGAGGGGCATGTGGGCGTAAGCCTGTACGGGTTCGAGTCCCGTCTTCGGCACCAGATGAAAATTAGTAAAGTGGAGTAAAAATGACAGCGTTGAAACAGCTAAGCATCGTAGGATTACTGCTACTGCTGAGTGGGGGAATTCTCGGTAAAGACCAGTTGACCGATTCTTATGATTTTTATAAAAACGGAGAATTGCAGAAAGCCTTCGAGGTCTGCAAGAGTATGGTAGAAAAGGATCCGAATTACGCGGCTGCGGTCTTTTTACTGGGTCGAATTTATTTTGCGCTGGGTGATTTAGACAATGCCAAGGTTTATCTTGACAAGGCGATTGAACTCGAACGCGCCAACACGGAATTTCGCGAAGTCCGGACTCAGATGGCGGCTTTTGCCAGCAAGCTGACCGAGGCTTCGCGCCTCAGCACCAATGCGGATTATGAAGGGGCCAAGAAACTCTACTTAGAAATTATCAAGGAAAATCCCAATTTCGTCGACGCGTATTTCCAATTAGCCCTCGTGAATGTACGTCTGAACGACCTCTCCGGTGCGGCTGAATATCTCCGCAAGGCGATCGCCAAACGACCGGATGAGGAAAAATACTCCCGTCAGCTCAAGGTATTGGTGCAGCAGTATCTAAAGGAAGGCGAAAATCTGCGTCAGCGGCGTAACAATGCCGCTGCCCTGGAAAAATATCAACAGGCACTAAACCTTGACTCGACCGAATTTCTCGGCTATTATCTGAGTGGACTGGTTAACTTCGATGAGAAGAAATATGAAGATGCCCGGCGGTTTGTGGAAAAGGGGCTCGCACTCAATCCGAAGCATTCCAAATCCTTTTTGGTACTTGGGCGGATTTTGGAGAAACTCAACAAGCTCGAAGAGGCTCTGAACGCCTATAACGAGGCCGTCACTATTGACCCTAAGTTTGATGGCGCTTGGGATAAAATCGGTGTGTTAAATTATAACCGCAAGGATTTTCCGAAAGCGATCGAGGCCTATCTGAAGGTCATAGAGATCAATCCCGGCAACATCCGTGCGTTCGAGAAGATCGGGCAAATCTATATCGATATGAACGACTTCACCAATGCCGCCAGCTATCTTGAGAAGGTGATCGAGAAAGATCCTAACAACGCCAAGGCCTGGCTGAGACTGGCGCAGGCCTATAACAGCACCGGAGAAGCGCAAAAAGCCAAGGACGCCGCCAACACGGCTTTGAAAATCAAACCGAATGACGCATTAGCCCTGATCGAACTGGGCATTGCCGAGCGTTCACTAGGTAATAAAGTGGCGGCGCGGCAGGCCTTTCAGCTGGCCTCCAAAGACCCGATGTACAAGCGCTACGCCGAAGAACATCTGAAAACTGTCCAGTAAAACACGGTGCCTGGTTTTATCAGAGGGCAGGCCGTTGATTCGGGTTGCCCTCTGATTGTTTTAAGGTTTGGATTAATAGGGAAAAATTGATAGTTTATTTCAAAGGCTAGATTTTAATAAGCGATTTTAGCGAAAATGGTGCTGAGCGAAAGTCCAATGCGTGAATATATCCTTACCAATCAGGAAGCCGCCGCTGTCGATCATTATGTGATGAAAGAATTGGGAATCGCCGGACGAGAATTGATGAGTCGCGCGGGGCGTTTCGTGGCGCTAAAAGCCAAAAAGCTGTTGGATGAAATCCCCAACAGTCGCATCGATATCTTTTGCGGAACTGGCAATAATGGTGGCGACGGACTGATGGCGGCGCTGAAACTGAATGACTGGGGCGCTAATGTCAGTGTCTGGATAGTGGGAGACAGCGAGCGGCTTAAGGGTGACGCCCGCTATTTTTACGAAATCTGTCGCGAAAAGCAAATAAATCCTGTCAATCTGCTGAAGCCCGCAGATTTGCAGCAGATACCGGATTTATCTGACAGTGATCTCATTGTGGATGCCTTATTAGGTACCGGTTTCCGGGGGGCGGTGACTGGATTACTGGCGGACGTAGTGGATCGTATCAATACGAGCCAGCGTCCGGTTTTAGCGGTTGACATACCTTCCGGCATTGACGGCGACACTGGACAGATACACGGTACGGCAGTAAAAGCCACCGTTACCGTAACGATGGGTTTCCTGAAGCGCGGATTGCTGTTTTACCCTGGCAAACGCCACGCCGGTCAGGTTATCGTGGTGGATCTCGGATATCCCCGCAGTGCCTTTGACATACTGAAGCGGGAGACCTTTTTAATCGGGAAGGATGATGTCAAAAAGACGATTCCGGGCATTGCCGAAGATACCTACAAGCATCGCCAGGGAAAAGTATTAATCATCGCTGGTTCACCGGGTATGACTGGTGCCGCCACGCTGTGTGCTTTAGGAGCGATGCGCACCGGGGCCGGATTGGTCGTGAATGCCATACCTGCGAGCCTGAATCCGATCCTGGAAGTCAAATTGACCGAAGCACTGACTCAACCCGTGGCAGAGTCTGCGGCGCACACTTTTTGTGCAGATTCGTTGCCGATGCTTGCGACGCGTCTCGCCTGGAGCGATGTGGTAGTATTTGGACCGGGAGTCTCGGCTGAACCGGAAGTCATCGCATTTGGAAGAGCATTATTGCGTGGATGTGACCGTCCGCTGGTAATTGACGCCGATGGTTTACGCATCTTCCACGGGCATCTGGAGTTGATCGGACAAAAAAGCGACCTTGTGCTGACTCCCCATCACGGTGAGTTCGCCATGCTGAGCAACGTGCCGATCGCAGAAGTGCAGGCCGATCCGATTGGTTGCGGATTGCGATTCGTCGCAAATAATCCCTGCACCCTCGTTTTAAAAGGTGCGCCGACAGTCATAATCTCCGCGCAGGGGCAGACGGCGGTCAACTCCACCGGCAACCCGGGTTTGGCAACCGGCGGGACGGGAGATGTGCTGACCGGCATGATTGCAGCTTTAAGGGCGCAAGGGATGCCGGCTTTTGAAGCCGCAATAGCGGGCGTTTCCATGCACGGTTTAGCGGCTGACTGGGGGCGGAAAAAATTGGGGGTGCGCTCGCTATTAGCCAGTGATCTTTTAGAGTACATTCCGCTGATCCTGAAACGAATTGAAAAGACCTACTGATGCGCAGCTTCTGGTTAAAAATTCCCGCCATCGTCTACTCGTTAATTATTTTCACTTTATCCTCTTTGCCCAAGGAAAAGGTTCCGGCGATCGAGATCTGGAACTTCGATAAAGTCTTGCATCTGATCGAGTATACGATTTATGGAATTTTTTTATCATTGGCCTTTACCTCTGCCTCACAGGAGAAAGTCGCGCGGCGCGCCATCCCGCTAAGTCTGCTGAGCGGGTTGTTATTTGCCATTACGGATGAGCTTCATCAGTATTTCGTGCCGGGACGGTTTTGCTCGATTTATGACTGGCTGGCCGATGCGATAGGCATCGGGCTGGGGATCTACTTGTTTCATAAAATAAAATTATTCCGCGCCTGGATAAGCTATGAGTTTGAGCAGTCTTAGAATCGAAAATTTCGCCATCATCGAACACCTGGAAATAAATTTCCAGTCGGGATTGACGATCCTGACCGGAGAAACCGGAGCGGGTAAATCCATCATTATTGATGCACTGAACTTAGCTTTGGGGGAGAAAGCCAGCCCGACCATCATTCGCGCGGGCGCCGAGAGTGCTACTGTAGAATGCGTTTTTCATCTGGGACGAAAAAACCAGCGATTTAAGAAATTACTGTCAGCGAAAGGTATCCGTATTACCGATAATATGTTGACCCTGAAACGCGAGGTTAGTCTTTCCGGTCGCAGTAAGGGTTGGGTAAATGCTAACTCCTGTCCAATTGCCACGCTGAAAGAAATCGGCAATCTGTTGGTGGATTTGCATGGTCAGCATGATCACCAGTCTCTGTTGGATTCCGCCACGCATATTCAGTTTCTCGATGCTTTCGGCGATTATGCCGAATTGGTCAGCGAAACTGCCAGGTTGTTTGATGAAATAAACGTATTAATGACTCGCCGGGAACTCCTGGTCCAACAAATCCGGCTGAACAAAGAAAAACATGAGCTTTGGGAATTCCAACTGCGGGAAATTCAGAAAGTCAATCCGCAGGACGGCGAGTACCAGGAACTGCTGGCAGAAAAAACTATCCTCGAAAATGCCGAGCGTATTCATCTGTTTGTAAATGATTTGATCCAGCAATTGAGCGAAGCGCCGGAATCAATCTACCAGAAATTGCTGACGGTGACCAAATCCCTGTCTAATCTGCAAAAATACGCTCCAACGTTTGAGGAAGCCCGCAACCGTCTCACAGATAGCCAATACTATTGCCAGGATTTGGCCAAACAGCTGGAGCGTTTTGGGGCACAGGTACAGTACAATCCCCTGCGACTGGAAACCGTTAATCAGCGCCTTTATGCTTTTCAGCAATTAATGAAAAAATATGGACCAGAAATCAGCCAGGTTTTGGACTTTGCCCGCGAGCTGACCACCAGTTTGCAGAGTAACGACGATCTCGGTCTGCAATTGACCGGGACTGAAAACGAACTCACCACTCTTCGGGAACGCTATACGGCGGTGGCACTGGAACTATCCCAGCGTCGCGGGGAATTGGCGCGGGTATTCGAACGAGAGTTGGAACGCATTCTCAATCGCATCGGAATTGGCGGAGCGCGGTTTGTGGTGGTTTTGGAAAAGCAGATCGATGCCCACGGTTGGGTAACACTGGATGGAAAAACTTATCGGGGAACCTCGGAAGGGCTCGATGTGGTGACTTTCATGATCAGCACCAATCCCGGCGAGCCTCTGCGTCCTTTGGCGGAAATAGTCTCGGGCGGGGAAGTTTCCCGCATCATGCTGGCGGTCAAGTCGTTGCTCGCCGGACGCGATCAGATTCCCGTGCTGATTTTCGATGAAATTGATACGGGAATTTCAGGGAAAATCGCCCGGGTCGTTGGTGAGGAATTGCGCGGTCTGGCTCAAGCGCATCAGGTCATTTGTATCACCCACCTGCCCCAGATCGCCGGACTGGCCGATGATCACCTGAGCGTTCGCAAGGTGACCGAACAGGGACGGAGTCAAACCCGCGTCAGACGCTTAGCGGCGGAAGAAAGGGTCGCCGAAATCGCGCAGTTAATCGGTGGAAAAAGCATTTCCGAAACGACTCTGGAACAAGCCCGCGAGCTGCTTGGTTAATGATGAATTTCCTGGAATTAGTCAGACAGCGGCGGAGTGTGCGCCATTATCAGAAAAGCCCTGTACCGCGTGAACTAATTGATAGATGTTTGGAAGCGGCACGCCTTGCGCCCTCCGCCTGTAACGCCCAGCCGTGGTATTTCATCGTTCTGGATGATCCGGAAATCCGTCTCCGGGTTTGCGAAGCGGCTTTCAGTGGCATCTACTCATCAAACCGGTTTGCCGCAGAGGCACCGGTTTTAATCGTGGTAGTTACCGACCAGCGCTCTTATAAGGTTAAGGTTGGTGGTTTTTTTCGCAAAATCCAGTATAGCCTGATTGATCTCGGCATTGCCTGTGAACACTTTATCCTGCAAGCGGCAGAATTGGGATTGGGTACCTGCTGGTTGGGTTGGTTCAACCGGCGTGCTGTCGGGAAAGCACTGAATCTGCCTAAGGCGACCACAATTGATATTCTGCTCAGCTTAGGTTATCCAGCCAATCCTTCCGGCAATCCCCGTCCCCGCCGTCCGCTGGCGGAAATCCGGCATTACAATTTCGAAAAATAAGCGCGCAGGATTTTGCTTATCGGCACGTTGAAAAGGCCGGGCATTCGCATTCCAGTCTTAAGGTCAAAATTTTCTTCGGTGCTACTTGCAGATGCAAAGTATGTCGGTCATATAATGGCAGATTCGTCAGTGCCAATTCCTCGAGAGTCAGCTGTGTTACGGATTTGAGGTTAAATAGGGTGCGGATGATGCCCTGACAAGGTTGATCGGTCGGATTAAACAGGCGGAGAACCAGGGTGCCGGAAGCAAACTGCTCCGGTTTTTTAATAGCACTCAGGATCAGATCGGTCGGCTCGATGGAGAAAAAGGATGTTGTCGAATCCAGCGAACCGGTCGCGCGTCCCATCTGGAAAAGGCGGCACTCGTAGTTAAAATCCTGCGCTTCGCGAAAGACATTGCCCTCACGCCAGTTGCCGGTGTGAGGATAGAACGCCAAACGAAAGGTATGCTGACCCAAGCACTGAGAACCTTTCTCGTGACTGAAGTCCTGCAGGGAACTGGGTTGAATCCGGTACTCAAAGCCGCGTAGGAGAGTCAGCGCGATGGTTTCACAATCCGGAAGAATTTCGTATTCTTTCAAGCCGGCGACGATCACCGCCGCACCGCTCTTTTCATTAGAGAGATCCACAAAATGGTGCAAGGGAAAATCGTACATCGGTTGTTCTACCCAGTCGTCAGTGACAGGGCGCGCGGTAGAGCGGCGCACGACATCGAACTGACCTTCGGCCCAGGAATATGCCGCCCGGATACCGGTAGGGAACATAATGCGCAGGCGATGACTTTCAGCGCAATTATTCAGGGTAATCCGGAACTCCACGCGGCGGGCTGTACGGGTCAAGATAACCTCGAGACGGATCGGCAGGCTGACTTTGCCGATTCGAGTTTTTTTCTCCGCATCCAGCCCAACTGGAACTTCGAACTGATGTTCGATTGTCACCACTGCCAGCAACGGGCCTTTGATCGTCAGAGAGATTCGGGGCTCGGCGGATTGTGTGGTCAGAACAGGCGCAACCGGCGTGTGGATCCAGGCGTGTCCGCTTTCGCCTTCACTCAGGAAATAAGCCAAATTATGAAAGACCTGACCACTATCTTTGTCGAGAATGTCCAGGGTTCCATTCTTCCGGATCGAAACCCGTAAATAAGTATTTTCCAGCACTGGTAAGTTTTCGATGATTGTCCCGATTGGTTCAGGATTTTGTTGTATGTAAGGCGATGGTTGCAGCTGCAAGGTTTTAATGCCAAGTGCCGGAATTTCTCGCAAGTCGAAGAAACAGTGATAGCGCCGCATGGCGATATAGAGTGGACGGTCAATAAGCTGCTCAACTACGGGCTGAACCACTTGTTGATCGCAGATCTGAAGCGGGACGTCGAGGTTACCATCGCGAAGAGCGATCCCGCCCTGATCCATTTCTTCAGGGACGTCGAGATATGCTTCGCAGATGGCATCCCTTTTATAGGGTAGCGGATTTAGTACTACGCAGTGCATACTTTCGGGCGCCGCCTGACTTAAATTGATATGTGAGGCGAGATGAGCAACGGCGCGGCACAATAATCCCTGAGCTATTTCGCGCACCTGTTGGTAGCGACTGAACATATCCTGATGCACCGCGTCGATACTGCACCCGCCGATAGAATCATGCGCCGAGTTTTGAATCAACAGTTGCCAGGCAATCTCGAGGTACCGGTCACTAATATCCAAACCCAGGAGACCAGCGATTACGTTCCAGGGTTCGGCATAATACTGTAACCACTTTTCGCTGATGAAATTGCTGATTTTGATGTCCATCCGGGCCGAAGTCGTGTAGCCGTACAGGTTGCCGGAACGCCGATCGTATTGCGTACTGCGTCGTTCGCCCGTCACGACTTTCAATTTGGACGGGTCGGTGTCTTTTAGCAAGCCTGCGGCGTATTGCTCAAGATCGCTGTGCAGGACCCTACCCTGCTTGAGCAGTTCATTGAGGTCGCGAATAATCCGAACGGTCTTGCGGTTGGGACCACTGCTGTCGTGCCCTTCGGCCCAGAAAATATGCGGTGTAGTAAAATCGTCAATCTGTTCGCGGATCAGAGCTTCGGCGGCTGGTTGCAGGTTTTCGGGATAATATGTATCCTGTGGTTCCACAATGTGATAGTCCTCGCCCAATAAATCAGCGTCACAGAAATGCAGAGGCAAACCGCCGCGTTCCCATTTGTAGGCAAGGTCACTGACTTGAGCGTTATGCACGACGGGACGGTAGATGTAAAAATAGAAATTGTAGCGCGGCATTGTGGAAAAACGTGAAGCCAGGACCCGCGTGCCATCGGCCCCCTCCCAGATGAATTCCGCCTTGGGGCTGTCGAGACTATTGATGCCGCGGTAAAACATGACCACTTCAATGCCGAACTCGCGGTAAATCTGCGGCAACTGGGAAATCTGTCCCCAGGAGAAGGGCGAGTAACCGACTTTCATGACGTGGCCGAACTCAGCCGCCGTACGATGGCCGAGCAACAAGTTGCGGATGAGATTTTCACCACCGACCTGGAATTCTTCCGGCAAAATGTACCAGGGGCCCGCGAAGATACGTTTTTCGGTGATATACTTCTCTAAAAGGGGTCTGTTCTGGGGTCGTATTTCCAAATAGTCGTGCAGGACAACGGCCTGGCTATCGAGATGAAAAGCAGAATATTCCGGTTCTTCGGCAAGGATTTTGAGCAGCTGATCCATCATTGCCACGAGCTGCTGGCGGTTGCGCTGAAACGGATAGCGCCATTCCCGATCCCAGTGCGTATTGGAGATAACATGAAACTGGTATTTTTTCTGATTCATTCGGAGATCCTGCGGTCAAATTATTTATTGTAAATGCGGGTAATGCATGAGTGAATCGGCAGATAAAATTATCTACGGAGAAACAGCTCCCGCGACAGAAGCACTTCCGGTAAACCGGCGGGCACGGTGAATGCCGCCGCCCGCAAATCGTGATGTTTCGTCGCCGCGAAGGGCACGGCGATACACAAACCAATCCCCGCCGCCCGGATTGCAATGGTGCCGCTGGTGCTGTCTTCAAAGCCGATGACCTGATTGAATTTCGTTTTCGGAATTCCCAAGCGGTGCAGGGCAAGGCTGTATAAATCGCGATGCGGTTTTAAGCGAATTTCACTGGAATCACTAGCAGTGACGACGGCGTCATAGACCTGGCGATAATCGCTGAATTTATCGCGGAGCAGTGCCTTTTGTGTGTCGTCAATCGGCCAGGTATTTATTTGCTGGCGCAGAATCCGCATGACTTCGGTCATGACCACATCGGCTTCATAGAAAATTGAAGAGGTGACCACCGCGATTTTGAGCGGATGCCGCGCGAAGTACCGTCCCAGTGCAGTGAGGCGCTGTTCAATATCATCCGGTACGTGAGCCCGGGGATTGGTTTGTGCCAAATATTTGCGCAACCCGGGTACCAGGTCGCGGATGGAAGTATTCAGCCAACCCTTGACGAGCGCTAAAAATTCGCCAATCCCGGGCATTGGCTCAATCAGATTTTTCGCAGAATCGCTCGCATACCGTAGAGTAAGTTCCGCGCTGTTTCCGCATTTGATTTGGTCGAGAATCTGATGGTAGCACTGGTAATAGATGTCTATTCCCGCACGGACGAAGTCGGTCGTTGTGGCCATGCGGAAATCCGCTCCGTACTTCTCACGGCAGGTGGTTACTAAGGCAGATAGCCGGGACGAGTCGTTTTTTTTCTCTTTTAAAAAGGCTTGAACCGCTTGGTCGGAAAGCAGTCCCTGACAACCTAAATTGACCAGATTATCAATCACCGCACGACGGCGTTCTTCATCCTGGCCGTAGGTTAGAGTCCACAAAGCGGCTTGGAAATAGGCCTGCTTCAAGGCTTCCGGTTGAATAGCGTTCAGGAATTTTTTCACCAGGAATTCGACATGTTTGGTAGTACTGTTGCCGATGATAAACGGATAGTCGGTCACCGGATCGAGTCCCGCCCAGGTGCTTTTCTCGGGACGATTGGTAATCAGTCGCACCATTTTTTCGAGGGAGCTGATGCAGAGAAATTCCGTGGTGGTGGTTGTACCATCCATATCCATAACCGCCGCGCTCAACTTCGGTACAGGTGCGGTTATCCGCGGAGCCAGCGGGCAAATTTCAAAAGACGGATGAATATATTCCGGATTTTTTATAACGATAAACTCTTTACCCAATTGGCGATACAATTGTCCTGCTCTGCTGACGCTGATTATTGATTCTGACTTCAATTTTTCTCCGGATTATTTCAGATGTATCATTTTGCGTAAACTGGCAGATTGCCCGGCCTCCAGGCGGTAGAAATAAACACCACTGGTCAAATCGTTGCCATCGATGACGGCGGCGTGGCGTCCGGCAGAATAGAGCCGATTGTGAATTGGAGTGCTTACCTGATGTCCATGAATATCGAAAACCTGCAAACTCACCACGGATTGCTGTCGGAGCTGAAATTCGATTCGAGTCGTGTGGTTGAAAGGATTGGGATAATTTTGAGCCAAAACAAGTAGTTCAGGCTCAATCTGATCCGGTTTGTCCGATTTTTTAATGCTAGTGATTTGGATTGCTTCAGAGCTGGTCAGTTTGATGGCATCAGCTACAATATAGGTGCCGATCGTACCCGCATTGGAGATGATCACTTTATGTTCCGGATCATTCCCAAAAAGATATGTTCCGACCGACACCCACTGGGCGTGATGCTGGGTTTGGTCAACGCGTATCGTGTCGCGTCCCGAGGCGTGGACGACTACTATCGGCGTATTCTTACAACGATTGGAAGCGGCTACCCACCAGACATATACCTGGCAGAGCGTCGATCTTTCGAGGGAGGTATTGAAAATCGCCTGTTTGTCGCCATTGCCGATGGTGTTCAGCATGGCCGGAGTCGTTCCGTAATAACCAGCATTGGCACTCGCAAACCAGCCGCTGCCGAGTAGCTGACAAGCCGGATCGCCGGTATCAAGGATGACGGAATGGCTTTGACTGACAGGCCGGCGTACCGAGTCGCGTGGGACAATAGCTAACAGGCTGGGAATTGAACGCATCTCCGAAGGCGAATTGACATACTGGTTACCGACCGCCATTTGCGTCGAGCCGCCACCATCCAAATTCATTGCTTCCACACAGCCGAGGCTGGCCATGATTTCGGCCAGTTCCGGAAGACTAACGCCATCACTGAATCCTGCCTGCCGGCCGTCCGCTACCAGCAGAATAACCTGGCGATCAGCAGTATAACCCACCGCGGTGCGAGGATCGTTATTGGATAAACCTACACCTGAACCCCACATGAGTTCTTCGTTATAAGTAATGTACGTTTGACCATTTTTCAGTAAGGTGGGAGCACCGCCAATTCCGGTTAACAGGTCTGACAACGGCGTTCCTCCGGTTGGCGATGGAGCTGACCTGGGAGTCGGATCATTGTAAAGGTAGGCCAATGGGGCGGGGTAGCCGTAGATTGATTCAATAGTATTACCGAAGTGGTAAATCCAGCTGACCGCTGGTTGAAAAGTCGTATCCAAACTAAAAAAACTCCTGACGACCGGATATGACTGGCTGTTGCGGGTGACTGCCGCGATGTTCTGCGCTTTGACTTCTCCAGGATAGACAACCGCCGAGACCGCAGTAGTCCCACTGAAAAATCCGCCGTTGACCGCCGCCACAGATCCAAAGCGCGTGGTCAGAGTAGTCAGGGGCGCGGGCGCGGTGGTGAGATAAGGTCGTACCGCTAATCGGTTATCGTTCAGGTCTACGCTGAAGTAATAGATTTTCAGCGGCGAGGGATTCAGCCGCTCGCCTTTGAACAACCGCACATTAGCCGGAAGGGTGAAATTACCGCTGATCTCCGACCAATTAATGGTCGTAAATTGGGCCAAGACTAAAGCCGGCCCTGCAAGAAAGAGCATTAATGAGCATCTGCTTTTCACTGTACTTTCCAGATTTGGACAGAATACGCGGGTAGCTCGAACCGGCAATTGCCGGCGTTCAGCATCGGCCGCCTAGCCTCATTTAAGCCGTGCAATGATTGAGCGTTGAACCAGTCCGGCAGGGTAATTTCCAAAAAACGTTCCTGACTACTTTTATTCAGGGCGACGATCAGGCGGTCGAAAGCGTCACCCCGGCTGTAAATAAAAATGTCCTTTTCGCACCAGAGGGTTAAAAAATCGCCGCGGCGCAGAGCCGGAAAGCGAGCACGCAGTCGCGTTAATTCGGTGACCCGGACGAGTTGAGCTTGTTCGGCGGAGCTGAGCTGCGTCCCAAACCGCATCATGCGCCGGTTGTCGGGATCGTTGGCGCCGGTCATACCGAATTCATCGCCGTAGTTAATGACCGGCACGCCGGGTACTGTCAGCAGGTAGCCTAAATAGACCAGGGCTTTTTGGTAAGCCGTCGGCTGGTCAACGGTTATCGGGGGTTCGCGCCAGGCGCGTTCAGTGCCATTATCAGCGAGGGTCAGGTCGCCGTCAAAGAATGCCAGCATCCGGACCTGGTCGTGACTGTCCATGATATTGCCCATCAGGTGATTATAACCGAAAACCTCCAGCGCTTTTTTTTGCGATAACTGCAGGTCGCGGAAATCACCGCTGGCTTCCACGAAAACGCGGCGCGCCGTGAAAAACTGATTGAAATTGAACTGGGATTCGAGCATTCCGTTGTTCACGTAGGATTTGATGAGATCGTTACTTCCAAAGGTTTCGCCAATCTGGTAAAGATTGATCTCCCGGTGCGGATTGAGGCGGGTTTTGATTTTTCTGGTCAGTGTTTTCCAGAATTTAGGCGGGACATGTTTGACGGCGTCATGCCGGAAGCCATCCAATCCGGCCTTCTTCAGCCACCAGATGGCGTTGTCAGTCATGACCTCGACCGCCGCATCCGATCGTTCAAAATCGAAGGAAGGAATGAAAGTGTCGAACCAGGTGGTCAGGCGATATTCGTCCCAGCGCCGGATATTCAGGCTACCATCCGGTAATTCCAGCTGCCCGAACCAGTCGCGATGTTCACGGAAGAAATGGTGCTCGCGATGGACGTGATTGGAGATGAAATCTAACAAGACTAGCAAATTGTGTTTGTGGGCTGTTTGCACTAGTTTTTTAAATTCATCAACCGTTCCGAAGCGTGGTTCGGTTCTTTTTTCATGTACTGGCCAGTAGCCGTGGTAGCCGGAGAAAAAACGGTGCGGCTCGGGCCATTCGCGGTAAGCGCTGTCAGTGGTCTGATTGACCGGAGAGAGCCAAAGGGTATTTACTCCCAGAGTGTCAAAATAACCGCTGGCGATGATACGGTTGAGGCCAGCGAAATCGCCGCCCTGGAAATTGGCGCGTTGATCCAGCTCGGGATGCACAATCGGACGATCATTGCGCCGGTCGCCGTTGACAAAACGATCAATCATAATGGCGTAGATGAGGGCATCATTCCAGATGAAATGCTTATTTTCCAGCGGTGCGCCCTTTTTGAGCCAGACGGTCACGACATTACCGGGTTGGAATTTATAGGTCATGGTTAACCTGAGCACGTGCAGGGCCGGATCATTCTGTAGTGGTTGGAGATCAACCGCGACCCGATTGTTGGTAATTTTGTAGTATTCGGCCGGGTAGAGCTGGTTATCCAGCAAAGCTACCAATTTACAGTTGGTGGAATCTGCCGTGACGTCGAGTGTCAGTGTCAGGGTGTCCCGCTTCGTCATTGGGGTATAGTAAAGATTAATAATCGATCCGGCGTAAGGTGCCTCCACGTGGACGACCGAGTTGAAGTAGCCGAATCCATTATCAACTTTCAGAGGATTGGCCGGGTCGAAGATTTCGGTTTTATCAATGACGAACTGGTACTCATAGGCTCCGTCATCCAGCAGGACTTCGCGGGTATAGACCCCATCGCCGTCGTCGTCTGACATCGGCAGGGAAGTACGGTTCCAGTTATTAAAATTGCCCATGACAAAAATCTGTTGCGGTACTTTCAGGGGTTTATGCGAGAAAAGCACCGGAATCTTGGCCTTGACGATTACCGGCAGAACGTAGTTATCGTCGTCGTTGCTGAATTCAATCAGACTCAGCCCGGCAAAGCTCTCGATGGGGGTCAGAATCACTTTGTTGGAATCCGCCTGATAGACTAACTGGATTGAGGCATTGGGATTGAATACTGGTCGGTATTTCCTGGCGTAAAAGACTTCATCAAGATAAATGGTGGTACTTTTTCCGCTCGGAATAGTGATGAATTCGATCAGTTCCGGTGGCTTGAACTGTTCATAAGCCCGTGAACAGGCATTCCAGCCACCAAAGCTGAGCAGACCGGTAAAAATCAGCCAGGCGATCAATGAGTTTTTAGTTAACATGCGTACCTCAGCAATGATATGCACCAGATTACAAACGATACATCAGCACCGCAGAAATCGGTTTAACTGACAGAAAACTGGCATTAACCGGCGCAATAATGTCACTTCTTACCTGAGTATGGTCAACCGCCAGAATCCATTTATTTTTCGGGAATTTAAAGGTCACGGATTCACGATTGGGATTGATCAGGATCAGCACCTCACGCCATTTATCCTGACAGGTGCCCCGTTGCAAACGATAAGCGATACAGTGTTCGGGTACCGCGTAGCCCAATTGTTCTAAAAAGGTGAGATTGCGTTTGATCTCAAGTGCATCGGTGAGGCGGAACATGGGGTGGGTCTGGCGCAGAGCAATCAGACCTTTGTAGTACTGAAAAATATCGTAGTTTTCCTGTTTGTAGTCCCAGCGGATTTTGTTGATTTTATCCGGCTGGTTGTAGCTGTTATGCGACCCGAATTTGGTTCTTAGGAATTCTTCGCCACCCTGCATAAATGGAATGCCCTGGGAGGTAAAGATAATAAACGCGGCTAATTTATCCATCGCCTTTAATTCGGTATCGGTATGCAATCCCATACCGCTGGTCGAAGCTACCAGTAGGTCCCAGAGCGTGCGTCCGTCATGACAGGAAACGTAGTTGATTACTTCGGTTGGGGAGTCGGCGAAATCGGTGATACTGCCCATAATGCCCTTCTTGACCTGTTCGACGTTTTTGCCCGTCTGGACGTAACCCGGCTCGGTGTTGTACCACGGACCCTTCAGCGCGTCACGGAAATTGTCGTTGAAAACCGCAAAGCCTTCTCCGCGCTGGTGCCCTTTGACGGTGGGACGAATCGGGGTTTCGCCGGCGGTCCAAGGTTCACCGTACAGGAAGATGTCCGGTTTGATCGCCCGTAGTTCACGGACAATCGTCTGCAGGGTGGCGAGGTCAATCAATCCCATCAGGTCAAAGCGAAAACCATCTACTTTGAAGGTTTCGACCCAGTACTTGAGCGATTCCAGGATGAAACGTCGCACCATCGGTTGTTCGGACCGCACCTCGTTCCCGCACCCGGATCCGTTCCAGTAGCTTCCATCGGGTTTTTGGCGATAGTAAAAATTGGGCACCAGCCCGTTGAAATTGTACCGGACATGTGGATTGGTCTCCGCGGTATGATTGTAAACGACATCGAGAATGACCTTGATTCCGCGCTGGTGCAGTTTGGAAATCATCTGCTTGAATTCTGCGATACGGCTGGCGTCGTCTTCATTGGTAGTGTACCAACCATCCGGGGAATTGAAATTGACTGTCATGTAACCCCAGAAGTAGCTGTTAGTCTGATTATCGTGCTCAAAATCCTGGACTGGCAACAGCTGAACGGTGTTAATTCCCAGCTCGGTTAGATGATCGAGACCCGTGGACAAATCGGTGCCGGGCAGACGCGTACCTTCCTCGGCGAAACCAAGGTATTTGCCTTTGTAACGCATGCCGGAGTTTTCACTGATGGTGAAATCGCGGACGTGGATTTCGTAAATGATAGCATCCTGAATGGGAAAGACCGGCGAATCGGCCACCGGTGTTTCATCGTGGAAGATTAGGGCACGTCCGTCGTGGGTTGTGACACAACGGGCATAAGGATCAATGACTTCCTGGTCGGGTACGTAAGCCGGATCCGGACCGGCGACGGTATAGACATAATACTGACCTTTGAGGTCACCTGCAACCGTCGCTGACCAGATGCCGGTTTTCATTTGCTGAAGGGGTACAGAACGGGGACGTCCCCCCTTGGGTCGAGTGTACAGCTGCAGGTGAACGGCTGTTGCGCCCGGGGCAAAAACGGCAAAACGCGTTGCTTTTGGAGTGTAAAAAGCGCCCAGTGGAACGTTGCTGACATACTTTGGTGAATCTAATATCCGTCGCAATTGAATGGGACACGGTTCGAAATCCGCCGCTTGCACCTCGGCGGGCAGATGGGCCGGGTCGAGCGGCGTGGAAGTAATGAGCCGGATAAGATTCGAAGAATCAGCATTGGCAGGCATGAGTTGCACTTTTATCGGTTGAATTTTTACTGTATTTGACAGGGTAATGATGGGATTGAGGCGGGGAACAATCTGCTTAACGACCGGATGCGAAAAGACTAATAGCACTTCCGTGGGACTATCAAGAAATGCCTGCCGGATGATAGGTTGTGTATCTGGCTGGGTTAGGTACAGTTTTTCGTCACCCTGTAAGATCCAGATTTCACCGGGCAGATTGCGACTCCAGAAACGGTTGGGATCGTCTTTTTCAAGCCAGTTCCCCCGTTTGGGTAACAGCCCGATGTTGCCTTTGGGCGGATATTCTTTTAGCTCGATTTTGAAAACCAGCCCGAACCCATCTTGCTTAAAAGCCGGGGCATCGAGCGAGACCTGATCGAGCCAGGTCCACAAACTCCAGCCGGCATATTGATTATCGTAGCGATGATAATGAACGATCAGGCTTGACATATCACCTCTGCACCCTATTAAAACTATCAGGATCGCTCCGGCAATGACCAGCGGCAGGGCGCGGATACCCGGCCGGGTAGGAGTTGTGCGCATTTTGTTTTTTTCCTTTCATCTACTTGCGAACCACTGGCAATTTTAATATTCTTTGCACTCAAATGTTATAAAAATTTGCAGAGCAGGGGTCGCGAGTTGTCGGCAGAAAAAAAATAGCTTGATAAAATGTACCTGCTTAATTACTTTCAAGCTGGGATTGGGAATTGAAGAGTACAATCGATGAGCGGTGGAGAAATTAAAAAAGCGGTCGGATTCCTGGGTGTCGTTCTGCTGACGGCTTTGCTGGCCCGCACTCCGGAACCCGTACGTAAAAGTGAGGATACCAGGCTCAACGTGGTTAAAATCAGCCGCATCGGAATACCCGCGCTGTTTGTGAAAGGCGGCACGTTTGACATGGGTGAGCACTTTGGAGAAGGGAAGGATGATGAGACACCGGTCCATAGCGTAACCCTTTCTGATTTCTATTTGGGATTGACAGAAGTGACGATCGGTCAGTATAAAAATTATTGTCGACTGACGGGCAAAGCGATGCCGGAACAGGAAGACTATGCCGACGATTCCTATCCGGTAGTATTTGTGACCTGGTATGAAGCCAACGAATTCTGCCAGTTTGTGGGTGGCAGTCTGCCCACCGAAGCCCAGTGGGAATATGCCGCCCGCTCGGGAGGTCTGGTAATGAAGTATCCCTCCGGTGAGGAAATGGACCATTCCATGGCGAACTACTCCGGAGTAGAAAAGAAAGATAAGTGGAAAAAGGCTGCCCCCGTAGCCAGCTTCCCGCCGAACTTACTCGGTTTGTTTGATATGTCGGGTAATGTTTATGAATGGTGCCAGGATTACTACAAGAGCGATTACTACGAAAATTCCACGATGGTCGAGCCCACCGGTCCTGCGGCGAGTATGTTCAAGGTCATTCGCGGAGGCAGCTGGTATCACGGAACGGAAACCCTGCATACTTCACATCGTATGCGCTATATGCCTGTCGCCCGCCTGAGTTTTCTCGGGTTTCGGGTGGCCTGGGCGCCGGGGCGCGTCCAATTAGCCCAGTAACTTAATCTGCAAATGAGTAGCCTGACCACAAGCAGAGCAAGACTCCAAAGTGGGCTGTGCGTCGCGGGAATTGGTCTGCTATCCATGGTTGGGCAATTGGCATTTTTAAGAATTGCAGTCCAGTCTTTTCATGGTAATGAGCTAACCGTGTGCATTGCGCTTGGTCACTGGCTGTTATGGACTGGAATCGGTAGTCTGCTCGGCGGGCGACTATTTACTGCGGCAAATCCTGCCAAGCAACTACGCGTGGTAATCCCGGTCTATCTGTTGGCCTTACTTGGTTTTGCTGGGCTTCTCTTCATGGTGCGCCAGATTAGTGGCATCGGTACCAGTGCATTGGTCGGTAATGCGACAATTTTTCGATGGACCTTGATGGTTTTCATTTGGCCCTGTCTATTGAATGGCCTGTTTTTTCCCCTGATGGTTGCCTGGTCGAAAACCCAAACCGGCTTATCGGCAATTCACTTCACCTACATCGCTGAAATGTTTGGAGCGGCGATCGGTAGCCTGTTGTTCGCACTCTTACTGTGGAGTGGTTTGACTACCCTGTTTATTTTGGGCCTGGCAGTCTGGGCGATGGCCGTAGGTAGCGTCTGGTTCTGGGGCAGTTCCCGACCGATAAAAATTGTTTTGTATCTGATGCTCGTTCTCATTGCGGGATTAATGTACCGCTTTCCTAAGCGACTCAATGCCTTGAAATGGCGGCCGTTTAGGGTCGTAGAATTCCGGGAGTCACCTTATCTGTCACTGACGACGGTTGAATATACCGATAATCAGGCTCTCTACGGGGATAGTCAACCCTTATGGGTGGCTGGTGATGTCGCCCGCGCCGAGGAGCTTGTTCACTTTGCACTGCTGAATCACTCTCAGCCGCGTAAGGTACTGATTATCGGACCGGGTTATGCAGAACTATATCGGGAAATCTACAAGTATCGATCAGTGCAGCAAATTTCCGTTCTGCACGCCGATCGTGTTTTACAGGAGACCCTTGACCGGTTCAGCCAGCCCACTGACAGCTTAGTCGAAAAGCATATCGCCGATCCCTACTATTATCTTCTTGATAATCCTGACACCTTCGATGTGGTGCTGCTTAATATCCCTCTGCCGGTCAATGCGCAGTGGAATCGGTACTATTCGGTCGAGTTTTTTAATCTGGTCCGCAGGCGTTTGGTCAGCGATGGTGTCATGGCTTTGAGTTTTCCGGGTGGTGAAGAGTATTTAGTCGCTGAAGCCGTCACTTTTTTCAAGATTATCCAGAACAGCGTCCAGCGAGTCTTCGCCCAAACGACCTGGATTCCCGGTCTGACCGTGCATCTATTGGCCGCGGATCGGGTTCTGCATAATGATTATAAATTTTTCACCGATCGCCTGCGTCACACTGGGATCAGCAACCGGTACGTTTCAGATCATTTTCTGCGTGACCGGGTGTCAGTTGCTAAAGTCGCTTTTCTGACCGAACAGATTGCCCGTGAATCAGCTTTGGAGATTAATACTTTTTTGGCTCCGATCGGATTTTATTACGACACGATTTTATGGGACCAGCAAACCGGCGGATGGATTAAAAATATCTATCAGAAGCTATGGCAGATTCCCAGTATCTGCTTCCTGTTGACTATCTTTATCGCTGTAATTTTGGTTCTGTGGTGGTTAAGACACCAGAAGAATCACCGGGCGGTGTGGCCGTTCTACATGTTGATGGTAGGTTTTATCGTGATGGCAATTGAAACCACGTCCCTGATTCTGTTCCAGATCTACGTGGGCGGTCTGTATTTACGCATGGTAATGCTGATGCTGTGTTTTATGGTGGGTTCAGGCAGTGGGGCGCTCTTGGAACTTAAAGTTAAGGCGTTACGCAAGCTCACAGTCAGGCATATCTTTTTAACCCTGCTGTTGTTGTCCATAATTTTATGTCTGCCGGGCTATCTTCCACTTTCGGCCCGCTCCACGGCGGGAATGCTGTACTTTTTACTATTTGCGGCGGGAGTAGTCGCCGGAGTGACGTTACCATTTCTGGCGCGTCGCATCGAGGAGTCAAAACCGGGAGCCACCGTTCCCACGGCCGGAAAATTATATGCCTGGGACATCATCGGTGCCTGTGCGGGAGTTTACCTTACTTCGGTGTTTTTAATCCCGGTCTGGGGGATTCCGCTGGTTAGACTGTTGATTCTTACGGTTGGGACACTGCTATTTTTCCTGACTGCCACGGAAAAGTGACCAGAGCTGCTTTGCGAATTTATTCGACGCTTTCCCGGCTGAAGACCTGGGCGGAAAAAATGGAGATTTCGGTACTTTTATCTTGCCAGGCATCGCGCGGCAAACCTGCTTTCTGACAGGTATGCTCTAAAAATGTCACGCGATCCCAGCCGTAATCCGTAGCCACCTGCGGTAGTAAAAGTCCCGAATAGAAACCGCGACGGATGATAATTCCGTGCTTGCCGACTTCAATGATATTCGGGTCGCTGATTTTTTCCGGGACCGTCAGCACCGAGATTTCGACGCTGAGGTCCTTGAGTTCGCTGACACTGACCGGTTCGAAACGCGGGTCTTCCAGCGCCGCGAGCCTGGCAACCTCGATGACGGTTTCAAAAAGCGGTTTCATCGGTAACACATAGCCGATGCACCCCCGCAGGTCGTGCCGTTTTTCAATGGTCACGAACGCACCGCGCTTAACCTTCAGGCGTTCGGGAATCGTGGCGGGTGAGGGGAGCGGTTTTTTATGCACAGCGGCGCTGATGGTCTTTTCAGCCAGGTCAAGCAAGAAAAGTTGTTCCGGGCGGTCTAACGTTCCGGGATTGGATTTTTTTTCACCGAGCGTTGCGTTGTGTTTTTCCCGACTTTGTCCCTGGTAAAAGACAGCCGCTAAATACCCAACTACCTGAGACTTTTCCCCAATCGGAACATCACCGCTATTAGCGACTTTAAGCACTTTTACCTGGTTGGCGCCGGCGATTTGCGCGGCCATCATAGCCGCAGTAATCGGCCCGCCACCGCAAGCTTCGAATTCCTCATTGACAAGGCCACGGTAGAAGTCGTGCGGGGCGAACTTCTCCAGCGCGGCAACTAAACGGCGGTCGATTTTCTGGCATTCACTATAAGAGTGATAATGCGACAGGTCGCTGGAAGCTACCAGAAGAACATTGCGGGATTGGGCAATTTTTCCCAGTTGCCGACCGAGAGATTCCAGTACTTGCCAATCCTGGGTTCCGACGACGATCGGGACGATGGGAGTATTCGGCTGGACAATCTGCAAGAACGGGAGCTGCACTTCCAGACTGTGTTCACCCCGGGCAAATTGTTTGAAAGTGTGCCCGTTACCCGCCAGGCGTACCAACCCGTCTTGGGTCGTGCACTCCCGGGCTAACTTAGTGTCAACTGCAACTTTACCCAGGGGGGTGACATAAGCAGTACCCTCGTAAACCGCCGCAAATGGAAAGTATTCGACATGACACGGAGCGACGATGATAATGGCGTCGTAACGATAATCACGGACTTCCTTGTAGGCATAAGCGGCTACCCAACCGCTGTACACATAGCCGGCATGGGGAGCGATCAACGCCCTTGGCGGGGACGACAAAACTTTGGCTCCGGCTTGTTTCAGATATTGCACGATTTCCGAGTTCAACTCCTGAGCCTCGCCCGGATAAAATGTTCCGGCCGCCGCCGGTCGGCGTTCCTGGGCCGAACCGGGATTGTTGAAAATCAGGTTTGCAATTAGCATAATTTTTAATCCTCGTGTTAACATTTCAACTCCATACTCCGGGTATCGGAGATTGGCAGAAACGACATCGTCCGTTGCGGACTTGAACTGACCGGACGCTATATCCTATCCGTTCGATGATCTTTTGTCCGCAGCGGGCACAATAGGTATTTTCAGCCGGGTGACCGGGCAGGTTGCCGATATAGACATATTGCAATCCGGCCGACCGGGCAATAGCCTGGGCTGTTTCCAAGCTCTTTTGCGGGGTAGGTGGCAGGTTTTCCATCAAATACTGCGGATGAAAGCGCGTGAAATGCACCGGCACTTCGGCACCCAGATTTTGTCCGATCCATTGCACCATGGCCTGCAATTGTGCGCCGTCATCATTCTGCGTCGGGATCAATAAATTCACGATTTCCAGCCAGATGCCTTGCTGGTGAATGTACTGCATGGTGTCCAGCACCGGTTGTAAGCGTCCGGTGGTGACATTCTGGTAAAAATCGTCCGAATAAGCCTTGAAGTCAATTTTGATGGCACTCAGCAACGTGCATAAATCGCGGAGTGGTTCGGGATTGATGAAGCCATTGGAAATGCTGACACATTTTATCCCTACCTGACGGGCTAATCGGGCAGTATCCAAGACGTACTCTGTGAAAATGGTCGGCTCACTGTAGGTGAACGCGATGGAGGGAGAGTGCATCTGGCGTGCATATTCTACGAGACGTTCGGGAGGCGTGTATTCAGCCCGGATAGATTCCGGCGCCACCTGGGATATATTCCAGTTCTGGCAAAATTTACAGCGCAGATTACATCCGGCGGTGGCTACTGAAAGCACATTGGTACCCGGCAGGAAATGGAAGAGCGGTTTTTTTTCGATCGGATCATTGTTGATGGTGCACAGCCGGCTGTAAACGAGCGTGTTGAGTGTCCCCCGGCGATTTTCTCGAACGCGACAGAATCCCCGCTGACCTTCAGCTATCAGGCAAGTCCGCGGGCAGAGCAAACAGCGCACCTTTCTACCGTCCAGCTTGGTGTAAAAGCGCGCCTCGCATGCGAAACGTTCATCATCCGCATTGACAGTGCCACCCAACAACCGCGGCAGGAGCTCGGGAGCAGCTAAACAACCTGCCAGGCTGTAGCCTAAATGCCGACAAAACTGACGGCGGGAGTAACGCATGGTTATTTCATTAGTTTAGCATCAATCAATTTGGCCAGTTCAACCAGGTGAATGTCTTTGCCCGTCAGATTCCGTTTGGCGGTGATCCGGACAAAGCAATTCTGCCGGTAAAAGGCTACGAAACCGGGACTCTGACTGCCCTCTTCACCGATGCTGAGCTTGCTGAAAGTCTGGTAGCGGCGGTACAAGTTGCGGGCGCCGTTAGTATCGTTGGTGTAGAAAAGTTCAATGCGGGCTTCCTTGAAATCGGGTGAAGTGACCTGCTGGATAAGCAGACGCTGTAACTGGTAGCCAGCATAAAGGTCATAGGAATTAGCCAGCACTTTTTTTAAGGCACTGGAGCTGGAGTACATTTGATTTTTGGAGCAGTTCCAGTCCTGATATTCGTTGGGTTTTAGGAAGTATTTTGAACCGCAGGCGCTGAAGCTGAGGGTGATCAGAAAAAGAACAAAACGTTTTTTCATGTAGGCAACCTCTCCTCACCCTCCCGGACGACGATGATCCCGGCTTCGCCGCTGAGCGGGCATTTGTTTTCACAGATGCCGCACCCGATACATAACTCGGGTATGACAAAGGGATAATCCACCACGCGCGCCAAACCTGTTGACGCATCGTGATAGATCCTCTTTTCGGTCTGAATGGCTTTATCGGCTACCGGGCAATGTTCCTCGCAGACCATGCAGTTCTGGTTAAGCCGGTAGGGAATACAACGATCCTTGATAAAGAGGGCCAGCCCCATTTTAGTTTTTTGTTTGTCAGGCAAGGCCAGGGGGCGAATGGCTTTGGTCGGACAAATTTGGCCGCACAGATTGCAATTCATTTCACAATAACCGCGCCGGAACTGCGCCAAGGGGGTCAAAATGCTTTCGAGTCCTCCGTAACCAATGGCATGCTGAAGACATTTACCGGAAGTGGCACAAATCCGGACGCATTCGCCGCACCTTAAACAGCGGGCGTTGAAATCATTTTCCGGGATTGCGCCGGGTGGGCGAATCAGCCGGTCTGAACGGTGCGGATCAGGGCGATTAATGGCTAAAAAACCGGTCGCCGCCAGAGCCCCTAACCCGGAACCGATAAATGCCCGGCGGGACAAATCAACCGGCGAGCGCATTCGTCCCGGCGCCTGGAAACTAAACCAGATGGCGTCAGTGGGGCATTCGTGGGCGCAGTTCTGGCATAAAATGCATTCGGATTTTTCAGTTGTCATAATATCCGGTTCAATTGCCTCCATCTTGCACCCACGCTGGCAGATCGCACAACTTGTACACCGCTCTGCATCCACCGTTCTTTGCCAGGGACTGAATTTGGCGACCAGCCCCAGCAAAGCTCCCAGCGGGCAGAGCGTACGGCACCAAAACCGCCGGGACACCTTGCTCAGACCGATGATAATCCCAAAAATTAAGACAGGCAGGAAAAGACCACCGAAAGCCGGGCGAGCAACCGGGAAAAGGTACCCGGCCAGCTGATCCTGAAGCCTGGTAAACAGCGTCGGGAAAATTCCCACTGCGCCCAGTCCGCTCATTAAAGTATCAATAATCAGAAAGAATAGTGCCATTCCCGGAACTCCAATCGTCCGCCAGAGAATCGGCAGGGGATCCAGCAACCAGGCCAATTGTATCCCGAGAATGGCCAGTAGAATAAAGATTACCAGCAGGATCGACTTGATTGGACGGTAGCGCCGCAAGCTGATCACCGTGTGCGGAGCAATGAACCTGTCGCACAGATCGATCACCGTGCCCAGCGGACAAACCCATCCGCAGAAAGCCCGCCCGAAGACCAGCGGGCTGAGCAAAACCAAAAGGCTTAGCAACAGCACCGGTGTAAAAAATCGGTCGGCAATCATGGTCGAGAAACTCGCTAGGGGATCGAGCCAGAGAAACAGCTCCGGAGGCAACCAGGGCTGAAAAGGATAAGTTGCCTGCAGGACGGTCAAAAGAAACAGGCCGAGAAATACTGACTGAGCCGTGAGGCGAAGTGGTCGGCTATAAAATTTCATGCCTTGAAATCAAAGATGAAAGGAGGTCGTTTTTCAGTGTCAATTTCGCCCAAACCCTGGGCATGCGCCAGTTTGAGCCAGTCGTAAGTGTACGGGTCATGTCCGAAAATCCGGGCGCCCCAGGCATCTACCAGCACCCGATCGATCCCCGCCACCACCGTATTCATCTGTTCAACATCGTGCAGATTTCCGCCACCCGGACCATTGCGTTTGAGGACGCGGATAGCGTCAACAACGGTCAGCACCGGTACAATGCGCCGGTTGAGATCTACGATATTTTCCGCAAACGGGAAATGAATCCGACCGCGATTACCACCAATCAGTCCCATGACATTCTTAAAACCGATGGTCGCCCCGCTCAGGCGATGGTGTTTTAAAATCGGCAGGTAGATAATTTTATCCGCGGTGAGGGCATCCTGATGAAATAACCAGCTTTTAAGCTTCGTGCCGTTCGGGATCGGAGTCTCAACGTATTGATTTTCCCGCATGAATTTGACTTCCGCTCCGGCTTTTTCTGCATATTCGGGAATCCGGCTGGAAGCATAACTGCGCCGGGCATCATTGCATGGATTATCGAGAACAATGACTTTTTTAGCTCCGGCGTTGCGGCACTGCCGTACCATCTCGGCTACCAATTCGGGATTGGTTGTGGCGGCATATTCGGGTGCGCGATCCCAACTTATGTTCGGTTTGAGTAGAACCACTTCCCCGGTGGCGACGAAGCGCTGAATTCCACCCAACAGATCCAGTGCTTTGCTGACCATTTCCGCCGGTTGACCATTTTTCACCAAAACTAGGTTATGCGCTTTCGCCTGGGCCCGGACAATGGAGGATTTTGGCAGCAAGGCGCCGCCCGTCAACAAAGCCGAGGTCTTTAAAAATTGCCGTCTATCCATAAATTCTCCTGTGCATAGCTTAAAAATACGGGTTTGAATCTTAGGTTTCAAGTGAAAATGCAGCTCTTGGCCGAAAAACGTCGAAATCGGGGCGCTCAGTTTTTCTTTGATTTCTCTCTTGCCTGACTTTCAAATGTTGCCTAAAATTCAACAGCAATCGTGAGGGTGCATTATGAAAAAAATCTACCGTTCGAAAAGCGACCAGAAAATTGCTGGCATCTGTGGTGGTTTGGGCGAACTCCTGGGACTCGATCCGACGCTGATTCGTTTAGCGTTGATTTTTGGAACGATCGTGACCGGCTTTTTTCCACTAGTGCTGACCTACATCGTCGGCTGGTTCATTATTCCTGAAAAAACCGACAATCAACCTACCGTCTAAATCAGCCTTTCAGAATGCCTGCGAGATGTACGTTTGGTCATCCTGAAACCCATTTTTTAATCCTTCCAGAGACTCTCAATGATCGGTACCCTGGTTAACGTCGCTACGGTTATCTGCGGGAGTATGCTCGGCCTTTTTTTACATGCTCGTCTGCCCCTCCGGCTGACTACGATAGCCTTCCAGGCAATTGGACTTTTTACGCTCTACTTGGGGTTTTCGATGGCGATGAGAACGGAAAACCTCCTGATTCTGATTGGCAGTACAGTCAGCGGGGCGATAATCGGTGAATTGCTGGATATCGAAAAGCAGATCAATCGGTTAGGAAATTTCCTGAAACGCCGGTTAAAATCGTCGAATGCGAAATTCACGGATGGTCTGGTAACAGCATTCCTGCTGTTCTGTATGGGTTCGATGACGGTCCTCGGGGCATTTGAAGAGGGCCTGGGCGGGCGACCGCACCTGCTCCTGGCCAAAGCCCTGTTAGATGGATTTTCTGCAATGGCGCTGGCGGCGGGGCTGGGCGCGGGAGTCTTATTTGCCGCTATCCCGCTGTTATTGTATCAGGGCGCTCTGACCCTGTTCGCCGGAGCTCTCGGTTCGGTATTAACCACACCGGTTGTCACGGAAATGAGCGCCGTAGGGGGCTTGCTCCTGATCGGTTTAGGGATTGATATTCTGGAAATCAAAGTCATCCGGGTCAGTAATTTTTTACCCGGTCTGGTGGTGGCGGTCGGATTAGCCCTGATCTTTTTATAAATGGCCTGGAATAACTTGGGAATGTTGCTCAAATATCGAGGAGGATTTATGCATAGATTTGTGGTACTTTTGATCGTCTGGTTTATCTGCCGGAGCGCCATGGCGCAGGATCCGGTCGAAGAAATGATGCGCAAAATCAAGGAGCGCACCGAAGCCCAGATGAAAAAAACAGAAAAGTACGTTCGTGACTACATCGCGCGCGACGATTCTCTGTTTGCCGATTTTCTGAAAAAGGACTGGGAGTATTTTCAGGCCTATCAGGGCCGCCTGCGCGATCCCAAACCCAAACCGAAAGAACTGCCAGCCGCGGAGCCTAAACCGACTCCGCCTCTGCCCGGAGGTGCCGCCCAGGTCATCGCGCAACCAGAACCCGAACCCAAAGCGCAACCGCCGGCTCCGCCGCCTCCGCCTCCGGATGTCAAACGGGGTACGGAGCTCAATTTCGACTATTTTACCATGCCCATCAAACTAATGTACGATGAGAAAACTAAAATCACTCTGCACACACCCATCAATAATTTGGCTATCAGCAACTTCTGGGATGAGCTCAGTCGCACCGATTTTGCCGATTTAAAAACCCAGATTGATGGTTATGTCAAACGCATGAACCTCAACGATTACGGCTGTGCGCAACTGCTGTACCAGACCGGCAAACAGATTTATGGGGACAAGCCCAACGAAATCCGGCTTTTCATCTGGTTCATGCTGGTCAAGAGCGGCTATAAGGCGCGCGTCGGCTATAACAACGCAGGCGTTTATCTCCTGCTGCCGATCCGGAACATGGTGTATTCCGTTCCCTATCTCACCCTGGGTGGGCAACAGTATTTCGCGATCCGATTTGAGAATGAACCGGAATTAACCGGGGCACTTTACACTTATGATACCGAATATCCGGGCGCGGATCGCAGTCTGTCGCTGATGGTGCCGGCGGCGCCGCAGTTTAAAAATGCGGTTTTACAGAAAAACCTGACCTTCAGTTACGGAGGCAAACAATATTCCCTGGCCCTGAAATACAGTGATGATGCGGTCCGATTCTTCAAATATTATCCGCAGACCGACTGGGACGTATATTTTAGCTATCAAACGGCACCGGCCGTACAAAACGCTATTCTGAATGCCTTAAAGCCGATTATCACCGGACGCAGTGAGCCGGATGCCGTCAATCTGATATTGCGCTTCGTCCAGACCGCATTTGAATACAAAACCGATGATGATAATTTCGGGCGGGAAAAGCCTCTGTTCCCAGATGAGACTGTGTTTTATGACTTTTCGGATTGCGAAGATCGCTCCATCATGTTTGCCTATCTGGTGCGCGAGCTTTTGGGGCTGGAGGTCGTCGGACTGCATTACCCGGGACACATGGCCACGGCGGTCCGGTTCGTCTCCGCCGTGAGTGGCGATTTCGTCAGCTTCGAGGGGAAAAATTATTTGGTCTGCGACCCGACCTATATCAATGCCGATATCGGGATGGCGATGCCGCAGTTTAAAAATGTCAGTCCCAATGTGGTAAAAATCAAAGCCCTCTGAGAACGTCGCCAGAATCTGTACATAGATATTTAATCCCATAAGCCTTAGTTGTCGTTGCGCATCGCGAAGCGCTTGGTGAACTGAGTGCAGATTAGTAACTTTTAACGTGACACGCTTCACCGCGACATATCTCGGTCGGTCAATCATCACCACGCTGATAATTACCGCCGTTTTGGGGGCGCAGGAACCAACCCGGGTTAAGACGGCGCTGGTACTCAGCGGTGGCGGCGCCCGCGGTTTTGTGCATGTCGGTGTCATCAAGGCTCTCGAGGAAATCGGCTTCTATCCCGACCTGATCGTCGGCACCAGCGTCGGAGCAATCGTCGGGGCGTTGTATGCCAGCGGCAACACGCCGGAACAAATTGAAAAGCTGGTCACGAGCACCCGCTGGAGCAAATTGCTGACTCCGAAACCCTTTCGCGATATCGAATTCGTTTCTCAAAAAATTATGGAACTGCCGGCTTTATTTGCTCTGCGCTTTGATGAAAATTTCAACGTCATTTATCCCAAGAATCTGCTCTCGACCCAGGCCTTGCAGGAGCGCATTTTTCAGGAGACCGTTTATCCCGAATTCGCGGCCCGGGCCGATTTCGACAGCCTGGCGATCCCCCTGCGGATCGTCGCCACCGACATCAAGACCGGCAAGACTGTTGTCATTAAACAAGGCAATCTGGCCAAGGCGGTGACTTCCAGCTCCGCTTTTCCCATCGCCCTGGCGCCCGTAGCGTATGATTCGATGCTGTTAGTTGACGGGGGCTTGACCAATAATGTGCCTTGCGATGTCGCCCGTGAGCTGGGAGCGGAATTTATCATCGCAGTGGACGCCAGCAGTAAGGTTTTGCCGCTGAAGCCCAATTTCGACGTATTGGAAATTTTCGGGCAGGCGATGAATACTCTGTCGTTTATGTCCGATACTCGGAATTTAGAACTGGCTGACGTTCTGATCCGCCCGCAAATTGACCAGATTTCCGCCGCAGATTTTGATTCGGTGAGTGTCCTCGTAGAGGCTGGTTATCGCTCAACTTTGCCCTACCTTGAAAACATCCGCCCGTACGCCACCAATCAGAAAAAAGATCCCGATTACCTGGCCCGTTCACAGCAGGAACTAAACCAGACCACGATCCGGAGTATAACTTTTAACAACAACCGAGTTACCCGCAATTTCGTCATGCGACGGGAAATGCAATTGCAGGAAGGCGCTCCCTGGAACAGCGCGCTCGCCCGACGTAGTATGAAAAACCTGTTCAGTACGGGCTTATTCAAAAATGTCTACATGTCGCTCCGCAAAGTGGGTCAGAACCAGGCGGATGTCATGGTCGAGGTGGAAGAAGAAGCCCGCACCCTGTTCTCCTTCGGAACGCATTATGACAGCGAACGCAAAGCCAGCGCCTTCCTCCAGGCTAAGTACAACAATTTACTCGGCACCGGTTTAGATAATCAGGTTTTTTTCATTGCCAGCGATTTGCTACGCAAAATCGAATGGGACGCCCGCTCTACCCGGATTTTGATTTCCAATTTCACCGGTTACACTTCGCTGTATTATCGCTACGAGACTGTCCCCCTGTATGATGACGGCCGCCGCGTTGATTTTGGCGAACATTATCGCCTGGGCCTGGAAGCCAACGCCGGGTTGCAGATAAAACGCGTCGGATTGACCGCCTTTGGTATTAAATTGGAAAAAATTCACGCCTATAAATCAGTCGTCGATCCGCTCCGCGAATATGATTATACCTCCTTCAGCCTCGTGTCCCGAATTTTTGTTGATAATACTGATGATCATGACCTGCCACGCAACGGACGCCTCAACGATCTGCGTTACGAACACTCGGTATCCGAAGACAATTTCAAACAATTTGACCGCATCTCCGTCGAATCCTCGAACTATGAAACCTACTCCGATAAGTACACTTTTTCGACCCATATAAGGATCGGTTATATCAATGTCGCCCTCAGTCACTACGAAAAATTCAGGTTAGGCGGCCTGCACTCCCTGCCCGGCTGGCATCAGGATGAGCTCTGGGGTAACTTAGTCGGGACAGTCGGCTTAGGTTTACGCGCGCCGTTGACTTCCGGTATTTTTTATAGTCTGTACGGAACTTTCGGCAACGTCTGGGAGGGGATTGATAACTTTAACTGGCGCGATTCCCGGATGGCGGTCAGTGCGGGAATCGTCATTCCCACTCCCGTCGGTCCCATCAGTCTCGATTATGGATACGACCTGAGAGATCGGAACCTGTTGTATTTTTCTATCGGGCATTTATTCTAAAGCTGCACCTGGAATTGTCATCCCGTCTGCCTCAATAGCGGACCTCCGGAATCATTGCCCGGAAAGTGCTTGTGGGCTGCTCCCGTAATTTTCTATTTGAAAAGGGATAGAAAAATTCCTGCGGCAATCGCGGAACCGATAACACCTGCGACATTGGGGCCCATCGCGTGAAAAAGCAAGTGATTGTCAGGATCGAATTTATGTCCGTAAACATGCACTACGCGTGCCGAATCTGGCACAGCGGAAACACCCGCCGCTCCGATCAGGGGATTGATTTTTTCCTTAAGAAACAGATTCATCAGCTTGGCGAACAGCAATCCGCCGGCAGTGGCGACGATGAAGGAAAAGAAGCCGAGGGAAAAGATCCCCAGTGCCCGCGGAGTCAGAAAACCTACATCCACTCCGTCAACGATCCGTGTCGCCTGGGTGCTGGCGCCTACGGTAAAAGAGAGCAAGATGGTGCAGACGTCAAGCAGGGCGTTGCCGGCCGTGCGCGCCAGTCGGTCTGTCACGCCGCTTTCTTTCAGTAAATTGCCCAGCATTAACATTCCCACCAAGGGAATCGAACCCGGCACGATTAGCGCGGCCAGAATAGCTACGATGATCGGGAAGAGTATTTTTTCCTTTTTCGAGACGCGCCGAGCGGGCTTCATGCGAATACGCGCTTCACGGGAAGTGATCAATGCGCGCATGACCGGCGGCTGAATGAGCGGAACCAGCGCAATGTAGGAATAACCGGCAATGGCGATCGGCCCTAACAAATGCGGCGCCAACTGCGAAGACAGAAAAATTGAGGTGGGCCCATCCGCACCGCCGATTATGCCGATGGAGGCGGCTTCGCGGGCGGTAAAACCGAGCAGGATCGCTCCGGTGAAAGTCACAAAAATACCGATCTGGGCCGCCGCTCCCAATAATAGTGACCTGGGATTGGAAATCAGCGACGAAAAATCGGTCAAAGCCCCGATACCTAAAAATATCAGCGGCGGAAAAAGCCCGGAAGTAACCCACCAATAAATCAGGCTGAAAACACTGTTTGAGGAACTGCCATTGGCGACCGTGTCGAAAACCCCGATGGGGATGCCGGGAATGGAGGGGATATTGCCAATGATGATGCCGAATCCGATGGGGAGCAATAACAGCGGTTCGTAGTTTTTCACGATAGCGACGTAAACCGCCAAAGCCCCAGTCAGAATCATAACAATATTACCCAGACTGATGTTGGCCAAACCGGTTGTGTGCAGGATTTTCAGAAAAATTTCCATAACGTAACTTGACCTCTCACTCGAGTACGATCAGAACATCGCCTTCATTGACGGAATCGCCGACCTGGACTTTAACTTCTTTGACTACTCCATCACGCCCGGATTGGATTTCATTTTCCATTTTCATGGCTTCCATGGTAATTACTTGCTGGCCGGCTTTTACCTGGTCACCGACGCGCACACTGACATGCTGGATCAGACCCGGCAATGGTGCGATAATCGCTGCCGAGTCCAGCACGGCTTTGGGACGGTGCAGAGCAGTCGAAGGTACCGGTGCACTGCTGATTTTGGATTCCACAACGGGAGTGGATTTCGGCTTAATGTCGGCTATTTGTTCCAAACCGAGGTCTTTTAGTCCGACCCGGTATTTTTGGTCATTGACGGTCAGCACGGCTTCGTGGGCGGTGAATTCATTAATCGTGACTGTGTAATTGTGTCCGTTGATATCCAGCTCAAAGGTCTTGGGCTTCATATTCTATTTCCTCAGGTCAACGCGTTGGGTGTTGTTCATATGTAATTGCCAGGCGGTCTGGGGGGCACCGGTTTGAAAGGTGATCCTGGTCTGGAGAATATCGAAGTGAATTTTTCGATAACATTCAATCGCGGTAGCAATCGCCACGAGATGATCTGCCGGAACTACTGCGCCATTCTCAGATACAACTGGTGCGTCGAGGTTAGCTAGGTTGGGTACCGGATTGGATTCCCGGGGCGTGAAAAACCGATTGAAGATAGAAACAACCACCGCAATCAGAATCAGGCCGCCAAACACTACTACAATACCCATGACCGCAATGAATAGTTCTGAATGACCCATTTGAGTGTGTCCTTACAGGGGTATATTACCGTGTTTTTTAGGAGGATTGACGTCGCGTTTATTCGCCAACATTGCCAGAGTCTTTATCAGTTTGTAGCGCGTGACTTTCGGCTCAATTACTTCATCAATGTAGCCTTTCGCGGCGGCGATATACGGATTGGCGAATTTTTCCCGGTATTCCTCGACCAGTTCGCCGAATCGTTCGGCGGGCTTTTCGGATTCCTTGATTTCCCTGGCGAAGATTATCTCCGCGGCTCCCTGCGGCCCCATGACTGCGATTTCTGCGGAAGGCCAGGCCAAGCTGTAGTCACCGCGCAACTGCCGGGAATTCATGACACAGAAAGCCCCACCGTAACCTTTGCGGGTGATGACAGTAATTTTGGGGACGGTTGCTTCGGCATAGGCGTAGAGCATTTTCGCGCCATGTTTGATAATGCCATTGAATTCCTGGGCGGTGCCCGGCATGAACCCCGGTACGTCCTCAAAGGTCACGATCGGGATATTAAAACAATCACAGAAGCGGACGAAACGAGCGGCCTTGTTGGAGGCATTGCTGTCAATTACGCCAGCCAGAGAACGCGGTTGGTTGGCGACAATCCCGGTGGTTCGGCCATTGAGGCGTCCGAATCCGACCAGCATATTCGGCGCAAAACCAGCCTGCACCTCGAAAAATTTACCATGATCGAGAACTCGCACCAGGATTTCCCGCATGTCATAGGGCTTGTTGGGATTGTCGGGGACAAGGTAGTTTAATTCTTCGTCGACACGATCGATGGCGTCAGTCGTGTCTCCGACAACCGGTTGCTCGGTGTTATTCTGCGGCAGGTAAGAGATCAACTCGCGCAGACCGGCAAACAGACTCTGTTCATCATCGAAGGTAAAATGGGTGATGCCACTTTTTGAGGCATGGACATCCGCTCCACCCAGTTCTTCGGCGGTCACATCTTCGTGTGTGACGGTCTTGACGATTTTAGGTCCGGTCAGAAACATGTACGCCGATTTGCGCACCATGCCAATGAAATCGGTCAATGCGGGAGAATACACCGCCCCGCCGGCGCACGGTCCGACGATTGCACTGATTTGCGGAATCACACCTGAATACAGCACATTGCGCATGAAAATTTCAGTATAGCCAGCCAGGGAGTCCACGCCTTCCTGGATCCGGGCGCCGCCGGAATCATTGATGCCGATTATCGGCGCCCCAACCTTGGCGGCCATTTCCATGATTTTGACGACTTTCTCAGCCACGACTTTGGACAGCGACCCGCCAAAAACCGTGAAATCGAAGGCGTAAACGAACACCAGCCGGCCAAAAATCGAACCGTAGCCGGTGACAATGCCGTCGCCCAAATATTTCTTCTCCGCCATGCTGAAATCGGTGCAATTGTGGATTCGAAATGCGTCCACCTCTTCAAAACTGTGCGGATCGAGCAGTAAGTTGATGCGTTCCCGGGCGGTCAGTTTGCCGCGCTCATGCTGTTTGGCGATAGCATCAGCGCCTCCGCCCAACTGCGACTTCTCGATTTTGTCTTTCAGGTCGAGTAACTTTCTTTCCCGACTCATAACCGCTCCTGGGGTTGAGATTGTTGCGGATTCTGGCAGATTTCGGTTAACACTTTCCCGGAAGATTGGGGGTGAATAAAAGCTATTTGCATCTGATGGGCGCCAATGCGCGGCAATTCATCGAGCATGACGAGGCCCTTCTCTTTAAAATTTTTAATTTCCTGTCCGATGTGATTAGTCTGGTAGGCGATATGATGCAGACCTTCGCCGCGCTTTTCGATAAACCGGGCAATCGGACTGTCAGGCTGGGTAGCTTCCAGCAATTCGATTTTGACCTCGCCAATCCTGAAAATCGCGGTGCGCACTTTCTGTTCCGCCACCTCTTCGATGCCTAAAAATTCGAGCATTAAAACATCACGATATAATGCTAAATGATCCTCCAGCCGGCTGACAGCGATACCAATATGGTCAATTTTTTCTAGCATAATCCATTCAACTCCTTAATGAAAGTGTCGATTTTGGCATTAACCAGGCTGTAAGGGCGCGAATCAGCGGAGCGGATCTGCTCAACCCAGTCGCCGAGGGCTTGGGTCAGATTGTAGCGATCGTCGAGCAGGGCGCGAACTTTTTGCATGACGATGCGATTCAACTCGCGCTGCAGATGCCGGTTCCGGCGGCGGCGTAGTTCGCCGCTGTGAACCAATTGCTGAAAGCATTCGTCAATTTTCTGGACAGCCGTGTCAATACCTTCCGGCAGGGTGGCGGAAGTGAGCAGAACAGGGGGTTTGGGCAAATTGGTAATAGCGCTGGGCATATTCAGGACGTATTCGATTTCAGTTTTAAGTTTCGCAGCCCCATCCTTGTCGGCTTTGTTGATGATAAATAAATCGCCGATCTCCATGATGCCCGCCTTCAAAGCCTGGATGTCATCGCCCATTCCCGGCACTAAGATTAAGATGATCAGATCGGCGAGTTCGACCACTTCGATCTCGCTCTGACCGACACCGATCGTCTCGACGATGATCAGATCGAAACCCGCCGCGTCGAGAATTTTTATGGCGTCCGCCGTGGCACCAGCCAAACCTCCCAGGTGGCCGCGCGAAGCCATTGAGCGGATAAAAACTGAGTCATCCGTAGCATGGCGTTGCATGCGTAAACGATCACCCAGAATCGCACCGCCGGAGAAGGGTGAGGTCGGGTCAACCGCGATTACGGCGAGGCGCTGGCCAGCGCGTCGTTTATTTTCGATAAAGAGGTCAACCAGCGAACTTTTACCACTCCCCGGTGCTCCGGTGATTCCCCAGACCGCCGCCCGCCCACAATACGGGAACAGTTCATCGATCAGCGCTTCTTTTTCAGGAAGCTCATTTTCAATCGCCGAGATCGCGCGAGCAATGCCGCGCATGTCCCCGTCCAATATCCGGTGGGCTAAAGCAATCAAGCCTGTCCCTTGGCGGAAGTATTTTCCAGAAAGGTGATAATTTCGCTGATGGCGGTGCCGGGGGTGAAGATCGCCGCCAGACCATTTTCCTTGAGATAGGGAATGTCGCTTTCCGGAATCACTCCTCCGCCGAAAACGACAATATCATCGGCATTGGCGGAGCGTAAAAGCTGGACAACGCGCGGGAATAATTCCCGATGCGCACCCGAAAGTAAGCTGAGACCGACGAAGTCTACATCTTCCTGAATCGCAGTGCGAGAAATCGCTTCCGGGGTTTGCCGGATTCCCGTGTAAATGACCTCGTAGCCGGCGTCTTTGAGCGCGCGGGCAATATACTTAGCCCCGCGGTCATGACCATCAAGGCCGGGTTTGGCGATTAAAATGCGGATCTTCTTCACCATATCGTGCCTCTACAATACTATTGATTCACGGTACTCGCCGAATTCTTCACGGAGCACGCCACAAATCTCACCCAGTGAGGCGTAGGCGCGCACCGCGGAAATTAAAAAGGGCATTAAATTCGTTTCCGACTGACGAGCGGCTCGGCGGATTGCTTCCAAGCAGGTCTTTACGGTCAGATTGTCGCGTTGCTCTTTGACCTGATGCAATTTGGTGATTTGAACCTCCTGCAAGTGTGGGTCGACGCGCAGGATATCCTGAGGGAGCTCTTCTTCGACCATAAAGCGGTTGACACCGACGATGACGCGAGTCTGGTTTTCGATTTCCTGCTGGTAACGGTAGGCGGCGTCCTGAATTTCCTTTTGTACATAACCCTGCTCGATGGCGTTCACCATACCGCCTAATTCTTCAATCCGGTCGATGTACTGCCAGGCTTCGGTTTCGATGCGGTCAGTGAGTTCCTCGATGATATAGGAGCCTGCCAGGGGGTCAACCGAATTGGTCACTCCGGATTCAAAGGCGACGATCTGTTGAGTGCGCAAGGCTAACCGCACCGATTCCTCAGTCGGCAAACCGAGGGCTTCATCACGGGAATTGGTGTGCAGGCTCTGGGTGCCACCCAGCACTGCTGCCAGCGTCTGCAAAGTCACCCGCACGATATTGTTGTCCGATTGCTGGGCGGTGAGGGTGGAACCGGCGGTTTGCGTATGGAATCGCAACATCATGGACTTGGGATTTTTCGCCTGGAATTTGGTTTTCATAATCTTGGCCCAGATGCGCCGCGCGGCGCGGAATTTGGCGATCTCCTCTAACAGGTCATTGTGGGCATTGAAGAAAAATGACAGGCGATCCGCGAACTGGTCAACATCCATACCGGCCGCCAGGGCGGTTTTCACATATTCGATCCCGTCACAAAGGGTGAAGGCAATCTCCTGGACGGCAGTAGCCCCGGCTTCGCGGATATGATAACCGGAGATGCTGATCGTATTCCATTTGGGTACCTCCCGGGTACAATATTCAAAGATGTTGGTAATTAACCGCAGGGAGGGTTTGGGCGGGAAAATGTAAGTACCGCGTGCGACGTACTCTTTAAGAATGTCGTTTTGAATCGTACCATTAAGCTGGGCGCGGGGGATGCCTTGTTTCTCGGCAACGGCGAGATACATCGCCAGCAGAATGGCCGCGGGAGCATTGATTGTCATGGACGTGGAAACTTTATCGAGTGGAATACCGTCAAAAAGGATCTCCATATCATGCAGAGTATCAATAGCAACTCCCACCTTGCCGACTTCACCGGTGCTGTGTGGATCATCGGAATCATAACCGATTTGCGTTGGCAGATCGAAAGCGATTGATAAGCCAGTCTGCCCCTGTTTCAGGAGATATTTATAGCGGGTGTTCGATTCTTCGGCGGTGCCAAACCCGGCATATTGGCGCATTGTCCAGAGGCGCCCCCGATACATCGTTGGTTGTACCCCGCGCGTAAAAGGGTATTCTCCCGGAAAGCCCAGCTTTTCGCAATATTCGGCAGTCGTCGTCAGCGATGGCAGAGCGACTCTTTCGATTGGTAACCATGAACCCGTGGTAAACTCCGGCTTGGATTCCGGATTGCGGACCAAAGTTTTTTTCAATAGTCCCTGCTCCCAGGCTTGTTTTAGTTGCTCAAGTTCGGCGTTTACCGGCATGCTTTTCTCCTCCGGGTTTAGCATGGTGTCTTGCTCAGGTGATCAAAAGGCATCACCGCATCCTTGCGAATCAGACGGTGGTTCAGGGTAGACTGTGTGTAATAATCAGCGTTTTGCGGATCCATTTTTCGATGCCCAAAGGCTTAAAAAATTAAAGAAAAATGACCAGAAAAACAAGCCGCATCGGAACCATAAGGTTGCTTACTATCGAACAAATAATTGATAGCGGCAGAGCTGTAATGATTTTTGTTCATTCGAAGGAAATCCATCCGGGGCGGTCTGCTTGTCTGCCTGGACGGGATTGGTTAATATTTAACTATGAACGCCGTCTTATCGAAGCACGTACCGGATATCCTGCGGGGAACACTGATCCTGTCAGGCATGGTTGTAATTTACCATTTAGGCTGGGGACGCCTGGCCGGTCTGCTGCCGTTCATGCCTGCTTTTCGCCGTCTGGAGACGGAGAAGATCGTCATTTTTTATCACCGGGGAACACATCCACAAGCTTTCCTCGCGATGCAAGAAGTCCTGCCTCAAGTAGAGGATTTTCATCATTTGAAATTTAAGCACAAACCTGAACTGGTTCTCTGCAGAACCCAGGCAGAAATGCAGCGTCTGACCGGTACCAAGACGCGCTTTGTTACTTATCCTGTACGAGGACGGATTTTTGCGTCATCAAAAGGACAGGATGACGGATTGACAGGCACAATTCACCTCGATGTTTACCTGCGCCACGAACTTTCCCACACTATCCTGTATCAGAACATGCCGGGTATTCGATTCAGGCATTTTCCGCACTGGTTACTCGAAGGCGTGGCGACCTATAGTGCCTGCCAACGCGGAGTTGATGGTTATTTGAGTCGGGAGGAAACCATAGCCTATCTGCAAAAGGGTTACTTTCTTGATCCGCGCGACTGGGAGCAGCGGGCGTTTTCTGCCGGAAAAAATTCCGAAGTGATGTTAATGCCCAACCGAATTTGGTTCATCTATTCCGAATTCGCGACAATAGTCGAAGACCTGGTCAAAGACTTTGGCGAGGAGCAATTTATCGCCTACCTGCATCGGTTATTGACCGGCGATGATCATGACTTGGTTTTTCGGGAAATCTTTCAGACTAATTTTGAGATATTTCTTGAGCGGTACAGGAAATACCGGTCCCTTAAAACAACCCAATCAGCTTTTGATCATGGTCAGGAGCATCTTGAATTTGGATAATGCCTTGACGGCGTGCGGATGGTTAGCGGGCATGATGATCGCCTGGCTGGCACTCAGAGTATATGGATGACCATCGATACGGATTTCGGCTTCCCCGTCGATAACCTGCACCAAAGCATCGAATGGGGCGGTGTGTTCACTGAGTTCCTGACCAGCATCGAAGGCAAACAGCGTGACATTGCCACCCGGGACCTTGAGAATCACGGAGCTGACAATCGCCTGCGATTGATAGTTCAGCATTTGCTGGAAATTAAGAATCGGATTGGTTGAAGTCATATTAGCCCTTCTTATTTTAAATGACCTTTAATGGTGACGATTTTGGTGGTAAGCGGGTAGTGCTTGTGAGCCTGAGCCAATGCCCGCCGAACGATTAGTTCCACGCCTCCGCAACAAGGAACTTCCATGCGCAGAATGGTAATGGAATTGATCTGATGCAGGCTGAAAATATTGGTCAGTTTGTCAATATAATTTTGGATCGTCTGGTCGAGCTTTGGACAAAATATGATCAGGATACGACCGGATAAAAAATCTTGATGAAAATTAGCGTAGGCAAACGGTGCACAATCAGCGGCGATCAGTAAATCAGCGTTATTAAAAAATGGCGCCAAAGGATTGAGCAATTGTAACTGCACCGGCCACTGATGCAGCCTGCTTTCGATTGCGGGCATAGCCGATGCCTGCGGAGATTCCAAGGCCGCCTGGCATAACCCTGAAGCGCAGGTAGCGGCGATCGGCACGGGTAACTGATTTTCCCGCAGAACGGTGCATGCCTGATCGTAGTACTGCAGTTCGCCGTGATCGAGAAGATGCTGGAGATGGGCTCTGATCGTATTCGGCCCTGCCGCAATAATGTTGCGCATTACCTGCCGTTCGTCATAAGGCGTCGCTTCCCTCTCGATGATGCTGATAGCGCCCTCGGGACAATGACCAAGGCAAGCCCCCAATCCATCGCAAAACAAATCGCTGATTAAGCGGGCCTTGCCGTCAATGATTTGGATCGCACCTTCCGGACAATTGGGGATGCATAAACCGCAACCATTACATTTAGTCTCGTCGATCGTGATAATTGGTCTTTTCATGTTTGTCCCTGAGTAAATAGTTAGTGTTCATTAACATCATGTTACGGATTGGCTGGTGTGATCAGTTTTTTAATCGCCTCCCAGAGCTGCAGGCCTTCGGTGTTTAGGTCGAATCCATAGCCGCTCAGGCACCACCGGTCAATAATGAGACGCATCGAACCGACGATAAGGTGAAAAAGCTGGTTGAAGGTAATATCAGTACGAATCGTGCCTTCACTTTGCCCCTGGCGGATGGCTTTGATCAGCAAAGTGCGATGCTCGTCCATGATTTGCAGGATTTTCGGGGCCAGCCGAATCTCGTCTAAAAATATTTCCTCTGCGAACATCACCTTGGCCAGTTCCGGGTCGTTGCTGAAAATCATATAACGATCACGGAGAAACAGTTCGATCAAATGTACCCCGCTGTGTTGGGGATGGTCGAATGAGTGACGAATTCGTAATGAGACTTCTTCGAAATGCGCCAGAATGCCCAGCATAATCGCCAGTTTATTGGCAAAGTGGCGGTAGAGAGCCGGTTCGGTTACGCCCAATTCCTGCGCTAACCTTTTGGTCGTGAAAGACTGAAAGCCATGATTGGCGATCAGTACGATAGCCGCGCGAACAATTTCCTGTTGGCGTTTGGTGGGTTGATTCATGGTTGATGGTTGGTTAAGTTAGTAAACACTAACATAATCTACTGTGGAGAGGCAATCGGAAGCAAGAAAAAAATGAAGAGTAAAACGCTAACCAAGCGGTCCGTTGATAAGGCCGGTGGATTTGCGAGATTTCTAGATTATGGAAGTTTTAAAATTCCAGGATAAAGCCCCCGACGGGGAATAATTTATATTGATACACCGTCTCCTTGATTCCGTCGGAATCGTAGGAATAATCCCAGATGTTGTCGCGATTGTAGATGTTCTGGATTTCGATGTAGGTGACCAAATTAACTTTATTGAAAATATAACGGCGATTGAGTTTCAGATCGAGGCGGTGATAGGCCGGAAATCTTTCAGTGTGCAGTGGCTGATGGGCAGAGATATACCAGCGTTGCGTATAGGGGTCGTAATCCTGTAGTGTGTATGGTTTACCACCCAAATAGCGCCAGCGCAGACTGAATTCGACTTCATCACCCAAAGGTAATAACCAGGCTGTCGGACGATACCACCATTTGGTTTGGAGAGCATGGTACCAGGGTTTATCTTTCAGCTTTTCGCGATACCCGAAAACCAGGGTCAGAACGTGGCGGAAGTCGAAATCCGCGTCATATTCGCGGTTAGTATAACGCGGATCACTGGCTTTGGCGACATAGTAGGAATAGCTGAACATCCAGTGGAAGCGGTCGTAGAGCTTTTTCTGCAGGAAAAATTCAAGTCCCTCCACGTGACCTTGGCCGTGATTGACGAGCTCCATCTCGGAATTATCCAGCGAATCGGGAGTCAGGTCGGAAGCCATGACCGGAATATCACGCATTTGGCGGGTATAAAATTCGAGTGTGGCGCGGATATCGCGGGTGAAAAGATGCTCGACCCCGATGACAATCTGGTCTGAATACTTGCTTCTCAATTTTTTATTGGCCGAATTGAAAGCCATAAAAATGCCCAGCGGTGTTTGATAGTGCCGACCAAAACCGGCATTGATTTTCGTCACCGGCGAGAGCTGATAGGATAGGCCGATGCGTGGTGCCCAGCTGGTGAATTTGGTCAGTGCATAATGGTCGAAACGGGCGCCGGCCAGGATGGTCAGGGCTTCCCAGGGAGACCATTTGTACTGGAAATGTACGGCGGTTTTGTACGAACTCAGTTTGCGGTGAATGTCCCAGGCCACCGGAATTTCCAATGTATCGATAACGACCGTCGAATCAATAACACCCGGAGCCGGCCAGTTGTTTAATATTGTCCAGTTGGGCGCTCCATCGAGATAATAAGCATGCCCAAAGACCGTGTCCGGTTGGGCCCAGTTAAGGTAATTACCGTAACAGTTTTTCAAATTAAAGCCGCCGGTAATTTCCTGACGATCGCTGAGACGATGGACAAAATCGCCTTTCAGCGCCTAATCAATTTCCGTAATATCGCTCTTGGAATAAACTGTTCCATTGTCATGAAAAACCCGGTACCACCACCAATTCTGGACGGCGAAAGCGGTCAGCAGCGAGTAGGTATGTTCATCCCATAAGGCTTTCCAGGACAGACCGGTCGCCCACTCACTGCCCTTGACGTTGACATTTTCGGCGCCCCGCGAAGCTTTTTTGTCCTGATTGACGATATCTATTTTATCGTTACCGTATACTGTATTCCAGAGGAGCTTGTGTTTCGGATTCAGGTCGTAAGTCATTTTGGTCTGGAAGTTATAATAGTACGGCACAGCGGTCAATCCGGTATTGGCAATGATCAAATCGAGATAACTTTTATGAAAGCTGAACAAATATGAACCGCGCGCTCCACTTAGTGGACCCTCACTGAGCAGACCAATTCCCGACATGCCCATATCAAGACTCGTCTCTCTTTTACGGCGATTGCCTTCCCGCAAGGAAATATCCATCACGGATGAAGCCTTGTCTCCATAGCGCGCCGGAAAGGAACCCGCATAGAAATCCACCTCGCTGATGAACAGCGGATTGATCATGCCGATCGGGCCGCCGCCAGTGCCGATTTCACCAAAGTGATTAGGATTCGGGATCTCGATATGGTCGAGAATGAACAGGTTTTCACCGGGCGCTCCACCCCGTACGACGATTTCATTATATTGGTCAGATCCGGAAACGACGGAAGGTAAGGCCTGCATCATCCGCTGCACATCCATTGAACTACCGGGATCATTGATGATTTCGGTAAAATCAACCGAGCGATCGCTGACGACGGCATCTTTGGCTTTTTTGAAAAAATCCGGCGTGACCACAACGCTTTGCAAATCCAGCACGGTCTGAATTAATCCGATATTCAGGTGAAACGTACGCCCGGGGCTGACCGGCAGATTCAATTTGGTTTGCGGTTCGTAACCCATCATCTGGAAACGAACATGATAACTCCCTGGCTGTAAATCCATCAGGTAAAAAGTACCATTAATATCCGTGGCGGTACCAAGCCCGGTACCTACGATGAAAACATTGACCCCCGGGAGTGGTTGCTGAGTGGAATTATCCACCACAACCCCACTTAAACCTCCCCGCCGTATTTCTTCTCCGCCCAGCAAAACACCGAACAAACATAAAGCAGTCAGGATTACGCGTTCCCTTTTCATCATGTACCTCGCTAATATTCCTCGGAAATTAAGGAACATTAATCTGAACGCGAAAAAAATTATCGTTACCAAATGAGACATCAGGTAAGGACGATCAATGTCCATCATGGAATGTTTTTGTTGCAAGATGTAAAATATTGTTGACATTTAATAAAATATATTGTACATTAAGGGTGTAAAAAATTTCGGATTCGAATCTGAAGCAATGTAAAACCAAACCATCATCAAAAGAAAGGAGTCAAAATGTACCGATTACCGATTGCGAATTTTGGCCTTTGGCCTGAAGGGGTTCCGGGGGCGGAACCGAAGAGAGACGTCCCGGATTATCCTTCGACCAAACGCCAAGTAACAAAGAAGGAGGAAATCCATGAACATGAAACTTAAATTAGCCCGGGTGGCAAAGAATTGGTCACAGCAGGAATTGGCGGAACGCGTGGAAGTTACGCGGCAGACTATAGGACTGGTTGAAAAAGGGCAGTTCAATCCGTCATTGCAGTTGTGCATCAGGATTGCACGGGCACTTGGTAAAACATTGGATCAATTATTCTGGGAGGTTAATGAAAATGAATAAAAGTAGTTTGAAACTTGATGAACGACAGCGTCAGATTGTGCGACAGGTGACGGCGGTGATGTACTTTTTTAGTATACTGTATCTGGCCGGATCGATTTTTTATCGTGAACATATTCTCGGGCAGGCATCTACGGAGTTTGACGATATTGCTATCCTGCTGGTGATTAACGTGTTTGGGATAGGACTCGCGGTATTGTGGGCTGGTGGATTTGTCATCGAAAAATTCCGCCCATGGATCATTGGGATAGTCTATCTTGCCTGGGTAGTCTTAGGGACGCTCTATACTGTTCTGATACGAAGGATCCACGATTGGTCGGTAATCTTAGAAAAGGTTGGCATCATCTCAGCGATTTGTGCTATTGTCACAATCGTCTATCTGGGAGTGGCCTATTTGAGCCGCCGCCGATTGAATAAGAATCTCGAATAACACCTTGCTCTCGTCTGAGGTTAAGCGACGTCGCATCCGGTTTGAAAAATCGGATGCGGCGCGTTTTTATATAAAAAGACGGTAACGGACACGGCGGGGTTGACTGCCGGCGGCAATCACTCGGTCAGCGAGCGTAAAAAGCGGTAATAAGGCACAGTGGTCTGAAATGCTTCGCAAAGCTCCTTAATAAGCAGCGCAGAGAACAATCGCCGGTTTATTCGGCAGTTCTTCACGAGATAGAAGCTTTTCCAGCTGAGCCAGTCCAACAAATTAGACGGCAGTTGTGCCTTGATGGGGCGTTTATATTTATCGCCGGCAACGGTAAAAATGCCTCGTCGAGTAATAGGGCTGGTAAGTTTAAGAAACTCATCAGGATGTTCGCACAGGAAATCGCGCAGGCGTTCCATCAGGTGATAGGGAGCCTGGTAAAATCCCATTCCGTAGCGATAAAAATCCGGAAACAGTTCGAAGAAATAACCCGGTTCGCTTTTCCAATCAGTATGCGGATATTTGAAAACTATCCAGAGATTACTGCGATAGGGTGATTTATCGCGGGCAAAGCGGGTGTCCCGGTAAATCCGGGCGATGGTGCGGTTGACCGCGGGAGTGGTGTCGAATAATGGGTCAATACTCAACATCAAGGTGCTTAAATCCATCACCAGCTGTTGGAATGGCTTTAAAATGTGGTCGTAGTACTCGGGGCGGTGTTTTTCGAACCAGGTTTTGTTATTGTTTACCGCCAGCACCCGCAGAAATTCAATGGATTGCGGCGCAAATCCTTTAAAATTGTTCGGCATCAGCGGATGGTGTCACCACCGGGACTAAACGCAGGCGGAGAATAAGCTACGATCAACCAGTGCCCGCGTTCTTTGATCAAAGCAAAAAAATCATAGCTGGCGGGAGTATCTGGCAAGTCACGGTCAGCCAGATGATCCGTATGCTCGAAAACGGCGATGGCGAACTTTCCTTTACCGAAAATTTCTATTACGGATTGCCCGGGCTTCAGAGAGTTGGCGGGGCTTGTGACATTATTGATCTTACCAATCGAGGCAGCCGGCGGGAGCGCGACAGATCGGGCATGCAACAGGTCGCGGTAATTGAGGGAGTCAGTTGGATTATGCAGTCCGGCATAATAGTTTTCAATTGTTTTGCGGACTTGAGAACGGAGGTGGTTTTCTTCCAATCGGTTGATTTTTTTAATGATCGTTTGTCCCGTGAAAGCAAATACCACAATGGCAATTAGAAGAACAAAAGGATTTTTCAGCCACTTTAATAATAATTGACGTCCCATTCGTTTCCCCTGACTGAGGAGCGAATTACTTCAGGTTTTCTTTGAGCTTCGCGGCATAACGGCGGCTCATCACAAACGGCTCTTTGATGCCGCGCAGATAGACTTGATAGGAATAGTTGAACCATTCCTCGAGACGCTCGACATATTCCAAATTGATGATACTGGAGCGGTGGATGCGGCAAAAATTTTCCGGCAGGCGGTCATCCCATTCCTTCATCGATTTTTGCACGAGACCCTTGTGACCATCACAGAGAAACAGTTCCGAATAATCGCCAGCAGCGGTGATGCAGACGACAGACTTTATTGGAATAAATTTATATTGGTTGTTGAACATCAGGAAAAGATGGTCGATGTTGGTCAGCCGTTTCATTTTAGCGAGGTCAATGTCTTCCTGATTTTCGATCCGCTCGATGGCGCGTCGGAGCCGGTCGGGGCTGACCGGTTTCAACAGGTAATCCAGGGCGTTGATCTCGAAAGCGCGGATGGCGTATTCGTCATAGGCGGTCACGAAGATGATTTTAGCCGTGACTTTCGTCTTTTCGAGAAGTTCGAAACCAGATTCGCCGGGCATCTGAATATCGAGAAAAATGACATCGGGCTGGAGTTCCTCGATGGAATTGATGGCGGCGGCGACGCTATCGGCCTCGCCGATGATGTGGATGTTTTCAAAATCCTTGAGCAGGTCTTTGAGGTCCTGGCGAGCGAGGCGTTCATCGTCAACAATCAGCGCGTTATAGTGTTTCTTCATCGTACGACTCACATTTTTTATGGATTTCGAATCTAACCGTTACATGCTCAGGTAATTTATCAATTTTAAAGCAATAATTCTGCGCATAGGCACTTTCGAGACGCCGCCGGACATTTTCCAGGCCGGTTCCGGTGCTGTCACCCGGTTGTTTCAAACCCTGATTGGATTCGATCCAGTGGCCGGTGTTGGTGACCTCCACGCAGAGCGTGTGATCGACGAATGTGGCCCTAATCCAGATTTGCAGAGGCAGGTTACTGGTGCGCATGCCATATTTGATGGCATTTTCGACCAGGGGATGAATCAGGAAGCTGATAATGGGAAATTCCTCGGCGCGGGGCTCGATCTCGAAGTGAATATCGAGCTTGGATTCAAAGCGACGCTTTTCGATGGCGTAGTAGTGCTGGATGGCGTCGATTTCCTGTTTGAGGGGCACCTCAATCAGGTTCTCACTGAGCAAGGAGTATCGCAGGAATTCGGAGAGCTCCGTGATCATCGCCTTAGCGTTTTTTTTATTTTCGGAAATTAAAGCCCGGATCGAGTTAAGCGAGTTGAATAAAAAATGGGGATTCAACTGGTAACGAAGCATTTGCAGTTGCGCCCGCTGGGCTAAGGCATGGGCGCGCTCGGTCTGGGTTTTCTGCTCATTCCATTCCAGCCAGTACTTGATACCGTAATAGAGACCACCCCAACCGATAAAAACAATCGAATTCAGAAAAAGGGTCTGAAGAAGCTCGGTAATTTTGGTCTGTTTGATCAGAGTCAGATGCAGATTGAAGACGGCGCTGATCACGGCAGTGTAAAAGATATGTTTAGCGGCGGCGAGCAGAATGCCGGTCAAGGTCACGGTAGCAATCAGGTGGCGGAAAGACCAGGTTCGGTAATTTAAATCGCGGAAGACATAGCGCTGGATGGTTAGGAAGAGCAGGAGGGAAAGGTAGTAAATCAGATACTGATAAATTTTTGCCGCGGGTGCATCGCCCCAAACCTGTAGTTGAAGAAAGTGGATTAGTGAATAACACACCCAACCGGAAATATGCAGAGGCCAAAATGATGTCGGGCTGATCGTCAGGCCCCGCCAATATTTTTTAGCTTTTACCTTCTTTAAGTTCGCTGAATCAGGCATTGGTGTTCCCCGATATGCGCTGAATGATTTCCATGCGAACGCACATTCCGTCTTTGCTTTCCTCGATGGTGAAGCGATGATTGTTGGGGAAGGCATTTTCCAATCGTTGGCGTACATTTTCAAGAATTTTGCCATTCTGCTGATCGTGATTTTTATCGGGGATTGGTTCCAGCCACTTGCCAGTGTTGCAGACTTCGACGGTCAATCGGTCGCCCACCACCGAGGCTTTGACCGAGATTCGCAGAGGCATGGGACTACTACGCATTCCATAGCGGATGGCGTTTTCCACCAGGGGGTGGATCATGAAACTCAGTACCGGATAATCCTCGGCCAACGGTTCGACCTCGATTTCGACCACCAACTTATCCTCATAGCGTTTTTTTTCAATAGCGAAATAGTGTCGGATGGCTTCAATTTCTTCACTAAGCGGGACGTCAGTATATTGACTGCTGATCAATGAATAGCGGAGGAATTCCGATAATTCAGTGATCATTTCCTTGGCATTTTTTTCGTTTTCTTCAATGAGGGCGCGGATCGAATTTAAGGTATTGAAAAGGAAATGCGGATTGATCTGATAGCGGATCATTTGCAGATGAGCACGATTAGCCAGAATCTTGGCGCGTTCGGTGGTTTCCTTTTGCAGACTCCATTCGTTCCATAATTTTAATCCGAAATATAATACGCTCCAGGTAAAGAGAATCGAGCCCCAGAGATAGGCATAGATCATGTAGTAACGCCAGGTAGTCGGGACGACCATGTCACCTTCCTGTTTCATGATCAGGTCCAAACCTTTATCCACTACCCACCAGACATTCGTACCTGCGATGGTGACCAGCAGGATGATTAAAATAAGCCAGAGCATGGGGATGGATTGATACCTGATCCGGCGATATAGCGAGCGCATGCCCGTACTGATCAGGAATCCGGACACGGCTAATAGCGTGTTCCAGAGAAACAGATGCCACGTGTAGGAATGGCGATAGCTGAAATATAAAATGTGATCGTAAACGGCATAGAGCGACCAGCCGAAAAGTTGCAAACGCCAGAACGAGAGGGGTTCTTTTTTCGGCCGGAATATCATGATAGACTGAATACCCTATTCGTAAACAGCCATGGTTTTAGTGAGTTGGTATCTGGTGCGGTGCGCCGGTATATAGTTCTGATTTCTGATCATCATACGATATATTTTCGGAATGAAATAACTATTAGACAATTAAAAAATGAATGTAATTCCCGATAAACGGTTTGCAGTATCGTTTAACGGCACTATTGCTTTTAATGGCTTTATAAATACAGGCGGTTTGAGGTACATCATACAAAGTGGATTTGTGATATAGGCGCTAATGGATTACCATTCAGCGACATTAGTAGCCACTTATCGAAAGACGTTTCCCTATGGGAATGGTTTGGACTACTTTTGGACGTGAATGGGTATTGATTTACTGAGTATTCCAATTTGAGTCTAATAAAGACCAACGTGAAAAAAATGAAACCACGAACTTTAGGAGGATTTGTATGGCTAAGAAGCTGAGAGCTTGGATGCTTGTACTCCTGCTCGTGCCGTTGATGCTTTTTGCAGGAACGACTGGAAAAATCGCCGGCACGATCACGGACAAGACCACCGGTGAACCACTCGTCGGAGTCAATGTCATTATTATGGGAACGACTCTGGGAGCGGCCACTGATCTGGACGGATACTACTCTATCCTGAATGTCCCGGTGGGAACGCATTCCTTGCGAGTGACCTTCATCGGTTACCGCGACTATGTGGAAAACGATGTGCAGGTCAACTTAGACCTGACCAGTACCATTAATGTCCAGATGGAACGGACTACCCTGGACTTGGGTCAGGAAGTCGTAGTGACGGCTGAAAGAAAATTAATCCGCAAGGACGAAACCAATACCAATGTCGTCAAGCGTACCGAAGACATCGAGAATATGCCGGTGCGCGGGTTGGCCAATTTGGCCGCTACGACCGCCGGTGTGGTCAAAGCCGAAAACACGGGTGCAATGAATGTGCGCGGCGGACGGGGAGGCGAAACGGCAACCTATATTGACGGTGTGCTCGTCACTGATCCATTCAATTCTGCACAACGAGTTTTCGTGCCCAATCAATCCATTGCCGAAATGAGTGTGCAGACGGGTGGCTTTAATGCCGAATACGGCGATGCTATGTCCGGGATTGTGGCCATCACGACCAGCGCCGGTTCTGATAAATACCGCCTGACCTTTGATGGCGTCACGGACAAATTCCTGAGCCCGGATAAAAAAATCTTGGGATTGGGAACCTATTCGTATGGCTATTCGGAATTTACCGGCACTCTGAGCGGTCCGATCATTCCCAAATCAAAACATACGTTCTACATCAGCGCATCGC
>CAZPQN010000004.1:1586-103378 GCA_964588795.1 uncultured bacterium | reverse complement strand
TTTCCTTTTTAAGTTGGTACTGGATATTTTCGAGGATTTTTCGGTTGGCGGCAATTACATCCGCCAGCAGACCGATCATTAGCAGGAAAAATCCGATGATCAGGAATGCTGCAGCGATGATGACCGACTGAACGTGTCCCTTGCCTTGGCCGATGAGCATGAAAACTATATAACGTAGTGATAGAAACAGTCCAACACCCAGAGTTGTCATTCCGGTGTAAAAAAATACTCTTAGCGGCTGGTACATGGTATAAATGCGGATAATTGTGGCGAATGAACGTTTGATGTAATAGCCATTGCTTTTAAAAAGGCGCGACGGGCGCTCGGTTTTATTGCTTTCGATGGGAACGCTGATGATAGGAATGTCTTTCTGCCCGGCTTCGATAATGGTTTCGAGGGTGTAAGAAAAAGTTGAGATAATGTTCATGTGCAAGGCGGCCTCGCGACTGTAAGCTCTGAAACCGCTGGTCGTGTCCGGGATTTTGGTTTGGGATACTTTCCTGACGACATAACTGCCGAGTTTCTGAAGTCGCTTTTTTAGCCAGGAAAATTCGTGAATTTTGTCAATCTGGCGGTCACCAATCACGATCTCGGCTTTTTTATTGAGGATCGGCTGTACGAGGCGGGCGATGTCGGAGCCTTTATATTGATTATCGGCATCGGTATTGACGATGATATCGGCGCCGAGTTGCAAACTTTTTTCCAAACCGTGTTGAAAGGCACGCGCCAGTCCGAGATTTTGGGTGTGCCGGACAAAATGCCGGACACCAGCTTGTCGGGCGGTTTCAACGGTGCGATCGGAACTGCCATCGTCAATAATTAGGATTTCGATGTCATCAATGCCGGGTATCGTGCGGGGCAAATCGGCCAGCGTGGCGGCGATCGTCTGTTCTTCATTAAAACAGGGGATTTGAATGACCAGTTTCATTGCCTGACCTCAGTGATTTTTTTAAAGGCTCCGCTCCGTCACTTACAGCCAGTTGACGGAGCTACAGTCTAAATATCACAAACTTTTAGCATAAAATCACGGGAAATGTTAACCACTCTCAGCGATCGAGAGTCAAGCGGGCAGAAATTTCGCTGATTTTTGTCAGGGCTTGTTCAGTATTCTGGAAAACGTCCGGGAAAGCAGTGCAGAGCAAGGCAGCAATCTCAGTCCAGCTATGCTGGCCGTCTAAATGATTCAAGATAAACTGCTGGACCTGACCATCGCGGCTGAGGCGCGGGGTGCTGGTCAGCTGAAACTGGCGCAGGCGCTGGGGATCGGGAGCCGTGGCGCGAAAGGTATTGTATTCCTGGACATTGCCTGCATGTTCTACCTGCCACTTGAAGTGGATTTGCCCGGAATATTTGGCCGGCAGTGATAAGAGGCTCAGCGTGATTTTGTCGGATGTCTGCACCGGGATGGGATAGCGTAGCGGGAAAAACATCTGACCCCAGGTATTGTTCGGCAATTGCGGCGAATTAGAGAAAAATTGCCGCGGCGTGAACCAGCAATCCCACCAGCCGAGAATGCCGTGCACGATCCCGGGTCGCTCTATCGTTAGTTCCTGGTGAAAATTTACCATGAAATCGTCGCAGCTTCTAAGGTCGATGGTTTTCACCGAATATTCGGCAGTTAACAGCTGTTTGGGACGATCATCGGCATAGTGGGTTTCGTTAAAAATCAGATCGGTTGTATAGCTCCAGTCAAGGTCGAACAGGATATCCTGCTCTTTTTCCCACAAATGGAGCTGATGGAAAAATGTGGGATATTCCACCAAAGCCAGCTTCAACTCGAAGTTGTTCGGGATGAAGTTGCCCCCCGGTTTAAGGAATCGCTGGCGGGCGTCGCGGATAGTTGTTTCCAGCCCGCTGTAGAGCAGAAAGGGACTGTAGTCCTCCATTATAATCAGATCAACCTGCTCAGGCAGATTCACTTCCGTTGACCGGGCAAAGAAGAATTGGATTTTATCCTCCATCCTGTTGCGGCGGGCTAATTCCAACCCGACTTGGAAAATGTCGCTCATTTCGATGGCATAGACTCGCTTGGCCTCAGCCCGTACAGCAAAAAACGAGTACGTTCCCAGGGCACTGCCGATTTCGGCGACCACTTTGGAGGGATCAACGAGCTCCGTAATGGCCTTGCGAAACATCTCAATCCTGATACGATCGTCGAGCAAGTCGCGATAATGTCTTAGCATGGTTCTACCAGTGTTTCAATCAATTCCTGTTGCTTTTGGCGAGTTAAGCCGAGGGGATTGGGCAGATGCAGAATAAAGCGTTGGGTGACGGGTAAAAGTCGGGAAAGGTTATCCGGCAGACAGCGTCTGAATGCACGGGGATTGAACAGATTCTGGTAAAGCCGCTCAAAAGTTGCCACCTCGGTCAGGGGCGTACGCGAAGCCTGTGCATCACCTCCGGCACTGATCAGAATTATTTTGGACAATTGTTCGGGTCGTGCGGAACATGCCCCAAAATAGGTTGGAGCGACGTAATAGACGGGTTGGGACTCATCCTGGTCACCCACGATATGAATGACTGGCAGATCAGTCGGCAGTTGCAGGTAACGTCGATGATGTGGTTTGATAATCAAATTGCGCGGAAAGGGAAAAACCGTTTGACAATCCACATCAATCAGGGCGAACTCATCCGTCATGAAAGTCCATCCGTGGCGCATCAGTAAAATACTGAGGCTGGTTTTTCCGGTTCCCGATCCGCCGATTAAGACTACGGTCTTTCCATTAGAATGTAAAGCGGCGGCGTGCAATTGCAGATAGCGCCGGTTAAGGCGGAGCAGGTCATTGACGATCTGCCATTCGAGCGCGTAAATGATGCGGACGGGGTTACGGTTTTGATGAGTTATTCGTTTCCCACGTTGCAGTAGATAGCGCTCATGTTCTTTATGGATGGAGTAATTGGGATGAGTATCGAAACTGATTGTACGAAGCACAGTGCTGAAGACCGTGCTTTTAATCGGCGTAACGAGCTCGGGCGGGCATTCGATAGCGATCCGTGCCATCCCGATCTGCAGTTCTAAGGCGGGCATTATTTATCAGTAAGCAGGTTAAGAGCTTGGAAGCGCCGGATAGCTTTCAATACTTCAGTTTCGGGATCGGTTTCGAAACTGGCGAAATTGTTCCGAATCTCGGAGATGATCTCGGTCAGGCAATGCTGACCGTCGCATAATACCCAGATAAAAGCCGCCGTGGCGTTCAAGGTATGCATGGTTTCGCTCTGTGGCTCGTAGATGATGCCACCGTCGCTGAGTTCTTTGAACAATAAATCAGGGCGGGCGCAGGGACGATATTCAGGTGGCAGGCTGTTCATCTCAGACATTACCGATTTTGACCTTGGCGATCCGGGCTTCCATTTCATGTAATTTTTCCATTTCGATCCGTTCCACTTCGGGAATGGCGAAAATCAACCCGGCGATTAACCAGAACGGTTCCATGATCCGAATGATGATAAATGTGTTGGCGCCGATGCCATGGGTGATCATCGCCAGGGTCGCGATGAAGTAACCGAGCGCGAAAGCCTTGAAAAACGGAATCTGGGCGTTCTCATAGATTTGAAAAACCATCTTTTGTAGAGAAAATAATAGATACAAGAAGGCCGCCAGCCCTATGAAGCCAGTCTCGATCATGACGCGGATATATTGCGCATCGAGGAAGCGCCAACCGGTAATGCCAAAACCGAACAAGGGATGCTTGGTGATGTCATTGAAAGCCGCCCGCCAACTGCGAATCCGTTCCGAAGCCGACGTGTCGATGGTAATGCCACCAACATGTTCCTGCAACTTAGCCGCGTATCCCCGCTGTTCGGTAAAGGTATACTTGACCCGATCAATCACTGTGCGTGGGAAAATAAAGGGGGCTATCCCGACAAGAAAGGCCACGAAGCCGATAATTACCCAGCGCCGGTTACTCAGGACAACGTAGGCGATCACCACCGGGATACCTGCCGCCCAGGAGCCCCGCGAGTTGGTCATGAGGTAAGGAATTACTGATAGCATCGTTATGGACAACAGCCAGCGACGCAAGCCCTGGGAAGGCAGAACGCCGGGAGAAAGAATCAGACCCAAATTAATCGATATGATCAGAATCAAGTAACCACCCAGGGTATTGGGTTCGCCCGCATCACCTTCGAACGGCGCTGTCACCCGCCGACCGGTGGGGATTTGCCAGAGCGCCATGATAACCACAATAATGTAGGTGATCATGATGGCAAGGATGAAATTGTCAATCTGTTTTTTACTGCGGACGTGGTTGACTACCATAAAATAGATCAGGTAGTACTGGATATATTTGAGCACGAAAAAAATCCCGTTCAGGACATTCACCCTGCCGAACATCATCCCGAAACCGGTGGACAGGAAACAGATAAAAATGTAGACCGCGATGGGCTTGTTCAGGGGCGTATGGCGGAACAAACTAAGCTCTTTATTAATGGCGGTTTTAGCTAACCACGTAAAAATAATAATCGCCAAGAATATATCATCGAGTCGTAAAGTCACGCCGCCGCCGGAAGTACCCCGTTGACCAAATTCCGGCGACAGCAGCATCGAAAAGATGAGAATAAACAGAGCAAAGTCCGTATTGGTAAAGGTGACGATCAGCAATCCCAGCCCCACCGCCGCGATCAGAGCGTAGATCGGCGCGACGCGGATCAACAGAAAGGCCACGATGATCGCGAATGGAATGCTGACCAGGATTATCAGGCGATTGGTTCCGCTCTCGAGAACCTCGTTGGTTGGCATGCCCTAATAGAGTCCCTGCTTTTCCTTTTCGAATTTCCGTTCGTATTCCTGGACTTCGTTGTAGTCGCGGTTTTGCATCAGCGATTCATAGGTTTTCGACCAGGTTTCGAGCGAATCCTTGCGCCATTCTTTTTCGTAATTTTTCCGCAAATCGGTCTCCCGGCGCACAGCTGAACCCTTGGTGATGGCAGTTGAGATTTGTTCATCAATCCGAAAATTATTGATAAAATTCCAGTACAATTTGGGGATGCTTTGAATAAAAACTGTTACGATAAATGCGGCCATCAGGGCGATCGGCAGAACGATCAGGAGCATTTTGCGTTCACCTCTTTTAATGCGATGGTGTCTACGTCGATGGGTGTAGTATGGCATAATTCAATCGTTAAACATCAACGATAAACGATTTCCTTATCATTAAGAAGTGGCTGGGTCAGCTGCACCATTTCAGCTAGTGCGGTGGAAGGGAAGCCACCGTAGAGTACGTAATACTGACCATCTTCAGTAATTGGTCGGAGATACAAATTGTCCGCCAGCGGAGGATATTTGTTCATGGCTTTTAGCGCTTGCGCTTTAGAGTTGTATTGGCCAATGAGAATAGTGATCGGCAGGTGTAGAGGTTGAAAGAGCCCTTTCAGTCCCAAGAACTGGAATTCCTGGGCTTTGACAACTGCCGATTTGGTAGAGATGAAGCTTCCGTAACAGAGCATGTACGTTTTACGTTCTGGATTGGAAAAGTCGGTGGTGATAAATGCCGGCAAACCCTTCTGGCGGAAATAGGCCAGGTCGGCTTTCAGATTCTCAGGATTGACTGCTCTTTGGACGACCACAGTATAGGGGTGAGGACCAGGTAGGTGGCGGACAGCGGCAGGTTTTGTACCAGGTTGTTCGAAAGTCGGAGCCGAAGTAATTGACGTAGTTTGCATGGGGCTGGTGGTTTGCCGAGCCTGTTCTTCAGCGGTCATGACCCGCGAGGGTGTCTGGCGGCTGACTACCGGTGACGTTCCCGTTTGTTCTGGGGCAGGAGCGATACCAAGCTGGTTCTGTAGTCGTTTTAGCTCCGCGGGGATGACCTGAACGGTTTCGGCGAAAGCCGGGGCGAACGCCATGGTATCCGGAATGATGGGAACTGTGGCCGTTGTTTCCGGTTGAATGGAGGGGTGGGTGACCGAGGCTGTCACTTGAACTGGGGCTGGCTTTTTAGAAAAGGCAGAGCGCAATTTTCCAATAGCCCAGATTCCGGTACCAAAAATTGCACCGACCAATAGCAAGGCCAATCCGGCTCTAACTTTGTTGATTTGAGCGAAAATGCTTCCTGGTAAACCTTCCGTAGGTTTGAGGAAAAACTGGCTGAGTGCGGCGACATATTTATTCTGCGGCGTCTTCTCCTCTTCCTGATAGTGATATTCGTAGCTGTATTTGTAATCGGAGTAATCCGCGCTGATGTCGGCCTTCATGCCATTGACAATCACGCCAAGGATGTCGGATTTCAAAAGTTCCAGTTGGCTCTTGGAGCGCCGTAAAGTACCGCGTGAGATTTTACCCTGATAATATACCAACAGCACCGTGTCAACCTTCGAACCCAGCACGGTTGAGTCAGTAGCCTGGATAACGGGAGCGGAATCGAAAATCACCAGATCGTATCTTTCCTTGAGTTCCGCCACCAAGTTGTCCATCAGTTTGGAGGCGATGATTTCCGAAGGATTGCGTTCTATTTTACCGGAGGTCAGAATATTGAGATACTCAATGCCGGCGATGCCATCCGTGCGTAAAGTATCGGAGGCCATGGTTCCCATGAGCAAATCGCTCATGGTGCGAATAGTCGTATCGATAGGTTCCTTGCGCAGGACGATATCAGTCAATCCGGGTTCCCGTTCGATGCCAAATAGTTTCGAGACGCGTGGTTTCCGCAAATCGGTCTCGACCAGCAGGGTATTGACGCCGATTTGCGCCATGGAGACGGCCAAATTGACGGCGACCGTGGTTTTGCCTTCGCTGGCGACAGACGAGGTCACCATGACGGTCTTGTAACCTTTATCAAGCAGGGCAAAATGCACGTTGGTGCGCAGAGCGCGAAAGCTCTCCGCCATGGTTGATTTGGGATTATAATGCGAGACCAGGCGGGCTTGCATTTCGAGGATTTCATCCGGGACGGGATTGGAGATTTTGGCCTGCATTTCGTTTTTTAACGCTTCAATATCCACGAAAGGCACAATCCCCATGACGGTAGTGTCCAGGGTTTTTTCGATATCGTCAATCGTACTGAAAGTGGTGTCCAGAGTTTCGGCGACAAAAGCTAGTACGATACCCAAGATTAATCCGATAATCGTACCGATGGCAGTGGTTGGTCCGATCATGGTGGGGTTGATGGGGCTGGTTGGAACGAAAGCCGGGCGGATGATAAAAACTTCCTTGACCTGTTCGGAGAGTCGGATCAGGGCCTCCTGATATTTGGACTCAAGACCGGCGTAGATTTGGGTGTTGATATCACGTTCCCGCTCGAGATTGGTGAGAGTCAGGCTCAGGAGCGGTAGTGATTTATATTCCTCGTCAATTTTTTGCCATTTTTCGTAGGCGATCTTCTCAGCGCGGCTAAGGTTTTGCCGGTAAGTTTTAAGTTCGTTTACAAAACGTTTTTCGTTGTTTTTAATCTGGAGCTGCAGGTCTTTGATCACCGGATGTTGGGGAGTATAGTGCTGGGAATAGTTGGTCAGATCCGAACGTAGTTTATTCAGGTTATTCTGCATGTCCTCAAGGAAGCGGTTCGACTGGCTGAGGAGCAGGGCCAGATTGGCGCCGTAAATGTACTCGCGGTTCTGGTCAATTTCCTTAAGAATGTTGTCGATCTGGGAGATATCGCCGCGGATCTTTTCGAGATTGGCTTCGGCGGCGTTCAGTTCGGTACTCAGGCGGGAGGCAGTGCCGTCCATGGTGATGAATTTGTTTTGCTCCCGATAGTTGCGGACCTTGAGCTCGGATTCGCGGAGGACACGTTCCGCATGTGATTTTTGATTACGTACGGCATCGAGGGCTTTTTTGGCCTGAATATTCTTTTCTTCAAAGCTGATTCGTTCGTACACTTTGGCCAGGGCGTTGGCGAGGTTGGTGGCCCGCACCGGATCCTGATCAGTGACGATGATATTGATAATGTTGGTAAAGCCTTCCTGTTCGGTTTTGACCCGGGCCTTCAGGCGGGTGACAATATCCAGGTAATCCTTGTTGTTGCGGATTTCTTCCGAGGTGACGGCCGAATCAATCAGCCCCATTTCCTTGGCGGCCTCTTCCAGGATCGGGTAGCTTTTGATTTCTTCGGCGCGCGTCGCCAGGTCGTCGCCGCTGCCCCAGGAAATGTTGTAAAGATAGAGTCCGGTCAGGTTGGTGCTTTTTTCGATTTTCAGGCTGGAGGTCACCCGGTATAGCGGATCCGGGCGATTGATGATGGCAAACATCATGCTGAATCCACTCAGCATAATCACTGTCACAATGACAATGATTTTTTTCTTTTTAATAATGCGCCAGTAATCGCGCAGATTCAGTTCATAATGTGGCATAGGTCATCATTCGATTCACGGTCTTGTCGTGAGAACATAAACGGAAGCCACCGCGGTCACGAGACTGATCATCGTGGTCAGCGGCTGAATCTTTTCCGCTATCCGGAATAATAATCCACGTCTCTTACTCAGGACGATGATGCGGTCAGCATCCTCCAAATAAATGTTTTTGTTATCAATCCGTTTGAATAAATAATCCTCGAGATTGAACTCGACGGTCTTGGCATTGTCCCGGGTGACAGTGATCTTTTTCAGGTCGGCATCCCGGGTTAGCCCGCCGATATTGGCGAGAAATTCCGCCAGACGGATATTGCCTTCGAGAGGATAAATGCCTGCCCGATTGACCTCTCCGAAAACAAACACACTCCTGGAGGTCAACTCAACCACCTCGATATTGACTACTGGTTCGCGGTAGTAACGCCTTGCCATTTCAGTCACAGTAGCCTGGGCCTTGTCCACAGTAATGCCACCCATGCGGATCAGACCAAAACGACGGTGGAAGATATTACCTTCTTTATCAATGATATAGTTTTCCGGTTGACTGGGATTTTTTTGTACGTTGGCCAATTCGTTGATAGTGATGGAAATGACATTGCCGGTTTGCAGAATATAGCCTTTGGACAGGCGGTTATATTCATCCTTCATCTGGACACGGGGTACGATGATTTTGTCATTGTTTTTAAGTTCCACGTTGCCGGAGGCATCGTTGGTAAAAAGATAGCGTTCGAGGTCGAAAACGACCACACTGCCGTCATCCCGGGAAATGGTGATCTTGCTGATATCCGCGTCCTGCGAAGCGCCGCCGTTTTGGATGATAAACTCGGCGATGGTCGTGGCGGGTTTGGTGGCATAAACGCCGATGCGCGGTACGGCCCCCCACAGAAATATTTTTATAGTTGTTTTCTCGATGATATTGACCACCACCTGCGGGCGGGTAAAGAATTCGGAAAATTTAACGGTCAGCAGTTCTTCTACCTGTTTGACCGTCAGGTTCTGCACGAAGACGACGCCTAAGAGTTCATGAAAGATTGTTCCATCATGTCGTACATCGGCAATACTGCTTTTTTCGATTGGGTTGCCCTGCGGTCCAATGTCAATGTAGGTGATTTTGATTTTATCGCCGACGGAAAGAGTCAGCTCATCACCAAAAAAGTCGGCGTTTATACTAAATCCTTTAGTCTGCGCCGAAAGCGACGCGGACAGCACGAGAATGATGAAGAAGTAAATACAGCGGGGTTGCGATAGGATTTTCGCAATCATGTGTGAGTGCCTATTCCCCCGAATGACTTGGTTAGTGTTTTGCCCCATGGGTTACCTTGCTGGTTCAGGTGCGCTGATCGTAACGAGTGATGATTTTGGCCAGAACACTATTAGAAAGATATTCCAAATCTATCGGTTTACAGATATAATCAGCGGCGCCGAATTTTAGGGCTTCGAGGGCTATCTCGCGGTCCACCAGACCAGTAATCATGATCACCTCAGTATCAGGATAAGCGGCTTTGATTTTCTTTAGAAATTGAATACCATCGCCATCTGGTAACTTGATATCCAACAGAACGAATCCAGGTTGGAAATTCGCCAACTGCTGTTCTCCTTCATGTAAGGAGGAGGCCGTCGCGGTGTCATAGCCGACCTGCATCAGGTATTCCTGCAAAAGGTCAACGACATCTTTTTCATCATCAATGATTAAAATCTTTTCCATAAATCGCTCATAATTTTATGCAATTTAACCAATGCCTGCATTTAAATCAATTCCGTTATTAATAGCGAAAAAATTCGGTGCATCCTTTTGAACAAACCGCAAAACATTTATGATACTTGATGTATTTCCGGTAATTGCAGTAGTCCGGATTGTTCCAGATGGCTGAGAATTTATGCGTGCGGATATTCCCCGGGGAGTAGTTCATGCTATGATAAGGACGGACGGAGCCATCCGGGAAAACATACGCGGTGGCCCATAAACTCATGCAACGGTTTTTATAGGAACTGGCCCGGAAGGGAAACTGAGAGTACCATTGCCGGATTTCGGCATCAGTAAGGTTCGGGAAGAATGCCACATCAAGCGGATATTTCTGCTTCTGGATCTGATGCTTTTTTTGGATCAGGAGCTCGTAATCGAACGCGGGAAGCTGATCGGTGGCGAAACCGAGCCAGTCTGAAGGTAGCTGGTGGAATTGGGTTTCAAAAACAGTCAGGAAATCGGTTACGGTCTTGCGCTCCAAGAAGAGCAGGTGATGAAAAGTGAGGCCGGCACACCCCATGGTGTCTGCAATAGCGATGATTTCTTCGAGATATTGAATGTTTTGGGGTGTAAGGGTGCAATTGATATTGACCAGCGGTTTGCTCAGCTTGCGTTGAGTTTTGAGTTCCCGGAGGAGTTGAAAACCACGAAGCGCCTGCTGATAGGTGCCCGGTACACCGCGGATGGCATCATGGACTGCTGCGGGCCCGTCCAGAGAAAAGATGATTTCGTCCAGCTGCAAATCGACGATGTCTTTTGCCCAGCGCTCAATCAGCGTTCCATTGGTGACCACATTACAACGCAGGCCAGCTTTTTTGATCATTTTCAGAACTTCAATCCACTCGGGATAAAGGAGGGGCTCGCCTCCGAACAACGTGATATTGGGCTTGTAACGGCGGATGTCATTGATCAGATCCTGAATTTCCGCCAGACTAAGGCGTTCGCGTAAAATAGCATGGCTGAAATCCCGGAAAGCTCCGTTTTCCCCCCACTGTCCGCACATGGCGCACTTCAAATTGCAGTGATAAGTCAGGAACAGTGAAACTGTCTCCGGCCCGAAGCTATAGCCCTCAAACAGGTGGTAAGACAGCGTGCATTTCAGACGATGAACAAAGTTTTCCCAGGCATAACCGGGCTGGCTGAGGGCTTTGCGGAGGGCGCGACCGAAGTTTTTACGGGGAAGCATGCGACTCCGTCAAATCGTTATTTTAAATTTAAATTCAGAAGCCTCTGCCCCGAGAATAACGATGTTTGCCCCTTTCTGCAGTTCGGCTTTGAAATTCGGTCCCCTTCCTCCGATACAAGTGTTGTTTACAATCGTGCCGAGACTACTGCCGCGGTCCAGTATGTAATATCCGTCGCGGTAGAAATTGATCGACAGGTGATTGCGGGAAACATTATAGGGCATTTGATCGTTCAGAGACAGGTCGTTATCGACGAAAATGTCATCGTAGCGGTGCTGTGAATCGCGTCCGATTTTGAAGGGGAAACGTGTAATTGTCACCGCCGAATTTTTTAACGCTTTTTGAGCGGAAGGAGTCAAACCTTCGATGGTCACCGAAGCGGGCGCCGTTGAAGTAGTCGCGCTGGGAGCTTCGGTAATCCGACTTTCCAGTTGCACGACTAATTGATTGGCCTGGCGCAGATGCTCAAAGAATGCGCGCAGAATCGGAATGATAAAAGAGGCTTTGTCGTCCAGCAGAGCGACAAAATCCTCACGCGAGATTTCATCTACCGTCACCGGTGTTTTAGCAACGATGGATGCCGAACGTGGCTTGTCATCAATCAGGCCGAGTTCACCGAAAATCTCCGGCGCGGATAATGTGGCTAAGGTAATTCTTTTATTCTGCGCTTTTTTCTGAACCTCGACACTGCCGTTTTTCAGAATATAGGCGGTTTGCCCCAGAGTTCCCTCGCTGATAATGACATCTTCTGCTTTAAACTGCAACTGACGCATGGCTCACTCCTATGTTCTAACATCGCTCGTCAAATATAAGCACAATAATCATAACCGTCAATTGAATAACAAGGGTATCGGTGGCAGTCGAATTCAGCGCGTCCTGCTGATTGTAGTTTTGCATCGCTGAATAGCGGCCTTTTGCTGTTGTTTACCCCGCAGGCTTTTTTCGATAAAAATTGGAGTACGGTCACAGGGGTCAAGACCCGTGTGATACATTAAAGCCGAGTAAGTCGACGGGAGAGGGGTAAAAATCTGGACTTGTTCCGGATTGATATGCAGATGACGGGCAAAGAATTTTTGCATTTGCTGCATATCTGTCAGGGTACAGCCCGGATGAGCCGCGATCAGGTAGTAAGTCAGGAACTGCTTTTTACCAGCTTCTTTTGATAAACGGTCGAAAAGCATTTTAAAATCCAGCAAGGTTTCCGATATCGGTTTGCCCATTCTTTTCAGTATCTGCGGTTGCGTATGCTCTGGTGCGATTTTCAACTGACCAGAAACATGCTGACGCGTAATTTCCGCTAAGTAAGGAATACCAAAGCGTCGATCATGCAAAAGAAGATCGTAACGGATGCCTGATGCAACAAAAACTCTGCGAACGCCCTTGATCCGCCGGATTTGTCGAAGTAAAGCCAGTTGGGGCTGGTGGTTAACCGGTAGAGTGGGGCAGACGACGGGGAAAATACAGCGTTTAGTGGGACATATACCCCGCCGGATTTTCTTGGGGCATTCAAATCCATACATATTGGCTGTCGGGCCACCGACATCGGCAATGATGCCTCGGAAATCAGGATGACGTGTCATCCGCCGCACCTCGCGTAAAATGGCCTGCGGACTGCGCCATTGCACGGTACGGCCTTCGTGCACACTGATCGCGCAGAAATTACATTCGCCGTAGCAACCACGATGGGTGAGTACGGAAAACTGAATGGTCTCCAGGGCTTTGACCGGTCCCTGTTGGGCATAAAAAGGATGGACACGACGTTCGAAATCCAGGTCGAAAACCGCATCCAATTCCATTTGCGTCAATGGCAAGCTTGGTGGATTCTGAATCACATAACGGTCGCCGTATTTTTGCGCCAGTCCATGTCCTTGCAGGGCATCGTTATTTTGGTAAAATTCCTGGAACATGTGGATCAAAGCGTGGCGGTCGGCCACAACGGTTTCAAAGGAAGGCAGTTTGATATAATCCGGTGGTACGGAATGCCAGGAATAGCATAATCCCCGGATTGGGCGAGGATCGCGTTTGTCTAGCAGGGCTTGCGCCAGTTCTACCACTGTCCGTTCGCCCATACCGTAAACTAACCAATCGGCTTTGGCATCTAATAATATTGAACGCCGGATTTTATCCGACCAGTAATCGTAATGCGCCATTCGGCGCAAACTGGCTTCAATCCCGCCGACAACGACAGGGCGAGTGGATTTAAAGGATTGGCGAATCAGATTGACGTAGGCGATCACCGCGCGATCGGGACGGCGATTGTTAAGCCCACCGGGAGTGTAGTCGTCTTTTTGCCGCCGGCGCAGAGTCGCCGTGTAATTCGCCACCATCGAATCAATGCAACCGCCGGTGACCCCCCAGAACAGTTGCGGTTCCCCGAGGCGACGGATATCCGCGGGGCTTTTGGTATCCGGCTGGGCGATAATACCTACACGAAAACCGGCATCAAGTAGTACCTTTCCGATCACAGCGACGCCGATCTGCGGGCAATCAATGTAGGCATCACCGGTGATTAAAATGATATCGAGGTTCTGCCAGCCGAGTTGCTCGATTTCTGCCCGGGTAGTCGGTAGAAACATAATCTTGGACCAGGTCAGGAGCGCAGAGTTATTTTGCGGGTGGCCGAACGTCCGGCAAGCCATCCGGTCGAGAAAGCCGCCTGCAGGTTGAATCCACCAGTATCGGCATCCAGGTCCATCACCTCCCCGGCGAAAAACAGACCTTTCACCAATCGTGACTCCAGGCTGTTACGGTCAATTTCGTTCAGAGCGACGCCGCCGGCGGTGATGATAGCTTCGGCAATGGGGCGGTGGCCCGCAACCACAAGTTTGAAATTTTTCAGCCACAAACGGAGTCTCAGGCGCTCCTGACCGGTTATCTGATTGCCGGGTTTTTCCTCGTTGAGTCCGGTTTCTCTGAGGCAAATGGGGATCATAGCTTGCGGCATGATACTGCGCAGGATTTTTTTTAACTGCATTTTGCTGTGTGTTTCGAAATCGCGTTGGAGGCGTTGGTCAAGTTTCAGGTCATCCAGAGCAGGCTTCAGATCAACACGGAGCTCGATTTTATGACCTTCGGCTAAAGCATCCACGATAGATTTGCTCAATGTCAGAATAATAGGGCCGGAAATACCAAAATGCGTAAAAAGCATTTCGCCAAATTGATCGGCGAACTTACGCCCATCACTCCAAACAGTCACCCGAACATTCTTCAAACTCAACCCCTGCAGATGGGCGGCTACATCGCCGGCGGTTTCCAGCGGTACCAATGCTGGTCGCACCGGAATAATGGTATGTCCAACAGTCCGGGCGAGACGATAGCCGTCACCGGATGAACCGGTACCCGGATAGGAGGCGCCGCCGGTGGATAATACGACAGCCTGACAGGAAAAATCCTGCAGTGCCTCTTTGCCGCTTACTCGTGCCCGCACACCCACGATGGTCTGGTTATGCACGACCAACATCTCAGCCCGACATTGGTTGATGATTTTAACCCCGGAACGCAAAGTCCAGGCGATCAGTTCTTCAGTAATATCGCTGGCTTCGTTGGTCACCGGGAAAATCCGGCCGCCGCGCTCGGTGACCGTGGGAATCCCTAATGCACTGAAGAAAGCCAGCAGGTCGTGAACGAAAAATTGATGAAAGGCCGCCCGCAGAAAACGCCCGTTGGGACCAAAATGGGTAATGAATTGCTCGAGCGGGAGGGCATTGGTCAGATTACAGCGTCCTTTGCCAGTAATGCGGAGTTTTCTGCCGGGACGATCCATTTTTTCCAAAAGAGCCACCTGCAGACCGGCCTGAGCAGCTTGGCCGGCGGCCATCAGACCGGCTGGCCCGCCGCCAATGACCAGCACGTCCCAGGAAGAACTGGTGGCGGATGGAGTCACGTCCGGATTTGCATGTCGCATTTTCACTGAGCAATTGTAAGAATTGTCAATTGGAATAACAAGTAAATCCTGTTAAGTCGTCAAATACGCGCCACTGTCCTTGAAACCTTAATATGGATTTAGAGTATAATGCACCGATTAGATGAATTTATCAGAGAATCAGGAGCAAAGTTTATGAGAAATAGAATCGGTTTGATTATCGGCGGATTGATACTGGTCCTGTTAGGGATTGTAATTGCCCGGGTAGTTCTGCCGCCCAATCCGGTGGTTGTTTTCGAACACAGTAATGGCGAACAGGCTGCGCGCGCTATTCCGGTGGGTTATGTATCAGGATCTGGCGAGCTTCCTTCGCTACAGGCGTTTAATGAAGCTTTTGTCAAAATCGCCGAAACGGTTAATCCTTCAGTGGTGACCATTACTACGGAAAAGGTCATCAAGACTCAGCGGGGCCAGCGTTTTCCGGGGTTCCCTGACGACGATCTGTTCTGGCGTTTTTTCGGATTGCCGGAAGGGCAGATGAAAAGCAAAGCACTCGGCTCGGGGGTTATAGTTGATTCCAAGGGATACATTCTGACCAACAACCATGTGGTTGAACAGGGTGAAAAAATCAGGGTAAAAACCATTGACGATCGGGAATATGATGCGGAGATTGTTGGAACGGATTCCCGGACCGACTTGGCGGTCATTAAAATTGACGCTCATAATTTGAAACCGGCGCTTTTAGGCGATTCCGATGAACTGCGTATCGGCGAATGGGTGCTCGCCATCGGCTCGCCCTTTTCGGAAAATTTGGCGCATACCGTTACCGCCGGAATCGTCAGCGCCAAGGGGCGCAGTAATATCATGAACGGTCAGAACTATGAGTCTTTCATCCAGACCGACGCCGCCATCAATCCGGGCAACAGCGGGGGAGCCCTGGTGAATATCCGCGGTGAATTAATCGGTATCAATACCGCCATTGCCACGGCGGGATATACACAGGGCAATATCGGAATCGGTTTCGCCATTCCCATTAACCTCGCGAAAAAAATTATGAGTGACCTGATCGAAAAGGGCAAAGTGACCCGGGCCTGGTTAGGGGTGATGATTGGTAATATTGATGACGGAATCGCCCGTTCGCTCAACCTGGATAACCGCGAGGGTTCGATCATCAGTGAAGTAGTGAAGAAAAGTCCGGCGGCGGAAGCGGGATTGAAAGTCGGCGATATCATTATTGAATTTGACGGAAAAAAAATTAAAGATACCGCGCAACTCCGCAATTTGGTGGCTAATTCGGAGATTGGTAAAACCAAAACCCTGGTGGTGCTCCGGGATAAAAAACCGGTCAAGGTCGATGTCCGCTTGGGAGAACTGACGGATGTCCGGGAGGAAGTCAGAACCAGCAAGGGCAAACCGAGTTCCCGCCTGGGAATCAGGGTTGATGAAATCACTCCCTATATAGCCAATGAGTACAACATTGATCCCGACGAAACCGGGGTTGTCGTCACCGGAGTCAATCCCGAAACTCCCGCCGCGCAGATTATCCGCACCGGTGATATTATCAAGCGCGTTGGCGAACAAGAAATTCGCAATTTAGCCGATTATCAAAAGGCCATCAGCAATCTGAAGTCCGGTTTGGTGCTATTGCTGATCAAGCGCGGTGAGGCGACTTTCTTTGAAACGCTGGATCTCGGAAAATAACCTGAATATTGGTCGCATGAAAAAAGGCGCTTCGTGAGAGGCGCCTTTTTTATATCGTCGGGAATTGTCCTCTTTTTATTGTTTTTTCAACAGGCTGAATCTAAATTCCGCAGTTATTTTTTGCATTTGAAAGGTGTATTTTGGCCAATACAATTGGTATCATCGGTGGAACCGGTTTTTATGATTTAAAGAATTTGGAACTGACGGGAACAGTGCGGCTCGAAACGCCATTCGGTCAGCCCTCCGATGAATATATGATAGGGAAGCTCAAACAGCGGGAAATTGTATTTTTACCGCGTCACGGTCATGGCCACCGCATCATGCCCGGCCAGATCAATCACCGCGCCAATATCTGGGGCATGAAAAAACTGGGGGTGACCCACCTGCTCAGCATCTCCACAGTCGGCAGTTTTCGCGATGAGATTCAACCGGGTACCCTGGTGTTCGCAACCCAGTATATTGATCGTACCAAATCCCGCACGCAGGATACGTTTTTCGACCAGATCGCTGTGCATATCGCCTTTGCCGATCCGGTTTGCCCGATACTGCATAATTTACTCGTTGATACTGCCCGCAATGCCGGAATCGCTCATACACCGCAGGGTGTATATCTGAATATCGAAGGCCCCGCCTTTGCTACCCGCGCCGAATCCCGCCTCTATCGCAGTTGGGGAGCTGATATAATCGGGATGACCAATATTTTCGAAGCGCGTCTATGCCGGGAAGCGGAAATCCATTTTGCTCCGGTAGTTCAGGTTACTGATTACGATAGCTGGAAAGAGGCCGCGGTGGATGTCCCGACAATCCTGGGGAATTTATCGCGGGCAAGCAGTGGAGTGAGTACTGTTCTGGAGAAAATCGTCACCGAAATTCCATCAACGGGCTGGGATTGTGAGTGTGAGAACGCTTTGGCGCACGCCATCGTCACAGACAAGGCAAAAGTCCCGCCAGCGATCAGGGAACGCTATCAACTTTTACTTAAAAAATACTGGTAGTTGGCGTGTCACAGATTGGTCGGGTATTGATTATTTTCGGAATTTTGCTGATTGTGTCCGGATTACTCTTATCGCTCAGTTCCCAGATTCCATTTTTAAATAAGTTGGGGCGGTTGCCCGGTGACCTGATTATCAAGCGGGGAAATTTTACCTTTTATTTTCCTTTGGCTACCTGTTTGTTGATCAGTTTTGTCCTTTATATAGTTAGCAATGTTTTGCGTCGATAGGAGATAGGTTGCGGTGATTAAGAAAGTCTCGGCGGAAGTTGATTTCGTAAATCAGGAACATGCCATTCTCAAGTTTTGGGAAGAAAACCGGATATTCCGGAAACTGATCGAAAAGAATCTGGACGGACCCCGCTGGTCGTTCATTGATGGTCCTATTACGGCCAATAATCCAATGGGCGTGCATCACGCCTGGGGACGCACCTACAAGGATATTTTCCAGCGATACCGGGCGATGAAAGGATTTCAGACCCGTTATCAAAACGGATTCGACTGTCAGGGCTTATGGGTCGAAGTGGAAGTCGAAAAGGAGCTGGGGTTCAAGTCCAAGCGCGATATTGAGAGTTACGGAATAGAACGATTTGTCGAGCGGTGCAAGGAGCGTGTCCGCAAATATTCGCAGATTCAGACTGCGCAGTCAATTCGATTGGGATATTGGATGGACTGGGATAATTCCTACTATACCATGTCCGATGAAAACAATTATACGATCTGGCTGTTTTTAAAAAAATGCCATGCCAATGGATGGATCTACCGGGGGCATGACGTCATGCCATGGTGCACGCGCTGTGGGGCGGCGCTTTCGGAGCACGAGATTGCCACGGAAGGCTATAAAGAGCTGACTCATACCGGAGTCACGGTGAAATTTCCACTGATTGAAAGGCCGGGCGAAGCGCTTTTGGTCTGGACGACGACGCCCTGGACCCTGACCTCCAATACTGCCGCGGCAGTGCACCCCGAGCTCACCTATGTGAAGGTCCGGCAGGCAGATAATATTTTGTACCTTATGGAAGGTCGCGAGGCCGAGGTTTTGACCGGAGCATACCAGATCGAAGAACGAGTATTGGGTAAGAGTCTGTTAGGTTTGACTTACCAGGGGCCGTTTGATGAACTGCCGGCCCAAAATCAGGTCCGGCATGTCGTCATTCCCTGGGAAGAAATTTCCGCCGCTGAAGGCACGGGGATTGTGCACATCGCTCCTGGTTGTGGTCAGGAAGACCATGAACTGGGGCGGCAATTCGGGTTAGCGGTCATTGCTCCGCTGGATGAATTTGGCAATTACATGGCTGGGTTCGATTGGTTAAGCGGGCGTAACGTAGATACTGTCGCCAAAGATATTATCCGAAATTTGGAACAGAAAGGCGTCAAATACCGGGCGGATGCTTACAAGCACCGGTATCCGGTCTGCTGGCGGCATGGAACGGAATTAATTTTCCGCCTGGTGGATGAATGGTTCATTGCGATGGATGGTGTCCGCCCGGCGATGATGGATGTTACCCGCCGGATTCGCTGGATTCCCGAATACGGGATGCAACACGAGCTCGATTGGCTGAAGAATATGCATGACTGGATGATCTCGAAGAAACGCTACTGGGGTTTGGCTTTGCCAATCTACGTCTGTCCGAATTGCGGTGCCGTGACAGTCGTCGGCAGTCGCACCGAATTGCAGGAACGCGCCGTGGCGGGATGGAAGGAATTTGCCGGTCATTCACCGCATCGTCCCTGGATTGATGCTGTCAAAATCCGTTGTGAAAAGTGCGGAGCACAGGTCAGCCGGATCCCCGATGTCGGTAATCCCTGGCTGGATGCAGGAATCGTACCGTACTCGACCCTCCACTATACCTCTGACCGGCAGTACTGGCAGGAATGGTTCCCGGCGGAATTCATCTGTGAATCCCTGCCCGGACAATTCCGCAACTGGTTTTATTCTCTGCTGGCGATGAGCACGGTGCTGGAAAACCGCGAACCATTTAAAACCATTCTCGGACATGCTTTAGTGAAGGACGAGCGTGGTCAGGATATGCATAAGAGCGCCGGTAACGCGATCTGGTTCGATGAAGCGGCGGAAAAAATGGGTGTGGATGTCATGCGCTGGCTGTACGCTGATCATAATCCGTTCACCAACCTGAACTTCGGCTACCATATTGCCCAGGATTTCCGCAAACAACTGGTCACGCTATGGAATTCTTACGCCTTTTTCGCGACTTATGCCGAACTGGATCAGTTTGAGCCGGGAAAGCATCCGGTCCAGTATAATGAACTGGCGGAGTTAGACCGCTGGTTATTGGCGCGACTGCATCAGTTACTGCAGACCGCCGATGAAAACTATGCTGATTACAATGTTGCCCGCGTCATGAAAGCGGTGGATGATTTCCTGGAGGTGCTCTCCAACTGGTACATCCGGCGCAGTCGGCGGCGGTTCTGGAAAGCCAGCGATGATATGGATAAATGGGGCGCTTATCAGGTTTTATACGAAGCCCTCAAGGGACTAATCCTAGTGCTGGCGCCGGTGGTGCCTTTTATCACCGAGACCATCTATCAGAACTTAGTGCGGGGTTTGGAACCTGCGGCTCCGGAGAGCATTCATCTTTGTGAGTTTCCTCAGCCTCACCCCGAGCTTATTGAAACAAACCTGATGCACAGAATTGACACCATTATCAGGATCGTTAGCGTCGGTCGCGCGGCGCGCAACAAGGTCAATATCAAGGTGCGCCAACCACTCCGTAACCTGCTGGTCAAACTTCCCGCCGCCACTCTGCCCGAGGCATTAACCGACCTGCAGACCCAGATCCTGGAAGAACTGAATTTGAAAAATGTCGAGTTCGTGAGTGATGAAACCCAGTTTATCCAATACGAGATCAAACCGAATTTAGCGCTATTAGGGCGTAGATTGGGCGCGCGGATCGGGAGGCTCCAGGAAGCTTTAAAACAGCTATCCCCGGAAACTGTCACCCGATTCATCCAGCGGGGCGAAATCGAATTATCTCTCGATAATGAAGTGGTGGTGTTGAACAGGGATGACCTCATTCTTGAGCGTCAGGAAAAAGCCGGCCTGGCGGTCGTAACGGATAACGACATAACGGTGGCCTTGGATACGACCATTACTCCGGAACTCCGTCGGGAAGGCTTGGTGCGGGATTTCATTCGGCACGTTCAGACCCTGCGGAAGGAAGCCGATTTCCGCGTCGAAGACCGGATTCGCATCGCCTATACCGCGCCGGACGACCTGCGCGAGGCAGTGACCACCCACCTCGCATATTTTAAAAATGAGACCTTAGCGGTGACCATCGAACCAGAGTACGCTGCTGGTGAATACAATGGTGAAGTGAGCATTGGCGGTAATAAAATCCGTGTTTCTTTGAGCCGGATTAAGTAAATTCGAACCAATCACGGGAGTACATATATGGCCGGAAAGAAAACTAAAAAAGCCTGGAGTAAAGAGGATCTGGAATATTTCAAAAACCTGATTCTCAGGAAACGGGACGAAACGATCAAGGCCATCAAACGCCTCGAATCAACAACGGTCCACGATGTCACCCACCAGGATACAACCTCTTTGGATTCGGCTTATGCCTATCACATGGCGGATGTCGGGACGGACTCCCAGGAGCGGGAGAAGGCCTTTTTATGGTTAGCCCGGGAGAACAAATTCCTTACTTTCCTCAATACTGCTTTAGAGCGTCTGCAACGCGGCGAATATGGCATCTGCATCGAATGTGGCGAGTTGATTCCCAAGGAGCGCTTAGAGGAAGTGCCGCATACTCAGCATTGCGTCAACTGCAAGAACAAACCTAAGTAGTATGCGCTAATCCAATCAGGCGGTTAGTCATTGCCACCGGATCAGGGAAAAAATATTTTTCTGAAAATCTACGGCGATAAAATAGGTTTACTGGGTCGTTGACAATTTGCCAATATGCAGTTTTAGAATGCTGAATCAATCTGCCAGCAGTCACGATTTCTTATTTTGCGCGGAAGAAAGCCGGCGTTTAGACCAGTTCGTCACGGAGCGTCTGCCAGACTATTCGCGGAGTTTCTATGCCGCGTTGATTAAAAATGGCCTGATCCGGGTCAACCAACAGCAAGTCAAGGCTGGTTACCGGCTCAGAAATGGTGACAGAATTTCAGTGACTTTGCCGGTTGCGTCTGCGCCGGGAGTTGCCCCGGAGCCAATGCCATTGACCATTCTGTTCGAGGACGAATATCTCTTGATTGTAAACAAGCCGGCGGGGCTCGTGGTACATCCCGGTGCCGGCAATACCCAGGGAACGCTGGTGAGCGGTCTGCTAAATTATACCCGCCAGCTGAGTTCGGTGGGCGGCCCCAATCGTCCCGGCCTGGTACATCGTTTGGACAAGGATACTTCCGGAGTGCTGATAGTGGCAAAAAGCAATCCGGCCCACTGGCGGCTCAGTGCGCTGTTTGCCGAGCGCAAGGTCGAGAAAGAGTACCGCGCGATAGTGTGGGGACTTCCCGACCCATCAGAAGGGATAATTGACGCGGCTCTGCGCCGCAGTTCAGCCAATCGCCAAAAGTACATTGTCCATCAGGCCGGCCGTTCGGCGCGCACCCGCTACCGTGTGGTAGAGGATTTCCATTTGATGGCAGAAGTGGCATTGATCCTGGAAACCGGGCGTACCCATCAGGCGCGCGTGCACCTGGCTTATATAGGCCATCCGGTGGTTGGTGATCGTCTTTACGGCGGGGGTAAGTCGGGGGGGCATTTTAACCAGGCTGAGCGGGCGCATATTGAGGCTGTCTTTCGGCTGGTGCGGCGGCAATTATTACATGCCGGGCGGATTCGTTTCCGGCATCCGTTCCGGGATGTGGAAATTGAGGTCAGGGCGCCCTTGCCGGAGGATTTTGTGGCGGTGGAAAACATCCTGCGGGAAAGTCATGGATAAAGTCAATGTTTCCGAAATAATGCTCGGGTTTCTGCGTTCATTGAAGCAGGAACGCGGTTACTCCGCGCACACGGTCGCCGCCTATCGCCGGGATTTGGATCAGTTTTTTCAGTTTTTTGCCGAATATGCCAACGTGGTGCCTCCGGATGTCCGGGAGGTCAATAAAACAGCCATTCGCCATTTTTTAGGGATGTTGACGGAAAAGGGACAGGCAATCAGTTCGGTCGCACGTAAACTGGCTTCTCTCAAGGCATTTTTCAAGTACACCACCCGCTTTGCTTTTACTGAGCATAATCCGGCGGCCGGGGTGAAAACACCCCGCCAGCCTAAAAGACTCCCGGTGGTGCTGGCCGAAGATCAAATCGCCCGGGTAATGACGATACCTGCGCAGGATAATTTTACCGGGAAACGCAACCTAGCGGTGTTGGAGTTATTTTACAGTACTGGAATGCGCCTGGGCGAATTACTGGCGCTGAATATCGGAGACGTCAATTTTGCGCGGCAGACTGTCCGGGTCTACGGGAAAGGTTCCAAGGAACGCATCGTTCCCTTTGGTGACCGAGCGCGCCAAGCCCTCGAAAACTACTTTTCTGCACGCAAACAGCTTTTTGGTGACCTGACTCTGAACGCCCCGTTGTTTATCAGTGCCCGCGGTAGCCGGGTATCGCGACCGCTGATTCAGAAATCGGTTACGGCTTTGCTGAAAAGTGTTTCCGAGCAGGAACATCTCAGTCCGCATGTTCTCAGACACTCCTTCGCGTCACACCTGCTCGACCATGGTGCCGACCTGAACGCCGTCAAAGATCTGTTGGGACATAATAGTCTGTCTACCACGCAATTATATACGCATATTCAGATTGGTAAAATCAAGGAAATTTATCACCAGGCGCACCCCCACGCCGAAAAAAACATCACACAGGAGGTCAGATGAATATCGAAATTACCGCCCGGCATTATGAACCTTCCGATCGGGTAAAACAGCATGTTGAAGGCGAACTCCAACAGCTCAAGTTGTTTGAGAACCTGATCACTTCATGTAAGGTTATTCTGGAGAAGGCCAAAGACGGCGAGCAGGTTGAAATTACTTTGCGCGTCGCTGGGAAGAACCTGCTGACCAAAGTGAACAGCGACGATATGATCAAGTCGATTGATCAGGCTGTCTCCAAATTGGAACGGCAATTGAAAAAATTCAAGGAAAAAAGGTACAACCGGTGATTCCCAAACCCTTAACTATCGAACGTTTTTTTCGCGACAACCGCGTGAAATTGCGTCTGCGGCGTCTTAATCACCGGACTGGTCACGAACGCCTGATTACTTCCGCCAAGTTGAATCGTCCGGGACTGGAAATTTGCGGTTTCTGGGAATCTTTCGATCCGACCCGCATCCAATTGATCGGTAAAGGCGAAAATAAATATCTCGAGACTTTGACCGAGGAGCAAATAGCCGGGATTTTCCGGAAGTTATTTTCCTTTAAGGTTCCGCTGATCATTTTCACTCATGGAGTCAAGCCGCCCGCCTGTGTTCTGGAGATGGCCGCGGACTGCGGGATTGCTCTGCTGGGTTCCCCCATTACCACTACGCGCTTAGTAGCTTACCTGTTAGATTATTTGGATTGGGAATTAGCCCCGACCACTATTATGCACGGTAGTTTGGTGGATGTCTATGGAGTCGGACTTTTCTTGACCGGGCGAAGCGGCATCGGCAAGAGCGAAATCGCCCTGGATTTAGTCGAACGCGGACACCGGCTCGTCGCTGACGACGTGATCAAAATTATCAGACGGGCGGACAATGTGATTATCGGCACCGGTGTGGAGATGCTGGAACATCACATCGAGTTGCGCGGACTGGGCATCGTGGATATCCGCCATATTTTTGGGATTCGGGCCATCCGGCAACAAAAACGGGTCGAGGTGCAGATCGAACTGCAGGATTGGAATGAGGTCAAGCAGTACGAAAGAATCGGCTCCCACGAGGAGTACGTTAAAATCCTGAATGTGGATATACCGCTCATCAAACTACCGATTTATCCGGGGAAAAACATCACGGTCATCGCGGAGGTAATCGCATTGAACCACATCCTTAAATATATGGGAAAAAATGCCGCGCGCGATTTTGAAAAGCGCCTGGCGAATCAAATCCGCCTGAAAGCCCGGATCAACGAACTGCAGAAATATCTGAAGAAAGATTTCGAATAGGAAGGAAAATCAAGTTTGAGAGCCATCATTCCGGCGGCCGGTGTCGGAGAACGTCTGCGTCCGCTGACCCTTACTCAACCGAAAGTCCTTTTGCCCGTGGCCGGCAAGCCGATCATTGGACATATCTATGATCGTCTGCAGCAGGCGGGAATAACCGACGTTACCGTCATCATTAATTATTTGGGAGCGCTGGTCAGAGATTATTCCCGGCAGAACTATGCCCTGAATTTTAGTTTTGTAGACCAACCGGAACGGCGGGGGCTGGGGCATGCGGTCGGTTTTGGATTAAGTGAGCGGGATGAAAAGGTGCTGATAATTTTGGGGGATGTGATCCTTGATCTGGATTTTGCGGCGCTTATCCGAAGTTCGGATAATCTCATTGGAGTCATGCCGGTTGCCGATCCGCGCCGTTATGGAGTGGTCGAGTTAGGTGACGGCCACATCAGGCGCCTGGTGGAAAAACCCATTGACCCCCCCAGTAATTTAGCCATCGCGGGGGTGTATCTAATCCAGCACGGAAACCGCTTGAAATCCGCGATTGCCAATATAATCGAGCGTAATATTACCACCAAACAGGAATATCAGCTGACTGACGCCCTGCAGGTTTTACTGGAACGCGGCGAGCCCTTTCGACCGCTCGACATTACGCATTGTTATGACTGCGGCACGCGGGAAACCTTGCTGGAAACCAACCGCCTGTTGTTGGAAAAGTACCTCCCTCCGTTACAGGTCGAACCCTCCAATCGGGTGATTGCCCCGGTTTTTATCCACTCAACCGCCCGGTTAAAAAACACCGTGATAGGGCCGTACGTAAGTGTCGGGGCGCACACGACGATCATTGATTCACAGCTCGAGGACAGCATCATCGGGGAAGATAATCTGATCACTGCTTCCGTCCTGAAAAGCAGTCTGATGGGGTCGCATAACCGGATCAGCCAGGCAACAGGTTCGATTACCATAGGGGATCGTTACCATCAGGAATTGAGTTGATTTTATCCGGGCGATGCATTATGTTTGGGCAATTAAATTTTAGGAGTTCGATTGTATGCAACGTTATTTGTTCACCTCGGAGTCGGTCACCGAAGGCCATCCAGATAAAATCTGTGACCAGGTTTCCGATGCGATACTTGACACATTATTAACTGTTGATCCCGAAAGCCGCGTGGCTTGTGAGACGATGACCACCACCGGTCTGGTCATGGTAGTCGGCGAAATTACTACCAAGGCGTATGTTGATATTCCGGGTATAGTGCGCCAAACCCTGCAGAAAATCGGCTATACCAATCCGGATTACGGACTGGATGCCCGCGCCTGCTCGGTGATTACCTCAATTCATGAGCAAAGTGAAAATATTGCCCTCGGCGTGGACGAGACGAGTCAGCATGAACAGGGTGCCGGCGACCAGGGGCTGATGTTTGGCTTCGCCTGTGACGAAACTCCAGAGTTAATGCCGTTGCCGATCAGTTTGGCCAACAAGATCACGATGCGTTTAGCCGAAGTACGCAAAAAAGGTATTCTGCCTTGGGTACGTCCGGATGGCAAATCCCAGGTGACCATCGAGTATGAAGACGACCGCCCCCAGCGAGTGGTTAGCGTCGTAGTGGCGGTGCACCATAATCCCGAGATCAGCCACGAGAAGATTGTCAGCGAAATTACCAAGCATGTGATTGTCCCGGTTTGCGGTGATTATCTTACGCCGGAAACCAAATTTTATATCAATGCTACTGGCATTTTCACGGTAGGCGGACCAGAAGCCGACTCGGGAGTGACCGGCCGGAAAATTATCTGTGACACCTATGGTGGCATGGGACGGCATGGCGGCGGGGCATTTTCCGGTAAAGATCCTTCCAAGGTAGACCGTTCCGCTTCCTATATGGCGCGTTATATTGCCAAGAATATCGTCGCCGCCAGATTGGCGCACAAGTGCGAGGTGCAATTAGCCTACTCGATCGGTGTCGCCGAACCGATTTCCGTCTATGTCAACACCTTTAATACGAGCAAGTACAGCGAGGAAAAACTGGCGGAGGCGGTTCGGGCGATTTTTCCGCTAAAACCGGCCGCGATCATCAAACATTTAGCCTTGAAACGTCCGATCTATTTCAAGACCGCGGCTTATGGTCATTTCGGACGGGAAGATGCGGAATTCACGTGGGAAAAAACCGACATGGTGCCCGCCCTGCATAAATATTTTGGAGTGAAGTAATGGAAGGTAAGATCAAAGACATCAGTTTAGCATCCGCCGGTCGCCTGAAAATCGAATGGGCAGAGGCGCACATGCCCGTGCTAATGGCTCTGCGCAATAAGTATCGGGTCAGTCAGCCGTTAAAGGGCATGCGCATCAGCGGTTGCCTGCATGTGACCAAGGAAACTGCGGTACTGATCAAAACTCTCGTCGCCGCGGGGGCCCAGGTGGCCTGGAGTGGCTGTAATCCGCTGAGCACGCAGGATGAAATTGCCGCGGCATTGTATGAAGAAGGCATTCCCATCTGGGCCTGGCATGGGTTGACGACCGCCGAATTCTACTGGTGCATCGAACAGACCCTCCGGCATAAACCAACTTTGACTCTTGATGACGGCGCTGACCTCGTGTTTACGATCCATAACCGTTTTCCCGAATTAGCGCAAAACGTGTTAGGCGGCTCGGAAGAAACGACTACCGGCGTCCAGCGCCTGCGCGCCATGGCGGCGGACGGCAAACTGCTTTATCCCATTATCGCGGTGAATGACGCCGAAACCAAATGCGACTTCGATAATGTTTATGGCACCGGGCAATCCTCGATCGACGGCATTCTGCGGGCCACCTCGATCCTGTACGCCGGGAAAACCATGGTTGTCGCCGGTTACGGACATTGCGGCAAAGGAGTGGCCCGGCGCGCGACCGGTCAGGGCGCCAATGTCATCGTGACCGAGATTAAACCGACGGCGGCGCTCAAAGCCCTGCTGGACGGGAACCGGGTAATGACCATGGACCAGGCCGCTCCTCTGGGCGACCTGTTCATTACCGCTACCGGCATGAAGGACGTCATCGTGCGGCGGCATTTTGAAGCCATGAAAGATGGGGCGATCGTGTGCAATACCGGGCATTACGACTGCGAACTCAAGCTCAAAGATCTGGCCGAGATCACGACCGCGAAAAAGGAAATGCGGGCGAATTGCGTCCAGCATACTTTGCAGAACGGTAAAAAAATCTACGTCTTGGGCGAAGGACGTTTAGTCAACCTGGTCGCCGCGGAAGGGCATCCCTCGGAAGTCATGGATATGTCGTTTGCCAACCAATTCATGAGCATGTTGCGGTTAGCGCAAGAAGGCCAGCAAATGGCCAAGCAGGTCTATGACATCAGCGCCGAGCAGGATCAGGCAATCGCCCTGACCAAGCTGGAAACCATGGGCATCAATATTGACCAGCTGACCGAGGACCAATTGCGCTACCGAACCGCTTACAATGAAGGGACCTAAGCACTTTAAAGACGCAAACTGCAATGCGTAAAACTCTTACTGGCATTGGCTTGATATTGAATCTAATCTGGTACGCCGGTTGCGAGTTTGAGCTACCTACTACTCCCAGTTTACCCGACAAATGGAATTCCAAATTGTCCCTGCCATTACTCGACCGCACCTACTCGTTTGCCAGTTTGGTGCGGACGAATTCCAATACCAATCCGATCTACGCGGACTCATCCGGTTTGCTCTATTATCAGGTGCTTGATTCGAGCTCCCAATCCATCAAGGTTGATCCGCAGACCTTTTGGAAAATGCCGTCAGTGGCAGGTCATAAAACCGTGGATTTGCGCAAGAGTTTGAAACTGCGCGCAGATTCGACGGCGTTGCCGATCACGACTGCCCTAAATGTGATGGTTGATTCATCCAACAATCGGGTGATGTTTGGTCGGCTGGACAACACCTTTGGTCTGACGGGCGACGGTCAGCCGTTTAACCAGCTCCGACTGTCTGCACAGCTGAGCGACACGTTTCCCAATCCTCTGCGGGTCAAACTGACCGGCCTGAATTTCAAAGATAATGGCACCGGTAGACTGGTCAGCGATAGTCTGGAACTGGTCTCCGGCCAGCTTTCCGACACCCTGGATATCGCCATTGACAGCGATTCTCTGATCGGTGGCACGCTTACGCAATACCTGGATACTCTCAAGTTCAGTCTCAGCGTGCAGGTAGGCGGGAAAATGATGACTTCGGTCAGTAGATTAAACCAGACCCTGAAGATTACTGTCCAGGTTGGGCAACTGCATTTTGATGCGTTTTACGGTGCAATTTATGCCAGTGGCTATTTACGTCAGGAGTTGAATACCAACGACCTGGCGGGAGCAACGCAAATCCAATTTGACAGTGCCACAGCAACTTTCACCATAACTGACCCAAATGGACTTTTGGAACAGATCAAGATTGCAGTTGGCGGAAAAAAGAGATCAGGCGCGATGGTGACCGCCGATTCAGCCTGGACGGTCAGTGCTTCACCGGTGGTGATGGCGGTCGGGTCAGCTCTGTCCAATCTGCCCGACTCGCTGATTGTCGCGGCGCAAGGCATTTTTTCGGCTAATACCTACCATCAAAGTGATCTGTTCCCGAGCGGTTTTGACCTGCAATACACTCTTTTCGCCCCGCTTCGGCTGACTGTTCCGGAAGTCTTGGAGATGGCTTCCGGGAAAAGTTCGCTATATTTTATCAAGGACAGTACCACGCGTTCGCGAGTGATTCGGGCGCAGGAGGGGGCTGAAGTGGATCTGGAGGTCGAAAACCGCACGCCCTTGGCAGGTGCCATCTATTTTCTAATCAGCAACTATGATCTGTTTCCGCTGGATACAGTGGGCGGCAGGCTTCCGGCAGGCTATTTTACCCGCAATGATTCCATTTTCTCTGGTGGAACGGATACCACGCTGGTGCGCCTTGATACGCTGGCGATCATCCCGATTCCACCGGCGGAATGGCTGAATAATGAGCTTCTGCTACCCGGACGTTCCCAACAGATTTACCGCACTGATTCAACAGCGCTGGCAATGTTAGCCGATACCTGTTATCTCCGCCCGCATTTCCGCTTTGTCAACCCGGATCGGACGCAGGCGGTATTCCGACAGGATCAGTCTATTCGCATCCGGAGCTATCTGAACCTGTTGTTTGACGGGGCTGTACTGAACAAACGCCATGACTGAGCGAAAACCAGACATTGCAGTGATTACCGTGTCGCCCGACCGGCGTTGTCTGCGGACGATGTGGCTGCTGCTGTCGGTGATCGGATGGGTCGGAAGTGGTCTGGCGCAGCACTATGATAATCCGGTCACGAAAGCGCTGGCCGGGGCCAACAGTGCCGTCACCCGCGGCTTTTTGTGCGTCGGGCAGAATCCCGCCAACCTTGGCATGTCCACGCCCTACCGCACCTATTTTCAGGCTTTCGGCATCAATTATTACATCACCAATAATTTTTACTCACTGGAGACCGGCCGCCATTTCGGGCGGGATCTGGCGGCCGACGACGGGGCTTTGCAGGCCGAATTCCTGAGGAAATTGCCCACGGACGGCTGGCGTTTTAACAACGGATTCAACAGCGCACTGCCTTTCGTAAACTTCTCCCTGGGCAACAAAGCCTTGACCACCAATCTGATTTACACCAATGATTTGTATCTGTCGCGCCCGGTCTTGGATGTCGTTTTTGGCGGAGTCGAGAAGGGCCAACTCTATCAGCTGGATATGCGCTGGGACGCCATGACTGCGATCGAATATGCCTATTCCATGGCCATCCCCTATGAAAATATTGCCGTAGGATTGTCTTTGAAATACCTGCAGGGGCTGGGGTATTACGGGCTTGATCCTCGTTACAATACCGGACAGATTGTCGTTGACACGGCGCGCTTTCTGCTTTACGGGGATGGCGAATATTATTTCCGCGAATCGTATGCCGGACGCGGGTACGGCGCCGACATCGGCATTGCGGTCGAGGATGTTTACGGCTGGAACATGGGCATCAGCCTGTTAAATATCGGCGAGTCGGTGAAGTGGAATTCCGAGACGATGATATCCAAAGTATTGAAAGACCTGGCACTGCGACTGATGGGTCAGCAACTGCGTAGCGGCTTGATCAAAACCTCGGATATCAAATTGGATTTCAAGGGTGAGGATTTCCGTTACCGTTTTACGATTGACAGCCTGAATGTTGAAAAATTATTCAGAGGCGACAGCACTTTCCAAGCACTGCTGCAAAGCAATAAAAGAATTACCCGGGACTCGACTGTTTTCCGGGTGCCACTGCCGCTGGTGCTGAAAATCGGACTGGCACGCCACATCCAGCCCAATCTGCTGATGGCTTTGGATTTTACCGCCAGCTTCAGTGACCGGTTCGGATATACCAGGAGCTGGCGCTCGGCGGTGGGATTTGAATATACTCCATTGCCGCGCACACCCCTCCGAGTCGGTTTGGCGGTTGGGGGACTTTCCGGCTGGGAATTTGATATCGGCAGTGGATTAGCGTGGGGGCCATTGCATGTTGACTGGGCTTTCGGCTTTCATCGCGGTGTCTGGGCGCATACCGCGCAAGGCGTGAATTTTTCTTTGGGAGCGTATCTCACCGGTAAGGGGAAAGTCCAATAAATTGTCGCGCAGATTGGCAAAGCGCTGGTTGCAGATATATTCTTTCCGCAAGGCCTGTTTGATTCTGCTTCTCGGCATCTGGTGCGGGGGTAGTTGGCGCTGCACCTATGAACCCCTAGCACCACCGGAAATGCCCACTTTCTACCAAACGCTCAATTTGCCCCTGGTGGATATTGCTCTTCCGCTGGCCGATTTGCAGGATTCCTCTAACAACATCTATGGCGATGCCCTTTCGGACTCGCTTTATTTTAAATTTAGTGGCAATTTAGATACCACGACACTGACCGAAAACATATTCCTGATACCACTGGCGACCAGCGTTGGTTTTCAACAGGATTTCTCGACTCTCAGCCAGGCGCAACCCGCCTTCAATACCTCGATCAGTAATACGGTAAAATTATCCCAGTTATTGCCCCCGCCGATCCGCCTGCCGGCGCCCATACCCATCACGGTTGACGAGGTGCCGCGTGCCAAACTGGTGGATGAAAAATATTCCTATCAGATTTTTGACCGCTACGGGATTCCCTTTTTTGAGCGGGTTGATTATATCACCATCGGCACCGGTACTTTTGAGACAACGATTACCAACGAGCTTTTGGTGGATTTGGATTCGGTGCTGATCAGTCTCGTTAATCGGGATGGCAGTATCTTAGCCCAGACCTTTTACGAGCGAATTCCAGCGGGGACAACCGCCCATGACGGCACCCCTGGCAATCTCAACGGGAAAACCATCCGCGATTCGATTGACGTGCAGATTTCGGCGATTATCGCCGGCACCAATGGTCAGCCGCTGACCATTCCGGCGGGTGCTGATCCCTATTTGACGATAACTGCGGATTTGAGCATCGAGGAGGTCGAAAGCTTCACCGGTCTGCCGTTGCCCATCGAATCGACTCAGCGTCAGCCATTGCCGGCCAGTGATAACACAATCATCCGGGCTGAATTAGGGGAAACTACCACCGACCCGCCCGATACCAATTTCCTCAGCCTGACAATCGGCAACGAGATGCCGTTCGACCTTGGGATGCAGATCATTTTCTTTAATTTCTATCGCGGTACCGAACCGTTGACTATAGATACGGTCATCAATTCCGGCGAATCCGTCACGGCGAATAAACGTCTCGACAATTATGTTTTTCGCAATCCGGATTCAACTACAGTCGTGGATTCAATCATTGTCTTCGTCCAGGTGACGATTCTGCCGGAACCGGGCGATACTGCCGTCACGATCCCGCTGGACGTAGGCGACTCGATGATCGATGTCAGGGTGGGCATTTCGGCGCTCAAATTCAAGGCTCTGGAAGGTTTCTTTAATGCTTCCTTTAGTATCCCACCGATAACGATTTCAAATATTCCAACTGGATTCACCAATGTTGATTTCGGGGCCGTCATCCTGCGGCTGATCATGAGTAACGAAATCCAGGCCCGTACGGATTTGAACCTGGTTCTGGAAGGACTGCGTGAGGGTCTCGATCCGGTGCGGATTGATGCTACCGAAACCATTGAAAAAGCATCGGCCAGTCACCCGGTCACCCACTCGGTGCTGGAGATTGATATTGCTCCCATTTTCAATATGGTGCCGGATTCGATTCGCGTGTCCGGCGAAGCGGCGATTCCTTCCGATGACACCTCCCGCCTCCAGGTCGGCAGTTCGTTCTGGGGCGGATATGAAATCATTGTCCCGTTCATTTTGAAAATCGAACCAATGACCTTCATTCCGGTCAAATCCAATGTCCTGGGCCCGATTGACAAAAAAACAAAAAAACGCATCCAGGAAGGTTTGATAGAGTCCAAAATAGTCAATGAAGTGCGCAACGATTTCCCATTTTCCGGCTCGATTGATATTTTAATCTCCAATTATGATTACTTCCCCCTGGAGCCGGACAGTCTCGATTCCGGCTATGTCTGGCGCGATGATTCGCTTTACGTTCTGACTGACACAGGCTATTTTCATATCGAGATTGATACTCTGTTTCGGATCATTTTGCCGACGCCGGTGGCCTTCGACAGTCGCGGAGCGGTCAGCGTGCCTGGTTTCCTGCATCACGAATCAGCATTGGATTCGAACAAACTCAATATCATTCTAAAAGATGAAGAGCACTATATCCGACCCCGTATTCACCTGGATGGTACTGATAACTTTGTCTGGGTCGGATTTAATGACCGGATAGACATTGTTTCCGTTTTTTCCATTACGATGGATGCCGGCAAACTGCTGAATCCTGAAGAAGAAGCCGAGCCGGACACCTTGCCCAAGTTCAACCCGCTCAGTCCGCCCCTGCGCAACTCCCGGAGGGAAATCAGCCTTGCGCGGTAGTCGTTGGCTAATATTGATTATCCTGCTGGTTGCCGGACTGGACGCCCAGACGCGCCGCGATCCACGGGGCATAGCCTTAGGAGGTGCTTATGGCGTCATGGCGCGTGGGATTTTTGCAGTTGATTACAATCCAGCCAATCTCGCCATCCCGCATGAATATGACTTTTACCGGGTGTGGGGCGGACTGAATACCTGTTTTACAACAAATTTCCTCTCCTTGAAAACCTATCAGAAATACAACGGTCAAAACCTGGACGCCAATGGGGGCAGTCTCAAACGTAGTTTTATTCGGGGAATTCCCGATGATGGTTGGCGGATTTTCTCCGACCTGCACCTGCCCTTGCCCTATCTAAACCATTCCCGTGGTAACCGGGCGATTAGCGCCGATTTGATTGTGATTGGTGATCTGAATCTGCCGCAGGGCCTGGTGCGCTTCATTTTCGATGGCAACCCAATCGGCGAAAAATTGGATCTGGATTTTCAGGAAGAGGTTTTGGTGCTTGGCCAGTATGGATATTCACTCGGATTTCCGATAGGCGACATCTATGGCGGCGTGACCGCCAAATACTTGCAGGGGATTGCGTACATCGGTTTGAATCCCGACTCTTCCTATGGCAGTATTACGACCTATTTTGAGCCGGGTAGAAATTACATGAGTGGCGGAGGACAGTACCTGTTTCAGCAATCACTCGGCGGACGAGGTTTTGCCCTGGATCTCGGTATCGTCTCCAAGGAAATCAACGGTTACCGCTTGGGGCTGAGTGTCACGAATCTGTTCGGTCGTATTAACTGGCAAAAGAGCACCCTGCTGTCGCGGATGATTAATCCGGAAAGTGTCCTGCCCTGGAAAGGCAAATTCTACAAGATGGAATTCGGGGTCAACGAGGCGCGTTTCGACCGGTTTTTTAAAAAGGTAAAATATTCCGACGTTTTTCCCGGTAAGGGCAAGGCCTTCCGCGATTCGTCCGAGTTCAGCATCAAATACCCCAGCCTGGTGCGGTTTAGTTTAGCCCGTCAATTGGAAGAGGGCATGACCCTTTCGAGCGATTTAGTCGCTGGTTTCGAGGAACGTCTTTTTTCGTTCGGTTCATGGAAATGGTGCGTCGGGTTTGAATCAACCAAATCCAAGCGCCTGCCAATCCGCGTGGGCCTCGCCATTGGCGGACGCAAACAAAAAGTGCTCAATTTTGGAAGCGGCTTTCACTGGGGTTTTGTTCATTTAGACTGGGCGCTGGGATTTACGCACGGTATCCTGCCGACCACCGCCAAAGGCTTAGATTTTTCCTGTATGGCCTATACGACCAGCAAGAGTAAATAAAACGATAAGCCAGCTCACTGGCGAATTTTGTATAACAGATAAGCCCCGGCGATAAAGAAAACGATATTGCCCAGCCACACCGACCACAGGGGACTGAGGATGCCTTTGTACCCCAACACCTGACCGAATTTGGTAAAGCCGTAGTAAATAAAGATCACCAGCAGGCTCATCCCGGCGCCAAAAGTGATACCTTTGCGTTGCTTCATGGCGGCTAAGGGAACGCCGAACAGGATGACGATTAGGTTGGTGAAAGGAAATGCCAGTTTGAAATGGCGATTGACTTCCCATTTGCGGGCGTCGTTGCCGCTCTCGTTCAGCCGGCGAATGAAGTAAACCAGCTCCTGATAGCGCATGGTTTCCGGATTGAGGTCGGTTTTGGCAATATCCTCCGGGCGCAAATTGAATCGAAACAATGAATCAGGATAAACTTGCGACACAAACTCGTTGCCATCGGCATCGAAAGACCGTACCTTAAAATCCTGCACTAACCACTGTTTCTGGTCGGCGAGCCAGACCATCTGGCGGGCGTCAATGCGGTTGATCAGTTTATTTTCCCGGTTGTTTTGAATCGTAACTGAGCGAGCGGTGTTGTCACGGGTTGAAAAGAGGGCAATGACGATATTGCATTCCGGAGAATCCTGGAACATGACATTGGTGAAATATGTTTTTTCGGCATACCGCTGGCGGCGCAGATTGTTGGCGTCAATGGCCTGCCGGATACGGTTGGCGGGAATCACCACGGCATCATCGAAGAAAAAGGAGCCGATACTGAACAGCAAACCGATAATCAGCATCGAGATCGAAGTGCGATAAAGGCTGATGCCCGATGACTTGATGGCGGCCAGCTCGTTGTTTTTCGACAGCACGCCAATGGTAAACACCGCGGCTAACAGGAGTGCCATCGGAATAGCCACATTGATGAAATAGGGTAACTGGTTGAGGTAATAGGTCAGAATGATGGCCGGAGGCAGCTGGGCTTTCAGGAATTTATCTAGTTTCTCGATCAGGTCTACCACGTTGAAAATGACTAAAAAAGCCAGCAGAACCATCGTGAATATCAGAATAAAGCGGCGCAGAATGTAGCGATCGAGTAACTTGATACCCAGCATGGTCAGAAATTATCGAGCCGGGCAGTGTTTCGCAAAGTTTTTCTTTGACATAAAGGCATGAAAAGTCTAAGTTGCATTGCGGTGAACAGAAGACGGCGTTCCATACGAACAAGCATATCCGGGTTAAAGTATGCCTGCTGACCGCCCTGCACGCATGACGCTGGGACGAGCACTGATCCCGATCGTCTTTCTGACTGTGGCGCTGATCAGCACGCTTAAATTTTTTGGTGGCGATCCGCATATTCCGCTGTTGGCCGCGGCGACGGTTGCGGCTGTGATCGCCGGGTTAAGCGGTTTCCGGTGGTCGGTAATCGAGGCGGGTATCGTCAACACCATCAAAATGTCCACCGGTGCCATCCTGATTCTGATGATTATCGGCATGATTATCGGCACCTGGATTTGCGCCGGCATCGTGCCCGCGATGATTTACTATGGACTCAAGATTTTAGCGCCCGGTTATTTCCTGGTGGCGACGACGGTGATTTGCTGTATCGTCTCGGTGGCGACCGGGAGTTCCTGGACGACGGCAGGGACGGTCGGAATCGCATTGATAGGGATCGGACAGGGCTTCGGGATTCCCCTGCCGCTGGTGGCAGGCGCGATCATTTCGGGAGCTTATTTCGGGGATAAGATGTCTCCCTTGTCAGACACGACCAACTTAGCGCCGGCCATGGCGGAAGCCCGGCTGTTCGACCACGTTGCCCACATGGCTTTCACGTCGGTTCCCAGCCTAAGCATCGCTCTGCTGTTGTACTGGTTGATCGGTCGCCAATATGCCATTAACAGTCTGGATCTGACAGCAGTCCAAATTATTTTAGATGGTTTGCATAAGCAATTTCAAATCACACCCTGGTTACTGCTGCCGCCGCTGTTGATTATCGCCCTGGTCGTTCTGCGCGTGCCGGCAATTCCGGGGCTGATCGGGGGGGTGATTATCGGGGGGCTGTGCGCCTGGTTTTTTCAGGGAGCAGGGATGACGACCATCATCCGGAGTGCGCATTATGGTTATGTAGCGCAGAGCGGCGTCGCCGCGGTAGATAACCTGCTGACGCGGGGTGGTCTGGACAACATGCTGTGGACGATCTCGCTGATCCTGTGCGCCATGAGCCTGGCCGGCGTGCTGGAAAGCACCGGCATGCTGACCGCGCTGGCCAATGCTATTCTGCGCATGGCCCGCAATACCGGCTCGCTGGTTTTGGCCACCGTCCTGACATGTATCGGTACCAATCTGATTGCCGGAGATCAGTATCTTTCGATAGTCGTCCCGGGGCGGATATTTAAACCGCTTTACAATCGCTTCGGGTTAAAACCGAAAAACCTCTCGCGGGTGCTGGAAGATGCCGGGACACTCTCTTCACCACTTGTACCCTGGAATACCTGCGGGGCTTTTATGTACACAACCCTGGGCGTTTACCCCTTCGCCTACCTGCCCTATGCTTTCCTGAATCTGATCAACCCGCTGATCTCCATTATCTATGGCTTTACGGGGCTGACGATGGAGTACGAGTCTGAAAAAGACTCCCCGAAGCCCGCACAATCGTAATTTATTGAGTCACGTAACGGCTGACTTTTTGCATCTTGCGTTCGACGCAGATATTGATGGCGCGGACGTAGCCGCCTTCGCGAAAAGCATCTTTCAGGTAAGCGATTAAATCCTCAAGGGTACTAAACTGAGTCGGATCAGTATGCTCGATAATGCGCCGAAAAGAGTCCACCGCGGTGAGTTCATGTCGGAATAAGGCCATATTTTCCATATAGACGTAGTCGGTAATCTGTTTCTGATCTTTTTTCTGCTGACATTCCTGAATCAGCAAATTGATATCCGCCGCAAGATCGTCAATCTCAACTTTGAGGATGGCTATAAAATTCTTGATGATGTCCCGCATAGATCCTCCTGTCAAAGCTCGTGCTCATTATACGTGCTGGAATTTAGTCTGTCCGGTGGAATTTGTAAATAGGCAATAACGGCTGAACGGATGCGATGTCCGGCATCCCGGCAAGCGCTTTTCCGGATTTTACAGGGCAAGTTTAATGGCAACCGGGCGGTGATCGCTGAGGAGGATGGCGTATTCGTTCCAGCCGCCGCTTAAAAAACGTTCAAGAAGGATGGTTTTAATCTGCCCGGCGGCCTGATTGAAGGCGCCCGACAGTTCATTGGTGATCAGAATGTGATCTATGTGGCTGGGGATGGTCGGATAGCTGAAATTAGCCGAGGAGCCGCGCGCGATGCTCAGGTCAGCGAAAGTGAAATTGTACGGAGCGTCGAGAAAGGGCTGGAATACATTGTTTGCCTGCGGATCGGTGAGTTCATCATTCATATCGCCGACGACTACTACCCGCTCGTCCGGAAAGTTGGTCTGTATGTACTCTGCCAGTAACCGGCTGGCTTCCCAGCGCCGGCGCTCCTCGTCCCACGAATCGGTTGCCAGCTTGCCGTCGCCGCAGCATTTGTAATGATTGTTGATGATAACGAAGGGGATGTCCCGATAGCGTGCCGCGAGCACCAGCGGCGATCGTGGGAAAGGCCGACTATTATCGGTGTAAATTTCGTAAATGCGTTCCACCGCGATCGTAGACGGATTATAAATATATGCGAGGTCGATGTTATAGGCGGCACTATTGGCCCGGTAGCCGCGCCAGGTCGGCAGGGAATCCAACACCGCCTGGAAATCGCTGGCGCTTTCGATTTCCTGGAGGGCGATGATGTCAACCTCCAGAGCCCGGACGACCCTTTGAAGCGCGGAACAGGTCTGCGAACCATTGCGGGGAAAGTTCTGGATATTCCAGGTCATTATTTCCAGGGTCCGGGCGTCACCGAAATACAGGTTTTCAAGAGTCAAGGCCCCGGTCCGCAAAGCCTCAAGAGGACTAAGGGCGGAGGTTGAAATTCCGCAGTAGGCACTTACCTGATAGAAAACCGAATCCCGGGCCGGGATGCTGTTGTCCTGAAATTCCACGACGTCAGCCGCGGTTTTGGCGTAAGTTGGGTACCACTTCTGCTGCCCAATGCGCCGCGCAATGATGAAGCCGTCCTCACCCACCGACCGATCCGTCCAGGAAAGCCGAATGGTGTTGGTTTCGATCTGACGGGTGAAGGTGATCAGCGGCTGACTGTTAATCGGGAAATATGCGACTGTTGGCGAAAAATCTGATAACCGAGCGTTCTCTCGCAACCGTACCCGATATGCTATGACTAAACTATCACTTGCTGGAATTGTATCCCGGAAGTACTGTTGCGTAGCCGGTACGCTGGCGTACTGATCATTCCAGGCGGCATCTCCGCACCGTCGGTCAATCAGGAGCGTGGCACTCGAATCATATTGTTCCGGCCAGTCTAACTGTATGACTTGCTCGCTTAAAGGAGTCAGGGTCAGGTTCTGGGGCGGGGTGAGCTCCTCTTCGTCCTGACGACTGCACCCACCGCATCCCATCAGTGGAATAACTGCGAGCCACAACCAGCGTATTTTCATGGACACGCTCAGGGCTTAGGCCACCGCAGATACATATAACCGCAATAACAGAGAAAGAGCACGAACCCTTCCCATCTTTCCAGACGCCTTTCCGCGTGGCGCTTGCCCATGAACATCATGGGAAACAGGATGACCAGGACCATGATCATCATCGCCAGATCAATGCCCGTCAGTCCGGTGTTGGCACCACTAATGGGAGTTAATAAACCGGCAATGCCGAGGATGCAGAAGATGTTGAAAATGTTTGAACCAATTATATTTCCGACCGCGATTTCGTGCTGCTTCCGGAAAGCCGCCACTAAGGAAGTCGCCAGCTCCGGCAAACTCGTGCCAGCCGCGACGATCGTCAGTCCGATAATGGCTTCCGACATGCCGAGGAGTTCTGCCAGGCGTACCGCACCGTGAATGAAGATGCGCGAGCCTAACACCAGAATGATCAAACCGGCGAAAATATAAAGAAGGTCGTAAAAAAGACCGGGAGTGATCGGCGGCAAATCCTCTTTACTCACCGGTTCCAGCTCCGGTTGCGGCCAGCGACGAGCAATATAGTAACTAAGCAAAGTGTAAAGAACTATTCCACCAAACAACCCGCCAGCTTCTCCCTGACTGATGGTCTTATCGGCGAACATAAAACAAAAAATAAACGAAGCAGCGAAAACCACCGGCATGTCGAATATAAAAAGTTGCTGCTTGATGGGGAGTGGTCGAATCAGAGCCGATAATCCGAGAATGACCGCGACGTTGAAAATATTGGAGCCGATGACGTTGCCGATCGCGATTCCACCCTGGTGGGCCAAATTGGTTTTGATGCTGACGACCAGTTCCGGGGAGCTGGTGCCAAAGGCGACGACCGTCAGGCCAATGACCAGAGGAGTCAGTCCCAGGCGCAGAGCTAAAGAGCTCGAGCCGCGGATCAGCAACTCTGCTCCGCCGTATAATAAGGCCGCCCCTCCGATCAGGAATATCAGAATATGTATCATCAACAATCCTCAGAAGATAAAAACCGTGGCGGCCACGACGGTAGTCCACAAGCCAGCCTTGGAACCGGTGGCAGATTGGGTGATATTGGAAGTCTTGATCATGATACCGCTACTGCGGAACAATTTCTTCCGCTCGTCCCAGGCCTCTTCGGGATCAAAAGTCAGTCCGCGGCTGGTCGCCAGCATCGTCGCGGCTAAATCTTCAGCGTAGTCTCCGGCGATCTCATCGGTCTGTCCGAATGAATGATGTTCAGAAATGTAGCCATAACTATCCGGATCGGAAGGGATCGCGATTCCGATTGAGGCCGCCAATAAGCGGTGCGGTTCGTTGGTGGAATTTTTAGAGAGCACCACATACGTTATTTGACCGGGGCGGACGAATCTGACGCCTTTTTGGCGGGGAATCTGTTTACAGCCGGGGGGCAAAATGCTGGAGACCGAGACCAGATTACCCTGTTGAATTCCGGCATTGCGCAGGGCTAATTCATAAGATTGCAGATAATCTTTGTGACGACCCTGTCCGCGGGTCATGAAGAATTTAGTAGGAATCATGGCGAAGACCTCTTGGATTATGCGATTAGCGGAAATATTGTCCAATAGCCCGATCAGAGATTTTCAGTGGATTTTTTCAAAGCTAGGGAATGCTGATAGAATTCAGACGGTGTCAATTCCTTCAGGAATACCAGACCGCGGGTGGCCCGCAAGCGGGGATGGGGATTTTTATAGAAGAAATCCCGGCCGAGGCAGGTCTTGATTTTCTGGTATTGGTCAACCTGAATTTTGCGGGCTAAGCGGCAAAATGGTCCGTCGTAGTCCCAGCTGGGGAAGCTGGCGGTTTTCTGGGAACCGAAACTTTCCAAAAAGGCGTTTTCCATGATGGCCATGGAATTGAGGCTGACCGGGACGTAGATATTGGCGCTGGCGGGATGAAACCGGAACCAGACGTTGCGGTAGCCCCAGATGCGCAGTTTGGAAATATCGGTATCTTTTTCGTACATACGGAGGGCGGCAGTGATCGCCTGCATGACCTTGTAATGGGTATCCGGCCCGCTTCCTTCCGGGTCGAGGGCGACAGTGATCACCGTAGGTTTGATTTTTTTCAACAGTTGGTAAATGGGAAGTACATCCCGGTTGATGGTCGGTTCTTCGGTGAAGATTTCACCCTGATAGAAGCCCAGGCGCAGGTGAATCACATTCTGGTTATTGAAGCCAAAATAGCCCCAGAGGAGGTCGGCTTCCCATTCGCGAATCATGCCTTTGAGCTTCTGAACATGGGCGATGTCCTTTTTTCCGGGATATTGCGTCTGGAAGTAGTTGATCAGTTCATCAATGCGATCTTTGAGATAGATGAGGTTGGTTTCCTCGTAAATCTCGGTCAGGATGGCCAGGAGGCGCCGCGACTCGGCGGTGGCTTTCTTTTTAACATCATAGAGGGCCACGCCATCGAGATATAAATACACTTCGCGGTTGCGGGCGTCGCGATTGTTAGGATCGAAATAATGTTCCTGCATCAGATTTTGAAAGTCGGGCTGATCGATCATTTCCCGCAGATTCTGCATCAGCCCCAGCACATAGGAGTTCGTGACGGCCGTGAAACCACTCGTCAGGTACGTGAAATAATGTTGGTTGCGCGGGTTACGCACCAGATGCACGATATAGGGCAGGTAGCCTAACATCTCATCGTCATGATGTGGTGAGGTGTGCAGGATGATTTCATTCTCGAGGTTTTGCAGGCCGCGCTCGAGTTTGGTCTGCAGAGCCGTTGTCAGGGATGAATTAATCTCGGGGATCCGGCGCCGGGTGCGCTGGAGAATGTACGCGGCAAACCGATCGGCCTGATAATCTTCGCGGTCGAGATCAATCAGGCGTTTGTTACTGGCGATGGCGAGGTTGAGGATCGCTTTTTCGATGGTTTTCGCGTCGGGCGGATTCATACGGGTGACGTTTTCGTACCAACGCTCGACCAGCTTGATAGCGGCCCCTTCGGTCAGGTAAAAGCGAGCGTGCCGTAATCTGGCGAGGACCGAAGCGGGATACTGAATGCTCGGTTCCTGCTGAATGGAGTCGCGGACGATATTGGCCTTGGCCTGACCGGCGGCGATGATTAGGGCGACCGCGTCACGGTTGTAGGTGATTGTGTCCAGTCCGATAGTAATGACCAGGCGTTTGCGGGCGACTTCAATGCCGCCCAGATCACCGGCGGCCGCGGCCTGGGTCTCATAGTTCGTCTCGCACAGCCGGGTGGTGGAAAAATGATCACTGCCGCGGACGTTGAAACCGATGTGACCGTCGGGACCGATACCGCCCAGGAAAAATCCGATGCCGCCCAAAGCCCGAATGCGCTGTTCATAATTGATACACCATTGATCGGTCATTTCGATGGTGGCTTTCTGCAGTTCTTCCTGCGGTGATTTGGCCCAGCGCGTGCGCAGGGACAAGTCCACCTTGGCATCGCCGAATATTTTGGTAAAATCACGCGTGCCAGCCGTGCCAATCTCATGGATATTGATCAGCAGGGCTTTACGGGGATCGAAGCCGAAATTTTTGAAGTAATATTTCTGAATATAAAAATAAAAGCTGTTTTGCTGATTGGGATCAATCGGGTAGAATTCGTCAATCTGCACAAAATGCAGGCTGAACATGTCCGGCGGACGGGCGGGATCGATCCCGACCTCGGCCAATTCCGCCTGAACCTGAGCGCTTTGCCAGTTATGCAGGTAGTAAGTGACCCATTTGATGAAATGCTCAGGCGTTTTGCCGGTTGGCAGGGCTACCACTCCGCCGGGATTCTGCTGTACCCATTCGAGGAAGCGGAAAGCGGTGAGTTTGCCCAGCATGGGGAAATTGGCAACTTGGATGACGGGAATTTTTTCAGTCGGAGGGTAGAGTAATTTTTTTCCGGAGAGTTGCAGATAATAGGCTTCGACTGGCGAGTCGAGTTCCGAATGCGGTTTTATTCGGCCCGCGGAAGCTGGCGAACGCCGTGCTGATGAGGCACCCGAACGTGATGCTTTTTTTTCTGATGTGGCCATCGAGAAAATCCTTCCCATAGGTTATTTGGCGAAGAATGGAATATCAAATAGTGCGCAAATTTACCTTAAAATTCTTTGGTTTGCCAACTGAAATATTGGTGAGAGTCACGGTGGTCAGCGCTACCTGGCGAATAAGCCCTGCAATTTCTAATTAGCAGAAAATAGTGTAAATTTGAGCAATGTTATTTGTTATGGTTAAGGAATCACCTGAAAATGAGAGAAAGACGCACCGCCCGTGAAATTGCTCTGCAGGCTTTGTATGCGGAGGAAATGACCGGGTATTCTATCGCTCAGGTCGAAAATGATGTGATCAACGCCATGAAGATGGCGGAAGAGTTACGTGTTTTTGCCCGAGCCCTTTTTACGACTGCCAGTATCCACAAAACTCAGATTGATGAATTCATCAGAAATAAGTCCCAGAACTGGGACTTTGAGCGGATCGCCATCATCGATCGCCTGATAATCCGCATGGCGATCACTGAATTTCTGTATTTCGACGATATTCCACCCAAGGTCTCGATTTCTGAAGCTATCGAAATAGCTAAAAAATACTCGACCGACGACAGCAGCGCCTTTGTCAACGGCATTTTGGATGCTGTCCTGCACCAGATCAGTGAGCAGATCGTACATAAGCTGTCCCTGCCGGGACCGGGCGAGGAATCAGAGCATAAGCGTCATAAACCCCGGATCCGGAAGAAGAGGAAATCCGGTCGGCCAAACAACACCGACAAATCATGAATTACCGGCAACAACAGGACTAATTGGAAATGGGAATCACAGCCTTTCTGACGGCGTTTTTCGGCACAGCTTCCGAGCGCGAAATTAAAAAAATCACCCCGCTGGTGGCGGAGATAAACCGGTGGTTTACCGAACTGCGCGATGTACCCCAGGAACAATTGCGCGCCCGCACGGCGGCTTTCCAGGAGGAATTGCGACAAATCCGCCAGACTGCCACGGAGGAAGCCCGTGCGCACGAAGTCAGCCCGGAAGAGCTCCGCCAGGCTGTCAATGAACAGGAACAAGCTTACCTGCGCACGATCCTGCCGGAGGCTTTCGCCATGGTCAAGGAAACCTGCCGCCGGCTGGTCGGACAGGAATGGTTAGTCACCGAACAAAAAATCACCTGGGACATGGTCCCATACGATGTGCAATTAATCGGCGGGATAGTGTTACACGAAGGCAAAATCGCCGAAATGAAAACCGGCGAAGGCAAGACGTTGGTGGCGACGATGCCGGTTTATCTGAATGCTCTGACCGGTCGCGGAGTGCATATCGTGACGGTCAACGATTATTTGGCGCAACGTGACAGCGAATGGATGGGACGAATCTACACCGAACTGGGTTTAACCGTGGGCTGTATTCTGAATTATATGGACGCCGACGAAAGACGCCGGCAGTACGCCTGCGATATCACGTATGGCACCAATAACGAATTTGGATTCGACTATCTGCGCGACAACATGGCGCTGAGCTCCGAGGAACAGGTGCAGCGCGAATTCTACTATGCCATCGTAGATGAAGTGGACAATATTCTGATTGACGAAGCGCGGACGCCACTCATCATTTCGGGCCCGGTGCAGAGCTCGCGCCACGAGAAATTTGACCTCCTCAATCCCGCCGTGGGGACCCTGGTAAAATACCAGCGTGAGGTTGTGACCAGCCTGTTGGCGCCCTTTCCCGATGATCCGGTCCAGATCAAGGACCAGCAGCGCGAAGAACTAAGTCGGCAGTTGTTCGTAGCCTCGCAGGGCATGCCGAAAAACCGGCGTCTGCGCAAGCTGTTAGAAGAACCAGGCTACCAGAAAATGCTGCAGAACGGTGAGAAAGCCTACCTGTTGCTAACCAATCCGAAAACCGGTACTTCGATCAGCCAGGACGAATTCTTCAAGGATTTGTACTACTTTATTGATGAGAAAAATCACAGCATCACCCTGACGCCGCAGGGCGAGGAAAAATTAGCCAACCAGTTGGGCATCAGCATCAATGAGCTGATTATTCCCGATATGGCCGAAGAACTCATTCGCATTGATGAGGATTCGCAGTTATCTCTGACCGAAAAAGAAAAACGTAAATTCGAGCTGGATGCCCACCATTCCGAAATTTCCGACCGCTACCACAACATCGCCCAACTCCTGCGGGCTTATACGCTCTACGAGAAGGATGTCGAATATGTCGTGCAGGACGGCAAAGTGTTGATTGTGGATGAATTTACCGGACGCATCCTGCCGGGGCGCCGTTACAGCGACGGTCTGCACCAGGCTATCGAAGCCAAGGAAAAGGTCAAAGTCGAGTCTGAGACTCAGACTTTCGCCACCATCACTCTCCAGAATTATTTTCGCATGTATGCCAAGCTCGCGGGCATGACCGGCACGGCGGAGACCGAAGCCGCCGAATTTGCAGACATCTACAAATTAGATGTTGTCGTGATCCCGACGCATAAAAAGTGTATCCGGCGCGATCATGAGGACCAGGTCTATAAAACCCGCCGCGAGAAATATAACGCCATCCTGCAGGAAATCGAGGAAGCCTTCCACCGCGGTCAACCGGTGTTGGTCGGCACGATCAGCGTCGGGGTGTCGGAAACCATCAGCCGGATGCTCAAACGGCGCGGCATTCCCCATAACGTGCTGAATGCCAAGCAACATAAACGTGAAGCTGAAATCGTCGCCCGGGCTGGTGAGCGCAGTGCAGTGACGATCGCCACCAATATGGCCGGGCGCGGTACCGATATCAAGTTGGGGAAAGGCGTTACCGAGGTAAACGGTCTGTACATCATCGGCACCGAACGCCACGAATCCCGGCGCATTGATTTACAATTGCGCGGACGCAGTGGGCGGCAGGGCGATCCGGGCGAGTCGCGCTTTTTCCTGTCCTTGGAAGACGACCTGATGCGCCTGTTCAACAGCGAACGCATCGCGGCAATCATGGACCGGTTGGGCATTGAGGAAGGGCAGGTAATCACCCACCGCATGGTGACACGCTCGATTGCCCGGGCGCAGAAGCGAGTCGAGGAGCGCAACTTCGGCATCCGCAAGCATTTGCTTGAATATGATGACGTCATGAATCACCAACGCGAAATTATCTATGACCGGCGCAATTATGCCCTGAAAGGTTCCGATCTCAAACGCGAGGTGCTGGATATTCTGGAAGAATGGACGGATGAACTTCTTACCAAGTATTTTGATGCCAAACTGCCGGTCGAGGAGTGGAATTGGGAAGACGCACGGGCGGAACTGATGAACACCTTAGGAATTGACCTGCACGTCCGCGAATTGTCCAACACTACCACGACCGCTGTCAAGCAGTTGATCATCGAAAAGGCCGTCCATTATTACGAAAACAAGGAAAAAGTTCTGGGGGTGGAGCAGATGCGCTTCTTTGAGCGTTTCGTAACTCTGCGCACCATTGACGAGCACTGGCGCGATCATTTATACGCGATGGATCAGCTGAAGGAAGGCATCAACTGGCGGGCGTACGGCCAGAAAGACCCGCTCCTCGAATATAAAGGCGAAGCCTTCCAGGCTTTTGTCGAGATGATCAGCGCCATTAACCGACAGACCCTGAAGCTCTGTTTCCGTACGCAGTTCAGCGGACCGGCTCCTGCTCCCCATCCGGTTCGGCGTCCGAGTGGCGTGCGGCTGATGCACCCGGAAGCGATGGGCATGGGTTTCGAAGCCGGAAATGCGGGCGCGGAGCAGACTTTTACCAGCGACGGACAGCGTGCCCGCCCGCGTCCGATTCATGTCGAGGAAAAGGTCGGGCGCAACGATCCCTGTCCCTGCGGGAGTGGAAAGAAGTATAAAAAATGCCATGGCGCCGGTCAATAGCCGCGTGCTGAAGAGCCGGACAGTGGTGAACAAGACGGGTTTAAAACTCGCAGGAATGTTTCTGGCGGTCATCCTTACCAGAGCTGTACTGCGGCCCGAGAGCCAAATTGGCATCTTGAATAGTTTTCTGCCGCCTGACAGCGCGGGCTGCCTGCGGATAAAACTGACCTCTTCCGACGCCTGTGCCGGGTTTCAGTGCCGTGTACCGACCCTCGACGGTTTTATCCGACCAACCGAAGTTGAGCGACCCATGGATTCTTACTCTTATTGGAACCCGCAGTGGAAATTATATTCGGGAAGCCAGGCGGATGGTTCGCTCAAGATTTTGGGACTCGATACTGTGCTGACTGGTGCGCAGATTGGTCACGCTTCGGAATACAGCCCGTTTTTTACGGTAAAATGTGCGGTTGACTCTGGGATACCCAGTGGTATCTATGAATATCATTTGGAAGAGGTGATACTGGCAGATACATCCGGACAACTCATTGATGAGCAAAATCTGGCCGGAAAGGTGACGGTCTCTACCGGGCAAGCCTTGCTGTATGGCGCGCCGGATACGCTAACAGCTGGGTCTCTCAACCATACCTGGCGCCTGCAGTTATCGGTTGATGAATATGTCTGGGGCTTCGGGATAGAGATAGCCGATCCAGCGCATATCCTGCATCTGCGCAGTGTCGCTGTCCCCTTGCCCTATGAATGGTCACTGCAATACCAGCAGGACACCAGTGGCGTCATCGGGATAAGCGCTAATTCTACAGGGCCCTTAAGACTTGCTCCGGTCATTCTAAGATACGAGATTGTGCCGATTGAGGTGGTTGTTGATATTGATAAACAGGCGGTTCCGGGTCAATACCATTTTCCGGTTATCTGTTTTTGGGCGTTCGATGGAACCTGCAACTATTTACTCACTACAGATACCGCTGTGGCGGATCTGATGGTGCAAGCTGGCAGTTCGGGATTCAGTCAGTTGGACATGGCGCCGGCAAAATTTGGTTTAACTCCCAATTTCCCCAATCCATTTAACCAGCATACGACGATTAATTTTACCTTGCCCCAGGCCGCGTTCGTGCGGATGGAAGTTTATGATATCCACGGAGCGAGACTCACCACGTTACTCGCGGAGCGCCGCTTGGCCGGTTATCACCGGGTCAACTGGGACGGACGGGCCGACGACGGAACGATCCTCCCCTCCGGTATTTATTTCTTTGCGCTGACTTCCGGAGAGCAAAAATTGATCCGCAAGGCAGTCTTGCTGAAGTAAAGGTCAGAACGAACTCCGGTGACGCGGCTTTGGAAAGTGGCGCGCCGGTGAATAAATTTGGGGTGGTTTTTGAGCCGCGGTGGCGGAATTGGCAGACGCGCTGGACTTAGGATCCAGTCCTTCCCGGGGTGCGAGTTCAAATCTCGCCCGCGGCACGTGATGCGCACAAATTTTTCATAAAGGAAAAGCATGAAAGTTGATGTCGAAAAATTAAGTGGGGTGAAACGCACCCTGCAAGTCAATCTGGAATGGAGTGAAATCGCTGACCAGTACCAGGCCATCTTTCAGGATTTGCGAAAGCGACTGAAAGTGGATGGTTTCCGTCCCGGTAAAGTGCCGGAAAGCGTGGCCTGGCGCCAGCTACGTCCGCAGGTCAAGTCCCAGTTCGGGAATCGGATCATTGAAGACACCCTGCCGCGCGCCCTGACCGAACAGGGCATTCAGGAATACCTTGATCTCAAGGTAATAGATTTGCACTACGACGAAGAACAGCCCTTTGTTTATAAAGTGGAAGTGGAAATGGACCCGGAAGTGGGTTTACCGCCTTATGAGAAAGGTTTTAAGGTCGTGCGTAATGAATATATCGTCGATCCCGCCTCCGTAGATGCCTACTTGGAAGATTTGCGCGGTCAGGCGGCGGAAATTCAGGAAATCACGACTGGCGCCCAGGAAGGGCATTACCTTTTAGCGGATATCCAGGAGCTGGACGCAACGGGAGTGCCGTTAGTGGGACGCAAGTTACCCGGTCGCCTGATCAAGGTCGGCGAAGGCATGTTTGGCGGTCCGGGAGCGGCGAACCTGCGGGGGGTTCAAGCCGGGGCAGAGGTGCAAATTTCCGTCGAGAACGAAAAAAAACAAACGCAACGTTACGCGATCAGCGTTAAGCGGGTCGAACAACATACTCTGCCAGAACTGACCGATGATTTCGTGCAGGCGCACTTCAAGGATCTGAAAACCTATACCGAACTTCGCCAACGAGTGGAAGAGAAACTGCAGAATGACTGGCAGCGCCAGGCGGAAGACGAATTGGCGCGGGCGATCGCCGATTATTTCGTTGACAATGCAGATTTGGAAGTGCCTGAATTTCGGGTGCAATGGTACCTGGATAAGGTCATTGAGAACCTAAAAAATTCCCGGAAGAATCAACCTCAGACTTTGGACGAGCAAAAAATCCGTGATGAACGGCGTCCGGCGGCGGAAAGAAATGTACGCTGGTATCTGATCCAGCGTGCAATCCGGAAACAGGCCGGGATTCAGGTCAGTGAGGCCGAAATTGACGACGCTATCGCCCGCATCCGCCAGGGTTTTCCGGAGAACCAGCAGGCGCAGGTGGATCAATATTACCACAAACGCGCCAACCGGCTTGAAGTTGAAATGGACCTTGCCGACCGCAAGGTAATCGAGCACCTAAAACAATTCATCAAAGAAAAGAAACAGGTAATACATACCGCAACTCTAACCTGAGGAGGCTGTGTATGACGGTCAAAGATCAAATGTATATTCCGTTTGTCATCGAGCAGACCGGACATGGTGAACGTTCGTACGACATCTATTCCCGGTTACTGAAAGAACGTATCATATTCCTGGGATCGGAAATTAATGACCACCTGGCCAACATGATCATCGCGCAAATGCTTTTCTTGGCCGCTGAAGATTCCAGTAAAGACATTTACCTTTATATCAACAGTCCGGGAGGTTCGCTGACAGCCGGACTGGCGATTTTGGATACCCTGAATTACGTCCAGCCACCGGTTGCCACGATCTGTATCGGCATGGCCTCCAGCATGGCGGCGATCCTGTTAGCCAGCGGCGCGCCGGGCAAACGTTCCGCCCTGCCCAACTCGCGGATCATGATTCACCAGCCGCTGGGAGGAGTCGAGGGACAGGCGAGTGATATTGAAATTCACGCCCGTGAAATCGTGCGTCTGAAGGACAAAGTCAACCGTATCTTAGCCGATCTGACGCACCAGCCCTATGAAAAGATTGTCAAGGACACTGATCGGAACTATTTCATGTCAGTCGAAGAAGCCCGGGCTTACGGAATAATTGATCAGATTTTGCCCGTCAAGGCGAAATAATCAAGTTTCTTCGATAAAAAGCTTGACATTAAAAAACGATTATTAATACATTACTCACAAGTGAGGAACCGTTAAACGTTTTTTTTAGTGAGGAAGAACTAACACAAAAGGAGGTTTAAAATGGTGCGTCGAGTCTCGGCTTGGCTGATGGTCATCTTTTTGCCATCGGTGTTACTCGCCGGAACGGTCGGTAAAATTTTAGGAACCGTGGTCGATAAGGAGACCGGCAAACCTTTGATGGGTGTCAATGTCGTCATCAAGGGCACCACGATGGGTGCCGCCTCGGATATTGACGGGCATTTCTATATTTTCAACATTCCCCCCGGTCTGTACGATCTCGAGGCCGGCTACATCGGCTACGCGAAAATGACCATTAAGAATGTGCGCATCTCGGTGGATTTGACCACCGACGTGAACTTTCTCCTGGAACGCGAAACCATCGTCGGACAAGAGGTAATCGTCGTGGCGGAGCGACCGATCATCGAAAGGTCCGCCACCAATGAACGCCGGGTCGTGCGTTCCGAAGACATTGCCAACATGCCGGTGCGCAGTGCCACGGATGTCGCGGCTTTGCAAACCGGTGTGGTGAAAATCGGTAATGTCCTGCATGTGCGTGGCGGGCGTACTGAAGAGGTCGTCTACTATGTGGACGGTGTCTATCAGGTCAATGATTACAACCGGATTACCCGCCCGGAAGCGGGAGAAATTTCCGGCTCGGCCCTGGAAGAAGTTTCTTACCAGGCGGGCGGTTTCGATGCTGAATATGGCAGTGCCACCTCCGGTATCGTCAACATGAGTACCAAGATCGGTAGTGACAAGTACCAGGTCTCGGGTGAATTTATTACAGATGGAATTCTCAGCACCGACAAAGCCTTTTTAGGAACGTACAGTTACGGGTACAATCTTTACAATCTATCCGTCGGTGGCCCGGCTCCGGTAATGGGTAATAAAATCCGGTTTTATGGCAACCTCGAGTACCAGGATCAGCTGGACCGGCGGATGTCCGTCGGCAAACATCCCGAAGGCAAATATTTGGGTGATCTGGACGGTGATGGCCTGCGCAGTTACGGTGATTATTCCTGGAAAGCGGTCTATGGGCCCCTGCCTTACAACTGGTCCAAGAAGTGGATGGGCGCCGGTAATGTCATGTTTGATTTTGCGCCTGTCAAGATCAAATTGGGGGGCAACTTCACCAACGAGACCTACCGTAATTTATACGAGCAATATGCGGTGTTCTGTCCGGAAGCCGTTCCGAAGTGGCAAACGAACACCAACGCGGCTTACGCCCGCCTGACCTGGACCGTCAATCCCAAAACGCTGGTCAATATGCAGGTCAGCCACTTTGCGGACGGATACATTAATGGCAACCCGAAACACTGGGACAAATTGCTCCGTTACGGGATCCGGGAACTGCCGCTGGATAAATATGAGGAAATTTTCGGAGGTACGGTGGCTGATACCGCTGTTTATGATTACAAGTACACGGACGGGGATCTGTGGCTGATCGTCAATCCGTACCTGCCGCAAAACGGATCCAATCCCCGGGTGCGCAACGAATATGCGACTTTTTTCCCGCCCGGAACGCAGTATTTTGATTTTCTGAAGAATGAATTCTCCTATACCGGTTTCAACGGCGATCTGAAAACCCAGATGGGCAGTCATGAACTGCGGTTGGGTTTCGAGTACCGCGACCATACCATCCGCTATTATCGGGTGGCGGCTCCAGAACGACTGGGGCGTACTTACATTGAGAATCCACCGTATACGCAGGCCGCTTTCGATACTTTGGTCAGCAGTAATCCGTTATTGCAAGCTTTCGGCTCCTATTCGGATTATCTCGCTGATTACTGGAAAAACGCCTACAAGAACGCCTATGTGGAAAACATGGGCTTCACCATTGACGGGAAAAATTATATTAATTCCGACATCAATAAAAACCGCGACGCCGCCCGGACGCCCAAAGTCGGCGGTCTATTTATTCAGGACAAGATCGAGATGACTGATCTGATCCTGAATGTCGGTTTGCGTTATGATTACATCTCGCCCAACAATTTGGGCTTTCGCGATAAAACGCGCATCGTGCTGGATACGGATGGCTTGATTGCAGAGCAGGTATATATGGATGAGGATGGGATCTATTCATCACCCATCAAAACCTACGATCCGAACGGCTCGGCGGTTGATACGGTCGGACGCACGCAGATGGCAGTAGTAAAGGATTATCACATCATCAGTCCGCGTATTGGCTTGGCCTTCCCGGTGACCGACCAGACCGTCTTCCATGCGCAGTATGGTAAATACGTCCAGCAACCCCAGCTCAACCGCATGTTCATCAGTTTTCTGCGCTTTGCTTCCAATTTAGAGCAGGGCAACTTTACGATTTCCGGTAACCCCGATTTGGAACCCGTCAAAACGACTTCCTATGAAATGGGCTTCAAACAACAACTGGGGATGAACGCGAGCATTGACATGACCGCTTTCTACAAACAGATGGCCGGTTATGTCCAGGTCCGCAATGTTGCCGGCGCGCGTCCGGTGGTCTACGCCACCTACGTCAATGGTGACTATGGTACGGTCAAGGGGCTGTCGTTTTCATTCAATCTGCGCCGTACTGGTTACGTGCAGGCGATGGTCAACTATACTCTGCAATATGCCGGCGGTACGGGTTCCACCGCGACCAGCCAGTACAAAATCGCCTGGCAGAGCGGCAACTACCCGACGTTTGTCAGTCCGCTGGACTTCGACCAGCGTCACACCGGTTCGATCAACCTGGATTTTCGGACGACTGAAAAGGATAAGATTGGCAAAGCCGGTGTGAACCTGCTGTTCACTTTCGGCAGTGGTCGGCGCTATACACCTACGGTGAAACAGAGTACGGTTTTCCCTTCGACTTCAGATATCCCGACCGCGGCCCTCAATTCCGGAGTCATGCCGTTTATCTATGAGCTCAACTTGAAAATTGATAAGAGCTTTACGATCAAGAATAACGATGTGACGGTCTATCTGTGGATTGATAATTTACTGAACACTAAAAATGTCAGAACTGTCTATACCGGCACCGGCCTACCCGATTATGACGGTTGGTTTGATAAGGATGATGGGAAAACCTGGAAAGCCAATCCGGCTAACCATGTTGACCTGTACAATATGCGCCAGGCGAGTCCGTTTAACTTCGAAACGCCGCGCACGGTCCGGTTAGGGGTCAAATTTGACCTTGGGCAATGAAAGTGAGGACAGTAATGAACATGAAAAAATATCTTGGTTTAGCTACCGTTGTACTTCTGGCAGGGATAATCAGTGCCACCTGGGCCTCTGCCCCTCAGACACGTGGTAAAATGTTTTTAAAACCCGGTACGCTCGAATATATCCTGTTCGACGCGAACCAGATTCGCTGTTGGACCGGCAATAACGGGGAAATCGTCAGTTACAACGTGACCGGAGATGCCGGTTTGGAATGGCCGAAAGGCTCCGGGCGCACAGCGGTTTACCAATCCGGGCTCTGGTTGGCGGGTAAAGTGGATGGCCAGGTGCGCTCCGCCGCTTCGGAATACACCTCCGAGTTCCAACCCGGACGTATCATCTATGATACGGGGACCAAGGTCGGTTATGCCGATAATCCCAACAGTCCGCGCTACCAGGTCTGGTCAATCAACAAAGGCGATTCACCCGACGAGACTTCTCCGAAGTATAATAGGGAATACAAGTTATGGCCGGTTAAGGACGGTGCGCCCGCCCATGACGGTGAATATTTTACCGATGCCAATGGCAATGGTGTTTACGATGACGGCGAAACGTTCGAGGATTTTAGCGGGGACGGCGTCTACCAGGGACCGGATGGTCAGCTGGTAGAAAAGCAGGATCCGCCGCTGTTTTATGGCGATCAAACGCACTGGAGCGTATTCAATGATTACAGCGCCGCCATCCACGCCAAATTGTGGAATACCGAACCCTTGGGCGTCGAAATTCAGACCACAGTCTTCGGCTTCGACCGCGCCGATCCATTAGGCAACGTCATGTTTATCAAGTGGCTGTTGATCAATAAAAGCGGTAAAACCATTCAGGATGCTTACGTCTCGATGTGGTCGGATGCCGATCTGGGTGACGCCAATGATGATTACGTCGGTTGCGATACTAACCTCAGCGTCGGCTATTTCTATAACGGCATTGCGGTCGACGCCGATTACGGCAGTACCCCCCCGGCGGTAGGCTATGACTTCTTCCAGGGACCTATTGTCCCTTCCCCGGGCGATACCGCATTGATTTCCGGGCAACTGCTACCGGGTTATCGTAACCTGCCGATGACCTCCTTCGTGAAATACATCAATGGTCACGCGGTCTATTACGATCCCGAAACGGCCGAGGAAGCTTACAACTACATGTCCGGTCTGACAGCCACCGGCGCACCGTGGAAAGATCCGCAGGGACGAATTGTTACAGTCCTGCATCCCGGAGACCCCATCACGCGGACCGGTGATACCGAATTCGACGGCGGTGAACCACCTGGCGACCGACGCTTTTTAATGAATTCCGGTCCATTCACCATGGCGACCTGGAGCGATGTTAACGGCGATAGTATTCCGCAGGTGGGCGAACCGGGTGTACAGGAAATCGTGGGAGCGATCGTTATCGCCGCCGGCACCAATAATCTGAATTCGATTGCCGCCATGAAGTTCTTTGATGAATATGCGCAAAACGCCTATAACACCCAGTTCAACCTGCCCAGTCCGCCCGCTCCTGTGGTGCAGGTCAGTGAACTTGACAAGCAGATCATTTTGTCCTGGGAACAGGACGCCGACCTGATCGAGAACTACAAGTATCTCGGATATGAATTCGAGGGCTATAATGTCTATCAGGGCGAGTCGCCCAATGGTCCCTGGAAACTGGTTAAAACCTTCGACATTAGCAACGCCGTGGGCGTAATCATGGATCGCGGACTCGATATCGAAACCGGTTTAATCTTAGAGGGACCGGTTGCCTTTGGCGGTGACAATGGCGTCAGCCGTTTGATTGACATTCGTTCGGATGCCATTCGCGGCAACAGCGCTTTGATCAATGGACGCACCTATTACTTTGCCGTGACCACCTACGCTTACAATCCGTCCGCCGCTCCCAAAGTAGTGGAAAGCTCCAAGAAATCCATCCTGGTTCGACCGCATGAACCGGCCTTGGGACAGAAATTGCCGACCAGCACCGGGGACGCCCTGCCGGTCGAGCATACGGCCGGCGTCGGCGAAGCAACTGTGACCGCCGAGGTCGTCAATCCACTGGATTTGAATGGCAATACTTTTGCGGTGACTTTTAATTACGATTCCGTTGCGAAGCAGGGTTCCTGGAATCTGCTGGAAAGAGACGCGTCCGGAACGCTGGTGGACACCCTGATCAAAAACGAGACAGAATTGACCTCCTATACCTCAAAACCGATCAAGGGTTTCCAGTTTAACGTCAAGGATGTTAGCTTCGAGTCGCCGATCCTCTACTATAAATGGGCGCAGACCAGCAATGTTATCCCGACCCTGGTAGATTCCGTTGACTACCCGCCCTATACCGATGGAGTGGACACGATTGCCAACATCAATGGCCAGCCGGTTAAGATCGATACTTTGGTCGGCGAGACCAAGTACTGGCAATTCTGGTCGCGCTACAATGTTTCGGGAGTGTACTGGTTCCGCCTGAAAAGAACTGTCAAGCACGATGTGATGGTCGAGGGCAACGCCAAGAATATCGGGGGCAGTAATGCCCTGATGACCACGGTAAAAGGTTTCGGCGATGTCAATAATTGCGGCATCACCGATCCCGTGCTGTTACGCTCGGATATTGAACTACGTTTTACCACGGCCGGTCAAAAGGCGGTCTACTATCGTAAAAAAGATAAGTACGCTTTTGCGAAAGCCTTCTTGGGCACCGTACCGTTCGAGGTCTGGGATGTGGAACGCAACAAACAGATATGTTTAGCCGTGGTAGACAATAACAGTGATAGTCTGATGGGTGACGCAACGGCTCAAACCCTGCAGAACGACTGGGTGGTGTTTGTGTATCAGGATTACTCTGCCGCCCAGGATTCGATTTATCCTTTGATCCCGAAAGATTGGAACACCGGGGCTTTCGCCGGGCGCTATAATAAACATACCGGCTGGCTGATTTACCTTAGTAGTGCCTCCATCTATTCGGTCGGTGACACGGTGCGGCTCTACTTCCTGAATCCGGTCGAAGCAGGGGTGGACGAGTATGCCTGGGAAGCCACACCGCTGACTACCAATCTGACCAAGAAAGAAAAGCAAAGTCAGCTGAAAAAAATCAATGTTTTCCCCAATCCCTATTTTGCCTATAACGTTGAGGAAAAACAGCCGATCGAGCGGTTTGTGACTATCACCCATTTGCCGGAACAGGATGTGACAATCCGTGTCTTCAGTCTGGCAGGCCAGTTGGTGACCAGGATTGATCACAATACTTCAGCGTTCGCCGGTACCAGTTTCGAGCGCTGGGATTTGCGCAACCAGTATGGTATTCCGGTGGCCAGCGGGATGTATATCATCCATGTGAATGTCAAAGGTGTGGGTGATAAGGTCTTGAAAATCGCGGTCTTTCAGCCGGAAGAACGCCTGGATGTCTATTAGGTCATGAAAGCGAGGATTACTACGATGAAGAAAATAATGCCATATCTGACCTTTATCTTGGTGGTGTTAAGCCTGTTGAGTAGTGTCACCCTATTGGAGGCCGGCAGTTCCCGGCGCAGGGGGACATCGGGAGCTCAGGAATTACTGATTCCGGTCGGCTCCACCGGACCGGCGTTAGGCGGCTCCTTTACTGCGATTATCCGGGGCATTGAAGCCGCGGAATGGAATCCGGCCGGCGTAGCAGATATACCGGGCAGTGGCGAAGCCATCATTTCGCGCATGAATTACATTGCGGATATCAATGTCAATTATGCGGCGGTAATGTCGAAATTCGGACGCCTTGGCGCTTTCGGCGCGACGTTGAAATCAATTGATTTCGGCGATATTCCCATCACGACCACCACTTCACCGGATGGCACGGGTGAGTATTACTCCCCGCGCTATATGACGCTGGGTATGGTCTATTCCCGGGTGATGACCGACCGTATTCGCTTTGGCGTGAAAATGAATGTGATCTCCGAACAAGTCATGCGCACCTCGGCTACCGGGGTCGGCGTGGATGCCGGCGTGCAATATTCCACCGGCCCGGGCGGTTTCCAGATGGGTGCGGTCCTGCGCAACCTCGGTCCGGACATGCTGTTCAACGGTCCTGATTTAGAGCAGAACATCACCCCGCCAAATACTGAACCGGGCACGCGGCAGGAACCCTGGCGTGTCCCGCTGGCTTCCTTCGAACTCCCGACCCAGATGGAATTGGGGATTTCGTACGGTGTACTGAAAACCGATTTGGTCAAGCTGACGGTGGGCGGTTCTTTTTTAAACGACAATTTTTCCTTTGACCAGTATCGGGTCGGAGTCGAGGCCGAGCTCATGAAGATGTTCTATCTGCGCGGCTCCTATGCCATTGCCGAGGATCCTGAAAATAATAAATTCGTTGCGTTGAGTGACGATTTCATGTGGGGCCCCGGATTGGGCGCAGGGGTCAAGCTCTCCGTCGGCGGCAACGCGCGCATCATGTTGGATTATGCCCTGCGGCCGACTAAATATTTTGACAACAACCAATGGATAAGTGTCCGCTTTGGATTCTGATTCGCTGGCGGATACTAATTAATGAGTGAGAACAAGTTCAACTTAAACAAGGGAGGTCTTAATGACTAACAAAAGGTTGTTACTAATTGTTGCAGTTCTTCTGATCGCCTGCGTGGGATTGTCCGCGGCGGTGACTGGCACATTCTCGGAAAGAAAGAACGAGATTTTACCGGTCAAGAAGAATCTGAACCTGACCGCACCGGTGCTCGAGAAAGCCCGCGGAGTGGTCTACCCGCTCGGCACGCCAGATACCCTGATCTGGACCGATGGTGGTAACTCCAACTTCGGCGGCTGGACGGACGATTACTTTGCGGAGTATTTCGTTCCCGAGACCGATGGTAAACTGCATTCCATCACCTTTGATATGTCCGATTTGCCGGACGAAAACGGTGGTGGTATGGCAGTATGGGTGTACAGTTCCAAGTACGCCTGGCCGGAAATCAATACCCAGGCAATCAAGGATGGGTTTACCAAGGGTTGCCATTTAGGGTACTACCAGACGGGAACCGGCAAGGAAGCTTTCGGAACTCCTGCAGAATGGGTCAAGGGCTCGATCAACACCTACGCCACGGGCGCGATCGCTGATAAGATCTATGATCCATTGGGCGAACAGCTGACCCCCTTCATCGGGGCCATGACGGTTTCCCTGCCACCCAATGCGAATGATGGTGGTTTCGTGACCGTTGATCTGGATGCTTCGCAGGATACCTATGAATTTGAAAAAGGCGAGACCCTGATGGTGCTGATCCGCTTCAACGGTTTCCCGACCGGGGGCGATGGTACGGCCTATCGGATGGGTTTCCTGTCCCGCGCGATTGCCTTCGAACCACAACCCGGGTTGAAGTTCTACGCCCAGACGGCTAATGCCGAGGGACGTGATGGCAATGCCGCCACGGATGACTGGGGCTGGCACATCCGCAGTTATATCTGGGATTGGCGTCTGAATGTCGAATGGACGGGTGATCGTCCGCCGGTAATCGCGAGCGTCACTGACAAACCAGCTTATCTGGTCACGACCCCGATCACCATCGAAGCTGAGATCACTGATGATAATCCCAGCGGCGGCACTGCCGGTGTGGCTTCCGCCACGCTGCATTACAGCATTGATGGCGCCGATTATGTAGATGTGACAATGACCCATGGCACGGGCAATGCCTGGTCAGCTCAGGTGCCGGGACAGGTACCGGGCACTACGGTGGATTATTACATTACCGCCGTGGATGTTTTGGGCAATGCCAAGGATTCCTGGGACTATACCTATATCATCTACGAAGCCGTCAATCCAACCCTTTTTGTGTTCGATGCTGACCACCTGCCAATCGGCACCGCCAAGACCTATTACTGGTACGGCGCGGATCCCGATCACAAGTTCACCTACGACACCTGGCAGGCCGATTACGGCCCCTTGTCAGTGGATTTGTTGAACAACTATCAGGTGGTAGTGCATGTGATGGGCGGTGGCCCGGTCAATCAGCCGGATGACCTCGGAGCGATTTACAAAGCCTGGATGGATGGGGCAACCGCCACCACGCCGCGTAAGCTCTTCATCTCCGGACAGGATTACGGTTTTATATCGGCTTTTAAAGATACGACTTTCCCGGCCGGTACGTTTGAAAATGATTATCTCGGCATCGAAAAGCTCGGGCGGCAGGATGTCAACTACGACGAAACCCCGGCTTCTTATCAAACGCCTTATCGGGTGGATCCGGTCGCCAGTTCCCTGTCAGCCGATTACCATGCTTTCCAAGGTGACAGTGTGGTCCTGTTCTATGATCCTTATAACGAACTGGGTTTCTCGAACTGGATTGATAACCTGACACCCGCCACCGGTTCCGTGGTGGATTTCACCGATCCGAACCACGCCGACTCCGTTGTCGGTATTCATAAGGAAGGCACCAACTTCAAGTCCGTCTTCTGGGCTCTGGACTGGTTGGCACTCTCCTTCTACAGCCCGGCTGATACTTCCAGCAAGTATCACTGGGGCCTGACTAATGTCGGCAACCTGTTGGGCAACGTTCTGACCTTCCTGGGCGAACCGGTCAGCAGCGTCAGCGGTGAAGTGACGACTCCCAAGACCTATGCGTTGAAGCAGAACTTCCCGAATCCCTTCAACCCGACCACTTCGATCGAGTACAGCCTTCCTGAAAAGGGATTGGTAAAACTCTCGATCTTCAACATGTTGGGCCAGGAAGTCCGCACGCTGGTCAATACCACCCAGGACGCCAACAAATACCGCGTCACCTGGAACGGACTGGATAATAATGGCAGTATGGTTCCAAGTGGTATCTATTTCTACACCATCAATGCCAATGGCTTCAATGCCACGCGCAAAATGGTCTTCATGAAATAACTGGAATTAACGGAATTTGTTCTCTTAACAGGGGCGTAGCAATACGCCCCTGTTTTTTTTCGGATCGATTACTGTTTTGGGCTTTAACCGAAAGGAAACCGAATCAGGGCGACTGTGAGGAATTTATTTCGAGCCGGATATTCGAGGACCGAATGGTAGTGATAGATTGGCAGAACAGCGTCTGTCCCTGCGGGCTGAAAACTGTGATCTCATAAGTGCTGGGGGCGATGTACGCAAAACAGGCCCTGCCGTTCCGGTCGGTCCAGGTACCGAGCTTATGTCCCAATTCGACCCGATAACCTGCCAGAGGTTGGCCATGATCGGTGAGGGTGATTTGCAGATTTTCCACGGGGAGGGTTGTCCGACCGAGTTCCAGTAGAAAGCTTTGTAAAATGAGCCAGGCTAACTGTTCTTGTCTGTACGTATTTAGGGGGTCGAGGTCGGGATGTTTCAGAGCATTAAGGCGCACTGCAATTGCCGCGCGGTTGGTTTTCTGGATTTCGTAAGCGCTGGAAGCATGGATTTGCGCTGGCGGTGAGGGACTCACCTGGCGCAGCAGTGAGTCGAGATTCTGTAATAAACGCTGACCCCGTTCGCTCCCCGGGTAGTAATCGCCGATTAACAGCGGTTGATGGTCCTGCCAATGATCAAGTTCGAGCCGTAGATAATAACCACCCTCCGGCAATTGATTACTAAGAGCCACCCTTTTTTCGCGTGTGAGATAGGTATCATCCGTGCGCAGGAGGAAGGCGCGGGCGCCGGCCTGGCGAAATAAATCGCCTAAAATGCGCGCGACGGCCAGATTGATTTGGGCGCTATTGACTCCGGGGGCCACGGGTGAACCCGTTTCACGGCCTCCGAACCGCGGATCGATTACGATTACATAGTCATGCAGGATGCCATTGTAGATTGCCGGAAATAGCATCGTATCCAAACAGGTTTGCCCATCCTGCACGGTGAGTGAGTGGGATGCGCCGAAATATCCGTCCCGTTCAAACAGTAGTTGATGCGTCCCGGGAGTGATGTTGGGGAAGAAATAAACTCCGTCGCGATTGGTAAACTGTTCCAGGCTTTCGGGATTAAGAGTCACGGAGACATCAGCGAGCGGTTGCCCGTCCACTGTCCGGCAAAATCCTTCGATCAAGGTCGTTCCGGAATCTGCGAAAAACATCTTGAAATTGACGACCGCCTGTCCGGCGTTGAGACCCACTTCCGCCGAGGTCGGTTGCGTAGGCGAGAACAGGTAATGCAAAGTTTGGCCGTTCCGGGTGAGTGCGGTTGGGGTGATCTGTCCGGCAGAAGATTGGGCCTTCACGGTGTCATCATCGGCGACGGGTGCTCCGCTCGCGTCGGTGGCGGTGACGGCGATGCCGACAAAACTGCGGCCGTCGGAGGGCAGCCGGTCGGTCCAGGGTTGTGCGATAAGCCGGGCGGCAGGCGGAGCGATGCGAAAACGCGCTTTTTTGGGCAAGTTATGATTACCCCAGTAATTGGTAATTTCTGCATGGGTGGTATGCCAACCATTGGAGAGCGGTTTAGTGGGTGTATGCACGAGTAGATCCCGGTCTCTGAAATGCAGATAAGCCACGCTGGAATCGTCGAGAAAAAAGCTGATTTGGCGGCTGAAAACCTGCTGGCGTTCCAACATCCAGGCACCTTTGCGCTCGTGCAGACCGTCGCTGATTTTTAAGTAAATGGAGGGAGTATTGGTGGCAATGGAAGTATCCGGATGCGGTTCGATCAGGGTGACCCGCGGCAAGCCCGCCGCCGCCCAGCGTGCGATCCCCAGGAATATGACGTAAGCCTCAAACCGGTTGTAACGGGGATTGGCCAGGAGTTTTTCCTCCTGGGGATGACTGAAGAAGGACGATTCCAGAAGGATTCCCGGGACTTGCAGGTAACGTAAAACGCCAAACCCTTCGGGATACATCAGATAATCGGATAGCAAACCAGTCGGGAGAGTGTTGGGTAAACGGAAGTGATCAACCAGGCTTTGCTGAATGTAACGAGCGAGATCGAGACTGACGGGCGAATAATCGGCGTCGCCATGGTACCAGGTAGAGGCATAATTGGTACGGGGATTGTCAACGGCATTATGATGCAGGGAAATGAATATATCAACAGCGTTGCGGTTAGCGATTTCCGCCCGTGTGCGCAAATCCACGTTGTCGTCTCCGGTGCGCGTCAAAATCACCCGCGCCCCGGCCGTTTCCAGGTAATCCTTTAAGAAATAAGCGACCCTCAGGTTCATCTCGGCTTCGCGCACGCCGGTCGGCCCTCGTTTATAACCGGCAATCTGGGCATCCCCGCCGTGCCCGGGATCCAGACAAAAACTCAAGCCGGCTAAAAACTGAGCATAAGGAGGCATTTGAAAATCCGGGCGCGGGATGCGGTGCCAGTCGGTCGGTCCACGCTGGCGCCCGTAGAAACCACAGTGCTGTCCACCAATTAAAACAATCAGAATGCCTGTAATCAGAAACGCGTGTTTTTTCATTCTTTTCATAATCATAATAGCGCCGCAAAATTAGGGGCGACGGGTTAGAAATGCAAAACCCCGCAGGATTTTAAGTATCAGTACGTGGGTCATGCGGCGCAATCATAATGGTTTTAGCGTGGTGTACCGTTACCTGACCCGGTTCGCCTCGTTTGGGGCGGCTGATGTATTTGCGCTGAGTGTACAGCACCGGCACGAGGGCGCTGTGTTTTGCCTGGCTAAAGAAAGCCGCAATTCCAGCCGCTTTCAGGAGAACCGGTTGGGGTAAAACCGTCGCCCGGCGGGGATTGCGCACCACAACGTGGGAACCGGGAGTATTTTCGGCGTGGAGCCAAAAATCGTGCGGCCTGGCGTGCTCGCGAATCAAGCGATCGTTGTCACGGGCACTTTTCCCGATCAGGATCTCCCAGCCTTCCATCAGCAGGCGGCGATAAGGCAAGGCGGGGACGGCGTTGGCCGCCGGTCCGGAGGAATCATCGGATATTTGCCTGAGAAGATTAGTAATAAGCGTTCGATCTGCGGCGTTCTCCAGTGCTGACAGGAGCGCCGTCAGGTGGTCACTTTGTGCACGTGTGGCTTCGAGAGTAGCGGTTAATTGCTGGCGGGTGCGGGAAACGTTGCGGGCTAAAGCGTAGTACTTTTGAGCATTCGCGAGCGCAGTCAGTTTTTCATCCAGGGGAATCCGGATAGGTTGGGCAGGAGTTGTGAGTGTCGTTGTTTCCCAACTGGCTGTATGTTCGGGAATTGTGGTTAGGTTGGCCATGATCAGGTCAGCCCAGGTACGAAATTGCACAAGGGTAGGTAATTGGTCGAGATCCTGTTGCAATTTGTGCCAACGGCGCTGAGTCTGACTGAGGAGGATACTGGTTCGCCGCAGGGCCTGACGTTTCTGCGTGACTAAGTTATGCCAGCGAAAGAAGATGGTTACAAAATGCCGGGTCGCACTGACTACATCTGGGAAAGTCTGTACGGGTAAACGAGTAACGGCCAGATCCATAAGGAGCAGCGCGGGTGGTTCACCGTCATAAATGTTGAATACAGGTTGGCGGAGGGCCTGTTTAACCCGCATGATCTGCTGGATGAGCAGTTCGCGCTGGGCGGTGCTCAAATTTACTGCCAACAGGTGGGGGTCGAGATCGAGTCTCTGCAGAATTGCATCGACTAAGGTACGGGATAAGAGTCGCATATCCGGTTTGAGTAATAATTCCCGGAGGGAGGAATCCGGCAGACGCTGAAAAATTTCTGTATATTCGCTGAATGTTAGTTCTGGCGCGGACGATGCTCGCTGAAATTCAGCCGGATTCAGTGACGGAGGTTTTTTGGTTTTGCGAAAGGCTGCGCGCCATTGCAGGTCGTTATCAAAAAAGAAAACATTGCCCTGCAACCCATAGGACTGCAGGAGCAAATATCCGGCTGTTTCGCCGCATTGCAGGAGTATAGCCCGATTGCTCTGGTGCAGGTAAATTGCACTGACGACCAGGCCGTTGACTTGCTCCAGTAACGTCACGCGCTTTCGGGGGGTGGGTAATTCTGCAGACAGACGGAATCCGGGCAGGGGTGGAGCGACGTTCAGGATGATGGCAGAGACCTGCGGATGACCAATGAGCGGTAAATTAAGTTCACCTTTACGGAAAGTAAACGGCTGACCGAGAATCAATGGTGCAGTCGTCTTCTGTAGCTGTTCTTCGCATGCGCGCAGGTAATACCACGAGTTATACATACCCAACGAGTGCCTTTCTGCCTAATATTTTAGGTGACTTAGGCCAGTAATGCAAAAACCGCCCCTATCGGCATACTCATAAGTGGTTAAAATATATTCCAAGTCTTTAATTTACAAGCAATAATAAAGGCAGGAAGATTTGCCTCTGAAATCCAGAATAACTAACTTTGCAGGCATTTGGGAGTCATCTTATGTTGCAGAGCATGACAGGTTATAGTAAAAAGGAACGCGCCAGCGCAGTCGGTATGGTCACGGTGGAAATCGAGACCGTCAATGCCCGCTATATGGAAATAACCCTGCGGGTACCGGAGTTAATCGAAGAGCTGTCCGAGACCATTAAGAAAAAGGCCGGCGAACGCCTCAGGCGCGGCCGGGTAAAAATCGAGATCACCCTGAACGGGTCGCTGGCCACTCCGGTTCTGCACTTAGACTTAGAACTCCTCCGGCAATATCACCAAGCCCTGACCGCTGTCAGTCGGACTCTGGGTTTGGCGGAACCGGTGACTCTGCAGCAGTTGCTGACTTTTCCCGACCTGTTCACGACCAAGCAACCTGCCCCGTTAACGCCGGAAGCACGCGACCAGATTCTGGCCACGTTTGAGGAGGCGGTTGAGGATGTAGTCGCCATGCGCCAGCGCGAGGGCGCTTTTTTGACGCAGACCATCAGCGAACACCTGGCGCGCCTGACTGACGGCGTAAAGGAGATGATCCAATTGACCCAAACCCGGCGGGAGACCTGCCTGGAGCGGTATCGGCAGGATCTGCAGGCGTTGTGTGGTCCCGGGCCGCTGGATGAAAACCGCCTAATGCAGGAAGCCGCCATGTTGGTCAAGCGACTCGATACGACTGAAGAAAGTGAACGCCTGCAGAGCCATATTCAGCAATTCCGGCATTACCTGGAGCTGAATGAGCCGGTCGGCAAAAAGCTGAACTTTTTAATTCAGGAAATGAATCGCGAGATCACCACGTTGGGCACCAAGGCTGAAAGCGCGGCGGTTTCCCACATTGTGGTGGTGCTGAAAGATGAGCTGGAAATGATTCGGGAACAATTGCAGAATATCGTATGACGAAACCTGGTCTTTTATTACCTATCGTTGCGCCTTCCGGTACTGGCAAGACGACCGTCTGCCGGGCTTTATTAAGGCAGGATCCCGATTTTGTTTTTTCCATTTCCTGTACGACCCGCGCTCCGCGGGCTAACGAACGCCACGGCATTGACTACCATTTTATCGATCGGGAAACATTTGCGCAATATCAGCGTGAGGGACGGCTGGCCGAATGGCAGGAGGTTTTCGGTGACTACTATGGCACCTTACGCTCAGCCATCGAATCCGCGCTCAGCGAGGGACGTATTTTGCTTTTAGATATTGACGTCAAGGGAGCCTTGCGTCTGAAGCAATTGTATCCACAGCAGACCATCTGTATCTTCCTGATGCCACCCAGCCTGACTGTACTCAATCAACGACTGCAGAATCGCGGAACCGAAGACGCGCCGACCGTTGCCAAACGGCAAGCCCGGGTTCCGGAAGAACTGCAATTGAGTAATCAATGCGATTACCGCATTATCAATGATCAATTACCCGTAACTGTCGAACAAATTATGCATATTATTGAGGAGTATCGTAATCATGACTGAAACCATTCCCTTTAACAAATTACCGCAAGAGAACAATGACATGTTCGAGATGGTCATTATCGCTGCGCGAAGGGCGCGGCAGATCAATGCCCTGCGGACTGCCAAATTTCCCCTGCCCGCGATGAGCGAAGACCAGGAAGAAGTATTCGAAGAATCTCCCCTGGAGGTTCCGGTCGAACCGGACTGGGGGGAATTTCCCAAACCCACCACTTTAGCCATCCAGGAATTTATCGAAGGCAAGGTCAATTACCGTTACACGACCAAACCGGTCGCCGCGGCGCCGAAAGTGGAAGACGTGGACAGTGAGATTTCAGAATAAACAAATTGTGCTGGGTCTGACCGGCGGGATCGCGATCTATAAAGCGGCCGGTCTTTTGCGACGCTTGGTGCGGGAAGAAGGCGCTTCCGTTCAGGTCGTAATGACAGCCGCCGCCCAGCAATTCATGACTCCGCTGATCTTCGAAACTTTCAGCGGGCGACCGGTAATCACGACGCTGTTTGGAGAGCCCGGGGTGGCGACCCGCCACGTGGATCTGGCGCGCACCGCCGATTTAGTTCTGGTGTGTCCCGCCACCGCCAACATGGTTGCCAAAGCCGCCGCCGGAATCGCTGACGATTTTCTGAGCACCTTGATTTTAGCCGCCGGTTCCAAGACCGTCTTTGCCTTAGCCATGAATGACCAGATGTACGCTAATCCCATTACCGGCGGTAATATCGAAAAGCTGCGCGCCCTCGGCTACGGGATCATCGAACCGGAGGCAGGTGAACTGGCTTGTCTAACCAGCGGTCGTGGACGGTTGGCGGACGAGTCGGTGATCTTAGCCATACTGGATGCTCGCCTGAACGGTCAGGGACTTTTGCGCGGTCAGCGCGTCGTTGTCACCGCTGGTCCGACGCGCGAGGCCCTTGACGCCGTGCGGTTCGTGTCCAATCCTTCCACGGGTAAAATGGGCTATGCCCTGGCAGAAATCGCCTGCCGGGAACAGGCACAAACCGTGCTGATCAGCGGGCCGACAAACATAGCTGTTCCTCATGGCGTCACGCTCCACCGGGTTACCACGGCGTTGGAAATGCAAAAGGCCCTGCATGAGCAGGCCGCCAACTGCGACTATCTGTTCATGGCGGCGGCTGTTGAAGACATCGTGCCGCAAGGTAATCCTGAGGTCAAGTTAAAAAAAACTGCGATCGGAGGTCAGCTAGCTATCACCATTGCACCTGACCTGCTCAAGGGTTTCCGCAAGCTCAACCGGAAAGCCTGCGTGGTGGGCTTCAGTGTCGAAATGGAGGACGGACGTCAGCGATCATTAGCCAAATTGCATGACAAACAGCTGGATTTCATCGTCTGGAATGATCCGCGCCAGCCGGGCGCCGCTTTCGGTTGCGATACGAATCAGGTGACCCTGTTGGCGGCTGATGGTAGGGAGTGGAATTTAGCGATGGACTCCAAGCGACGAATCGCCGAACAAATTATTCAGACTGTCATAAATCAAGAGCGGGGCAGACGTGGCTGATATACCATCCGATGTGAAAACATATTTACGCCAGCAGGCGGAGCTGTTTCCTTCCGAGCTGTACCTGTTACCGGAACCCAGTGCACCGGCTGAAGACTCTTCCGCGCAATTGCCGGAGTTGGAAAATCAGGTACGCACCTGTACCGCCTGTGAACTGTCACGGACCCGCCAGCAGGTGGTTTTCGGGATGGGCAATCCGCAAGCGGAGCTCTTGTTTATCGGCGAGGCGCCGGGAGCCAATGAAGACCTGCAGGGATTACCTTTTGTAGGACGGGCGGGGCAATTGCTGGATAAAATTTTGGCGGCTATCGGACTGCGTCGCGAGCAGGTCTATATCGCCAATGTGCTCAAATGTCGTCCGCCGGAAAACCGCACCCCGCACAGTAACGAAGTCGCCCAATGCGAACCTTATCTGATCCGGCAGATACAACTGATCCGGCCACGCCTGATCGTCTGCCTGGGTTTGACCGCCGCGCGTACACTATTGCGTATCGACTACCCTCTGGAAAAAATGCGCGGGCAGATTTTTCAATACCAGGGAGTCGATCTTTTGGTTACCTATCACCCGGCGGCGCTATTGCGCAATGAGCAATTAAAAAAGCCGACCTGGGAAGATTTTAAGAAAATCCGCGCAATCTATGTAAACCAGACAGGGGGTTAATCGTGCCACCAAATGAGGGAGAACTTTTACGCGTTCCGCCGCATTCCGATGAAGCCGAAGTGTCCGTATTAGGGGCCATGATGCTGGAGAAAGATGCCGTTGCTAAAGCCCTGCAGCATTTGGATCACACCGCTTTCTACAAAGAAGCCCACCAGATCATTTTCCGGGCGATGTCCGAACTCTTCAACGACGCCGAACCGGTAGATCAGGTCAGTGTCATTGAACGGCTCAAGCGTAACAAACTGCTCGAGACAGTGGGCGGCGCCTATTACATCACGGGGCTGGTTGAAGCCACGCCTTCCGCGGCGAATATCGAATATTATGCGCGGACAGTGCTTGACTGCAGTATTCTGCGCAAACTGATCGTAACCTCCAATGAAATTCAGGCGCAGGCTTATGAAGCCCGGGAGTCGGCGCTGGAATTACTGGACGATGCGGAGCAGAGAATTTTTGCCCTCGCTGAGCGGGGATTGAAAGGCGGCTTCAAGCCGTTCGAAAATATTCTCAACCGGGCTTTTGAGCATATCGATCGCATTCACAGCCGCAAAGGCTTGACCACGGGAGTACCCAGCGGATTAGTAGAACTGGACCAGCTGACTTCCGGTTTTCATCCCGGGGAACTGATCATTCTCGCCGGGCGTCCCGGTATGGGCAAGACTGCCTTGGCGCTGACCATTGCCCGCAATGCCGCGCTCGACTACAATTATCCGGTCGGTGTATTCAGTTTGGAGATGGCTGATTATCAGCTGGCATTGCGTATTCTGTGTGCCGAAGCCCGGGTGGACAGTCACTTAGTGCGTACCGGCCGTTTACCCAAGGACCAATGGGCGAAACTCAGCACTCTGACCGGACGCCTGCACAAGGCACCGCTGTACATTGATGATTCGCCGGTGCTGACCATGATGGACATCCGCGCCAAAGCCCGACGACTGAAAGCCGAACACGATATCCAGTTGCTGATCATCGATTATCTGCAATTGATCAAGGGGCATAAAGCCGAGAATCGCCAGCAGGAAATTACCGAAATATCCCGCAGTCTGAAAGCCCTTTCCAAGGAAGTGGATGTACCGGTCATTGCCCTGTCGCAGTTGTCGCGGGCGGTGGAAGGCCGGGCGGATAAAAAACCGCAGCTTTCTGACCTGCGCGAGAGCGGTTCGCTGGAGCAGGACGCTGACGTGGTGCTTTTCATTTACCGTAAAGCTTTTTACGAAAAAGGGCGGGGCGCCGCTCCGGAAGAGGATGAACTGAACGCTGAAATCCTGGTTGCCAAACAGCGTAACGGTCCGCAGGGCAACGTCGAGGTGATTTTCATCGATCGTTATACCCGGTTTGAAAATAAAGTCAGCGATCGCGCTGAGGTCGTCGCGCCCTTCTGAGGGAAGCTTTAATGCTCGAGCGCGTGTTCAGTAAGTCGGTCAGCCGACCACAGAAATACCAGGCGCTGGTGGCCAAGATGCGCGAGCGTGCCGAATTGACCCCGGCGGATGCCGACTTCATCTGGGCCGTTTATCTGTTTGCCCGCGACGCCCATCGCGGTCAGCGCCGGCAGTCGGGCGAGTCCTACTTTGAGCATCCCTACCAGACTGCCAAAATCCTGGCGGAAATGAATATGGACACCATCACGATTGCCGGGGGGCTCCTGCATGATGTGCTGGAAGATACACGCGTCACCTTTGATGACATCGCGCAAAAATTCGGGCTGGAACTGGCGCGACTCGTGGAAGGCGTCACCAAAATCAGCGGGATCACTTTCCGCAACCGTCAGGAAGAGCAGGCTGATAATTTCCGCAAGATGCTGCTGAGTGTCGCTGAGGACATCCGGGTGCTGATTATCAAGTTAGCCGATCGTCTGCACAATATGCAGACGCTCGCTTCCCTGCCGCCGATCAAACAACGTCGCATCGCCATCGAGACCCGCGATGTTTACGCGCCTCTCGCGCACCGTCTGGGAATGTTCAAGCTCAAGTCGGAGATGGAAGACTTGGTGCTCAAGGCCCTGGATAATGACGCCTATCGCTTCCTCCAGAAGAAAATCAACGAGCGTAAGAGCGAACAGGAAAAGTACATCCGCACCTTCGCTGAGCCGCTGAATCGCGCTTTGCGGGAACAGGGCATCACGGCGCAAATCAACGGGCGCGTCAAGAATTTCTACTCGATCTACAAAAAGATGAAAACGCGCAACAAACCGTTCGAGGAAATTTATGATCTGTTAGCCTTACGCGTCATCGTTGATTCAAAGGAAAACTGCTATACCGTGTTGGGCATCGTGCATGACCTGTTTACGCCGGTGATGGATCGTTTCAAAGATTATATAGCCAGCCACAAAGCCAATTACTACCAGTCCATCCACACCACGGTCTACGGTCCGGGTGGACGCATGGTCGAGATTCAGATTCGCACCCACGACATGGATGAAGTCGCCGAGGAAGGTATCGCCGCCCATTGGCGCTATAAAGAAGGCCGCACCAAGCCCGATGACATCGATCGCTATGTGAAATGGCTCCGGGATCTGATCGAAGTCCTGCAGAGCGAGGAGACCGGCGCCAAGGATTTCATGGACACCCTGAAGATTGATTTATTTAAGGACGAAATTTTCGTCTTTACACCGATGGGAGACCTGATTCGCTTGCCCAAGGGCGCCACGCCGGTGGACTTCGCTTTCGAGGTGCATACCCAGATCGGCGCCCGCTGTATCGGCGCTAAAGTTGACGGAAAAATGGTGCCGCTGAACAGCGAACTGCGTTCCGGCCAGACCATCGAGATCATCACTTCCGAAACGCATCACCCCAGTTATGCCTGGCTGAAATTCGTGACCACTTCCAAGGCGATTGGCGCCATCAAACGCTACCTGCGCAAGACGCAGTTCGAAGAAAGCGTCAAGCTGGGCAAGGAAATGCTCGAGAAAGAAAACCAGCGGCATAAAAACCTGCAATTTCTCAAGACGGTTCAGGAGAACATCGTCCAGCTGGGATATAATGATTTCGATAAGCTGTACGCCGCAGTGGGCAGTGGGGTTTTGACCATTCCGCAGATTTTATCGCGGCTTTTTCCGCAGAAAGAAGCCGAGCTTGAAAAGCGGGACGTGGATGAGCTTTTTATCGAGACTGCCCGCAAATCCATCAAAGGTGTCAAGGTTCAGGGAATCAGCAACCTGATGGTAACTTTCGCGCGTTGTTGCAATCCCATCCCCGGTGACCAGATCATCGGTTTTGTCAGTCGCGGACGGGGGGTAATTGTCCATCGTCATGACTGTATCAACATTCCCACCCTCCTCCAGGAACAGGAACGCCTATTGGACGTGGACTGGGATACCGAGGGTACCCAGGCCTTTCTGGTTAATGTCAAGGTCATGGCGCAGGAGCGCAAAAACTTTTTGCGTGATATTACCGATATCATGTCCGCCACGGATACCAATATCATCAGCGTGGATGGCAAAGTAGAAGAATCCATCATTCACTTGGCGCTGGTTGTCCAGGTCGAGAACCTCGGGCATCTCAACAAGATTCTCTCCAAATTGCAAACCGTACCGGGCATCATCGCCGTGGAACGTAAATAGACAGGAGCAGTGCATGGAAATTTTGACTTACACTAAGAAGGACATCGTGCGGAGGGTCGTCAATAACCAACACAGCCGGGTGGGAGAAACCGCGCGCTTGGTAGAGGGAGTTTTCGAAGTTTTGCGGGATATGCTCAGTGAAGATCAGGCCCGCCTGCGCATCGAAATCCGCAATTTCGGAGTATTTGAGGTGCGACCGACCGCCGCTCGTCACCGGGCGCGCAATCCACGCACCGGTGTCGAGGTTTATGTCCCGCCGGCCAAGAAAACGCATTTCCGGCCCGGACTCCGGATCAGAAACGTCCTCAAGGGTCGCTTCCCAGCGCATAAATCGCCGCTCGTGAACCATAACCAGACAGAGTTATTTTGATCGAATCCTCCTGCGCCAGTCTATCGAATTCTGAGCCGACGGATAGAGTCCAAAGCAGATCCGTTTGGCACTGGATTCTGTTAGCCGGAGTGCTCAGTGTCGCCGCCTTTCCGCCCGCGCCCTTCGGGGGGCTCGCCTATTTCGCACTCCTACCCTTTATTTATAGCCTGTTCGCAGAGGATTTCCACTTTGGCTTCGGCAAGGGTTACTGCTATGGGCTCGTTCTGAACGCGGGCATTCTGTACTGGTTAGCGCTGAACAAGGGGACTACCTGGTACTATGGGACTATATCCATGCTGGCCGGAGTGACTTTTTTGGCGCTGAATTACGGGCTGATCGGCATGGTAGTAGGCTTTATCGGACGACGTGGCGGGGCTAACGCCGGACTGTGGTCATTGCCTTTTGTCTGGACGGCAGTTGAGTATCTGCGCACGTTTGGCACACTCGGTTTCACCTGGAATAACCTGGCGTATACGCAGGCATATGCCCTGCCTCTGGTGCAAAGCGTGGCAGTGGTCGGCACTGGCGGGTTGAGTTTCTGGGTGGTGCTGATCAATGTGGTACTGTTCAGGTGGTGGCAAGCCTGCCGTTCCGGACGGAGCGGAACGCGCTGGGGAATTGTGGTCATTGGTTTGTTTGGCATTCCGGTATTGTACGGTTGGCAAACCCTGCAGTCGGAGACTCCAAGCCCGCGGCGCCAGGTGGCTGTCAGCTTGATCCAACCCAATGTCGATCCCAATGCCAAATGGGACCGGCAGGCTTTTTTCAATAACATGCAGTTGTTGCATGATCTGACCGATTCCGCCTGCCAGCAACCGCGTGATCTGGTCGTCTGGCCGGAAACCGCTACTCCAACTTTCCTGCGCCGTAATCATTATCAGCAACTGACGCTGATCAATCAGCACATAAACCGACTGGGGATACATTTATTGAGTGGCGTACCGGATTATGCGCCCAACGGTGACAATTACCGGATTTACAATGCGGCATTTCTCCTGCGTCCCGGCACTACAACGATTGAAGATTATCGCAAACTGCGCTTAGTCCCTTTTGGTGAATATATTCCGCTATCCGGTTACTTCCCGGAGCTGAAGCGTCTGAATTTGGGGCAGGGCAATTTTGATGCCGGCGACAGTATGCGGGTGTTTAAGGTGCCGCTGCGGATCGATCATCGGTCGGCAATCGATACCACGCTGACCTTAAGCGTCGTCATTTGTTATGAGTCAACATTTCCGGAATTGGTGCGGGAAGCCACCCGGCGCGGCGCCGAATTGTTAGTCGTTGTCTCCAACGATGCCTGGTTTGGTTATACCTCCGCGCCTTTTCTGCATGCCGCGATCGCGCGCTTCCGGGCGGTCGAGAATCGCATCCCGGTAGTACGCGCCGCCAATACCGGCATTTCGTTAATCTATGATCAGTATGGGCGTACGCTACAACGTCTTGGATTTGCTGAACAAGGCTATTTGGCGGCCACCGTGGAACAGGGTACGCCGCACACTCTTTACACACGCTGGGGAAACTGGTGGGCAGTGCTGTGCGTTATAGTGAGCGGCGGCTGGCTCGGATGGGCTGTTTTTAGAAAAGGAACTTATGTATAACAGAATAGCGCTGTGCCTCTTGTTCATATTCAGTCTGGGACAAGCCCGGGAGATGGCAGACACCACCCGGCTATCCAGTCCGCGGTTATCCCAAGGCCAGGCCCGCCGTCTACTCCTGCAATCCGCGATCCTACCGGGTTGGGGTGAACGGTCTCTACACTACACTCGCCGGGCGAACGTACTGCATTCTACGGAAACCGTCGGGTGGTTGACCTGGGGCTTTTTTACTCTGCGCGGTCAGGCGCTCAGGCAAGCCATGTCCAGTTATGCGGTCGCGCATGCCGGCATCAATCCGCATCACAAGGACGCCAACTACTTCGCCGACATTGGTAACTACCGCAACATCTACGAATATAATGAACAAAAGCTCCGCAATCGCCAGGTGCAACTGGTCTATCCGCTGACTACTGAATTTTTCTGGGCCTGGGACAGCGACGCCGCCCGCCGAGAATTTGATAAACAGAGAGTCCTCAGCGCCACCGCTCTGCATAATGCCGGTTTTGCGCTGGGGGGGCTGATCCTTAACCGGGTCGTCAGCATGCTCGACATCATCATTCTGACCCGGGGGCAAATCGAGTCCCCGGTGCCTAAGTTAAGTAGCACCTGGCATGCCCATCCGAACGGCGTTACCTATAGTTTACAGGTGAATTTCTAAATGCACGAAATCGATCCGCGCATAAAACTGCTCTGGGCTCTGCTGGCAGTCCTGGTAATATTCACCGCCCAATCACTTGGGAGTCAAATATTTTTATGCGCTCTGTGCGCTGTGATAATCGCCCTGGGAGGAGTACCACGTCGGGACACACTCCGCGGCGTTCGGTACCTGATCTGGCTGTTGCCGTTTACGCTGATCATGCATCTTCTGTTCGGGACAGACCTTTTGGCCGCCCTGCGCGGTCAGCGTGAGTTACCACCACTCGCGCAGTGGTTGGGTCAGCCATTGATGTTCAGCCTGCGATTAGGGAATTTTTTAATATTAATGAGTATCGTTCTACGCTGGATCGGCGCGGTGGAATTTTTAGATGCGGTTTATTACCTCCTGCGCCCCCTGCGCCGCCTGCGGCTGCCGGTTGATGACCTGTTCCAGATCATTTTCATTGCGGTGCGTTTTTTCCCTTTAGTGCAGGCGGGGCATGCCCGGTTGACCGAAAGCTGGCACCATTTGCTCAACAATGGCGAACCGGTCACTTGGCGGCAACGCCTGAGGCAGCAACGTGAAATCCTGATCCCCTTGATGATTCTAAGTTTTCGTAAAGCGGAAGTTTTGGCCGAATCCATGCAGGTACGCGGTTATCGCAGTGGGCAGGCTCGCACATATTACGGACAACTACGCTGGCGGCGCCGGGATCGCCTGGCCGGCCTGGGCGCTGTGCTGGCCTTGCTTTGGTTAGGGGTTTTTTAGATGGTGGCACCGGCCGCTCGTCGTTTTCTACTGATTTTACAGTACGAAGGCACCCGCTACTGCGGCTGGCAGAACCAGCGGGAGACCAATACGGTGCAGGCGATAATCGAGCAGGCGCTCAAGCCGCTCAACCATGACCAGGTGGTGACGCTGGTGGCCGCCGGACGCACCGATGCCGGTGTGCATGCTCAGGGGCAGGTGGCGCATTGCGATTTGGTGACGACTCTGACGGCCGCAGCTGTGCGTCGGGCATTGAATGCCACCTTGCCTGAAGATATTCGGGTGTTGGAGTGCCGACCGGTCGCCGCCGCTTTTCACGCTCGTTTCGCCGCCATTCAGCGTACTTACAAATATCTGCTCAGTCGCCAACCGACGGTTTTCGGCAGGCAGTATGTCTGGACGCCACCCTTTGCTTTCGACGATGCCGTGCTGAAGGACGCCGCGGCGCTGATTGTCGGCGAGCATGATTTCAGTCGCCTGTGTCGGGCATCCACCGCGCCGCCCAATCGCCGCTGCCGGGTGGCGGAGTCATTTTGGACGATAACCGACGACTTGCTGATTTATACCATTTCCGCCAACCGTTTTCTGCACCACATGGTGCGCATGCTGGTCGGTTGCATGCTGGAAGTTGCGCGGGGTAAATATGCACTGGCGGACTTTAAGAATCTTCTTGGAAAAAAGGCTGGTGGAATGCAAGTTTATACCGCCCCGTCCAAGGGGTTGTTTCTCTGGCATGTGAATTACACTGAGGAAAGCACTTAAATGAAGCTGTTTATCGACACCGCCAACCTGGAGGAAATCCGCCAGGCACAGGCCTGGGGACTCCTGGATGGCGTGACTACCAATCCAACACTTTTGGCCCGTGAAAAAGGCCCTTTTCGGGAAATCCTGCGCCGCATCTGTGAAGTCGTGGACGGACCCGTCAGCGGGGAAGTGGTCAGCCTCGACGCCGAGGGTATGATTCGCGAAGCGACCGAACTGGCTCAGATTCATCCCAATATCGTCATCAAGATCCCCATTACTTTGGAAGGTCTGCAGGCGATTCGCGGGTTGACGCAGAAAGGCATCCGCACCAACACCACGCTGGTTTTTTCGCCTCTGCAGGCCCTTCTGGCCGCCAAAGCCGGCACGACTTATGTCAGTCCCTTCGTGGGACGTCTGGACGACATCCACGAATCGGGGATGGATCTGATCCGGGAGATCGTCACGATTTTTAAAAATTACGCCTATCCGACCGAGGTCATCGTGGCCAGCATTCGGCACCCGATGCATATCGTTGAGGCCGCCCTGCTCGGCGCGCATATTTGCACGATCCCATTCAATGTCATGCAAAAGATGGTCAAGCATCCTCTGACCGACAAGGGCATCACCCAGTTTTTAGCTGACTGGCAGAAGGTAGAAAAATGATCAGACGCTTGGGGCGTTACTGGCTGTGCTTGATCCTGAGTGCTGTGGGAGTTATCGCCCAGTCTGCCGACGGGCAGGCGGAGATCAGTGCCAGCCGTCGCAACGCCATCACCGCCGCGATTGAAAAGGTCAGCCCCGCGGTAGCGGGCATCAGCGTCACTGCCTATCAGGAATACGTGACTTCGCCCTTTTTTAATGACCCGCTCTGGAACATGCTTTTTCCCGACCAGATTCACCGGCGCAAGGTCAAGAGTTTGGGTTCGGGAGTGGTGATCAGCTCCGACGGCTATATCGTTACTAACACGCATGTCGTCGAGGGAGCGGAGGAGATTGTCGTGACGCTGATGGGCGGCAAAGAGTATCCGGCGAAGTTAGTGGGGATGGATACCGCTTCCGACATCGCCCTGCTCAAGATTGAAGGCAAATCCTTCACCTATGCCGCGATGGGCAATTCCGCCGACGTCATTATTGGTGAATGGGTCATTGCCCTCGGCAATCCCTTTGGTTTGTTCAATGTCAACTTTAAACCCACCGCAACCATCGGCATCATTTCCGGGACCAATCTGGACTTCGGACGCCAGCAAAGCGGCCGGATCTACCAGAGCATGCTGCAAACCGATGCCGCCATCAACACCGGCAACAGCGGCGGGCCACTGGTCAACGCCAATGGTGAAGTCATCGGCATCAACACCTTTATTTTTACCGGCAGTCAGTACAGCGAGGGCTCGATCGGCATCGGCTTTGCCATTCCGGTGGATCGCGTCAAGACCATTATCGCCGATCTGAAAAAGTACGGCAAAGTTGACCGGGCTTTCAAGACCGGTCTGTCGGTGCAAAACGTGGATAAATTCTTAGCCCGCTATCTTAATTTGCCATCCAGCTCAGGCGTGATCGTCACTCAAGTCGAACGCAACTCCACGGCGGCGCGCGCCGGGATCAAAGTCGGTGACGTCATTGTGGAAGTCAACGACCGCAAGATCACCCGTGATGAAGAGATCCTCGCATTTATTCAGGAGAATTTTCTCAAGCCCGGCGATAAAATCAAACTCAAACTGCTCCGGGGTAAAAGCGAAATGTCCGTGCAGTTGGAGCTGGAGTAACCTATGCTGACGCGCTATACCCGCCCGGCGATGGGCGCCATCTGGACAGAGGAACATAAGTTCCGGACCTGGCTAAAGGTCGAATTGGCGGTCTGTCAGGTGCAATGCGAACGCGGCCTGATCAGCCCGGCAGATTACCAGACGATCGCCACCAGGGCGGATTTTGACTTGGAGCGCATCACTGCCATCGAGGCCGAAGTTCAGCATGATGTGATCGCCTTTTTGACCAGCGTCGCCGAAAAGGTCGGCCCCGCCTCCCGTCTGATTCATCAGGGACTGACTTCTTCGGACCTGTTGGATACGGCCTTAGCCCTGCAACTCCAGGCGGCGGGTGAGCTGTTGAAGCAGGGCCTCCGGGCATTGATCGAGCTGACTCTGGACAAAGCCCGGGAATACAAAGATTTATTGATGATCGGACGCACCCACGGGGTGCACGCTGAACCGATAACTTTTGGATTGAAGTTTTTGCTCTGGCACACTGAACTTCAACGTCAGTTGCACCGCCTGGAAATGGCGCTGGAAGACGTGCAGGTGGGCAAATTTTCCGGGGCCGTCGGTACATATCAGCATATTGATCCGGAAGTCGAGGCGGCAGTTTGCCATGCCCTGGGATTGCAACCGGCGCCCGTCAGTAACCAGATTGTCCAGCGCGACCGCCATGCCTTTTTCGTCACCTGTTTAGCGCTGATCGGCGCTACTCTGGAAAAGATCGCCACCGAAATCCGCCATCTTCAGCGGACGGAAGTCCTGGAAGCTGAAGAACCGTTCGGGCGCGGCCAAAAGGGCTCTTCCGCCATGCCACATAAGCGCAATCCGGTCAAAGCTGAACGCCTCTGTGGTTTAGCCCGGCTTCTGCGCGGTTATCAGGTGACCGCCATGGAGAATGTCACACTCTGGCATGAGCGCGACATCTCGCATTCCTCCGCCGAGCGGGTCATCCTGAGCGACGCCTGCATCGTTTTGGATTTCATGTTGGCGGATCTGCACGGTCTGCTGAGCGGCTTACAGGTCTATCCTGAGCGCATCCGTCAGAACCTGGAACTGACCCGCGGGCTGATTTTCTCCCAGGAAGTGCTGTTGGCCCTGACTGCGCACGGGTTGACCCGCGAACAAGCCTATGCCATTGTGCAGGATGACGCCCAACAGGTATGGAACGGCGCCCGTTCGTTCCGCGAAGTCCTGTTAAGCGATGAGCGTCTGCGACCCTATCTGACGCCCGAAGAAATCGAGGCCTTTTTCGATTATACTAAGGTACAGGCGCGCATTAACCAAATTTTTAAGCGCTTCGAGGTGCAATGACCATGCGACAAGGAACCCTGCTCTACGAGGGCAAAGCCAAACGGATTTACGCCACGGACGATCCGCAGTTGGTCATCCAGTTTTTCAAAGACGATGCCACCGCCTTCGATGGAGTCAAAAAAGGGCAAATCAGCGGCAAGGGCGTCGCCAATAATTTGATCAGTTGTCGGCTCTTCAACCTTGTGGAGGAGGCCGGCATTGCGACGCATTTTGTTAAAAAATTGACCCCCGCGTCCATGTTGGTTAAGAAAGTCAAGATCATCCCGGTGGAACTGGTCGTGCGCAATATTGCCGCCGGCAGTCTGTGCAAGCGTTATGGCCGGACGGAAGGTGAGTCTTATTCCCGTCCTATCGTGGAATGCTACCTGAAAAACGATGCCTTTCACGATCCCCTGCTGAATGACGATCATATCCTGTTATTCGGTCTGGCCACGGAAGCGGAATTAGGTTTTATCAAATCGCAGGCGTTGCGGATCAACCAGCACCTGCAGACATTTTTACAGAGCCGGCAGATTGATTTGGTAGATTTTAAGCTCGAGTTTGGACGGTACGGTGAGCAGTTGCTTTTAGCCGATGAGATCTCGCCGGACACCTGCCGTTTCTGGGAAAAAGGTACCCGGCGCAAACTGGACAAGGACCGCTTCCGCTTCGATTTGGGCGATGTAGATAGCACCTACGCCGAGATGCTACGGCGTATCACCGGTGAGGAACCATGTTAGCCCGGGGCAGTGGCAGTGTGCTGTACCCGACGACCGCCCTGATGGTCATAGCCGGGATTATCGGGTACTGGCAATTCTCCGCTTTAGCCTGGGCCCTCTGCGGGTTGTTTTTCATTTTTGACCTGTTCGCGATTTACTTTTTCCGTGATCCTCAGCGCATCCCACCCCCCGGCGAGAACCTGTTAGTCGCTCCGGCAGACGGCCAGGTGGTTGTCATTGCGGAAGTCAACGATCCATTTGCAGGTCCGGCGCGCCAGGTTTCGATTTTCATGTCACCCTTCAATGTACATGTCAACCGCCTGCCGCTCAGCGGAATTATCCGGCGGGTCGCATACCATCGCGGTAATTTTCATGCGGCCTTTCGACCGGAGGCGACCTTTGAGAACGAACGTAACCGCATCGAACTGGAATCGGCGGGTACGCGGCTGGTCGTGACCCAGGTCGCGGGTGCATTTGCCCGCCGCATCGTCTGTCACGTTCAGGAAGGGCAACAGGTTCAACGGGGTGAGCGTATCGGTTTGATCCGTTTCGGTTCGCGCGTGGATTTACTTTTACCACGGACAATCCAATTGAAGGTCAGGATTGGAGAACGTGTCCGCGCCGGAGTCACTATTATAGGAGAACTACCAAAATGATCCGCCAAAAATTTCTGCCCAGCATTTTTACCGTATTGAACCTTTTTTCGGGTTTTTTGGCGCTCCTGCAGATTTTTCAGGGGCACTATATCACCGCCGTGACTCTGATTCTGGTTGCGGCAGTTTTCGATTCCCTGGACGGTCAGATTGCCCGCCTGACCCGTCAAACTTCCGATTTCGGCATCGAGTTTGATTCACTGGCAGATATGGTTTCTTTCTGCTTAGTGCCGGCGGTGCTGATCAATGAGCTTTTCGTAGCAGACCTGGGTTTTTTGGGCGGCATCATCAGCTTCTTCCCCCTGCTGTTTGGCGGAGTACGTTTAGCGCGCTTTAATCTGCACGCCACCGCTGAAAAAAAACCCTATTTTACGGGCATGCCGGTACCCGCCAGTGCGATTACGATCGGCGGCTATATCTGGTTTCATTACAAGATTTTCGGTAATTACGGCAACTCCAAGATTCTTTTACCATTGGTAATCGTCCTGTCATTCCTGATGGTCAGCCATATCCGTTTCATTGCCAAGCCTAACCTCTCTTTCCGCAAAGGGCCAGCCGCGCTGGCGCGCACGCTGTTTGCCCTAAGCGCGGTTTTGGCGGTGCTGATTTTCAATGGTTATGCCATCTTTCCGATAATGATGATCCTGATTATCACCCATCTGTTGCAATGGCTGATCGGCTACGAGGAGCCGCGCATGCCTCTCGTTCGGCGGAGGATAAAATAACATGTGGAAAGCCAAAGTCATCGTAACCTACAAACCCGGCATTCTCGATCCGGAGGCCAAGACTATTCAGCACGCTCTGCAGACTTTGGGTTACTCGACCGTTGAGCAGTTGCAGGCCGGACGTTATTTTGAGGTGACCTTTGGAGCGGCGGTAAAAAAAGCCGCGGCGCAGAAGCAAATCCAGGAAATCGGTACCCGGATTCTTTCCAACCCGGTCATTCAGCAGTTTGATTACACGCTGGAGGAATGCACGGGATGAGATGCGGGGTGGTGGTCTTTCCCGGCTCCAACTGCGACCATGATGCTTATCATGTACTCAAGCATGTGGTGGGTACGCCAGTTGAATATATCTGGCACAAGGCGACCAGCCTGCACCGTTTCGATCTGATCATTCTGCCTGGTGGCTTTTCCTATGGCGATTACCTGCGAGCGGGGGCAGTGGCGCGTTTTGCGCCGGTAATGCCGGAGATCATCCGCTATGCCGAGCGGGGCGGACGCTTGTTGGGGATTTGCAATGGTTTCCAGATTTTACTGGAAGCGGGTCTCCTGCCGGGAGCCCTGATCGCCAATCACCATCTGCGGTTTCGCTGTCAGGACATTTACCTGCGGGTGGCTAACAGCCGGACGCCGTTTACCCGCGCTTACCAGAACGGGCAGGTGCTCAAGATGCCGATTGCGCACTACAGTGGTAATTATTATGCCGATGCCGAGACGCTCCGCCGTCTGCAGGAAGAAAACCTGATCGCCTTTCAGTACTGTGACCGTCAGGGCGAAGTCAGCGCTTCTGCCAATCCCAATGGATCACAATTGAACATAGCCGGGATTTTCAACGCCCAGAAAAATATCTTAGGTATGATGCCGCATCCGGAACGCGCGGCGGAAAAAATCCTCGGTTCGGAGGATGGTTTGGGAATCTTCAAATCACTGGTGGGATATGCCTAATCTGGAACACAATCCGCGTCGCCTGCCACTCACTCTCGTCATCGGAGTATTGATATTAGGCGCCATGCTCGGATCACTGACCGGCGAATTGATTAAGTTGACCCTGCCAGCCGGGGTTGTCAAGGAAGTTTTCCTGCGTTCGATTGACATCATTCTCGGCCCGGCCGTGCTTGATTTGGTGATGTTTTCGCTCAGCCTGGGGCTGACGCTGAAATTCAACTTCATCGGAATCATCGGGCTGGCGGTTGCCTATTATATTTTGCGCTTTTGGCGCTGAATGTTGATAAGACACTTTCCAATGGAAGAATAATCCAAGGAGTAGACATGGGTTTAGGTACTGGTGAAATCATCCTGATATTGATCGTCGTTCTCTTGTTATTTGGCGCCAAGCGCCTGCCGGAGTTGGCCCGCAGTTTAGGAAAAAGCATGCGGGAGTTCAAGAAGGCGGCGAGTGATATTCAGGATGAGATCAAAGACACGCTCGATACCGAGCATCGCCAGCAACCACCGGACGATAAGAAGCCGGAGTTGAAAGGCTAAAGTGTTTCGGACGGATCTGCCGCAACATGTAGGTGCGCTTCTGGCACGCCTGCAAACCAATCCTTATAATGCATTCGTGACGGTCAGTCGGGATCTGCCCGAGCAGAGTGCCCGTATCGCTGAGTGCCAGCAGGCGCATACAGCGGGGACCCTGGCCGGTATAACGGTGGCAGTCAAGGACAATATCTGTCTCGAGGGCTATCCGGTAACCTGTGCCTCGCACAGCCTGGAGACTTTTGTCGCACCGTACGATGCTACGGTGGTCACGCGCCTGCGCCAGGCAGATGCCTTGTTAATCGGCAAGACTAACCTGGACGAATTTGCCATGGGCTCTTCGACTGAATATTCCGCCTTTGGCACAGTGCAAAATCCGTGGGCGGCTGACCGGGTACCGGGTGGTTCCAGCGGTGGCTCCGCGGCGGCAGTCGCCGGAGATTTGGCTGATGTCGCCTTAGGTTCAGATACCGGCGGTTCGATCCGCCAGCCAGCCGCCTTTTGCGGGCTGGTGGGGTTGAAGCCGACTTATGGTCGGGTGTCCCGCTGGGGACTGGTCGCTTTTGCCTCGTCATTGGATCAGATTGGTCTTTTTGCCCGCCAGACACCCCTGGTCGCCCGTGTTCTGCAGGTCATTGCCGGGCACGATCCCCACGACAGTACCAGCGTGGCGCAACCAGTACCGGACTATTTTAGCGCCTTGGAGCAACCGGTAAAAAACCTACGGGTGGGAGTGCCGAGTGAATATTTTCAGGAAGGTTTGGATGCACAGATCCGGGCACGCCTGCAGGACTGTCAGCGTTTTTTACAGGCCGGCGGATTGACCGTGGTGCCGGTCAGCCTGCCGCACACGCAGTATGCTATCGCGGTGTATTATATCATCGCCACCGCGGAAGCTTCGTCCAATTTAGCCCGCTACGACGGTGTCCGCTACGGCCTGAGCCAGCCTGGTACAGACCTGGACGACCTCTACCATCATAGCCGGCACAATGGTTTTGGCGCCGAAGTAACGCGCCGCATCATGCTGGGAACGTATGTCCTGTCGGCCGGTTATTATGGCGCTTACTATGACAAAGCACAGCGCGTGCGACGCCTGATTCGCGACGATTTCAGCCAGGCCTTTCAGCAGGTGGATGTTCTGCTGACCCCCACCACGCCCACACCGGCTTTCGCAATCGGCGGTAAAACCTCTGATCCGCTGGCGATGTACCTGAGTGATATCTATACCGTCCCGGCCAGCCTGGCGGGTGTTCCGGCGGTCAATATACCTCTGGGGTGCGATAAGCAGGGTCTGCCGATCGGAGGCCAGCTGATCGGGCGCTATTTTGAGGAAGAAACAATTTTACGCCTTGGTCATTATATAGAGCGCAATTTTCAGGAGCAATGAAGACAGCTGATTTATGTTATATTTCGCGGATTGGGGCTTCCTCCTATTACTGCTGATCATACCCCTGCTGGCTTTCTGGTACTGGCGCTATGGACAACGCTACGAAGGCACTCTGCGCTATTCTGATTTGAAAGGCCTGAGTACTCTCGCCACGAAAAGCGCCCAGCACAAAATTTTTACCCTGCGGGCACTGAAATTGATTGGCATAACCTGTTTGATCCTGGCTTTAGCCCGACCACAAAGTGGGCTGGCGGTGCGTGAGTTTTCGACGGCCGGGATTGACATCGTCCTGGTTTTGGATATTTCCAGCTCCATGCGGGCGGTCGATTTCCGGCCCAATCGCTTGGCGGCGGCCAAGACCGTGGCACACGAGTTCATCACCGGACGACGCGATGATCGCATCGGGTTGGTAGTTTTTGCCGCAGAAAGTTTCCTGCAATGCCCGTTGACCATTGATTACGAAGTCCTCAAGGGACTGTTGGACCAGGTTGACATCATCGAACCCAAATATGACGGCACCGCGATCGGAATGGCCATCGCCAACGCTACCAATCGCCTGCGGGAAAGCGCCGCGAAGAGCAAAGTGATGATTCTACTATCAGATGGGCGGAATAATGCCGGTGAACTCGATCCCCGGACGGCCGCCCGCATGGCCGCGGCCTTTGACATCAAGATATACACCATCGGAGCCGGCAAGCTCGGTCAGGCGCCTTATCCGGTGACTCTGCCCGGTGGGCAGGTGCAATACCAACTGATGGATGTGGAAATTGACGAGCAACTCCTGCAGGACATCGCCGGCATGACCGGGGGACGCTACTTCCGGGCGACCAGCGAAAAGAGTCTGGCCACCATTTACGAGGAAATCAGTCGCCTGGAAAAGACCGAAGTGCAGGTCAAGGAATTTGTCAATTATCGTGAGCTGTATTTGTACTTTTTAATCCCGGGCTTCGTGCTGTTGTTGGGGGGCGGATTACTCGGCCTGACGGTGTGGCGGAGGCGACCATGATCCGGTTTTATCAGCCGGTATTAGGGTGGGGTTTCGTATTCGTCCTCTTGGCCTGGGGATTGTTAATTTATCAACGCCGCCAGCGCCAGCACTGGTTGGACCAGTATGCACCGCTGAATGCGCGTCTGCTGGATGGTTTTCGTCCGGGTTGGCGTCGCTGGCAGGAACGCTTCTGGTTGATCGGCTTGGCCTTCACGGTGATAGCCCTGCTTGGACCGCAAATTGGTCGGAAATTGGTGGCGGTTCAGCGCAAAGGATTGGACATCATCATTGTTCTGGACACCTCGGTCAGCATGCAGGCGGAAGACGTGCAACCCAGCCGCTTAGCGCGGGCCAAGTACGAGACGGCGCGTTTTATTAATCAATTACAGGGAGATCGGATCGGATTAGTGGCCTTCGCCGGCACCAGTTTCCTGCAATGTCCCCTGACCCTTGATTACAGCGCCGCGCAGTTATTTTTAGATGCGGTCAGCACCGGCGTCATCGGCACGCAGGGCACGGCTTTGGCGGAAGCCCTGCAGACCACTTTGACTGCGTTCAAGAGCCGTGAAAAGCAACACAAGGTCATCGTCGTCATCTCGGATGGCGAAGATCATGAGGGTGCCTTGGACGAGACCGTGACCCAGATTGTCGAAACCGGCGCCGTGGTCTATACGGTCGGGATCGGTTCGCTGACCGGCGCCCCCATTCCGCTACACCTGCCGGGAGGACAGACCGATTTCAAACGTGATCGGCAGGGCAGGGTCGTAACCACTGCCCTGAGCGAGGAGGCCCTGCGCGATTTGGCCGCTCGCACCGGTGGGCGCTATTTCAATCTCAGTAGTGAGCGCGAAGCTTTCCAAAAAATTTACAACGAAATACTCAGTATGGAGAAAAAAAACCTGCGTTCTCACGAGTACAGCGATTTTCAGCACCGCTATCAAATTTTCCTGTTGATTGCGCTGGCCCTGTTCATCGCCGAAGCCGTTATACCCGATAAAACCACCCGCCAAACGCAACCCGGTCAACCAATTTGAACCATGCAGTTGATCAGTTTTAACAGAAACAGACATTTGATGCGACCGCCTTCGCGCAACGTCCTTGTCGGATTAGGTTGTTTACTGCTTATTAGCGGTATTTATCAGCCCCTGATAGCCACGGATAAAGCTCTGCAACACTATCAAAAAGGTCAATACCCGGAAGCTCTCCGCCAGTACGAACGAGCCCTGCAGGCGCGTCCTGATTGGGACGAGGCGCATTTTGGAAAAGGCGCCGCGCTTTACAAAGCCGGACGGATCGAAGAAGCCCTGCGCGCCTTTGAGCAAGCCCTTGCCATCCGCGATCCACGCCGCAAAGCCGCGGTCTATTACAATATCGGCAACGGCCTGTTTCAGTCCGGGCGCGTGACCGAAAGCCTCCCCTTTTACAAACGCGCGTTGGAACTTGATCCGCGGGATTTCGACGCCAAGCATAATTATGAACTCGCTCGCCGTGCCGCCCAGCAGTCCTCCAAAGAGCAACAGTCATCCAACCAGTCCCAGCAAAAAGATCAGCAGCAGTCCAATCAGAAGCAACAATCTTCAGGCTCGCAGAAATCCGAGGAACAACAGCAGTCCGCGGCGCAGGCTCGTCAGCAACAACAGAAACGCCAGGCGCAGGCCAAAGCGCGTGAGGAAGCCGCCCAGGTGCTGGATGCCCTGCAACGCGACGAGCAACGTCGTCTGCAGGAGCGTCAGCGGGTGCCGGCCGGTGGATTCAGCAAGGAAAAGGACTGGTAAATACATGTCAAAACAATTGATCTGCAGTTTGCTGATCCTACTTTCGACGAGCTTACTCACGGCTCAGGAACTTCGTCTGCGCGCCTCGGTCAACCGCAACCAGGTCACCGACCAGGATCGCCTGACTTTTACCGTCGATATCGAGGGAGTCAGCGATTTTCCCGACATACCCCCACCGGAAAGTCCGGACTTTGTGGTTATCTCCGGCCCCTCGCATTCCAGCTCTATCCAGATTATTAACGGCCAAATGAGTGCCTCCAAAACCATAACCTGGCAAATCGCTCCCACCCGTACGGGCCAGCTCCAGATTCCACCGATTAGTATCCGCTATAAAGGTAAATCCTATCAGACCAATGCCGTGCCTGTCACGGTCAGCACCGCCCGGACGCGAGCACCGTCTGGCGCACCCTCCGCGCCGCCTGCGGATACGCCTGCACCTCCCGCAACCAGCGATGAAGTCATTCTCCGAGCCAGTGTTCCCCAAAACTCCATCTTCAAGGGTGAACAGTTATTAGTTACCTTTGAATTGTTTTTCCGCAATGTCCGCGCCTACGATGTCAAGAAACTACCGGAAGCCCAAGGTTTCTGGGTCGAAAATTACCCGGTCAACGACCGGCCGGTCATCACCAATGAGACACTGAATGGTGTCGCCTATAAAAAAGCCATACTACGACAAATGGCACTTTTCCCTACCACTACGGGCGAACTGACAATTGATCCGCTGGTCATTGAGTGCGAGGTACTGGTCAGCAATCAACGCCGCCGTTCGATCTTTGATGATTTTTTCAATGATCCGTTTTTCGGCGACCCCTTTGGTACGACCAGCCGCATGGTTACGGCGCGCTCAGCGCCGGTTAAGATTCGGGTTCAACCACTGCCGGAGGACGGACGTCCGGCGGTTTTCAGCGGTGCAGTCGGCCAGTACCGCATAGAATCAAGGATAGATACTCTGCGCACCCGACAGGATCAGGCCTTAACCCTCCGTTACATCGTGCAGGGCGCGGGAAATATCAATGCCCTGCAGTTGCCGCCTCCGCAATTGCCCAATACGGTGGAAGTCTTTGCCCCGAAAATCAATAAACAGATCGATAACAGCGGCAAGACGATTCGCGGCACATTGACCTATGAATATGTATTGATTCCCCGTCAACCCGGCTTGCTGACGATTCCCGCGATTATATTCAGTTATTTCGACCCACAAACCCGGCGCTATTGTCAGTTACCCACACGCTCATATGCAGTCCAGGTACTACCTGGTGACCAGTTGGCCACGCGGTCAACTGGCCTGAATAAAAGCGAAGTCGCCATGCTCGGTCAGGATATACGCTATATTTATCGTAATTCCTCGCACTGGCAGACACGTGGCGAGAATGTCCTGTATCGGGCCTGGTTTTGGGGCCTGAACAGCCTCGCGCTATTAATCGTACTCATCGCTGTTGGCTGGCGCTGGTGGACCGATAAACTCGCCACGGATAATACCTTCGCCCGGCGTCGGCGGGCCTGGATGCTGGCTCAGGAGCGTCTGCAACCTTTAGGGGAAGACCATACCGCGCTGGATCACCACCTTTGTTTAGCGCGCTGGCAACAGGCTTTGGTCGGCTATATCGCCGATCGACTGGGACTGCCAGCGGCGGGTCTCGGTCAACGCGAATTGACCAGTGCTTTGCAACATCAGAAAAGTAAACCGGAACTAATCGAACGTACTGCGCGGCTGCTGGAGGAGCTCGAAGCCCAGCGCTTTGCACCAACCGCGCTAACCCCGGAAGCCTGTCAGGAATTTTTCCAACGTACGCAGGAACTTGTCAAACAACTGAGTCGGGTGCTATGAAGCAGAAAAGTATCCTATGCTGGTTAATTGTCTGGTTGTGGACAGTCCCCGTATGGGCCAATGTCGCGGCCGATTGCGAGCGCCTGTTCGAACAGGGCAATGCCGCCTATCAAAATGAAGATTATCTGACCGCTATAAACCATTATGAAGCCGCTTTGCATCTCGGTTACGAGAGCGGTGAAATTTATTTCAATTTAGGAAATGCCTATTACCGCAATGGCCGGTTAGGATTGGCGATCCTGAATTACGAACGCGCCGCGCTGTATCTGCCGCACGATGCCAATGTGCTATTCAACCTGCAACTGGCAAACCTGCAAATCAAGGACCGCGTAACCAGTCCACCGCAGTTTTTCCTGATCCAGTGGGGACAACGGCTGGTCAACTTCTGGCCTGCCCGGGTCTGGGCAATGCTGTTGACTGTTGCTGTACTTCTAACGGCTGGTCTTTTTGCTGTGTACTGGTTGATCGAATTACGCCGCGGTCGGAGCCTGCTCAAAGGATTAATCGGCGCCGGGCTGGTCGTTGCGAGCCTGCTTTTAATTCCGCTCAGCCTGCGTCAGCGACTTGAACAGCATCCGGCACAGGGCATTATCCTTAGTCCCGGGGTCAGCAGTTTAGCGGCACCGCAACCCGGTAGTACCGAGTTATTCATCGTGCATGAAGGTACCAAAGTACGCCTGCTGGCTGAAGACGGTGATTGGTATAAAATCGAACTCCTCGATGGCAAACAGGGTTGGATCCGCAGTGGCGACCTTGGTCGCATTGGGCACTCCGACCCATGATAATACTTTCGCAATTGGCATTATTTTAGTAATATTTCGGGTAGTTGAATTCTACTTGATATGCACTTTATCCGTATTTTAAATCTCAACCTGATCGTGCTGAGTCTGCTGAGCGCCCAGGAGCTGCGCGTCCTGCAGGATGAGAGCTTCGATCCGCGGCGTTTGCACGAACCCACCTTGCCGCTGTTGGACAACAGCCAGATTTATGAGATTGTGACTGACCTGCAGACGCCGCCAGCCATGCGTCTTCCCGACGATTCCCTGCAAGTCAGCGAAAAGGTTGGCTATAAGGTGCAGGTGTTTGCTACGGACGACTACTTTTTGGCGGATTCAATTTATCGGCAGGTTGCCCAGGTTTTCACGGGGCAGGCGGTGGAAAAGGTGTTCCACCTGCCCAATTATAAAATTCGGGTCGGCAACTGTCTGACCCGCGAAGAAGCGGAAAAGCTCTTAGCCCGTGCCTATGAACTGCGCTATCCGGATGCCTGGATCGTGCGGACATTGATTCAGGTACGCGAACGGGCCAATTTTTATTAATTTCTAAACCCCAGCAGGGAAGCGAGGACTGTCTATGTCAGGCCATTCTAAATGGAGTACGATCAAGCGCAAAAAAGGCGCCCTGGACGCCAAACGCGGCAAGATCTTCACCAAAATCATCAAGGAAATCCAGGTTGCCGCCCGCTTAGGTGGCGGCGATGATGAATCCAACCCGCGTCTGCGGGCTGCTGTCTTGGCGGCCAAAGCCGCCAATATGCCCAATGCGAATATCGACCGGGCGATCAAGAAGGGTACCGGTGAGATCGAGAGTGAAGCCTATGAGGAAGTGACCTATGAAGCCTATGGTCCCGGAGGCGTGGCGATTCTTTTGGAAACGCTGACTGACAATAAAAACCGCACGGTCAGTGAAATACGCCACATCCTGACGCGCCACGGCGGCAACTTGGCGACCAGTGGCAGTGTCGCCTGGATGTTCGAAAAGAAAGGTTTGATTACACTCGAAAAACAAACCTGTGGAGAAGACGATTTGCTGAACATCGTCCTGGAAGCCGGGGCGGATGACCTGAGTACCGAGGAAGATGTCTATGAAATCAGCGTTGATCCGACCCATTTCGAAAAGGTCAAGAAAGCTCTGGAAGCCGCCCGCCTGCCGATCCAGAGCGCTAACCTCTCCATGGTACCCAAGAATACCGTCAAGGTCGATGAAAAAACCGCGCCCAAGATCATGACCATCATGGAAGCCCTCGAAGATCACGATGATGTCCAAAACGTCTATGCTAATTTCGACATTGACGATACGCTTCTGCAAAATTTGCAGGGCAATGCATGAACGACAACCCGCTGAGGGTGTTGGGCGTCGATCACGGTCTTAACCGCACCGGCTATGGCCTCATTGCCGCATCGTCGAATCAAATGCAGTGTTTGGACTTTGGCGTGATCGAAACCGATGCAGATCAGCCGTTCCACATGCGCCTGCAATCCATTTACCAGGCTTTGACCGCGATTATCGCCCAATGGACTCCGGAGGTAATGGCGGTCGAAGAAGCCATTTATGCCCAGAACGTCCGGACGGCGTTGCTTATGGGACATGCCCGCGGTGCGGTGCTATTAGCCGGCGCGCATGCCGGATTGAGCATCCAGGCTTATCCTCCCAAGAAAATCAAAATGGCGGTGACCGGATATGGTAATGCCAGCAAGGAACAGGTGCAGTTCATGGTGACCCGACTCCTGCGACTCACCGCTCAGCCGTGTACTTTCGATGTGACCGATGCCTTAGCCGTCGCCATCTGCCATCTGCATCAACAACGGGGTCGAGGATAAGATGTTTGATTTTCTGCGTGGCACGCTGACCGCCAAAACCCCTACCAGCATTGTCCTGGATGTGAATGGGATCGGGTTTCAGGTCAATATCCCGGTTTCAACGTATGAACGTCTGCCGGCTTTGCAGACCACCGTCCAGATCCTTACTTACCATTATGTGCGGGAAGACATCCAGGCGCTCTATGGTTTTATTACGCGTGAAGAGCGCGACCTGTTCCTTTTGCTCATCGGGGTCAGTGGAATCGGACCAAAGAGCGCCATCACGATCCTGTCCGGGACGACCCCGCGACGCTTCCGCGACCAGATCACTGCCGGCGACGTCTCGGCTCTGACCCAGATTCCCGGCATCGGCCCAAAAACTGCCCGCCGCATTATTGTCGAATTGGGAGAGAAATTCGGCAAGGGCGAAGCGCTCCTGCCGGATGACCGATTGTCGGTGCCGGCGGCCGGGGGCGGAGAAGAAGCTCTCAAAGCCCTGTTATCGTTAGGCTATCGGCGCGCGGAAGCCCTGACCGCCCTGCGCCAGGCTTACCAGACCTTAGGCCCCGATGCTCCCCCTGAAAAATTGATTAAAACCGCCTTACAAAATATGTAATCGGAGTGAATATGGAAAATGTTACTGAAGTTTTAAAGACACCTTTTTACGAACAGCACCGCGCGTTGGGGGCGAAGCTCGTGCCCTTTGCCGGTTTTTGGATGCCTATCCAGTACCGGAGCATTATTGAGGAGCACCATCAGGTGCGATCCGCAGTCGGTGTCTTTGACGTCACCCATATGGGTGAATTTTTAGTCAGTGGGCCTGACGCCCTCTCGTTTCTGAATCGCTTGACAATTAACGATGTCAGTCGCCTGGAAGTCGGTCAAGTGCAGTATTCGGCGATGTGCTATCCCGATGGCGGAATCGTTGATGATTTGCTGGTTTACCGCTTTGCCGATCATTATATGCTGGTGGTGAACGCTTCCAATATTGCCAAAGACTATCAATGGGCTGCCGAGCACTTATCGCCGGGTGTGAAATTGCAGAATATCTCCGCCCAGACTGCCTTGCTGGCGATTCAGGGGCCGCAAGCATTCGCCGCGCTCCAGCCGCTGACCGGTGTTAATTTGGAAAAAATTCCTTTCTATCATTTTGCCGAAGGAAAACTGGCTGGCATTGACATGATTATTTCTCGCACTGGTTACACAGGTGAACGAGGTTGCGAGCTGTATCACGCCCCGGAACAAAGTGCCCGGCTGTGGGAGGCACTTTTCGAAACCGGCCAGGCTTTTGGTCTGCAACCTATCGGATTGGGCGCCCGGGATACCCTGCGCCTGGAGATGAAATATTGTCTGTATGGCAACGACATTGACCAGACCACCAATCCCCTGGAGGCGGGTCTGGGCTGGATAACCAAACTGGGTAAGGGCGACTTCATCGGACGCGATGCTCTATTGAAGGTTCAGGCCGCGGGTCTGGCGCGCCGGAGCGTAGGTTTCGAACTGCTGGAAAAAGGCATCCCGCGGCACGGCTACAGCGTACTCCGGGATGGTCAGGCAATCGGAGTCGTAACTTCCGGTACCCACTCGCCGACGCTGAATAAGCCGATTGGCATCGCCTACGTTGCTACGCCCTGGACGCAGGTCGGCCAGGAAATTCAGATTGATTTGCGCGGGAAACCCGCCCGGGCCGTAGTGGTAAAGACTCCCTTCGTCGAGGCGCATACGGCATGAGTAACCGCCGTCAGGAAATCCTGGGCATCCTGCTGATGGCGCTGGGCTTGCTGATCCTGCTTAGCCTGGTTTCCTACCACGTCACCGAGGAACCTACCATTTCCAAAAACGTGGCCATCCAGAACTGGATGGGAATCATCGGCGTTTTTATCAGCTTTTATCTGATTAAATACAGCATCGGGGTTGCCGCTCTGGCTGTACCACTCCTGGTTTTTCTCTGGGGCTGGTGGCTGTTTGCCGACCGCAACCGCCGCGTACTGCTGCGTTTTACTCTTTATACTTCCTGTTTAGCGCTGTTGACGGCCATTACCCTCGGTCTGCCAACCGCCAGCCACAATATTACTTCCGCCCTCGGTTTCCGTTATAGCGGACTGGTCGGCGGCGTATTAGCCAAATTTTTACATGATTTATTGGGTGTCAGCGGGACAATCATTTTGCTGTCTGCTTTGGCGCTAATTGCTTTGCGCGGCTATTTCAGTTGGAGTTTTTACGGGCCGTTTGAGCGTCTGCGCGAACTACGTCGCAAGCGCGAAAAGCGTCCTCTAACAGCGCAAAGCAACATCGTTGCTCCGGAAGGAGGAGCGAAAGCACCGGCTGGGCTTCCTATCGAACGACCGGCAAGTCCACCACCCAAACCTCCGGAACCTGTTGCACCCAAACCCGCGCCCGCCGTCCCGATAAAAACCGTCGCCGCTAAGGCGGGGCAATATGTTTTGCCGTCCGTAGAACTACTGGAACCGCCGCCCGACACCTTCGACCAGGTTTCGCAGGAAGAGATGGCGGAAAATGCGCAATTGCTGGAAAATGCCCTCGATACGTTTGGAGTAGGTGGGCGCGTCGTGCATGTCTCTCCGGGGCCGATCATCACCCGCTTCGAAATCGAACCGGCGACGGGAGTCAGGGTCAGTAAAATCGCCGCCCTGTCGGATGATTTGGCGCGTATTCTGTCTGCCAAACGCGTGCGCATCGTGGCGCCCATTCCCGGCAAATCGGTGGTGGGTGTGGAAATCCCCAATCGCAATCCGCAACTGGTTTTCCTGCGCAGTATCATTGCCTCTCCGCAGTTTACTAATGCCACTTCCAAATTGACCATTGCGCTCGGTAAAACCACTGCCGGTGACATTTTCACACTCGACCTGGCGCGGATGCCACATCTGCTGATCGCAGGCGCAACCGGTTCCGGCAAGAGTGTCTGCATCAATACGATCATCGCCAGTTTCCTCTATCAGGCCCGTCCGGATGAGGTGAAACTGGTGCTTGTGGATCCCAAGAAATTGGAGCTGTCCATTTTCAAGGCCCTCGAAAGCTACCATTTGATTACCTGTGAAGACCTTGACGAATATGTCATCACTCGCGCGGATAACGCCATCGTGGCTCTGCGTTCAGTGGAGCTGGAGATGGAACGCCGGTATGAGCTTTTGGCCAGCGCCACCGTACGCAACATTGACGAGTACAATGCACGGGTTACCAGCGGGGAACTGGATAAGGAATTCTTACCCTATATCATCGTGATCATTGATGAATTAGCCGATCTGATGATGACCTCGGCCAAAGAAGTTGAGGAGCCCATCACCCGTTTAGCCCAGATGGCCCGGGCGGTCGGCGTACATCTGATCATTGCCACCCAGCGGCCGTCGGTGGATGTCATTACCGGCGTCATCAAAGCCAATTTCCCGGCGCGCATTGCTTTTCAGGTGGCTTCCAAAGTGGACTCGCGTACGATTCTGGACTTGAATGGTGCTGAAAAACTCCTCGGACGCGGCGATTGTCTGATCACCACCCCGCAGAATCCCGAACCACTACGCGTCCATAACGCCTATATCTCCCTCGAAGAAATCGAACGCATCCTCACTCATATTCAGGAGCAACCCCGTCCCGGCGAGCTCGAATTGCCTTCCGTTAAAGAAGAATCTGCCGATGATTTAGGGCCCCTCCAAAACGGCGAACGCGATCCGCTTTACTACGATGCCTTGAAATTAGTGGTCACGCACCAGCAGGGTTCGATTTCCTTGCTCCAACGGCGGCTGAAACTCGGCTACTCGCGCGCCGCCCGCCTGATAGATGAACTGGAACGCGCCGGTATCGTGGGACCGTTTACCGGCAGTAAAGCGCGCGATGTGTTGGTTCCCGAAGATCATCTCGAGCAGCTGCTCAAACCGTCTCCCGAAGAGACGGAATCGCCGGAATTGTGATAATTATCAAAGCAGGTCAACGTAAAGCGCTTAAATTCGGACGCGTGTGGTTGTTAGTTAAATATCTCACCATGTCAACGATACTCCTCACCGCTCCAATTGAATTGCTGGCCCAGAAGTCGGACATAACACCTTTCAATACGATTCTGTATCAGTACACTACCCGCATTCCGTTCAGTGTCGCACTCCGGGTCACCGGTGGTAGCGGACAAGAAGATCTGCGCGGGACATTTTATTTGGGAACCGGTGATCGGTTTCGGCTCTCTACCCCCGATCAGGAAATAATTTATGACGGTAAATGGTTATGGACGCAGGACAAAGCCCAGCGCCAGGTAGTGGTGGAACCATTCGATCCCCGCAGTAGTCTAAGCGGTGTGCGTAATTTGTTGCAGGGAAGGTTACAGGACTATAAACTGACGCCGGTCCACTTACGCTCCGCCCAGCCGCACGGCCTGACCTTTAATCTGCAGGCTCGTGACCGCCAGGCTTTCCTGCAAAATATCCGCGTGGAATTGGATACATTGCGCAAAATACTCCTAAAGGCGGAGTACCGCGACATCCAGCAACACACTTGGGCGGTTTATTTTGAAGCTCCGGTCGGTCTGGATTCCACCCGCGAGGATTTTTTTAAATACCGCACAGTGGCCGGAGAGGAACTGCTGGATTTAAGACCATGACTGCCGTTTTGCCACCCAGAGAAGCGCCGCGCGTAAACGGCCTGACCAAAGCCGTCGTTGGTATTTTGATCAGCCTGGGCGGGCTGTATCTTGGTTTTCGCAAATTTGACGGACCGACTTTTCTACTCAGTCTGCGTCAGACCGATTTAAGAATATTCGGACTTTCCATGCTGGTCATGGTGATGATGGTGATCCTGCGCGCCTGGCGCTGGCGTTATTTGCTAGCCCCTCTGCAGGCGGTTAGTACCTATCGTCTGTTCACAATGGAAATGATTGGTTTTTTCGGTAACAACGTCTTTCCCATGCGCATGGGCGAAATCCTGCGGGCTTATGCCCTGAGTCAGAAAGTGGGTTTATCCGGGGCGGCGGTATTAGGCACGATCGTCGTCGAACGCCTGTTTGACTCGGTGGTGTTCGTTATCATCCTGGCGGGCACGGCACTCATCGCGCCGCGCATGCCCGACTGGGTGCGTCTCAGTGCGGTCCTGGCCACTCTGACTATTTTTATTTTCGGCATTTTGCTATATATTTCGCAGTTGAAAAGAGAAAAGTGGAAAAATTATCTAAACCACAAACTGCACATGCAAACTAACCATCGCATCGGCAAATTGGTCCATAATCTTTGGCAGGGATTGTCTACCCTGCGACGGACACCACACCGCAGTATCTTGGTTTTGTTATCTTTTCTGATCTGGGGTGTTTGTATTTTCAATACCTGGTTGTCCGGTGCGGCGCTGGGGATCAATTTCCGGATGCCGGAACTGCTGTTGCTCTTTTTCGTGACTTCGGCGGTGATTTCGGTTCCAGCCGCCCCGGGCTATGTCGGCACTTATCACGCCGCCACGATCGGGATATTGGTTTACCTCGGCTACGCTCTGTCCACGGCCCAGGCTTTGGCGGTGATTCTGCATGCAGTTGGCTTCATCAGTTTAACCCTGATCGGCTTATGCTATTTTCTTCTGAACCAGTTTTCTTTCCGGGAGACTTCCCGCTTGTATTTGCAGAAAGGAGCACTTTAACCAGTAATGGAAGCCTATAACGGTACCCCGCGCCCGGATTTTCAGGAAAAGGAGGTTTCCCTCCAAGATTATTTTCGCATTCTTTACCGCGGTCGCTGGATCATCGCGATCACTTTCTTCGTCGTCATGCTCCTGACGGTGTATATCACTTTTACCGCCGCACCGCAGTATCAGGCGCAGACCCTGATTATGCTTTCCAGCCGGGCTGGCTCGACCAGCATGTTATTCCAGAATCCGCTCCTGCCCATGTCCTATATGAAGGTCAACAACGAAATTGAGGTGCTGAAAAGTACCGCTCTGGCCCGCCAGGTCATTCAGGCTTTGCGGAACGCACCACAAGCTGATAGTCTCTATATACTGGGAGTTCGCAAATATGCGAAAAAAGGAGTTTCATTTAGTGACCTGTTAGCGATTATCGAGGGCGGTCTGAAAGGCATCTTTTTCTTTGTCAAGGAGGAGGGTGATAGCGCTTTAAGCGATTCACTCGACCGCACCCTGGTGAAAAACTTGATGGATGGGATGAAAGTCGAACCAATCCGCGAAACCGAAGCCATTCGCCTGACGGTGACGTCGGTTGATCCCGACGAAGCGGCGCTGATTGCCAATACCATTGCCCGCGAATATTACAATCTCGATTTAGCCTTCAACCTTGGCGAAGTGGTCGAGATGAAGGATTTTCTGGAGGAACAATTAGCCCAGATTGAGCATGATCTGAAAGCCTCCGAGGAACGGCTGAAAGAATACCAGCGCAAAGAAGGTATCTTCGGGCTGGATGAAACTGCCAAAATCCTGATTGACCAGCTCAGCACCTTCGAAGCCACCTATTATACGACTCTGGCAGATTTGAAAATCGCCCAGCAGACCTCGGATAACCAGCAACAAATGCTGACCGAACGCGAGAAGCTGTTGATCAAGGAAGCGGTCAACACCACCAATCCCTTCATCACCCAATTGCGGCAGGCCATCGCGGAAATGGAAGCGGAAAAAATCACGGTGATGACCGTGCAGGGTTATTCCACCGAACATGCGGCGGTCCGCGAACTCGACAAACGCATCAGTGATTTAAAGAAAAAACTGTTCGTCGAAGCCGAGAAAATCACCAGCCTGGGCTTGACGCCTGAAGAGCAATCGAAAATTTCAGCCGACCTGCTGAACCGAGCCCTGATGAATACGATCGAACTGATCGCCCTCGAAGCCAAAGGCAAAGAATACAAACAGCTGGTCGACCAGTATGCCAATAAACTCAATCGCCTTCCTGAAAGCACGCTCGAATACGCCCGGTTGGACCGTGAACGCCAGGTCAACGAAAAATACTACATGCTGATGAAGACCAAGTATCAGGAGTCGCGCATCACCGAAGCCAGTAAAATCAGCAATGTGCGCATCGTCGATCCTGCCATTCCACCCGAGCGCCCCGTCAAACCCAAAAAGAAAATGAACCTGCTCTTGGGTATGTTCATGGGATTGGGCCTGGGATTCGGCATCGCTTTCATTCGCGATTATTTAGATCATTCAATTAAATCCGGTGAAGAACTCCAGCGCCTCGGACTGACTACCATTGCCATTGTACCGAGCATCGACATCAAAATTGCACTCGAGAAGATGGAAAAGGTCTTCAAGAGCAAAGAAGAAGAAGGCGCCCTGAAGTCGCGCTTGATTTCGCATTACGATCCCAAATCCGCCGTCGCCGAGGCTTATCGTACCCTGCGGACCAATATTCAGTTTATGAGCCCCGACAACCCGATCCGCAGTTTGGTGGTCTCCAGCGCCGGTCCCGGTGATGGTAAATCCACCACGGTGGTGAACATCGCCATCACCTTTGCCAGCCTCGGGAAAAAGACCCTGCTGATTGATGGCGATCTGCGCAAGCCGGTACTGCACAAGATTTTCAACTACCAGCGCGGCCCGGGTCTGACCCAACGCGTCATCGAAGACCTGAATGATCAGGATGTCATCCGCCGCACCGAAATTCCCAACCTGGATTTGGTGACCTGCGGCGATATTCCTCCCAATCCCTCGGAGCTCCTGGCCTCGCAAAAGATCAAGAACTTCATCGAACGCATGAAAGCCGAATACGAGATTGTTCTGTTCGATTCGCCGCCGATCATTGCCGTGACGGACGCCACCGTCATTTCGCGGCTGACGGATGCCCTGGTGCTGGTGGTACGCGCCGGAGCTACTGATACGCGCGTTCTGGAACGGGCTGTGGAGATGCTGGCCAATGTCAAAACCAACCTGATCGGAGCTGTGCTGAACGGCGTCAATATTTCGGCCGGTTATGACTCTTACTATTACTACTATCGCTACTATTACTATTACAGCGACAGCGGCATCAAGAAAAAACAGACGCGTACCAAAAAGCGCCATCATACGGTATAAAAATAGCTGGTCAATCGCCATGGATCCACTCTACCTTTGCGCGAGGGATTGCTAATGTCCGGTCTGGAAATTGACCGTATTTACAATATGGACTGCCTGGTCGGTCTGCCGCAAATCGCCGCGCAGAGCATTGACCTGATTATCACCGACCCGCCCTTTGCGATCAGTTTCCGGGCGCACCGCAGTAATTATCACCGCACCGCCGCCCGCGTGTTGGAGGGTTACGGCGAGATCGCCGCGGCGGATTACTACACATTTACCCGGCAGTGGTTGGCGGAAGCCTTCCGCATCCTGAAAGAGGAGGGCGGTCTGTACGTCTTTTCCGGATGGAATAATTTGAAGGATGTCCTGAATGCCCTCGACGAAGTCGGCTTTGTAACGGTCAATCATCTGATCTGGAAGTACCAGTTCGGTGTGGTCACCCGGCGGCGCTTCGTGACTTCCCACTATCATTGTCTGTATGTCTGCAAGAATGACGCCCGGCGCAAATTCTTTCCTTTTCAGCGCTTCGCCCCGGACGCCCGCGATCCATTCGGTCATAGTCTGCACTACCAGGACAAGGAAGATGTCTGGAATATCCGGCGTGAATACTGGACCGGCGACCAGAAGACACCTACCAAACTGCCGGCGGAACTGATCAGGAAAATACTGGCTTATTCCAGTGCCGAGAACGATGTGGTCTGTGATCCTTTCTTGGGATCGGGGCAGGTCGCGGTGGTCAGTAAAATGCAAAAACGGCATTATATCGGCTTTGAAATCAATCCCGTCTATTTTGAATTTGCGCAAACCCGCTTAGCGCGCAACATCTACCGCCTGCGCCAGAATCCGACCACGCTCTTTCCCACCCGGGAGTGAATCTTCCATGCCCGAAAATTTTGCCCCATCTGTCGACCGCAACGCCTTGGTAGAGGGTTTTCGGCCTTTTTCACAACCGGCATCCATTGCCGGTATGCTGGTCGGCAATGATCTGGATGCCTTGCTCTGCGCCTGCTTCCTGAAAGCGCGGTTTGGCTGGGACGTGCTCGGGACTTATGACTATTCCAACCTCTGGTGCGGCCTCGAACCGACGGTGTTTATACCAATGTTAACCAGCGGGCAAATCTTAGCCGTTGACCTTGACATTTACCATGCCGGTATTCCCTGTCTGGGACATCATATCATCACTTTGGAACCAAACGATAATCTGCCCGGTCAGCGTCAGGCGCTTAATCCAAATCTGATCAGAGGCATTTCCCACCGCCGGTTTCGCCATAAATACCCCTTGGGAGCCATCCACTGGTTATTGTGGTTATTGGATTCACAACCACCAACTTCCACTGCGGAAGCGCTGATCTGGTTGGCCGATTCGGCTTTTATTAATGCGCAGTCGCACAACTACAGAACGAATAGCGCGGACTGGATCACCAATTTCTTACAATCTAAATGGTTACTACAGGGCTGGCACGCGGTGGACACGTTGGCCTTTGAAGAACTTCTGCAGACGAAGGTATTGACGATTTTACAAAACAATCCGTTAGCCCGTCCCGTCGGACAAGCGCGTTCCCGCCATCTGGGACTGAGCGGCTGGCAATGTCAGTGGAGCGCGCCGCATCAGCAACGTCAGGCAATCCTGCAACTTCTGAATATTATCATTCAATTAACCGGCTGGCAAACTCCGGGCTGGCCTCAAAGATTCTGGCTCTTGCCTGGTCAGCGTCAGCGCATACCGGTTTCGACCCTGTTACATGACTGTCGGGCATTTGGCTTCGCGGGTTATTTAGCAAATAACCGCGTCTTTTCTTTCGTGTTTCCATATCGCGATGTGATAAATGTCACAATGGAGCTCCTGGAGAAGAAATAAAAACCACCGTTTTTCTGCGGCACGAAATTATTAAATAAAAATATTTGGCAATGAAATTTAACTAAGTGTATATTCACACCGGTGATTTAAAGAAATAAAAAAGGAGAAGTACCAATGCAGTCGCAATTAAAATTCCTGTGCGGCAAAATTTTGCCGCTGGTTGTACTCCTCACCATCGGCAG
>CAZPQN010000004.1:0-1486 GCA_964588795.1 uncultured bacterium | reverse complement strand
TAAAATTCCTGTGCGGCAAAATTTTGCCGCTGGTTGTACTCCTCACCATCGGCAGTCAACTCTCTGCCCAGGCCACGCATACTTATCCAAATTTTCCGCATAATAAATGGGTAATGATCGGTTTTCCGGTAACGCCTAACGCCGCTGATCCGGATGCCGTCTGGGGTCCCTATTTCGGCGGCAATCAAGGTAACGACAACAACGCCACCAATACGATCTGGCGCTTTTCGCGCTGGTCCTCGCAATACGATACTTATATCCGTTGGGGCGAACTCGATCGTGATACCAATGGCGTCTATACCAATTTAGGTGAGCCCACCGCCATCCAGCCGGGCTGGGGTTACTGGTTTTATCAGACGCATGGAGGTGAGATTACTTTCAATAGCAGTGGAGCTGAAGCCAATAGCCAGACTCCGTACCTGATTCCGCTGGAACCCCCACAGAATAACCACCGCGGACGCACGATGGCCGCCAATCCTTTTACCTTCCCTATTGACTGGAAGAATACCGAAGTTATCGTGCACTCGGAACTCGAGCAGTTGGATATGACCGTCAGTTTGTTGGAAGCCAACGAAATGGGACTGATCGATCAGCACGCCTATCCCTGGAACATGGGCCTGCTCACCGGACAACCCGAAGGATATCTGCCCTATAACGCTACCGACGGCGGAATACTACCCAAATGGCAGGGCTTCTGGGTCGAACAGCTCAATCGTTATGCCCAGAACCTGATCACTTATCATGTCATCCATCCCCATGGCGACAACCTGTGTCAGTTTCAGCAGGCACATTATGGTCGCATCAACCAGCAGGATGACTTAGGCAAAGATCAGATTCCTGAAACCGACCGGTTCATTATGGTCGTCCTCAATCCCGAAAATACGATCGAGGTTCAAACCAAAAGTCAAAGCAACGCCACAGTCGCGTTTGTCAATTGGCAGAGCCTGTCGCCTGGCACCACGCTGACAAACAGCAAAGGTTTTGAGATCAAGCTGGTGAGCTGGGAGGCGCTGGGCAATAACAAATACACTTTTATCTTTGATATTCGGGCGACTATCGATCCCGCTAAGGGTTGGGCCACAGGGCAGTGGATGGAACATGCCCTGTTTACTTTCGGTAGTGACAAGCATGTCACCGATGTACTCTACCCCGGTGCTCCCAACAATGGAAATGACGAGGATCCTTATATTCCCTGGAGTCAGAGTGGCAACGGCAACGCCGCGGCCTATACCGCACTGCGCACGATTGAAAATGCCATTGGTCAAGCTTCCGACATGCAATTGACGCTTAAGGTACCGCCGACCGCATTCGGGCTGGCCAAATCGGTGTCGAATTATTCGCCTGCCGATATAGTTCTGCGCGAAAATCAGCGTGACTGGCTCATGCCCATCAGCATCGCCAATCAAAGCGGTACCCTGCAGGATAATTTCAATGGCATTGGTATCAAGTTCAATGCCTCCGACGGCTATGACATCAACGATGTCGC
>CAZPQN010000003.1:4336-107408 GCA_964588795.1 uncultured bacterium | reverse complement strand
AAGGACGCTAAAATTTTTTACCACCGATTGACACGAATAACACGGATTATCGATCAGTCTCAATCCGTCAAAGTCGAACCTATCTGGCTCCGGCGGACCTGTCCGCCCATGGCGGACTTTGCTACGCTCAGCCTAACGATTTTGCCGCTGGCAATACGGACAGAAATGCGTACTGCGTTGACCGACGGCGATGCGCCGGATGACTGTTCCACAGCGCGGACAGGCTTGTCCCTGACGCTGGAAGACTTTTAACGACTCCTGATTGCGTCCGCGCCGCCGGTTGATTGAGGCGAAGTTAGCTTTGCCGTTGCCCAAGCTGGTGCCGCGGTTTTGAATGCCTTTGCGCAATACGCGTCGGATGGCGCGATGCAGGGCGGCGATTTCAGGCGGTTTCAACGAATTGGCTGGACGCAGGGGATGCAGGTACGCCTCGAACAGGGCTTCGTCAACATAGATATTGCCCAGTCCGGCGATGAAGGTCTGATCCAATAAAAGCGGTTTAATTTGGCGCTTAAACCGGGAAAGCTTTGCGGAGAATGCTTTCAACGTAAATGCCCGATCGAGCGGTTCCCAGCCCAGATTGCTGATGATCTGTTCCGGTTCATCCACCAAATAGAGGCGCCCAAATTTCCGCGGATCATGGTATCGGAGCGTGCGTCGGTCATCGAACCGTAGGATGACATGCTCATGTTTGGTAACGGGTCGGTTGGCCGGCAGGATCAATAGTTGCCCTGTCATGCGCAAGTGAATTAATAACCATTTGCCACTCTGTAATTTTATCATGATGAACTTGCCGCGCCGCGTAAAATCCGCCAGGGTCTGCCCGGTTAGATCCCGCCGGAATTTATCCACCTGCGGAATAGCGACAATTTTCTGCCACCGAATTTTGACATCGGTAATCCGGTGCCCCAAAAGCCGCGCTTCCTGCAGTTCCGCGACGACTGTCTGCACTTCCGGGAGTTCCGGCATGCGCTAATATTCTCCCCAGGGTTTGGCTTTCAGTTCGACCGGTTCGGAGCGTCCGAGAGCCTCGAACAACCGCATGGCAATCTGCCGGTTGGTAATCAGCATGACATTAAAATCGGCCGCGGTGCGTCGGATAAGATAACCATTGGTCAATTCCTCCGTCTGGTAATTTTTCGGGATGTTGATGACCAGATCTACTCGCCGCTCGCGGATAAAATCGAGTACATTGGGCGCCGTTTGCTCCAGCGGCCAGTTCAGTTCGCCAGCATTTACACCGTTGCTTTGCAGAAAGTGCGCCGTGCCGTGTGTCGCGTAGATTTTTACGCCCTGGGCCTGCAGACGCTGAACGCCCACGAGCAGTTCGGCTTTGGATTCGATTGCGCCGGTGGAAACCAACACGCTACGGATGGGGAAGCGATAACCCACTGAGATCAAGGCCTTTAAAAAGGCTTCATCGAAGTCGTCTCCCAGACAGGCGACTTCGCCGGTGGAGGCCATTTCCACTCCCGAGGTCGGATCGGCGCCCTGCAGGCGCGTGAATGAAAATTGCGGAGCCTTGACTCCAACGTGGTTGAGCTCGAATAGCGAGAGCGTCACCGGCGCGGTAGGTACACGCATAATAACCTCGGTGGCAATCTCGATGAAATTTTTCTTCAGTACCTTGGAAACAAAGGGAAAACTGCGCGAAGCCCGTAAGTTGCATTCGATGACTTTGACCTCATTTTGCTTGGCGATGAACTGGATGTTGAAAGGCCCGTTGATGTTCAGGGCTTTGGCGATTTTGCGGGCGATCAGGCGGATGCGCCGCACCGTTTCGAGATAAGTACGTTGCGGGGGCAGAACCAGGGTCGCATCGCCACTATGCACGCCGGCATTTTCGACGTGCTCAGAGATGGCATAAATGAGGATGTTACCGTTTTGCGCGACGGCGTCGTATTCGATTTCCTTGGCGTTTTCGAGAAACTTGCTGATGACCGTCGGATGTTCGGGTGAAATGGTTACGGCTTTCTGCAAGTACTGACTCAGTTCCTCGTCGTTGGAAGCCACGGCCATCGCCGCGCCGCTTAACACATACGAGGGACGGATAAGCACGGGAAAGTCTACCTGGCGGGCGAATTGACGCGCCGCTTCCAGGGAAGTGATTTCCTGCCAGATCGGTTGATCAATCATCAACTGATCTAACAAGTCGGAAAATTTGCGGCGATTTTCGGCGCGGTCGATGCTTTCGGCGGAGGTGCCCAATATGCGAATGCCGGATTTATGCAATTTCAGCGCGAGATTATTCGGAATCTGACCGCCCATCGAAACCACCACGCCCAGCGCCTGGAAGTGACGATACAGTTCGACGACATTCTCGAAATTGATTTCGTCGAAAACCAGATAATCGGATTCGTCATAATCGGTGCTGACCGTTTCGGGATTGTAATTCAGCATCACCGTTTTGTATCCCAGGCGTCGCAAGGTTTTACCGCAGTTCACGCAAGACCAGTCGAACTCGACGGAACTACCGATGCGATAGGCGCCCGAACCGAGCACTATGACGGTGTTGGGATCGGTCTGGTCGATGTCGGTGTGTCCGGTATTATAACTCAAATAAAGGTAATTGGTGACGGCCGGAAATTCCGCCGCTAGAGTATCAATTTGCAGCAGGTGCGGATGCAGGTCAATTTTAACCCGCTGATTGTGGATAGCCGCGGCGGATTGCTCAGTTAAATGCGCGATCTGCCGGTCGGAAAAGCCGCTTTGTTTGGCGCGTTTGAGCAGTTCATCCGGCAATGGCTGATGTACATGGTTTTTCAATTCCTGAGCCAGTTCGACGATAGCCCGGATTTTGCGTAGAAACCAGCCGTCGATATGAGTCAACTGGTTGATCCTCTCGACCGAATAACCGGTCTCGAGCGCCTGGACGACGGCAAAGATGCGTTCCTCGGTCGGTTCGCGCAGTTCCTTTTCCAGGTCATTGATAAATTGTAGATCATTGCCCACCACGCCGAGCGCGCCAGTCTCCAGCATGCGCAAGCCTTTCTGCAGGGCTTCGGCGAATGTCCGTCCGATCGCCATGACTTCGCCCACCGACTTCATGCCCGAACCGATCTGGCGGTTCACTAAACGGAATTTTTTCAAGTCCCAGCGTGGAATTTTGACGACCACGTAATCGAGCGCGGGTTCAAAAAAGGCTGTCGTTGAGCGGGTGACCTTGTTGGGCAATTCATGCAAGCCATATCCCAGGGCTAATTTGGCGGCGACAAAGGCGATGGGATAACCGGTGGCTTTGGAAGCCAAGGCGGAACTGCGCGAGAGGCGGGCGTTTACTTCGATGACGCGGTACTCTTCCGTGCGCGGATCGAGAGCGTATTGAATATTGCATTCTCCCACAATGCCGAGATGCTGGATCACCCGGATGGCAATCGTACGCAGTTTGTGGTACTCGCGATTGGTGAGAGTCTGGCTGGGAGCAACTACGATACTCTCGCCGGTGTGGATGCCCATCGGATCGAGATTTTCCATGTTACAAACCGTCAGGCAGTTGCCGAAACGGTCACACATGACTTCGTACTCGATTTCTTTCCAGCCTTCGAGGTATTCCTCAATCAGAATTTGCGGAGCGTAGCTCAGGGCTTTTTCGGCTTTTTCCTTGAATTCCACCGGATTGCGGCAGACTGCCGAACCCAGGCCACCCAGGGCATAGGCAATGCGGATAATGACCGGGAAGTCGAATTTTTTAACGATAGCGAGCGCTTCAGACAGATTCGTCGCGACCTGACTGCGGGCGGTTTGAACACCGATTTCGCGCAGGCGCCGCACGAAACGGGCACGGTCTTCGGTGTCGATGATCGCCTGAAGCGGCGAGCCTAACACCTGCACGTCGTACTTTTGCAGAATTCCGCTGTGCTGCAATTCCAGGCCGGTGTTGAGCGCGGTCTGTCCGCCAAATCCCAGCAGAATGCCATCCGGCCGCGTCTTCTGGATGACTTTTTCGACGAACGCCGCGTTGACCGGCAGGAAATAAACCTCGTCGGCTAAATCGTCCGAAGTCTGGATGGTGGCGATGTTGGGATTGACCAGGATGGTTTTAATGCCTTCTTCCTTCAAAGCCTTGATTGCCTGACTACCGGAGTAGTCGAATTCTCCGGCTTCGCCGATTTTCAGTGCCGCACTGCCGAGGATGAGGACTTTTTTTACCATTGGATTGTCATCATTATAAGCAATTGACTAATCGTCGTTTCATCTTATGACGGGAATCAGCAAGAACCCGGAACCAAGACAACAGATGGTGGGTTTTTGTTCGTCCGACCTCGACCTCAGCCTTGACCTCAACCATATTGTCCTTTGAAATTTGATCCACTACAACGTCTCCAGAAAATGGTCGAAAATGAAGCCGGTATCGAGCGGACCCGGAGCGGCCTCCGGATGAAACTGCACACTGCTGAAACGTCCCGAGCGATGCCGCAGGCCTTCGTTGGTTTGATCGTTCAGGTTTTCGAACCAGATCAGCCAGTCATCCGGGAGACTTTTTTCGTCCACAGCGTAACCGTGATTTTGCGAAGTGATGAAACAGCGCCCGCTGGTTTTATCAATCACCGGTTGGTTCTGTCCGCGATGTCCATATTTCAATTTGTAGGTTTTGGCACCGGCGGCCAAGGCCAGGATTTGGTTGCCTAAGCAGATGCCGAGGATCGGAACATTGCTTTTCAGGGCGGTTTGCACGGCGGCGATGGTGGCCTGGCACAGCTGCGGATCGCCGGGTCCGTTGGAAATCAATAAGCCGCCAAAGTCATGCCGAGTCAAGTCCGCATCCCATGGTAAGCGCAGAACCTCGCAGTTTCTTGCCGTCAGGGCTTTGATGATACTGCGTTTACAGCCGCAGTCCATCAGCGCTACGCGGCGTTTTCCCTTGCCATATACCGTCGGCTGAACGCAAGTCACCTGCGCGACCAGGTTATCGCGGTTCGGGTCATGGAAATCAATTTTGTCGTCAAATTCTATCTTGCCGAGCAGAGTGCCTTTTTCGCGCAGGATTTGAGTCAATTGGCGCGTATCAATTCCGCTAAGTGCCGGGACTCGCTGAGATTCCAGCCAGTGCGCCAAGGATTGCCGGGCATTCCAGTGACTGTATTCCGTCGAGTAATCAGCTACGACCAGACCTTTAATTTGAATATTATCTGATTCGAAATCCTCACTGGCGGGATTAAACTCCGGCACGCCATAATTGCCGATAAGCGGATAAGTCAGCACCAAAATTTGTCCGTAATAGGAAGGATCGGTCAGGCTTTCGGGATAGCCGACCATGCCCGTATTGAAGACGACTTCACCCGCCGTCGCACCCGCATAACCAAAAGAAAAACCCTCGAAAACATGACCGTCCTCGAGGGTTAAAAGCGCCGTGCGGTTATTCATTGCGTTACTTTTCTTTCCGGTGCTTGCATTCAGTTCATTTCACAGCTTCAGTCGGCGCCTAATATACGCAATCGCACCAGTATTTTTAAAATTTTTCCCATTATATTTGACTTTGCAGGAAATTATTGTTATCTTCGATTTGCAATAGGGAATACAAATATGCCAGGCTCGCGGATTTCTAGTGGAAAAGTGGATTCCATGAAAATTGGGGGAAGCCTTTTAGCCCTTTGCATCGTAGCAAATGCACAAATCGCTGAGTTCAGCGCCGAGAATCTGACCTTTACCGTAAATCCCAATTTCGTCGAGATGACCGGCAGGTGCTTCCGGATTCGGTGGCGGCGTATACGGCAAACGGTCAGGCATTACCTTTCCATGGTAAAGAAAACAAGGTGCTTTTTTCCGTGCCCCTAAGAGAGATGAAATAGCTCCTGGCAAATCATGCGAAACCTTATCCAGATCGCGGGTGTTCGTAATGCCGACGAAGCCAAAATGCTGCTCGATTGCGGCGCGGATTTCATCGGTTTTCCTCTGCGTCTGGCCTATCACCAGCCCGACCTCCCTGAAAAACAGGTCGCAGAAATTATCGCGCAGCTGTCCTGCAGCTCAAAAAGTGTTCTGATCACCTATCTCGACGATGCCAAAACAATCGCGGATTTGTGCCATTTGCTCAAAATGCCCAACGTCCAACTGCATGGGGCTATTGATCCGTCTGAAGTCCAGAATCTTTGTAACCTCGCCCCCAACTTATTTATCGTCAAGAGCCTGATCATTCGATCAGGTAACTTTGATGAACTGCGCCAGACCGTGGATCGTTTTGAAAGATTGGCGGATGCTTTTATCACGGATACTTACGACCCGGCCACCGGAGCAACCGGGGCGACCGGTAAAACTCACGACTGGGAAATCAGTCGGCGGTTGGTCGAATATTCGCCCAAACCGGTGTTCCTGGCCGGCGGGCTGAATCCGCTCAACGTGCAGGAAGCCATTCTGACTGTCCGCCCGGCTGGAGTTGATGCCCACACCGGTTTGGAGAACAGCCGCGGGGACAAAGATCCGCATCTGGTGCTCCGGTTCATTATGGCGGCGCGTCAGGCATTTAACAAAGTTAGTGAGACCGAACAGGAACCGCTGGCTTTGCCGATTGACGGTGTCCTCGACCTGCACACCTTTTCGCCGCAAGAAATCAAAGCGCTGATTCCGGATTATTTAGCGGCTTGTCTTGAAGCAGGACTTTTTGATGTGCGCATTATTCACGGTAAAGGCACCGGAGCGTTGCGCGAAACCGTCCACAGCATTTTGGGCAGACTAAACTGCGTCGCAGAATTTCACCTTGCGGATGAATCCGGCGGCCATTGGGGGGCTACCACAGTCCGGCTGAAAAAATAGACGCCAGGTGTACTGCGCCCCGGTTGTCGTTCGAAAATTCTTACTTGATGATACTGCCCGCGACGATGTTGGCAACCCGGGAACGCAAGTTGATGACCTTGCCTCCGCGTACATGAATCGCGTTCGTCAGCAGAATGATGATCGTTTGCGTGTTCGGATCCACAACCACGGAAGTGCCGGTAAAACCGGTATGCCCGAAGGCCGTGGCCGGGAAAAGATCGCCCATATTGGAGGAGTACGCCGAATTGACATCCCAACCCAAACCGCGTCCGGCAAAAGCGACCTGAGGATAAACCGTGGTCATCAACTGGACGGTTAGCGGTGACAGTAGCTGGGTTTTGCCGTAGGAGCCACGATTGAGCAACATCTGGCAGAACAGCGCTAAATCATCGGCGGTCGAAAATAATCCGGCGTTGCCTGATTTGCCGTCCATCAGCATGGCTAATGGATCGTGCACGGTACCCCTCAGGAGTTTGCCTTCGAAGGGTTCGGTGGGAGCGATGCGCGGCAGCCATTCCGGCGGCGGGCAGTAACGCGTATCGCGCATCCCCAGGGGCTCGAAAATATTTTTCTGCGTAAAGACGTCAATCGTTTCTCCGGTCACGCGATGAATGATTTCCGCCAGGGTGATATATCCCAGGCAACTGTATTTGAATTTTTCTCCCGGGGCGGATTTTTTGGGAATCGTGGCAATTGTCTGCACCACTCGATCCGGACACGGCGATCCGTATTTAGCTTTCAGGTCGGAGGCTTTGGCGTAATCCGGCAAACCGGAGGTGTGAGTCAAAAGATGATAAATGCACGGGATTTCCGCCGTATCGCCCTCAGCGGAAATGAAGGGCGTGAACTCGGGTATATATTTCGTAACGGGATCAATCAGGCGGATTTGGCCGCGCTCGACAAGCAAAAGCAGTGCGGTGGCCGTGGCGACAGGTTTAGTGACCGAAGCCAGGTCAAAAATTTTATCTACTGTCATGGGTTCGGGAGAGGGGGTAAGCTGTGCCTTGCCGTAGGCTTTGCGATAGACGACAAAGCCATTCCGGGCGACTAACAAAACCGCTCCCGGGAGTTTGCCGTCTTTAATTTCCTGTTCGATGACAGTATCCACGCGCTGGAAACGTTCAGGATCAATGCCGACGTTCGAGAGCGTACCGGGTCGCAAGGTTGTGCCGGTCTGCCCGAACACCATACCCAGAGTCAGGCAAGACGTTAGAAAAATGAACCCAATGTTTGGTCTCTGCATGGTCAATTTCCTTCTATTTCAATTCTTCGATGGGGATATCGAGTACGGGTTTGTTTTCCCAACCGTGAAAGTCGAAGTGCCACCATTCGGAAACAATCGGGGTAAAGCCGTATTTGACCATTGCCGCGGTCAGGATTTCACGATGACGAATGGCATCCGCCGGTAAATTTTGATAATCGGGGCGGGCTTTTTCGGTAAAATCGTCAAACTCAGTCGGCATTAAAACTTCCTGTCCCCGAAGATCAACCAGTGTCAGATCGACCGCATAGCCGCGATTGTGACGTGAACCTTTGGCGGGATCAGCGACGTAGTCCGGATTAGGCAGAATGGCCCACATCTTCTTCTGCACGGACAGCGGGCGGTAACCGTCGAAGACTTTCAGCCGGAACCCTTGCGCCTTTAGATCAGCCTGAACCTTTTTCAGGGCTTCGGCAGCTTCCCGGACTAAAAAACAGCGCGCGGAAGGGTAGAGCGTGACGCCGACGAAATTATTGGGTGTCGCATAACGAATATCCAACAAAATGTCCGGTACAATATGGTTCAGTTCAACAAGCCGCGGGGGTTCGGGTTTCGCGCAGCGAAGCAGTGCGGCGGCAACTATCAAAGCCCCAATTAAGAAGTAACGCTGGCGGCTTTGCAGGTGACGCACTGTGACGGTCATAGTTTAAATTAATTCCATTCCCGCGCCTTTGCAAAGTCTTTTTGCGTAGCGGCGAAGGGAGCAGGAACGAACGCCGGGAACTTTGGTGGAGGTTTGCGATTAAACCGTCGTAATGAATAAAAGAATTGATTATTTCCCGTAAAAAATCTATCTTCGGGCAGTTTTTGGTGACCTATACCCGGTCATCTTGAAATCAAGCGAATCACAATGCGTATCACTAAAAAAAACCTGCAATCTATCCTCCGAAATGTTCCGCCGCCAGCGGTGCAAACCAGTAACGGGGTACGTTATCTGTTTTGTTTACCGGATGATCAGATCCAGTTCCAGGTTGCCCTGCACGTTTTTCTGCCGTTTATCAGAGAAAAGGCGGAAATGGTCAGGGTGATTATGCATCAGTCGCTTTATCCGGTTATCCGCGAAATCGAACCGGCACTGATTATCCCTTTGATTGTAACGGAGCTCGACCAGCAGGGCATACCAACGAACCAGGAATTATTAGATTTATTGCAGATGGAATTATTCGTGGCCGCTGACCTGAATTGCGAACCGCAACCGGCGACGGCCTATATCGTTGCCAAATCGCGGGCGCGGATGAAGATCGGATTTCAATCGGAGCACGCCGAGAAGTTGTTTAACCTGGTACTGAATAAAAGTAAGGATGGTTTATGTGAGACGGCTTACCGCCGCATCCTGCAATTGATCACTACCAGTCAGCCGAAATTCTCATGAAAATTATCTTGACCGACAGGTGTTCCGCGATTATATTTAGCGCCGGAATTGATAGGTAAATGGATGGAAGATTTAGTTTGTCCCGAATGTAACCAAACGCTGACTGAAGACGGTTTGCGGCATTCGTTGATCTGCCCGCACTGCAAGGTTAATTTGCGGGATTCCAAGTACCTTGATTTTTTGGAGCTCTTGGTCTACAACGACATTGTCGAAGACGTTGATTTCTTTGATATGAGCCTTTACGGGGAAGAGATGTTGAAAAATGAACGGGAAGATTACGATGAACCGGACATTGACCCTTCCAAATTTGAGAAACGTAAGGAAGTCTGGGACGAATTTGAGGATGACCTTGAGCTCAATGAGACCATGGAAGGAGAGATCAATGATTCCGAAGACCCCTGGAATATACTGAATAAGGATCTGCCCAACGATGATGATTGGGACGAGGATAACAAACACGATCCCAATTATTAATCCGTATTTAATTTAGCTGTAGGTGAACCGATGAATGTGCCAAAACAAGTACAGTTACAGATCGAATTGCCGGAAGCCCGGGCGGAAGGTAATTACAGCAATTTTACGATCATCTCGCATTCCGGAGCGGAATTCGTGCTGGATTTCGCCCGGATCATGCCGGGCGCTCCCAAAGCAGTTGTTCAGAGCCGTATCATCATGACTCCCACCCATGCCAAAACCCTTCTCTATACTTTGCAGGACAATATCAGCAAGTTTGAGTCCAAATTCGGCGAAATCAAGCTCCCCGACAAGGAAGCCGGTTTACCTTTCGGCTTTCCCCCGCCGGGCGAAGTCAATATGCCCAACTGACCGGCGCCCGGTCACCGTCAAGAAAATCACAGTGTGCGCTTGAAAAAGCTGGCAACCTTGGTATAGTAGTCGATCAGGGTCTCGCTGGTTTGATATTGGGCTCCTTCCCAGGGATAGAACAGCATCTCGACGGGCTTGCCGCTGAGGAGAATTTTCTTAACCAGTTCATCAGCCTGAAGTAACGCGGGCAGGTTACTCTTTTGTCCCTGCGAGAATAGCACTTTGCCGCCCAGATAACGATAAAAGGCGTCAACAGCCATTGCTTCGTGCATACTGCTGTCCGCCATTATTTTTTCGGCGATTCCATCCAAATAGGCATTTACACAATGACCGCTTTCCAGATTAGTCATCAGCACGGCGCCACTGCGAAATGTGCGGGATTCCTTGAAAAGGGTCATGGCGGCCAAATAACCGCCGTATCCCCAGCCCATGACGCCGATCCGCATGCTCTCCACGTAGTCACTGCGAGAGACGGCCTGCACCACAGCTTGAATCTCCCGCAGTTGACGGGTCAGGGGATCAGTCGACAGTTCGCCCTGATTAAGGCGCAAAGCATCTCTAAGTGGGGAGTAGATAACCTCCACCACGATAAAGCCCTGTTCGCTCAACCACTGATTGACCAGATTAGTGCGATTCCATTGTTCGCGGGTGCCGGGCAAGGCCTGAACGCCACTTAATGCCACTATCAGAGGGTATTTTCCGGCGGCTAAATTATCGCCTGGCAACCACATCCGGTAACTGACACTATAACCTTCAGGAGCAACTCTGGTGCTGGCAACCTGCGGCACTTTCAAAGCAACCTCCCGGAAATCCGTTTGCGGGGAGGATGTCAGGCGGTTCATTTTACTGCGCGGTACGTTGGCGATCCAGTACAGGTCGGGCGGAGTGTCAGCCGTAGAGAAAATCTCGGCGATTTTATTGCCGGTGTTCGATAGAGCAAACTGATAACTGCCGTCGCGGTAGGAAATAGTCTGAATTGCCATTTTTTTCAGATCCAGTGCCAGCACCTGATCTACACCGGGCGTCTGCCGATCACCGGTGAAATAGAGCAGTCCATGCCGACGATCGAATGCATACCTGCTGACATTCCATTTACCCCGGGTCAGCGCTTCGACGTGATGTGTCTTTAGGTTGCAGGCCAGCAAGTGCTGATAGCCGTTGATTTCAGCTCCGAAAATAACTCTTTGATCATCTCCAGGACAGAACATTTCGGCCCCGAAATTGGATACATACTCGGCTAAATGCTCCTGATAGAGCGTGTCCAGCCGTACTGATCCGAAATCCACCGCCAATAACCAGCGCCTCTGCAAATCTGCAGAGACCGTCTGGGTGATCAGCGCCTGTTCATCACTTGACCAACAAAAACTCCTTACCGCAGTACCCGGTTGTGCGGCACACCGTAACTCGGTTTCCGCGATGGGCGTAACCGATAGATCAATTACTCTGAGGTCAAAAGCCGGCGCTTCATCAGTCGGCTGGCAAAGCAGTGCAATTTTCTGCCCGCTCTCCGCCCACCGATAACGGAATTTACTTCCCAAAGTCAGCTCCCGCTCGGTGTCGCTGGCCAGGTCGCGCAGAACCAACTTTTGTTCGCGGATGTAGGAGATGAATTTTCCACCCGGCGCGATTTGCAGTCCCGTTTCCCGTTCTCCGGAACTGGTCAGATTAATGATGCGGCGCTTTTTCTCTAATAATATCTGCCAGATGTCTCCCCGATATTCACAATACAGCGAACGGCTGGACGGATGCCAGACTACCGCACCGATATTCTCGCTTAAATCAGCACAATCTTCCGGCCTGAATTGTGTCAGTTGTTCCAATTTGCCGGTCGCGGTCTCCGCGAGCCAGATTTCCCGGTGGCAATTGCCGTATTCAGCCCATTGAAACGCTAACAGGGAATCATTCGGCGACCAGACTGGCGCAAGCGGCGCTGTTCCATATCGCAGGGGATATTTGAAAATGAAATTGAGATCCAGCGGCAGTCCTGCGATAGCAGTCAGATACAAAGTGCAGATTAACACCCAAATTCTAGGCATGTTCTTCCTCGTGTATTGAATTGAAGTGCATTGTTCAACAGCCGGTAGATAGCGCTGGGCAATTTATTTTCCTCCAGCCAATTCGAGCAAAAATATTTTCTGGGCATGCAAGAAATGCCACACCCAACAGGCCTGGACGACACGCAATCCATTAGCCTGAACCTCCGCTTCCCAATCGGCAGGAGTAACCATGGTCATTCTTCGCGGGCGCCCTCCCAGAATCTGGCTCAGCCGATGGAAAATGGAAGGTAAGTATACCGAGACGATGGCAAAACGGCGCGTCACTCGTTGAATTTCCTGCAGTAAAGCCTGCCGCTCCGCACTGGTTTTAAAATGCTGGATCAGACGGAAATTAAATACCACATCGAAATGTCTATCACGAAATGGCAGGGCAAATACGCTGGCCACAACCGCACGTCCCAACTGTGGATATTGTTGACGTTGGTAAAGGAGAGCGTACAGGTTCAGGTCGCAACTTAGCAGATCGAAACCATTTTCAAGGAACAAGGGCGTAAAGCGTCCGTAACCCGTAGGAATATCGAGCAAGGTGTGGCTTTCGGCCCGGATTTTCCTTAGCAGTCGCCGGACCAGGCGTTTTTCTTTCCAGGCGACCAGAAATTGGTCGAGGTGGTGGTAACGGTGTGTAGCGTAATTAGCCACGGCGGCGACGCTCTGCCAGGTGATGGCGTAGGTTTTCGGGCGCGGCTCAGATCCATTTACGAAAGGTTTTGATTCCATTGATTGTCGGTTGATTTTACATAGTCTGGTTAAAATTATCAATTATTTCCTTTGATGGTCGAAGATAGGTCTTAAAAACGACGAGACCGGCTCAGCGCCGGTCCCGGAAAAACTATTTTGCACCAGAGGCTCAGCTCTTCAATTTGAAAATTACCGGAATGGAAATATAGACGCCCACATTCCGGTCGCGCTGTTTGGCAGGTTTGAAACGGGTTTTTTTAATGGCGTCGCAGGCGGCCTCATCCAGACCGGTGTTGGGTACACCTTTCAGGACGATTGTTTCGGTTACATGTCCGAATTCGTTGACAAAAGCCTGCACGACGACCGTGCCTTCGATACCGGCTTCCTGAGCGATGTCTGGATAGATAATATTTTTCTGAATCGCGGCAAAGCCACCCTGCGGTTCCGGAGGTTCGTCGTAAGGTATGAACCTGACTCGCGGACCAGCATCGCCCTGACTTTCCGGAGGAGGAGGTGGTGGGGCTTCCCAAGCCTGATAGGAACCGAAATCGGTAGTGGCATCAATCGTAATGTCTTCCGACAAATCTTCATCGTCAGACTCGATGGGGATGGAAGGTCGGGAAGGTGGTTTGGCGGCTTCTATTTTATTCTCAATCAAAGGGATGTCGGAAGTCTCAGTGAAGACTTTGATTTCCCGCTGGACGGCTTCACCCTTTTCGAAACGTGGGAAAAGAATGAAGGTCAGTGCTACCACGGTCAGACTGGTGACTAACCCGATGCGTGATATTAGCGGCTGGCGTAATTTTAAACTGGCTTCTGGTCGTTTGCGTAGAATCATGGTTACTATCTCCCTCTAAATAGCCGTTTTAGTGGAGTAATTCACCTTCAGGGCATCTGCCAAACGCAGTTCCTTATGAATAGTGCCCATAAGTTCCATATTGACGCGTTCGTCCGCCCGGATGGAAACGATCAGTTGCGGATCGGCGACCCGTTTTTCGTACATAATATTGCGGATGCTGTTTACGTTCATCAATTTGCCGTCGATGGAAATCAGACCTTCTTTGGAAATCCAGACCTGGACGACGTGCACTTTGGAAGCCAGTTTTTCGATTTGTTTGGCTTTGGGCATCACGATCGGTAGGCCGGAATACTGGCGTAGGACCGAAGACGCCATGAAGAAGAAGATCAGCATAAAGATAATATCAGGCATCGAAGCGGTCGGAATGGAAGTTTTGAGGTCTTTTTTATGTTTAAATGGCATGCGTAGGACTCCCTATTCCGCGATTGAGATACGAGTTGCTTTGGCCTGCTTGAGCTGGTCGAGGACGGCAACATATTTGTCGTAGCGGCAACGTGGGTGGGCTTTGACGGAAAAGATCATTTTGGGATTGTTCAGGATCAGGTTTTCCGAAATGCCTTTGATACTGCGGATATCGACTTCTTTATTGTCAATCAGGACTGAGCCATGCGGATCGATGACGATGGTGGTAATGTTTTTTTTGGCAATTTCGATGGGGGTATCGCCTTCCGGGGGCAGAATTAGGCCAATGCCCTTATCCGTATCAATTGTCGTCGCCACCATGAAGAAAATAAGTAGTAAAAAGGCGATATCGGCCATCGAGGCGGAGGGTATTTCCACTTGGCGAATGCCCCGCTTTTTCATGACAGGCATGGTTATTTGCTCTTCTCTTTTTCCTGGTTCATCAGGCTGAGGGTTTCGATCAGGTTCATGGAATTTTCTTCCATATCCACGATGATGCTGTCAACGCGGGCCGTGAACAGGTTATAGGCGATTTGAATTGGAACCGCGACAGTCAGGCCGAAGATCGTCGTGAGCAGGGCTTCAGAAATACCCGAAGCCACGATGGCGGGCGAAATATCGTTGGCGGCGGCGATGTCATTGAATGCTCCAATCATACCGGAAACGGTTCCGGCAAAACCCAGCATCGGTGCGAGGGTGATGACCGTCGCCAGCCAGATCATGCCCTTTTCCAAAAAGGCCATTTCCACGGTGCCGGCGCTCTGGATGGCTTTTTCCACGGCTCCAATACCCATGCTAACTTTGGATAAACCGGCATGGAATATCTCGGCAATCGGGCCAGGCGTTTTTTCGCAAACTTCGATGGCTTTTTCGACGCCTTCTTCCTTCAGGACCTTGGTCATACGGGGGACAAAGCGTTTGGATGCCCACGAGGCTTTGGTCAGTGTATAAATTCTTTCGATAACTACCATCAGACCGAAAACCAGCAGAAACAGGATCGGCCACATGAAAGGACCACCTTGCAAAAACAGATCAACCATTATTTATTAACCTCCATAATTCTTGATTCTCGATGTCATTGATTTGGCACGGCAAATTAAATGAATAATTTCAAAAAGTCAATATAAACATGCTTTTTTCATCTACTGACGAACACTTAGCATTTCCCGCGCTTCTATTAAATACCGCAACGCTTCGCTGACCTGGTTATCAGCTAACCGCAAGATGCGATAATACTCGTCGTAGCCCCAGAATGTGCGGGCGACCTCGGCTTTCAGCAGGATTTTCAGATAATCGCGGTCTTTGTCCAACGCGGTCAGGTCTAAGTCGGTAATTTTTTCCTTCGCCATCGTCCGGAAAGTCTGATAGTTTTGGTCATTTATCACAAATTCAGACGTGAATTTCTGACGGTTGTTCCCGATGGTTTTATTCTTATTAGCAAAGTCTGCCGCGTATTCAAACAAGATGCGCGAGGGGTGCCGGAGTAACTTGTAGGTTTCACGGGTCAGGTTACGTTCAAATTTGACCTGGTGATCGGGGGTAATGCCACCTCCGCCATACACCTTTCGTCCGGTGCTGGTATAAAAGATGGGCCGGTTGGCGACAGAGTCTTTGACAGCCAGCAGGGAATCGCGGTTCTCTTCGCCAAATTCGTCGTAATATTCTTCCAGCGTACCATCGTAAGGGCGTTGAATCAGGCGTCCGCTGGGCGTGTAGTAGCGGGCGACTGTGACCCGGATCGCCGAGCCGTCGCGCATTGAGTACTGGCGCTGGACCAGACCCTTGCCGAAGCTGGTTTCGCCGACAATCACACCCCGATCCAAATCTTGCACTGCGCCGGCCACGATCTCACTGGCGCTGGCCGAGCCCCGGTTGATTAAAATTACGAGTGGCACGTTACCGTAACGCTCATCGCGTCCCGAGAAAAATTCCTCGTTGGCGTCCTTGATGCGTCCCTTGGTATATACCACCTTGTGTTTTCCGTTGATGAATTTATCGGCGATTTCGACCGCCTGTTCAAGGAAGCCGCCGCTGTTGTTGCGCAAGTCAAAAACCAACCGGCGCATGCCCTCGCGGGACAGCCGGGTGAGAGCATTTTCAACTTCATCGCTGGTGGTACCGCTAAAACGATTGAGGAATATGTAACCGGTCGAATCATCCAACATGCAGGCCGCGGATACGCTGTAAAGCGGGATTTCATCCCGAATGATTTTGACGTCGAAGTCGCTCTGTCCCTGGCGCCGGACGGTCACGGTGACCTCTGAACCTTTTGGACCGCGCAGTTTTTTCATCACGTCTTCGCGACTGATCCGAAAGGCAGTTTCATTATTGATCTTGACGAGTTTGTCACCCACTTCCAGACCGGCTCTTTCCGCCGGTGCTCCTGCTACCGGTGAGATAACGGTGATAAAACCATCCAGGATGTCAAATTCTATCCCAATGCCTTCGAACTTGCCGCTGAACTGCTCATTCATTTCCGTCAGCTGTTTTGGTTCAATATATACCGAATGCGGGTCGAGTGCTTCCATCATACCGCGATAAGCCCCCGCCATGACTTTGTTCCAGTCCGGTTGCTCAACGTAGTTATCGTTGACGATCTGGATGATGTTCTGGAGGACATTCAGTTTCAGGTAGAGATCGTTGCCCGAAGCGATGATCATTTTGCCCAGCGGAGAGAGCAGTAAAAAGACTACGATAACTGCTATTCCAATTAGCGGCAATGAATATTTTTTCACCATAGCTCTAACTTTCGCATCCTTGATTATGACCAACCACTTCAACTTACCTGAATACTCATCTTATAATGGTTGAATCGGTTATAAGTTGCATATGCTCTTTCACATTTAAAAGAGGGGCGCGGACAAACGCGCTACTTCTTCGAGAAAGCGGCGATCTAAAGCGCTGAAAGGTGCTTTGGCATGCGAATCGATATCCAGCTCCGCCACCAGCACCTCGTTTTTGAAAACCGGTACGACGACTTCGGACTGGACCTTCAAACTGCAAGACAAATAATTCTGCTCCCGACTGGTGTCCTGGACGATGAAAGTCTTGCCGGTCGCGGCTGCCTGCCCACAAATGCCTTTGCCAAAAGGGATTCGGACATGTTCGGTGGGTTCGCCGACGTAGGGCCCGAGATGTAGCTCGCAACGGTCAGTATCGGCAATATAGAAGCCAACCCAATTGTAATGTTCGACAGTGTCATATAAAAGTTGGCAGATAGCCAACAGTTTGGCATTCCGCTCCTGAGTGCCGGTAATGATTGGGACGATCTTTGCTAACAGAGTCTGGAACAATAAAAACCTAATCAGATTTTGATAAAGATTCGTTTTTTAAACAGAACCCAGACGAAAATATACCAGCAGAAGACGTAGCTCAGAGCCCAAATCAGGGAAGCATTCACCGGTGAAGCCAGCGGTTGAAAAAAGTGCTGATATAAGTAGGTTTTCAGCGCGATTGGCGTACCTTCCGGTCCGGGGACTTTCCACCAGAAAATCAGCGCCCGGGCGGTCAGACTGGACAGCGAATAAACCGCAATCGCATTAGATCCGAAAATGATGAAAGGTTTGGTCCACGTCTTATAACCCTGGATATCAATTAACCAGTAACACATGCCCAGAAAGAGCAAAGCCATGCCCCCCATAAATACCGTATAAGAAGGCGACCAGAGGTTTTTATTGATCGGGAACCAAATGTCCAGGATGATCCCAACAACCAGACCAATGATGCCGTAGACGAATAAGCCGGTGACTTTTTCGTAATCATGGCGGTCGGTTTTTAACCAATGCGCCGTCAATACCCCGAACAAAACGGTAACAATCGCCGGGATCGTGCTGAGAATACCTTCGGGATCGAAGCCCGCCGCCGGGGCTCCGCTCCAGGTATGACCGGCTAAGAGTTTGGAGTCAAGCCACCAGGCTAAATTACCCATCTGAGCCTGATTGGTAACCGGATCTACGATGAGATCGAGCATCCCCGCTCCCCAGCCCGGAACCGGGACCAATTTCATCACCAACCAGTACAGCGCCAGTAGCGCGACTGAAATAATAACCTGCCCTTTGACATTGGTATGGAGGGCAATCAGAGAAGCAACGGCATAAGTAACCGCAATGCGTTGTAAGACACCCGGAATGCGCAGATGGGCAAAATCCACCCCGATCAATGCGCTAAATGCCAGGAGTAGCGCAATGAATTTCATACTGGTCAGCAGGATTTTGCGGTACTGTTCCGAGCGGGGTAGAGTCGTAGCGAATTTTGCGATAAAGTAAAGAGTAAGGCAAATCAGGAACAAAGAACCCAGAATCTGTAGAGCCGGCTGAGGAATGCCTTTGAAAGCGGTCAAATACAGACCTATACCAAAGAGCAAAACGGTTCGCTTGGCGATTTTCAGGTAAATGGATAAAGTCGATGCGCCGGAGTCCTTGCGGTTAGCAAAGGCATAAACAATGGCAACCCCCACGATGAACAGAAAGAACGGGAAAATGAAATCGGTCGGCGTCCAACCGTGCCATTTGGCATGTCCCAGCGGCGGATAGATGGCGCTCCAGGAGCCGGGGTTATTGACCAAAATCATGCCAGCAATCGTAATTCCCCGAAAAGCGTCCAGGGAAATCAGACGGGTGGTTTTTTTAGGTGTGCTTAGCTCATTCATTATATTCTCCCCAGTGTTATTTTCAGGATCAGCTTAATTCTTTCCGAAATTCTTCAGAACTCCCTGCGCGGCAAAAATGCCAGTGACGGCGGAGTAAACAATCCCCCGGCTGTGCCCGCTGGCATCTCCGGCGACAAAAAAATTAGGTTGCGATGTTTCCATAAAGGAAGTAACCGTGTATTTGGTATCATAAAATTTGATTTCAGGGGCATAAAGCAGGGTGTTGTTGGAAATCAAACCGGCAATAATTTCATTCAGCACATTCAATCCTTCGATCAGATTGGTGACAATGCGCTGAGGGAAGGCCATCGCAATGTCACCGGGATTGACATCGTTCAAGGTTGGAAGAGTCGCCGAACGAGCTATCCGATCCCAGGTGGAACGACGACCGGAAACGAAATCCGTCAAACGTTGAATAATCGGCTTGCCGCCGCCGATAGTCGTGGCTAAGCGGGCAATGTCCCGCCCATATTTGGTCGTGTCTTCCACCGGATCGGTCAGGGTCACGCGGGACAGCAGCGCAAAATTGGTATTTTCGGTTTTGGAATTCCATTTGGCATGTCCATTAACCAGGACGAACTCGTCGTACTTTTCAGTGACGATGTAACCGTTCGGATTGGTACAGAAAGTCCGGACCAGATCGTCGTAGGATTTGGTGTACAGACGGAACTTGGCATCGTACATGACTTCAGCGATGTGACGGTAAATCACTGCGGGAAATTCGACTCTGATGCCGACGTCAATCGGACCGTAGATGGTTTTGATCCCCAGTTGATGCGCCTGCTCGCGGAGCCAATAGGCTCCGGCGCGTCCCGGGGCCGCGATTACCGCCCGACCGCGATAAGTCTCCGATCCGCAATGGATTTGGTAAATCTCGCCGGCTTTGGTGATTGAGTCAGCTGTAGTAGTAATCCGGAACTGCACGCCTTTCTTGATGAGTCGCTCATAAAAATGTTGGATCACCTGCTGTAAGCGATCGGTGCCGATGTGACGCTGACGTGCGAATATGAATTCGGTTCCGGCGGCGTGAGCGGAACGTAAAAGCGTCTGGTAAATTGCGCCGTTTTCGCCGGAATAGCCGCCAGCCACACCCAACGCGGTAAAGGTATCATCGACGATCTGAATCAGTGTTTCCACTTCCTGTGGGGTACGGTTAAAGCTTTCCGGCTCACCGCCAATGCGATGAGTCAAGTTCAATTTACCATCGGAGAAGGCACCTGCTCCGCCAATACCGAAGTTCATATCCCGGCGCTGTGCGGGCGCCTCCCCGCGTTCGATAACGAGACAGGAAAGGTCCTTTTCGGCGATCATATCAGCGGCGAATAACCCCGCCGGTCCCGCTCCGATTAACAGGACGTCATACACTTTTTCGTTAACAGTCATAACATATCTTTATTTATAGGAATAGCGTTTTTTCTATTGTCACAAACTACCCGCGAAGTTATGAATTTTTTATTAAACTTTTACCAAAACCCATCGAAAGTCTTGCATTTATGTCCTCAAATTGATAATATCCCGCGCAACAGCGCATGGCTGATGGAATTATGGCTTCAATCCTGATAATAGATGATGATATTGGCATTCGCCACCTGCTGAGCGAATCCTTGGAGAACGAGGGCTACGAAACCACCGCCCTGGTGACTGCTGAAGAGGGGGTGAAGTACCTGAGCAAATATGAGCCGGATTTAATCTTGTTGGATTTGAATCTCCCGGGTATGCATGGTTTGGAATTTCTGGAGAAAATCTTCGCGGAAAATATCAATATTCCAGTAGTGGTCATTACCTCCAGCAGTCAAGTTTCCACAGCAGTCAAGGCCATGAAATTGGGGGCTTATGACTACCTTTCCAAACCATTTTTACTCGATGAAATCTCCTTGGTGGTGAAAAAAGCTATTGCCAGCAAATCACGGGATGAGCAGTTGGCTCTACTGCGTCGGAAAAGTCATTATTCCAGCGAGGACCGGATCATCGGAGAAAGTGCCGCGATCAAGACTGTTTTCGCGTTTATCAGACAGGTCGCACAGACCCCGAAAACCACCGTTTTGATCCGCGGTGAGACCGGAACCGGCAAAGAGCTGGTCGCTAAGGCAATCCACTTTTATAGTGAACGTGCCAACAAGCCCTTCGTGGACATTAACTGCAGTGCCTTCAATGAAAATCTGCTGGAAGCCGAGTTGTTTGGCTACGAACCAGGTGCATTTACCGACGCTAAACGTCGGAAAAAAGGCTTATTGGAGCTGGCGCACGAGGGCAGTTTTTTTCTCGATGAAATCGGTGATATGGCACTCGGCTTGCAAACCAAAATTCTTAAAGTCATCGAAAAACAGTCCTTCCGCCGCTTAGGCGGCATCAGTGAACTACAGGTAGATACGCGTATCATCAGCGCCACTTCGCGCAACCTTGAAGAAGGGATAACGAAGAAAACGTTCAGGGAGGACCTGTATTACCGCCTGAATGTGGCGGCCATTACCCTGCCACCCCTCCGCGAACGCGACGACGATGTTCTGCATTTGGCAGCGCATTTCCTAAATTACTATAATCGTGAATTCAAAAAAAATATCCGCGGATTCCGTCCGGAAGTAAAAAAGTTACTCACCAGACATTCCTGGCCGGGAAATGTGCGCGAACTGCGCAACGTGATTGAGAAAGCTGTACTTTTCGAAACGAGTCAATATATTACTCCACAAAACTTTCACCTCCTCAATTTTGAAAACAATCACTCCATCGAGCACCTGACCTCGGCTACAAAATTCGCCCTTCCCAAAGAAGGCATCGCGTTCGATGCTATCGAAAAAGCCTTGCTGGAAAACGCTCTTCATACGACAAACGGCAACCAGACGCAGGCAGCGAAGCTCTTAAAAATGTCACGCGAGACATTTAAATACCGAGTACAGAAATTCCGCATCCGGTATAAATCACGATAATAGCAGACTTAAACCCATGAGGTCAGGGGCCTTGTAATGAATGATTTCAACCACAAACTGGCTGATTTCAACCAGTACACCGGATTTCTCAAGGGGGCGAACCAACCGGAATCGGTTAATTCTTCAACTCATCTATCAGCACCGTTCAATCCGGAATTATCGTCGTTATTTTGGAGGTAAAAAAAGTGCCAAACGGGCTCAAATCGTCACCTGGTTAGTATATTTCGAAAAGTTGGTATATATTTTGTCTGCTTTTAAACCGGTTAGTTGATATTAATTTTCAAAAAAAGAGGTGTATCATGTTTAGAAAAGCCTATGCGTTCGGAATTTTCTTCTTCTTCGTTATCGGCCTTTTTTTGCTAATCGGCTGTGACAAACAAATAACCGGTAACGACAATCCGGCTTTAACACTGAACGGAGTTCCGACTTCTCAGATCAACTGGGTTCCCTTAAAGGGGGAGTACACCAATCAAATCGATGCCCTGGCCAAGAAGGGGCATGCGGGCAAGTATATCTTCCCCAAACACGGGGGCGTCGTTGGCGGTGCTCAAACTTACTCTAATTGGGTGGAAATTCCTGCCGGAGCAGTCTCCGCAAAAACTTATATAACCGTTGATATCGTGCCCACCCCGTCCGGATATAACGTCGAATTTCTCCCCTGCATGCAATTCGACAAAGAAGTTCAGATTACCCTGAGCTGGAAGTTTTTTAACATCTCGGAATCAGATATCAGAGAGGGAAATTTTCAGATTTATTACAGTCAGGATGGTCTGACGTGGTTCCCCATTGAAGCCGCAGATTATCTCGTGGATTTTGATAACCAGACTGTGACATACAATTCGCAACATTTTACGCGGTACGGCTGGGGGTTCTAAAGTGCATTCTGGGATATATTGCAGAATGACAACAGAGCCTAACCAAAGGTACTACGATTATGAATAAACAACTAATTCAGGAAATCCTCTTACTCGCAGGAGATTATTGCGGCGGCGATTTTATCGCGCGTCTCAGTGCCCTGCGCAGTGAGCGCGAACGCATCCTGCATAATATGTGGCGCGAGGAGTATTTTCCTGAGCCACTCCCGCATCACCAGCAAGACAGCTTTTTGCGTGATATTGATTTTGATACTACGATCCACCATGCTCGTCGCTGTATTGACGATCAGCAATATATTGCTTTTCTGTATCGGGTAGCAGAACTGGCGGTAATCTATGGTGAACTCAACCGCGCCGAAATATTCCTCAAACAGATCGTCGAACAATACATTAATCAGGTGCCCAAGGACCTGTTATTGAAGGTGCACCATAAGCTGAGCAACATCCTGTTCATTAAAAACGATTACGTCATGGCAGAACTCGAGTATTCCAAGAGCCTCAGTTTAGCCCGTGAATTGGATGATAAAAAGGCTGTCGCGATGCTCACTAATGTGCACGGGATTCTACGAGTCAACCGGAATGAGATTGAGCAGGGTATCAAACTGTTCCAGGAAACAATCGGTCTGGCACGCGCAGCTCAGGATGATGAGCTTTTAGCCAATACCAATATGAACCTGGGCAATGCCTTCCACGTGCTGGGTGATTATGATCAGGCGATGTTTCACTATTTCGAGGCCCTGGGGCTCTTGAAAAAGTACAATCAGGTGGAGTATTTAGGATTAGTCAATCTCAACCTGGCGATTGCCTATAAATTTAAAAAGGAAATTCAGCAAGCCCGCCAGCACTTGGATAAAACCTATGAGCTCGCCAAAGAATCCAATAATCGTTATCAGAAGAGCTTAGCCTATCTGGTGGATGCCGAATTACACTTGTTAGATAACGATACATCCTCGGCCATCGCCTATGTCACCTCGGCTTTTACGATTTTTTCCGAAATGGGTGACCGGTTGAGTGTTGCGGAAGCATATAAAATTTTAGGTTTAATCAATCAGCACAACCGGGAGTTCGAAATCGCGCTCTCTTATTTTGAAAATAGTCGGCGCATCAACGAAGAACTGGGAAATTATCCCAATCTGGCAGAGACGCTGGTAGAAACGGGCAATTTGTATGTGAAGATGAATGATACCGAAAACGCCCGTAAACAGTACCAGTCCGCGCTCGATTATTTTAAAAAATTTGGAGCTACCTCCAAGATAAAGAATGTCCAGCTCACACTGGGACAGCTTTAACCTGATTTTATTTTTACGAGCAGATTTGTAGCCTTTTTGTGATTCGTTTCGTAATTTAACAGCAACATGAAAACTGAATCACAGAAAGAAAGGGGCAGTACGCCAAGGATGTCAAGTAATGAACTCTACAAGTTCATTTTTGATAAAATCACCGACTATATCCTGCTATGTGATCCGGATTTTAATATCACCGCCTCCAATCATGCCGCGGACGTTATTCTAGGGCAGGGCGAAAGTCTAAGCGGGCAGAAATGTTACGCAGTGCTGAGGCAGTCCGACAAACCGTGCCTTGAGTGCCCTCTTGCGGATACTCTGAAAAGCGGTGCAATTATTCCACTGGTTAGCTATGATGAGCGATTGGGCGAATATTTCGAGGAGCGCACCTATCCGGTAGTTACCTCAGGAGGGGCCATTGAAAGTTTTATTCTGACAAGTAAAAATGTCTCCAAGAGCCGTGAACTGGAAGACAAATCAGCCCAGAAAAAAAAACTCTCTGCCCTCGGACAAATCAGTTCCGGAGTCGCCCACGATTTCAACAATATTTTAACCGTGGTGTTGGGACGCGTGCAGTTGCTTAAGAAACAAGTGACCGACCAGTACATCCTGAATAGCTTAGAAATGATCGAAAAATCTGCCCTAGATGGTGCGGCCAAAGTGCGCAAGATCCAGGAATTCGCCCGTCCCAAGGAAATCCGGAAGATGAATGAGGTCATTGACCTTAAAAAGCTGATTCAGGAGATCGTCGAGCTGACCCGTCCCAAATGGGACATCCATGCTAAAATCAAAGGAATTCTGATTGAACCGGTACTGGAATTGCATAACGAGCTGTTTATCAACGGTGATACCTCTGATCTTCGCAATGCCTTTACCAATATCATCTTCAATGCGGTAGATGCCATGCCGGAAGGTGGGGTGCTGACCATTAAAACCTACCAGAATGACGGGCATGTGGTCTGCGATTTTATTGATACCGGCATCGGAATGACCGAGGAGGTTCGGGAGAAAATCTTTGATCCCTTCTTTTCAACCAAAGGTGTTTTCGGAACCGGTTTGGGAATGAGCGAGGTCTGGGGCATCATCCGTCGCCATAACGCTCGCATCTCGATTTATAGTCATGTCGGGCGCGGAACCACGATTCGGCTCTGGTTTAACAAGGCCGAAAAACCGAGTGAAGTTCCGGTCTCTTCCCAGGAACCAGAAATCGCGCCCTGCAGAATTCTGGTGGTGGACGATGAGGAGTATATTCTCGATATCATGTCGGAACTGCTAACTGAATTGGGACATGCCGTCACCATCAGCAGTTCTCCCCTCAGTGCCGTTGAACGGTTCCAGAAAAACAACTACGAAATCGTAATCACCGACTTGGGTATGCCCGAAATGAACGGACTTGAACTGGCGTCCCGGCTAAAAAACATCAATCCCAGCACCCAGATAATTCTGATGTCGGGATGGGGGTTGAATCTCGATGAACGGGATACCGCCAACATCGTAGATTTTATTATCAGTAAACCGTTCTCAATCGAAAAAATCATTTACACTATCTCAGAATCGACTGCCAGAATTAAAAAAGCTCCGGTTGTCAGTTGAGCCGCCGTTACTCGGGGTTGATCCTCACAAGTATCGTCATCCTCTTGGTCAGTTGTCAGCGCGTAGAACGCCCAAAAGCCACTGATCGCTCGGGGGCAGCTTCCGCAGTTGTCGTTGACGGAGGAGTGTTGGTGGCTGGACTCAATGCCGAACCGGAAGGTTTGAATCCACTGATCGCTTTGTCCCAGCCGGCCCAAAACGTGATGGGTTTGATTTTTTCTCGTCTGGCTAATCTTGACAGTGATTTGGTAAGTCTACAACCAGCATTAGCCAGGTCCTGGGACATCGCATCGGATGGCAGAACGGTGCGTTTTCACTTGCGAACTGATGCAAAATGGCATGACGGACAACCCCTTACGGCCGCGGATATAGTCTTTACTTATCATCTGCAAATCGATCCGACGATCAGCTGGGACGGTGCCTCCTATAAAGACGATATTCTGGACGTCCGCGCCGAGGATGATTCTACAGTAATCTTTTGTTTTAAAAAGCCGACTCCGACGATGGTGATGGATGCAGTCGAAGGCTATATTGTTCCCCGCCATGTGTTGGAATCCGTAAAGCCAGCCGAGCTGTTCACCCATGTTTTCAATCGTCAGCCAGTCGGTTGCGGACCTTACCATTTAGTTGAATGGAAAAACCAGCAATATTTAGTTTTAGCCAAGCATGCGGATTTTTATTTGGCAGGCAAACCCCATCTTGAAAGGATTGTCTTTCGTTTTGTGCCGGATAACGTCAGTCTGTTCCAGCAATTAAGGAGTGGCGAAATTGACTTAGCCGAAGGTCTGCTACCTCAGGATTTCCTGCGCCTTCAGAAGGCTTGGAACGCCGGAGACATTCCCATCCGGCCGATCAGTTACCTGGGACGGCAGTACGATTTCATCGGCTGGAATCTGTTGGACGGCGACAGTTACCAGGCAATTGCCAAATTGCCGCCTGCGGCTCGCAAGGATTTCGCCAGGTATCTGAAACCGCACCCCCTATTTGGTAAGCAAAAAGTGCGGGCGGCTCTGACGATAGCCGTGGATCGTCAGAAAATAACCGAGGTAGTCAATGCCGGTCAGGCGATACCCATGCATGGTCCAATCCCGTTGATCATCTGGGCATATAATCCCGATGCGAATCACCAATACGACTATAATCCCAAACTGGCCCGACAGTGGTTAGCAGAGGAAGGCTGGCGCGACACCGATGGCGATGGGATATTGGATAAAGATGGAAATCCCTTTACCTTTGAACTCGTGACCAACACCGGGAATATCCGCCGGCAAACCGTAATGACGATGCTCCAGGAGCAGTGGAAAAGCATCGGAGTGAAAATCACTACCCGCAGTGTGGATCCGGGTCTGTTAACGACGCGAATCCTGACCGGTCGCACATTTGATGCCGTGTTATTCGGTTGGAACGTCGGCTTGAAAATGGAGTTGACCCCCCTTTTTCATAGTCAGAGTTTTTTTATTCCCTTTCATTTTACGGGTTACTATTCGCCGGTTTTTGATGTGCTGGAAGACAATGCGCGAGCGACGCTCGATCCGCATATTGCCCAGAAAGAATGGGACAAGATTGCCGCTTTACTGTCGGAAGATTTGCCCTACACCTGGCTGTACTATAAGCTGGAGTGTAGCGCCCTCCACCGGCGATTTAAGTCGGTCATAATCGACAAGCGCGGGATGTACAATAATCTCGAAGACTGGTGGATTCCTCTGGAAGAACGCATTCCAGCGGATCAGGCTTTTAATTAGAAGTAACTGTAATGATTTTAAGGCGCCTGCTCGAATCCCTTTTGGTTATTTTCTTAGGGATTTCGCTGGCTTTCTTTATCGTTCACCTGGCGCCCGGCAGTCCAGCTGACCGTTATTTTCGCCCGGGAATCGATGCGGAAACCCAGACCGTTCTCCAGCAGCGTTTTGGTCTGGATCAGCCGCTGTTTATCCAATACCTGAAATGGCTGAATCGTCTGGTTTTGCACGGAGATTTTGGTTATTCAGTACAGTCCGGCATACCCGCCATGCATTTGGTGCGGGCAGCGTTGCCCGCTTCGATATTGGTCGTTGGATCGGCGTTAATCCTGGCGCTGGTCAGTGGGATTTTCCTTGGTATTCAGGCGGCGGTGCGTGCGGGCAGTGTTTTTGATCGGTTGACGACCGGGGTAATGTTTTTTTTTAATGCTTTGCCGGTTTATTGGTTAGGGTTGCTCGTCCTCAGTATCGGAGCGATCAGGTTGCACTGGTTTCCGGCGGCGCTTTTGGAATCTCCCTTCCATGATCAACTGGATTGCGGAGCGCGAGTGGTTGATTATATTCGTCATCTGGTTCTGCCGGTAATCACCCTGGGATTACCGATGAGTGCGGTTTTTTACCGTTACATGCGTACGAGCATGGTGAACGCCCTGAACGCCGACTATATTATCGCTGCCCGTGCGCATGGTATAACAAACCGCCGTATCGTCTACGACTATGCTTTTCGGAATTGCCTCCTGCCGCAGATCACCCTGATCGGAACAAGTTGGCCGCTGCTGTTCAGTGGAGCTGTGTTAGTGGAGGTGATTTTTACCATTCCCGGAATGGGCAGATTGATGTTGGAAGCCGCCCAGGCGCGTGATTACCCGGTCATTTTGGCTACCAGCGTCATCGCCCTGATGGCGGTCGTAGGGGGCAATTTAATGGCAGATCTGCTTTATCGTTTTGCCGATCCGCGGCTGAGGCCTGCCCGATGAAATCAGTTTTCTGGCACCCATTCTTCAGAAATAAAAATTGCCGTACCGGCCTGGTCATTATCCTACCTTTTTTAATTATCGCGATTATGCAGGGTGCTCTGACCAGACATGCACCGGATACGCAGAATTTATCAATGACTCTGGCCGCGCCGTCTGCCCGGCATTTATGCGGTACGGATTATTTCGGTCGCGATGTATTCGCCCGCCTTATTTTCGGTACGCGGCTTACGCTTGCCATGGCTTTTGGCGCGGCCGTACTGGCGACTCTCATTGGCACCCTAATCGGCATGATAGCCGGAACGACTGGGGGTTTGATTGACCGGGTACTGATGAGATTGACCGATGTCTTTTTAGGCTTTCCGCGCTTGTTTGCAATCCTGTTGTGTGCCAGTATCTGGCACAACTCGCCCTGGCTTACACTGCAGATCATTGTAGCCTTTTCCTGGATGGAAACGGCGCGCGTGGTGCACGCGGAAAGCATGCTGGTTAATCAGGCGTTGTACGTCAAAGCCGCGCAGGGGCTCGGGGTTTCCCGTTTCAGGATTCTTACGGCTTATATTTTACCAAATATTGCCGGCGTGGTGGTGACGAGCTTTACGCTTCTCATCGGCACAGTGATCATTGTCGAATCCGGATTGAGTTTTCTCGGTTTAGGCGTGCAGGAACCGACTGCCAGTTGGGGGACGCTATTGAACCAGGGGCGCCAGGATCCCGTTGGTGCCTGGTGGTTGTCAGCGTTTGCCGGAGCTTGTATCGTATTGACCGTTACCGGCCTTAATCTGATCGGCGACGGATTGAAGCAATTATTCGAAGAACGACGGATGTGAAACGTATGGTAGAATCGCTCCTATCCGTCGAAAACTTAACTGCAGGTTATCCTTGCACTCCCGGGCTGATCGGGAAACGACAAAACTATCGGCCTGTCATTTCCGGAATTTCTTTTGCGATTAATCCCGGAGAGACCGTCGCTTTCGTCGGGCCTTCCGGAGGTGGCAAGACCTCGCTGGCCATGGCGCTGGCCGGTTTTTTAAAACCGGAAAGCGGTATCATCCGGTTTAGAGGCGAAAAATTAGATGATCAGGCTCGAGGCGCGCCACGAAAAATACAACTCATTTTTCAGGATGCCGGAGGCGCCCTCAATCCCCATCTGAATATCGGAGCGGCGATAGCGGAGGCGTGTGCTAAAAACCTCTCAAAACGCGAGTGTCTTGACCAGGTAATGCATTTTTTACAGATGGTCGAACTTAGCGCAGAGCTAATCGAACGCTATCCCGCCCAGCTAAGCGGGGGACAGAAACAGCGCGTGTGTATAGCCCGGGCGCTGGCCGCCAAGCCGGAGCTGTTGATATTAGATGAACCTTTTTCCGCTCAGGATCTGTTAATTCAAGTGCAATTGACTGACCTGCTCCGACACCTGAAGAGCACGCAAAAGCTCACGCTAATCCTGATTGCCCACGACCTGTTGACCGTCCGCTCCCTTGCGGATAGGGTTGGGATAATTGCGCGGGGCCACCTGATTGAATACGAACCGACTGCCGTGCTGTTTAGCCAACCACGCACAGCTTTGACCCGCGCACTGCTGGAAGCGGCTGAATTGGACGTTTGAGATGGCTTTATTGGAAATAAAAAACCTGACTGTCCTGCGTGAATCAGAGACGGGGCAAAAAACGCTGGTCAGTGCTATTTCCTTGCACCTGCCGCCCGGCGCCAAGCTTGCGATTTGCGGTGAATCCGGCAGTGGTAAAACGATGCTTTGCAGGGCATTGGTCAGATTATTGCCTCGCGGATTTAGACTTACCGGTGAAATCCGCCTCGAATCCGGCCGGTTCTCGGGAAAAATAGACCATGCCGATCAGCAGGTGCTGGAATTCATACGCGGCCGGATTATCGGGTTTGTCTTTCAGGACACACCTGCTTCACTGAATCCGGTACTGAAATGCGGACGTCAGCTTAGCGATGTAATTGCGACGACTCAGACCCTTTCACGGACAGAGCTGGCCACCGCGCTTGAAGACCTGCTGGTCTCGGTTGGATTCGAAAATCCCCGGCGGATTATGGATGCGTTTCCTTTTGAATTATCCGGTGGCATGCAACAACGCGTCGCACTGGCCATGGCGCTGGCCGGAAAACCGGAAATCCTGATCGTGGACGAACCTTCCACCGCCTTAGATGCAATAGCGCGGCGCGATTTAATTGACCTGCTAAATCGTCGGTGTCAGGAAACCGGTTTGTCGGTTATCATCGTCACGCACGATCTATTAAACGTGCACAAATTTGCCGATCATTTATTGGTCATGTACGCCGGGGAAGCGATCGAATCCGGACCAGCCGCAAACCTGATTGAGGCTCCCCATCATCCATATACGCAGTTGCTGACTGCCGCCTGGCGCGCCTTGTTGAACAATCAACCCTTCAGCCCGAACGCGCCGGAATTTACCCAAAATGTTCCCGGACGCGGTTGCCGTTTCGTGACCCGCTGTCCGAACCGCCGGAAGGTGTGTTTGGAAGAATCACCGCCAATGACAGTTTCTGCCGGCGGCCGGTGTTTTCATTGTCATTTTCCTTCAAAATAGGCCGCGCCTACAGCCTGGGCATTTGAACATTACATGCGGTGAAAATCGTAAATTTTGTGTAACTTTGCACCACTTTTTTAACCTTAAATCAGGAAAATAATGGAGCTGAAAAGCATACACCGATTACGCACTCTTCTCAAAGGCAGCGCCATCTTGGTGTTAGTATACCTGTTTTTACTGAGCATTACCATCATCGGCAGTTCGCTGAAACTGATGGGGGCGGACTTTGCCACCAAAGTAATGCAGGGCGTTTCCAATCCGTTTGTGGGTTTGATTGTTGGCGTACTGACCACCGCTATCGTCCAAAGCTCTTCCCTGACTTCTTCGTTGGTGGTGAGCATGGTCGCGGGAGAAGTGCTGACTATTGGGCTGGCCATACCCATTATCATGGGCGCCAATATTGGGACCACCATTACCAATGTGTTGGTTTCAATCGGGCATATCGGGAAAAAAGATGAATTTGAACGCGCATTCGCCGCAGCGACGGTGCATGATTTCTTTAACATTCTTGCCGTACTATTACTTTTCCCACTGCAATATTTTTTCAATATTATCGGGCGTAGCGCGCATTTTATCGCCGAATTGTTCGAGAACGTGGGCGGTTTAAGGCTCATCAATCCATTGGGTAAGATTCTCGATCCGGTGGCAATGAGGATTTGCGGACTTTTTCCCGGACATCTTTGGCTCAATATCATTCTTGCTTTCGTACTGTTGTTTGTGGCGCTGACTTTTCTGGTCAGAGTGATTAAATCCTTGGTGCTGGCCAAGGTCGAAGTGTTCTTTGATCAGTACATTTTTAAAAATACTGTGCGGGCTTTTCTTTTAGGATTAGTTTTGACCACCATCGTCCAGAGTAGTTCGATTACCACATCTCTGGTTGTGCCGTTGGCGGCGGCGGGGATCCTGACGCTGAAGAAAATTTATCCGTATGACCTGGGAGCCAACATCGGCACCACTATCACGGCTTTTTTAGCGGCAATGGCTACCGGCAATATCAATGCGATTACGATCGCTTTCTCGCATACAATATTCAATATTTTCGGCACGTGTATATTTCTGCCTTTGCAGAGGCTGCCGATCGCTTTAGCCCGTGGTCTGGCTAGTTTGACGCGCCGTAACCGGGTTTATGCAATCGTCTATGTGGCGACGCTGTTTTTTATTATTCCAATAATTCTAATTTTCATATCGAGGTAAATATGTTTGGCGAATTTATCAGGTTGTGGAGAAAAAAGACGCTGACAGCGGAAACGTTGGAATTGGCGGAAAAAATGCTTTCCCTGACACGTGAGATGTTTTTCGAGGCGGTATGGTCGCTACGCGAGAGCGACACCGGTCAGTTGCGTATTGATATCTATCAGCATGACAAAACCATTAACAAACTCGAACGGGATGTCCGTAAAAAAGTGCTTACGCATCTTTTAATTACCGAGAAAAGTGAGATTGTTTCCGGTCTGACGCTGGCTAATGTCGTCACGGATATTGAGCGGATTGGGGATTATACAAAAAATATCGCCGACCTGGCAACCTTGCACAAAGCACTCCTCAGCGGGGGCGAGTTTGAAGCCACCATCACCGGTATCGAGCAGAAGGTTAAGGAGTTTTTTGATTTGACGGTCAAAGCCTTTCCGGAGTCGGATGCAGATTTAGCCCGCCAGGTTCTCAACGGCTACAAAGATGTATCGCGTGACAGCGCCATTCTGACCAATACGTTAGTGAAAGGGGAATGCCAGTGCAGTGTTTCCGATGCCGTGACCTTAGCACTCTACAGCCGTTTTCTGAAACGGGTCGCCGCGCATCTGTTCAATGTCTGCACCAGCATCGTCAACCCCTACCATCGCATCGGATTTAAGGAAAAAACCAAGGATTTAATATAGGAATTTATCGTGTCGATCAGTGTCACCAAACGCAGTGAAGATTATGCCAAATGGTATACCGATGTTGTTCAGAAAGCTGAACTGGCTGACTATGGACCGGTCAAAGGCACCATGGTCATTCGCCCCTACGGTTATGCACTCTGGGAGAATATTCGGGATATTGCCGACCGGATGTTCAAAGCCTCCGGGCATGTCAATGCCTACTTTCCGCTGTTCATTCCGGAAAGCTATCTGAAAAGAGAAGCCGAGCATGTCGAAGGCTTTGCTCCGGAATGCGCCGTAGTAACCATCGGCGGCGGTAAACCTCTGGATGAACCACTCTACATTCGTCCCACTTCAGAAACAATCATCTGGGCCATGTATAAAAAGTGGATCAAATCCTACCGCGACCTGCCGATTCTTATTAATCAATGGGCGAATGTCGTACGCTGGGAATTGCGCACCCGCCTGTTCCTGCGGACGACCGAATTTCTCTGGCAGGAAGGACACACTGCACACGCCACCGCCGTCGAAGCCGAGGAAGAGACTCTCCGTATTCTGGAACTCTATCGGCAGCTGGCGGAAGATTATTTGGCGATGCCAGTGTTCGTCGGTCGTAAAACCGACGCCCAGAAATTTGCTGGTGCCGTGGACACTTATGCCATCGAAGCCATGATGGGTGACAAGAAAGCGCTGCAGGCTGGCACCTCTCATTTTTTAGGACAGAACTTTGCCAAAGCCTTCGATGTCCAGTTTTTGAACCATGCTAATCAGTTGGAGTATGTCTACGCTACCAGCTGGGGCGTCAGCACGCGTCTGGTGGGTGGCGTAGTCATGACCCATGGCGATGACAAAGGATTGATCCTGCCACCGCGCATAGCTCCCTTGCAGGTGGTCATCGTTCCCATCTGGAAAAGCGCCGAGGATAAAGACCTGATCAAGGCTTTTGTCAGTCCCCTGATCCAGGCGCTGGAAGCTTTAAAAGTGCGATTCCTTTATGACACGAATGAGCAGGAAACGCCGGGCTGGAAATTCAATCATTATGAGATGAAGGGCGTGCCGCTGCGGATCGAGGTCGGCCCGAAAGACGTCGCGGGGCAGGCAGTAATTTTGGCACGTCGCGATACGCGTGAAAAACTGCGCATTCCGGTGGTCAATGTCGCCGCGGTAATTCCGGAGATCCTCGACCGGATCCAGCAGGAATTATTCCAGCGTGCTCGTGATTTCCGCGAGCAAAATACATTCCCGGCAGAGAATTACACGCAATTCAAAGACATCATCGAAAAAGGCGGCTTTGTGCGGGCGCTATGGGCAGGCGGGAGAGAAGATGAAGCGCGCATCCAGGAAGAGACCAAAGCTACCATCCGGGTTATTCCCTTCGATCAGGCGGCTAAGGGTAAGTGCTTCTATACCGGCCAACCGGCACAGCAGACCGTCATTCTCGCCAAGGCTTACTAATGCCTGGAGACTGATGACGACGCGCGTGTGATAGTTGAACACTTAGAATGATCCTGACATGGCTATCATAACTACTCGCGCTTTGATCCTGAGGCATATCCCTTTTCAGGAAAGTAGTCTAATCGTGCGCCTGTTCACCGAATCGCAGGGCAAGGTGGCGGTGATTGCCAAGGGTGCCCGCCGTTTGAAAAGCACCTTCCGAGGGTATCTGGAGCCATTGAATCTGGCGGAGGTCATCTTTTATTACAAGGCCACTCGTGAAATTCAAACTCTCAGCAAGGTTACCCCGCTGAAAAATTACTTTTATGGCGAGGTTGAGCTGAGCGCGCCTATTTATGGCACCGCAGTGATCGAATGTCTCGAAAAATTCATCCCCGAACATCATCCCGACGAAAATCTTTTCCGACTGGCGACCGAAATCCTGGATCGTCTGCAAGACCGGTCTTCGAATCGGGCGGTGGTTTTTATCGCTTTTCTGTTACAATTGGCGACCGCCCTCGGCTACCAACCGGCATTTGACACCTGCGGGCAATGTCACCGGTTGCTCGGGGAGGCATTTTACGATTCTACGTCCGGTGGCTTTGTCTGCGAAAAGTGCGGACAAAACCTAATCGCCCCGCCTAAGCTGAACCGTGCGAGCCTCACCTTTTTACGCCAGATAACCGCCGGCGCTTCTGCCGACGACATTGCTTGCACCAATTCTTCCGTGAGTCACGAAGACCTTGCGCGTCTGATAGTCCAATATATCGCCTGGCATCTTGATGTGACGCCGAAGCTCAAAAGTCTCGAAATGCTGATCGGAATGGGAAACCGATGAACTATTACTCCAACTATCGTCCCCCGTCGGGTTATTCTTATATCCGGCCGCGCATTTTCCGGGGTGCGGTAAAGAATCTGATCATCGCCAATGGGGTTGTTTTTCTGGTCATGGTTCTACTGCGGGCGGAACGTTATTTCGTCGTCTATTTCGGTCTTGTGCCGCAGGCGATCATCAATCGCGGTTATCTCTGGCAACTGTGCACTTATTTATTCATCCATGGAGGGTTCGGACATCTGTTTGTCAATATGTTCGTGCTCTGGATGTTTGGGCAGGAGATTGAATACAACTGGGGCAAACGCGAGTTCTATAAATATTATTTTCTGACAGGAGTAGGTTCAGGTTTGCTGACTCTGCTGTTCAGTTGGAATTCACCGATTCCCGTAGTGGGTGCCAGCGGGGCAATTTACGGCATTCTCTTAGCCTTCGCCCTGCTCTTTCCGGAGCGCTATATCAATGTCTATTTTCTGATACCCGTCAAAGCCAAATATTTCGTCCTGATCATGGGCGCAGTGACATTTTTTTCGACCTTCAGCAGCTCCGCTAGCAACATCTCGCATCTGACGCATTTAGGCGGGTTGCTGGTCGGTTATATTTATCTGCGCCGCGACCGTTTCTGGCACTTTCCCCGCATCCGTCTGCCACGTTGCCACTTACCCCGGTTACATTGGAACTGGAAAAATCCCCTGCACCGGTTATTCCGGACGAAAACCCGCCGTCCCGATCGACCCCCATCCTATCAAACTGAAGAAACCATGCGCGAGGAACTGGACCGCATCCTCGACAAAGTCAGTCGCGATGGTTACGATAACCTGACGACTGCGGAAAAAAACACGCTCTATCTGGTCAGCAAGTATTTCGCCGATAAAGACCGTAAGAAAAACTGATTCGTGCGCCTATTTGCGCAGAGCGGCTTTGGTAAACTGGTAATCGGGGATGTTAACCTTGAAATCAAGCGAGTCAATGATATATTCCGTGCCGCCGCCGCTCGACAGCATATCGCGGAATGTCATCTTCTTCGGCAACCAGTGCCCGTCAACCTGAAATACGGAATGCACGGTGGTAGTTTTCAGCAGTTTACCCCCGCGGGCATAGCGATTTTCTTTCAATGGCAAATAGCGTTCGCTGTCGACCCAGATTTTGCGGGAATGGTAGGCGATGTTGTCCATGCGTGCTGTCAACTCGAGTAAATAGCATTGCCGATCATGCAGTGTTTCCTGTCCCAACACACGGGCTTCGTACTGATCCTGTAAGATGTCATTTTCAAGCATATCTTCGTAAGATAGGTCAGAGCCCATCACGGATTGCCGCAAAAGGTGACCGGAGATGGCGATGATCCGGTCATTTGGTTCCGGAGTGTAAATCCAGAGCTGTTTGGCCAGTTTCAGCATTTTTTTGCCTTTTTCACGAGCGGGCGAAAGGTACTCCACGAAGGCTTTTTCGGTGCCATCGCTCCAGGCACGCGCCTGGATGGTTCTGGTACCACTGCGTCCGTGAATGATCATCGTGGTCACGCTGATGGCCTGTCCCACGATGCGGTTTTGATCGACCCGGTCCAGGATTTCCCGCCCGCTAAGAGTCTGAGCGGTGGGGAACTGTACTAAAAGGCAAAGTACTAAACCACCCGTTACGATTTTCATGCTTCCAACTCCTTGAATAATGAGGCTGTCTGCCGCCGGTAAATGCCGATGCCAGCCAGAGCCGTACCCAACACCGTGGCCAGCAGGCCAGGGAAAAAGCCGATGTAGTAGGTCGTCGGGGTGATTCGGGCGCGAAAAATAGTAGGGATCATCATATTGACATTTTTCATCAGATTGCTGATGTCCAATCCCTTGACCTGCATCCAGTAAGCGCAGCCCAGACCAAAGACTGTTCCAGTAATCGAACCAAATAGCCCGATAGCCATTGACTCGTAAATCATCGTGCGGAAAATATGGCTCTTGTTCTCACCAATGGCTAAGCGCACGCCGACTTCGCCATAGCGTCGCAAGCCGCCTAAAAGTCCGGCGTTCCAGAGCACCACCGACATTACCATCATGAAGACCGCCACGATGATACTTGAGAAGCTGGAAGCCATATCGAGGTAGCCACCCAAATTGCTTATTTCCTTCAGAGTGCCCATGACCGGTGCAAACTCACTCGTATCCCGCTCATATCCCGCGTTGAATTTGCGGACGATGTCCTGACAGGCCAAATCATCATAGACACGATTCGGCAGATAACCGATAATTTCACCGGCGGCGTCCTGCATGTCGAGTGCTGCCTGCACGTCAGTCACATCCGCGATCATTGCACCCCGATCCATCATCTGCACCCCAAATCGAAGAGTGCCGACCACGCTAAAATTGTAAATAACCATACTGCCGTACATACTGGAGGACAAAAGCGTGGCGACTTCGCCGGGCTGAACGCCCAGTTTTTCCGCCATGTCCACGCTGACCAGAATTTCGCCCGCTTCGCGTGGCATGCGTCCGGACACGAGCGAATTGCCGATATTGAGGGTGTTGATTTCCGAACTTGCGGGACTCAGTAAATCCACGCCCATCCCGATGACCATGCATTGTGCCCGGGTTTCTCCATTATCATCGGGAATGTCCAGTAATCCACCGAACTGGATACGTCTGACCCAGGTCATATCGGGGTATTCCTGCTGGAGTCTTTGCATGAGATTCGAGACGCCGGTCAAGGCTAAGTCATTGGGGAGTTGATCGACATTTTCAGCATAAGCCCGGCTCATGACCTTGACATGTCCGGTGGCATAACGGGCGTTATAATCAACCATATCTGACAGGACGCCATTCATATAGGCTTGCATGAAGACCGCAATCCAGACTCCCAACGTCACAATCAGGAATGGAAACAAACTACGGTGCCGATCGCGTAACAAACCGCGTAAGATAAACTTGATCATTGGATTTTTCCTCTGATGGCATCGGTCGGATTCATCTTCGCAATCCGGCGGGCGGGAAGATAACTGACAATAGTCGTGGTGATCATCACCAAAAGGGTTGTGCCCAGCACCAATCCTACCGAGTAAGCCGGGTAGATCGTTTCGGAAATGGTCAGACCGAAATCGTCGGTTCCGGCGGGCATCTTCCAACCGACTTTGGCTTGCAGAGCCAGTAGCGGCGCACCGTAAATTGCGGCTAAGATTGCGGCAAAAACGGAATGCATCGCTCCTTCAATGGTAAACAGGGTCACGACCTGAGGGCGGGTCATACCCAGGGCGATTTGCGTGCCGATTTCTTTCTGGCGTCGGAAAATAGATAATACCTGAGTATCAAAAATCGCCAGCATCGCCAGCGACATCAGAAACAGGAACATGACTATACCACCGATTGACTTGGTCTCGATCATAGCTTCAATTTCTTTTAACAGATAGGCATGATCCTTAAAATCCCAGCCGGTGAATGGCCCCCGAAAACCGGCTTCCTGAGCGGTGGTAAGGATAGTCGCGGAGTTGGACAGGCGCATCATTTCCTGATGCTTTTTCAAGGGAATCCATACGACCCCCATATCCATCGTACCCACGTCAGTTTTGAAGATGTGCACGATACGGATTTCATCGGCGTCGAAAGTTCCATTGGCGTCCCGCCAGCGGATGGTGACAAAGTCCCCAATGGACAATTTACTGTTGCGGGCGGTGCGTTCGCCAATCATCGCCGGAATGCCACCGTCCGTCGTGTTCAGATACTCGGAAGGCAGGGCGAGGATTTTCTGATTTGGATCAACGCCCTGCAATTTGACATTCTGGATGCGTCCCTGCGGGTAGATCGTCGCCTGACTGATCAGCATGGGGGTCAGATGTCCCTGTCCGATTTCTTTTTGGATCGAATCGGTCAAAAGCGCGTGGCTATCTTCAATTGTGAAAGGGTCGTAAGGGTCGTAATTCTCTTGCCAGTACTGCCCGCCACCGATTTGCCAGTTAATCGTTTCACGGCGCGCCTGGCGGTCCCAGCCGTTCAGTACTCCTTTGAACCAGATAACTAAGACGAAAGCCAGGGATAGTACAAATACATTCAACCAGGTGCGCAAACGGGCGCCCATCAGGTTGCGGAAAGCAAGTTTTAATGCTAACATGCTACTCTCCTGTTCAGGATTGTACGATGTTTTCGTCTTTTATCACGTGACCATCCGCCAGACTGACTTTGCGGCGCAGGTAGCCGATGACCTTGTCATCATGGGTCGCGAAGATAAAGGTCGTTTTGAGCTCGGTGTTGAGCTTCGCCATGGTCTGCAAGATGTGGTGGGAATTGGCGGCGTCCAAGTTGGCGGTCGGTTCATCGGCCAACACGACCTGGGGTTGCTTGACCATAGCCCGGGCAATGGCGACGCGCTGGCACTCCCCACCGGAGAGTTGAGCCGGACGGGACTTGATTTTATCGGTCAAGCCCACCCATTCCAGAGCGCGCAGAGTCAGTTCCCGACGTTCATTTTGACTCTTTTTCAATAATAGCAACGGAAATTCCACGTTTTCGTAAACATTGTACACGGGCAACAGGTTATAGGTCTGGAAAATAAATCCGAGATAGGAGTTGCGCAACCGTGCGGCCTGCCGGTGGCTGAGGTTCTCGATGGTATGTCCCAGGACTTCGGTATGTCCCGCGGTGGGATTATCAAGTGCACCAATGATATTCAGCAAAGTTGTTTTGCCGCTGCCACTCGGGCCGACCAAACCGATAAATTCACCTTGACCGATTTGCAGACTGATGTCGCTCAACGCCCGGAATGAACCGCCACCTATGGGATAGTCTTTAACCAGATTCTGGATTGTGATAATTGCCGAGTTGTGCATGAATTGTCCCCTTTATCAAACCACTGTCAATGATTGTAAATTAACATAAGCTGGGCGCCAGAACCAGCCATTTTTCCCGTAGCCAGTGTCGGTCCAGGGTAATTAAAAAAGCTCAGGTTAATAATCACTCTGTCGAAGGTTCTCTGCCAGCCCAAATATTCGAAAAACTCATTCGTAGCCCATGAATAATAACCTACCGCCACCAGGTTATCGAACAGCGTCAGAGGGTAAGTGAGCATCAATGCAGAGACCTTAAGCAGATCGTAGCCGTGCCAATGGGTCAGCCCGGTCAGATTCATTTCAGGAAAGCGATTGCTGGTTGGGAAAAAATTGGTTTTATGCTCGAGTATGGTATAAAGGCCATTGCCAATTCCGAAGGTGTAATCCACTCCCCCGGTGACCGCATATTTGAGGTCCGGGCTATTATTATGCCAGACTGCTTCGAGCCACCAGCCCAAGATGAAATCCCAGCGTCCGTCGAAGGCCACCCGGGTTTCATCCTTATCGAAGGGCTGGGCAAGCGCCCGTTGATGTATTGTCATCGCCACTTCGCCGGAGCGTACTGGAATTTGAAAACGACCGCCGAGTTCCGGGCGACCTTGCGCTGTCGGCACCGTTTCCATCCCTTTGGTACCGTCGTTGCCATAGAGCACCCATAGCCAGGCGTTGGCATTATTCAGGTAATTATAGCGCCAGCGTAGTCCCCAGACGCCGGTGGTAGCTTTCAGCGGATCCCGAATATCAAGGCGGTCGAACCACATCAAGGAACGCAGAATCTGAGCCGGTCCAAAATTGATTTTCTGCAAACCGAACTGCCATTCACTTTGGGGAGTCGCATAGCGGAAGCTCAGACGGTAGAGATCAACGTTTTCGGGGGCAGGTTTTTTTATACTATCCGCGAACAGGATGACAGAGAAATCCGCGCCGAGAGTCCTGGCCTCTGACAATTGGTGCTGGTATTCGATTGATGGCAGATACCGGGCGGTTCCCCGTCTCGACCAGATCTGCTGATAACGGCTCAGACTGCCACTCAGTTCCAACTGTCCGCGAAAATCCCAGGTACTTGCCGGGTTGGTCTGACCCTGACCAATCACGCTACCGGCGATTCCCATCTGGAATAACAACGAGCCAATTAATCGGTACCTCTGATAATGTGTCCTAGTCGTCTGCATGTCTGCTGACAGATTAGAAAAAAATCGCCAAATATACAAATCCGGGGTTACTCACCTTAATTAGGCATTCGGGTAAATTTATCCATGCGCCTTCTCGGGCTTGAGCTATTGCAGATACGCCTATGATTGACGAGCTTAATCCAAATCCAAATTCCAAAAGGAGAAAAGTTTGAGTTGTAGTGGATATTTAAGATCTTTTAAGGAGCATTAATATGACCAAACCAATGTTTGTAATCTGGAGCGTGATTGCTATGTCGCTCATCAATGCGGCGGCTCAGTCCCGGCCGGGCCCCCTGATGCATACTTATTCTGTCGTAGCAAGAGATACGGAAACAGGTGAAATGGGAGTGGCGGTGCAGAGTCATTGGTTTTCGGTGGGTACTATTGTTTCCTGGGCGGAGGCCGGCGTCGGGGTCATCGCGACTCAGTCATTGGTCAATCCCGCCTTCGGGCCGGAAGGGTTGCAGTATCTCAAAGCCGGCAAGAAAGCTGATGAAGTTCTGCAATTATTGATCGCAGGCGATGACGGGCGTGACTATCGGCAGTTGGCAATCGTGGATGCGGGTGGTCGAGTAGCCGCCTGGACCGGTGCCCAGTGCATTGCCTGTGCCGGGCACAACACTGGGGAAGGTTTTTCCGTTCAGGCGAATATGATGTTGCAGGCGACAGTCTGGCCGGCGATGCACGCGGCTTTCCAATCCGCCAGGGGTTCACTGGCAGAAAGAATGCTGACCGCACTCGAAGCCGCGGAAGCGGCGGGCGGCGATATTCGCGGTCGGCAATCAGCGGCGTTGTTGGTTGTTCGTGCTCAGCCTACGGGCCGCATCTGGGAAGACCGGCTGATTGACCTGCGCATCGAAGATCATCCAGACCCGGTCAAAGAATTGCGACGTCTTTTGCGGGTTGACCAGGCTTATAAACATATGAACGCCGGGGATTTGGCGATTGAGCGCCGGGACGAAATCACCGCCCTGCGGGAATACGGGTTGGCCGAGCAACTTTTTCCGGAAAACTTGGAAATGCGCTACTGGCATGCCGTTTCATTGGCCAACATTGGTAAACTGGACGAAGCCCAGCGCATTTTCCAGGAAGTGTTTCAGCGGGACAACAACTGGCGCATCCTGACCGAACGCATCCAGGCGGTGGGACTGCTGAACGTTAATCAGCAACAATTGAGGGTGCTTACCGCTGGCAAATAGTTACTTCCGCGGCGCCTGAAAAACCTGCTTACGGGTGAGGTCGTTTACCTGTGTAGCAGGTTCCCGGTACCGGCGATAGTAATGTGAAAAAGTCGTGTGGGTCAGCATAGCATTCAGCCTTTTAAATTGGGTAAGCCCAAAAAGGATTAGGTACGATACCGCGACCGAGCTCAGGTAAGTAACAAGATAAACAACACCATAAATAAAAATGTTCCACCAGTACGGAAGCTGGGCGAAATTCACAACCCGGATCGCCAACCAGGTACTCAACGGCATGACGATATAGAAAAAAAGCCCGATCACCCACGGTTGATTTACTTCGATCGCGGTTTGAGGGCAAAAAGCCATACAGCGCATACAGCTTTCACAGCGGTAAGTCCAGAAAGGACGGGGATGAAGGGAGTTTTTCATGATGATAGCCTTTTGTGCGCAAATTTCGGCACATCGACCGCAACCATTGCAGGCGTTATTCGCAAAATAGATTTTGGCCATGCCGGTTTTGCCGAAAAGCAGGTAGCCACAGGCGACCGGTAGCAAGATCAAACCACCGATGAACTCCACCAAATTACTTGCAGTGAGCCAATTGATTTTGCCATTGAGCAGGCGGGTAATAAAATATTCCGCACGGGGCTGGCCGCGATTGACGATCGTGCGAATGGAATGCGGTTTTTGCGCGGGATGCAGGCTCATCCAGTTGGAAGGCATGTTGATGCTCTCGACGCCGCGTACGTGAAAACCTTTAACATATAGCAGGAAAGCGGAGAGGAAAGTTGCCGTGGCGCTTAGTCCCGGGATAAGAACCGGACCGCATTTCAATTGTCCCTGCGTAGCCAGACAGAAGGCCGGGAGGTGGCGCCCTTTTGGCAGGCGCAGGATAAATTTGATCATGCTCCAGGGAGCAGTAAAGCCGTGAGTCGGCATGACAAAGCCGATTAACGCTCGCCGGTCATTTTTTAATTCCTTTCCGGGCTCACTCAGTTCGAGTGGGATCAGGGTGGCAGGTAAGCCTTTTTCCTGGGCTGTTCTGGCCATCCAGACTGCGGCGCGGTAAGAGTTGCCCGTTCCGCTCTGGTAATAGATCAGTAGGGAGGTAAATAGTTCGTTATGAACCAAGGCGAGGCCCCGGATTTTTCTCCCGGGCAGGCAATCTGCTGTTAATCCAGTCCTTTGCGCAGGGCTTGTTCGATTGCTTCAAGGATGACCTTACTGCTGGAAGTGGCTTTGGTCACGGTGTCTACCAGCAGGGATTGTTTTTCAATGACGCGATTAGGTATTACCTCCGCCGCGGAACCCCGTCCGTTTTCGTGCTTAAGGAGCCGAATGTCGGTAATCGTGTGGTTTTTGACGGTAACCGAAACGACCGCATGAACAGCTACCGCGTCATATTCACCCGTATATTCACCGTCTTTGACTTTGTTTAAGTCAATCTCGGTAATCTCGATAGCGGCCATTCGTCGCTGGTATTCCTGGATTGGTTTACATTGAATAAGGCTCAGGCAAATCAGGAACAACCAGCCAAATAGAAAATTGAAACGCATAAAGCCGTCCTTGGTTTATTGATTGAATGTCCGGGCGAACTCGCTGATGGCACTCTCGTTAATCTTGGTGACGCTGTCAGTGAGCCCGGAGATTTTTTTAATTATGGCGCGTTCCAGCCAGTTCATCTTCTGGAAATCAAAGGCGCCGCCGAATAGTCCCGTAGCGACGGCCTGTTGCCGCAGCTGAGACGGAAACGCTGTTTCAAATTGCAGGCGGGCTTTATCGCCTTCCTCCATGCAACACAGAAACAAGCCGATTTTTTTCTGGGTCAGGATGGCCTGGTTCTGCTCGCAGAAACGGCGCACGATTTTTTGTAGGCGTCCGGCGTGGATTGACCCACCGATGATGATTGCCTCAAAACCGGCGAGGTCCGGGACACGCTGTTTTTTAAGGTCGAGCGTTGTGACGGGCGGATTCAGTCGTTGGGCTAATTTTTCAGCACAGAAGGCGGCGCAACCATGATGCGTGGTATAAACAATCAGGGTATTCAAATTTTCCTCCTAATGAATTTTCTAAACGTGGTGAAAATTTCCGAAAAGTGCCTTTCAGATCCTATTAAAATGCGCCGATGGCGTTACTTCATGCGCGGCGATGACCGATAGTTCCGGGTGCAGGTGCATCTTTTTCAGGTTGTGGACTTGCGGTCGGTACATACCCCAGCTGACGAAGAAGAAGAGCAGATCGCTCAGGGGGAAGGCGCACCAGACGCCATTCAGCTGGAAAGGGATTGGCAGAAAGATTACCAGGGGGATTAGGACCAATTGTCGGGCGACAGTCAGGTAGAGGGCCTTACGAGCCATGCCCAGCGATTGGAATAATGTGGTGGCAATGACCTGGAATCCAATCAAAGCAGTGCCGATGTTGATGATGCGGATGGCCCGCACTCCCAATTTGATGAGCTGTTGATCATTGGTAAAAAAGGAGAAGATCTGCGCTGGGAAGATTTCCAGATAAAACGCTCCGGCTACCGCGATCAGCGTGGTGCAGACCATCCCGAGATGCAATACGCGCAGAGCTTGAGCATAGCGGCGGGCACCATAGTTATAGCCGACGATCGGCTGAACGCCCTGGGCGATGCCAAAGATGGGCATGAAAACAAACATAAGAATCCGATTGACGATGCCGTAGACGGCTATTGACAATTCTCCGCCGTAAAACTTGAGGGTATTATTGACGATCACAGCAATCAAACTGCCGGATATCTGGCGCACGAAAGCCGAGGAACCGACTGCCACCATCTCCCGGATTATTTTGAAATTCGGCCGGAATCCGACACGACAGATTTTTAAGGAACCTTTGCCGCGCACAAAAAAACCAAGCAAATACAGATCGGTAGTCAGCTGCGAAACGACAGTCGCCACTGCCGCGCCCCGGATACCCCAGCCAAAGCCGAAAATAAAAACCGCATCGAGAATGATATTCAGCACGGAAGAGACTATCATTGTAGTCATGGCGATAGTCGCCCGTCCTTCGGCTCTGACCACGGCATTGGCCGTCATCGCGAAAGCAAAAAGCATGGTGCCTGCTAAGATGATGCGAGCATAATCCCGGGCATAGGGCAGAATCGCCGGAGTAGCGCCGAAAATTTTCAGGAGGACATCGATGCACAAATTTCCACCCACTGCCACGACGATTCCTAAACTCACGACGATCAGCAGAACATTGCCCAAAGTTTGGTTTGCGCGTGCTATATCATTCGCTCCCAGGGCGCGGGAAATAATGGAGGCGGCGCCCATACCAACCATCATAGCAACCGCCATTACAATCATTTGAATCGGAAAGACAATCGTCAAACCGGCAATCGCCAGGGAACCAACGCCGTGTCCCACGAATATTGTGTCAACAATATTATAAAGCGCCATGACGAGCATACCGATCGTAGCGGGAAGCGAGAGCTTTATGAGCAGGCGACCGATATGCGAATCGGCTAAAATGTGGTTATTGTTCATTGAGGTATTAGAATATGGAGTGTTTCTGGCTGTGTAAAAAATCGCGCAAATTTAGGGTTTCTATGATGACGCGGCAAGTAAGCCGTCTAACTACCCCGAAGGTAGACGACCCAATTTTAGTGAGGTGTACCGACGTGTAGATCAGATCAAAGATTTGACAAAACAGCGCCGGCGTTTATGTTGCCGCAGACTGTAACCTTTCCAGAGCGCCTGCACTTTGGCGTTGTGCTCCAATTCCGGGTTGGACTCGGCATACCGTACCCCCATCCGGGTGAAATTCTGCGCCAATTCGGCGATCATTAATGCCGGAACGCCCTGGCCCTGGAGCTCGGGCAAGACACTGACGAGTAGCAGTTCAACCGTTCGGACATGATGCAAAGCCCACAGGATGTGCAGAAAGCCGCAGGGGAAAAGTCGCCCGCGGGCTTTCTGGAGGGCGCGCACCAGGGACGGCATCGTAATCCCGAAACCGACGACCTGGTCATCCTTGTCCAAAACTACCGCAATGTACCGCGGATTGATTAATCCGATATACTGTTTGACATAAGCATCAATCTGTCGAGGCGTCAAAGGCACCATGCCATATAAGACCTTGTAAGCCTGATTGAATACGGTAAACATCTGCTGCGCGTATGGTAATAGGTCTCGACTTTTTTTCACTTTCAGCGTATGCAGATTATGCCGTTCCTTGACAATGCGGGTAATCTCGCCAACTTTTTCCGGCAATTGCTCCGGAACCTGGATTTGATATTCAATCCAGTCCACGTCCTTGCGGAAACCCAATTGTTCCAGGCGCTGGGGATAGTACGGATAATTATATATCGCCGCCAGCGTGCCGACTTCATCGAAACCTGCGATCAGCATGCCTTCCCGGTCAAGGTCGGTGAATCCGAGAGGTCCGTGGATTTCTTCCATGCCCAGCTGCCGGGCCCAGCCTTCGACGGCTGTAAACAATCCCTTTACCACCTCTTCATCGTCAATAAAATCAATCCATCCGAACCGGAGTTGTTTTTTCCCCCAGGCTTCATTGGCACGACGATTTAGTATTCCGGCGATTCGGCCGGCAATCTTTCCATTTTTAAACGCCAGCCAGTAACGTGCTTCACAGAATTCGAAAGCCGGGTTTTTATCGCGCCGGAGCGTATTGAGTTCGTCAAAATCCAATAATGGCACGTAGAACGGATTTTTATTGTAAAGCGAATGGGGAAAGCGTACGAAGGCTTTCAGTTGCTGAGGAGTGGTGACTTCAATAATTTCAACTGCCATATTCGATCCTCGCCTAAAATTAATTTAACGGGTTACCTTTTTTCCTTCGGTCCGATTATCATAGAATCGGGTGGTGGGGTAGGCAAAATCAATGTCCTTTTCCTTGGCAAATTGTTCGAGAATATCCTCCCAGATCAATTCGTCGGTCGGGCGGCGGTTACGTGGCTCACATATATACCGGATAGTGAGCTGAATGCCATTTTCCTTGACGGCGGTATAGACGACCGGAGTAAGCTTGGTGTAAGCGATCATGAATTTTTTACTAGCTTCGCGGACTTTATTTTCGACCCGACCGGTCAGATGTTCCGAATGGATGCTGGCGATATTCAAGAGGATGTCTTTAGCCTTGTGCCAATCACTTTCAAAAGTTATGACCACCGGAATTTCACTCCAGATATACTCAAAACCCTTCGTGTAGTTCGCCAGCGGGAGAGTAAAAACCTGCCCATTAGGGATATGAATAATCCTGCCGGTGCTCTGTTCAGCATTTACCCAATTGCCGATTTCAAGCAAAGTGAACTGGAAAACGCGAATGTCAATAACGTCTCCGGCGAAATTGCCGACTTGCACGCGATCGCCGATCGTGAACGGGCGCCTGATGATGATAAAGAGCCAGCCCGCCATGTTGACGACCGGATCTTTGAGCGTGAGAGCCAGACCGGCGGACAGCAATCCGAAAAAAGTGCCTAAATTATGCAAACCCTGAAACCAGATATTGCTCAATAAAAGCAAACCGAGAATCGAGACGGTATAGGAAAGTGTTTTGCCCCAGATGTACCGCAGACGGACATCTTCGGTTTTGCGCCAGACGATTTTAATGACGAAAATCCGCAGAAGAATTAGCAGAAGAACGACAATTGCAGAATTGATGATTTTAATTTGCACCGCCGGGGCAATGCCCAGCGATTTTTCTAATAGTGAGGAGAGCGATGCCATAATTAACCGGTTTGGGTGTGTTGCGTTTCCTTCGGCCTAATTTTCTTTTAGGGCTTCTGTATCATAGATTTTCTCGAAGAAAGTTTTATGATTGGCCTCTTCAGTGGCAAGTTTTTTAAAAACTTTCTGGACCTGCGGATCTGCGGATGCGGTGGCGATTTGCACATAAAGCTGCCACGACGCTTCTTCCCGCTTCATCGCCGTTAGGAGAATGTCACGGTAACTCGCTAGTTCATCGGTGGCAGGGGCGGTCAGATATTCGCTGATTTGCAGGTTCTCAGGTGCAGAAATAGCGAGTTGTTCCTTACCAGTTTTTTTTAAAACCTCCAATTTTTCGACATGCCGCCGCTCGAACATTTCGATTTCTCGAATAGCTTCCATCATCTCAAATGAGCCGGCGCGCTGGATCAGACGGTTGTAAAATTTAACGGCTTCCCATTCTTTCTCGATCGCGAAATCCAGAATGGCGGTGATCTTTTTCTGATTCATAGAATTCCCGGTGTAACCCTTTATACAAATAGAATAATGCAATTTAGGTCATGGTCATCTGTCATGCAAGCTGAAACCATGAGTATGTTATCCGGTTGTGATTCTCCTGTATCGGGCAGTTCGGTTGACCATTAATCCCGGGTAGGGCTGTCAGCAACAGATCGCCAGGTGGCGATATAAATCCAGTCATCGGGCAGAGTGAGGTCAGGTTTCTGCACGATCCAGCCTCCGGGCAGGTGGTGCCTCCGGACAGTCAGTTCGAAATGACACATCGCGATACCGAGGTCGACTTTCTGTAGATCGGATTTAAAGGGCATCGTGTACCCCGGAGTGCGCTGAAGATAAAAATGAAAGGAATGATCAGACAATATAATCCGCCAGGGTTGACGATTGGATGCGGAAGGCGCCAGACGCACCATTTCAATCGGCAGGGTAAACGCACCCGCCTGGTGTTTTTTCAAGGGCTTCAGAGGATTGTGATCGAAAAATAATTCGTCCCACGGTTTGCGGTTTTTCGAACCGGCCAACGCGCGGATAAACCGATCCCTCAGACCACGCTTGGGCGTCGGGTAACCCAGCGGCACCACCGCAGGGATCAATTCATCGGGTTTTAATGCAACGGCACGAGCGAAGGCGGATTTATTAAAAGATCCTCCCAACCAACAGGTGCCCAGCCCGAGAGCCGTGGCCTGCAGGATTATTTTTTCCATCAGGTAACCGAAATCCTCGAAAATATTGGGCCGGGTGGGCTGGACAATGCCGACTAAAAATTCCCGCGCTCCGCTGATAAAACCGTAAGTCCCCAGTTTTTCGGGTCGGGACCCCGTGGTGGCTTTTCGGGTGACCAATCGTATATCCACGGTATTGCCAAATGGTCCGGCTTCCGGGGCTAATAAGGTTTCAACCTGGGTTCGCATTTCCGGAGCCAACGGTTGACCGTTGAACCGACGCCATGAAGTCCGGTTCCGGATGATAGCGTCAATTGGTTGACCGCGAAAAAAATCAGCCATTTCAAGCATAAGAATGTAGTCCGCTTAGAATGAAGGAGACGCCAAAGTAGGTGAACAGCATACATAGAAAAGCCAGTAAAACGATCCACACCTTTTTGGTGCCCCGCGGCTTGAGCAGATGAAAATAAATTCCCAGAACGAGGACATCGATCAAGGCCCAGACTTCTTTAGGATCCCAGGACCAGTAATTGCCCCAGCTGAAGTAAGCCCAGAAGGCGCCAGTCACCAGACCGATATTCAGGAACAGGAAGGCAATTTTGACCTCGTTGTGGAGTTTGCGCAGCAGACTGGCGATTTCCGGGGCGCTTTCGTTTTTTCCAGTGCCGAGGAAAATCAGCGCAAATAGAAAAGCCAGAATCAATGCCATATATCCGAAAAAATATGCCGGTACATGGATATACATCCAGAAACTATTCAGTGCAGGCATGAGCGGTCTGCTGACGCTGAAGTGGGCAGGTAGTAATAATGCAGTTCCCAGACAGATAATGCCTGTCAGCAGTACCAGCCACCGGTATCGTGATTCAATTTGCTTCTGCCAGAAAAGAAGCCGCAGAGCAATCAGCAACGAGAGTAAAAGTAAGGTTTCGTAAAGGTTGGTGAAGGGAGGATGGTTGGCGGAGAGAGAGCGCACAACCAAGGCCCCCATATGAGTAAGCACGGATAGAGAAATCGCTATACCCCAACTGCGCCATCGGCTCTGAGTAATTAGCAACACGAACGCGATTAGGTATAGAATAAGAGCGGTATATAAACCGATTTTTTCCATAACAATAACCTTACTTCAGCGATTCCACCAGAATACATTGACCAGTGCAACCAGATACAACAAGCTGACAAAGAGTAGAAAAGCAGTCCCGGCGACTTCGACAACCTCAATGATACTGGCATAAATAAATGGCCCCGGCGTTACGCGGATGCGCATTCGGTCTGCCGTAAATTCCCCACTGAGTGAAACATGGTTGGGAATGCCATCCCAATACACCCGCAGACTCGGCTCATGGAGGTCGTAATTATCGAACCAAATCCGGTGTTCATTCCACTTGACAGTATCACCTACTGCGGCAATCAGGGTATCTTCTGCAACCAGGAATTTGAAGGTCGGAACTTCATGATAGGCATTTTGATAGAGCCGGTAACGTCCGATTGCCAGTGGGCGGTTGATCGAAACGGTTGCGGGCTTGTGTCCTTCGATTAGCAGATGACTGTTGAAGGCTTTGGGACGCAGGCCGTCGGGGTGGCGTTCGAGCTCAAAACGCAGGAGCCGCAACTGCAAATTATATTCTGGCGTGCTGGAATGGATAACATCGGATAAGTTCACAGCCTGTCCCTCTTTGATGGTCATAAAAAACCGGCGGTTCGTGCTTTTTTCGAAGAAAATCGTTAAAAAAATCAGCGCCAACAAAAGGTGCAGAATCTTCTGGGAAGCAGTGCGGAGGCCCCGGAAAATCACCGCTATGATCATGCTTACCGCAAGCACAAGCCACAGGCTGGCATGCAGAGGAGAATCATAAAAACGATCAGGCAGTAGCAAACGAAGCGCCGGCGGGCAATCCGGGCAGTGGGAACTTGGCGGCAGAAACGTACTGCTTGCCAAGCCCAGGATCAGCAGAATTACGACTACTTGAAAAATTCGCAGGAATATTTTATGCAATTGGGTTTCCTTTATTCAAGATTAAGATCGCTGTGATCTTAAAATCTCGCCTGGGCACCGTCCGGTGTGCTGACCGTGTTCGATGACCAGCTGACCATTAACGAAGACATATTCGATGCCCGCTGGATATTGATGAGGATCGGCAAAAGTCGCCCGATCAATTATGGTCTGCGGATTGAATATGACGACGTCAGCGTAATAGCCAACTTCCAGACAGCCGCGCTGCTTCAGACCCAGTTTTTGAGCTGGTTGCGCCGTCATCTTGTGAATGGCCGTCGCTAAATCGAAGATCTGTTCTTCCCGACAGTATTTACCGAGTACCCGGGGAAACGTTCCATAGTGACGCGGATGTGGTTTGCCTTCGGATAATTTGCCGTAAGGTGCGACGGCACTACCATCGGAACCAATAGTCACCAGCGGATGGGCAAGTGTCTGCTTCAGGTTTTCTTCGCTCATGGCAAAGCCAATGACTCCCACCCGGTTTTCTTCCACGAGCAATAAATCACGGATGAATGTAAAGGGTGATTGACCACTCTGTCTGCAAGCCTGGGCGATGGACTGACCTTCATAATGGCTGTTTTTAGCAGTAAAGCAATCGCTGATTACGACTTTATCCCAGCCGCCGATGCGTTGGCCGCGGGCTTCGATATACTGACGGATTTCTGCCTCCAGCGTCCGGTCTTTCAGGCGGGCTAAAACCTCTTCGCGTTCGCCCTGCCGCGCCCAGAGCGGTAAAAAGGCGGTCAATCCGGTGCTCCAGGCGTTGTAGGGATAGCGGTCAGCCTGGACTGGTAAGCCACTCTCGGCGGCCTTGGTTAGCATATCTAACAGGCGTGGTTCCTTGTACCAGTTGGATTGGTTGCAGGCTTTCAGGTGTGAAATTTCCAGGGATACGCTGGCTGCCCGACAGATCTGCAGGGCTTCGGCGACTGCTTCTTCGACGCGGTCATCTTCATTGCGCATATGCGTGGCGTAAACCCCGTTGTACCGCGCAACCGTCTGACACAGGGCGATAAGTTCGTCGGTTTTGGCGTAACTGCCCGGGGCATATTCCAGGCCCGTAGATAGTCCCAGACTGCCCATTTCCAAAGTCTCCGCCAGGATTTGTTGCATCTGCCGGATCTGGACTGATGCAGGGGGGACATCGTTTTTGCCGACAACCATGGCGCGTAGGGCACCGTGCCCGGTAAATGAGGCGTAATTGAAGGCCGGACGGGCGCGCTGAATCGCTCTGAAAAAAGCCCGTGCATCCCGCCAACCGACTTCGATTCCGTATTGTTCACGTATCCGGCGCTGGTATTCGCGGAAATCATTTTCGTTCAATGGGAAAGGTGAATCGCCACAATTTCCCGATATTTCGGTCGTGATACCCTGATGGATTTTACTTTCGGCACGGGGATTGACTAGCAATTCGATGTCGGTGTGCGAGTGGCAATCAATAAAGCCGGGAGCGACCACTAAACCGGAGGCATCGATCGTCAAATCAGCCGAGGCCTGGCTGAGGTCAGCCAGGGCGACGATCTGATTGCCTCTGAGCCCGAGATCAAGTCGCCGGGCAGGATGTCCGAGCCCATCGAATACCTGCCCGTTGCGGATGATTATATCGAACCGGTTGCGGGAATAACAACCTATTAGCAAGCCCGCCCCCGCAAGCGTCGCTGATTTGAGGAAATCACGTCTTTTCATGTTGTTAATATACGAAAAAACGCGTTATCAGGGTACTATCTCACCCGTGGGAAGTTTATTTCAGCAGATGAATGATCAATCCACTCCGGAGTTTAGGTTCGAACCAGGTGGATTTGGGCGGCATGATCTTACCCGCGTCGGCAATCGCGAATAACTGGTCAATTTGCGTAGGATAAAGGGCAAAAGCGATTGCCATTTCACCGGAATTGACCCGCCGTTCCAGTTCGGCCAGACCGCGTATTCCCCCCACAAAGTCAATTCTTTCATCGGTACGCGGATCGCCAATGTTCAAAACCGGGGCGAGCAGATTGGCTTGCAGAATAGCCACGTCCAGTGCGGCTTCCGGATTGTCGGTGTTGAAAGTCCCGGTTCGGGCTTCCATTGCATACCATTTGTGGTCCAGATACAGACCGAATTGATGTTTCCGTTGTGGTTCAGCCTGTTTGCGGTCAGCGGCGGGTTGGATTTTGAATTTCTCCGCGACCTTATGCAGGAACTCCGCTGAAGTTAAACCATGCAGGTCTTTGACTACCCGATTATAGGGCAGGATTTGGAGCTGGTCATGCGGGAAATACACGGCTAAAAACCAGTTGTACTCCTCGGAACCGGTATGTTTGACATTTTCCTGCCGCAGTTGTTCGCCGACCATGACCGCCGATTTCGTGCGATGATGTCCATCCGCAACGTAAGCATAGGGAATCTGTTCAAATAATGCGATTAGTTCAAGAATTAACGCCTGATTATCGATGATCCAGACGGTATGCTGAATTTTATCATCAGCAAGGAAATGGTAGACCGGCGGCTGGCTTGTACAAAAGTCGTTGATGATCGTATCAATTTCTTTGCGGGCGGGATAGGTTAGAAACACTGGCTCCGTGTTGGCCTGAGTATAACGGACGTGGTTGATACGGTCCTGCTCTTTTTTGGCACGCGTTAATTCATGGATGCGGATTTTCTGATCCAGATAATCTTGAATGTGGGCAGTCACTACCAGACCGGTCTGGACGTGCTGATCCATCCGCTGGCGGTAGATGTAGAATGACGGTTGACCGTCTTGGAGTAACCAGCCCCGGGCCCACATCTGTTGCAGATTTTCAGCGGCTTTTAGGTAGACTTTTTCAGCGTAATGATCGACTTCGGGAGCCAGATCGATTTCGGATTTTACCACGTGCAGATAGGAATAAGGATTCCCCACCGCTGCCTGTCGAGCTTCGTCGGAGTCAATTACATCATACGGCAGTGAGGCGATCCTGACCGCCAACTCTGGCCGGGGCCGGAGCCCTTTAAAGGCTTTTATTTTTACCATGCGTAACCCTACGTAAACTTGCCATGTAAATTATTTCTACAGAGATGAGTCAGCCGCGCCGTTTATCACGCGGTCAAAGTTGTGACTATTTTGGTCGCGATTTCTACCCCGACGCGCTCCTGCGCTTCAATCGTGCTGGCTCCGGTATGGGGCGTGACCGAAACCCGGGGATGACGTACCAGTTCGAGGTTTTGGGTAGGTTCCTCGGCATATACGTCCAATCCCGCGCCGCCGATCTTTCCGGATTTTAATCCTTTCAGTAAAGCTTTTTCGTCGACGACATTGCCGCGGGCGCAGTTGATGATGAAAACGCCGGGTTTCATCATTTCGATTTCGCTGACTCCAATCAGCGGCTGGGCCTGCTTGGGAACGTGCAGGGTGATGAAGTCGGAATTTTTCAGCAGGTCCGGGAAACTGACCATCCGGATAGGTAAATCAGTTTTAGTTTCGGCAATGTCATAGACGATTACCTGCATTCCCAGTCCATGGGCAAGCCTGGCGACGATCTGACCGATTTTGCCAAAACCGACAATGCCCAGGATCTTCCCGGCGAGCTCGAGGCCTTTGGCATAGGCTTTTTTCTCCCACTTGCCCTCGCGCATGGTAATATTGGCCTGGGGTATGAACCGCGCCAAGGCGAACAGGTGGGCGAAAACCAGCTCGGCGACGGAGTGCGAATTAGCCGCCGGCGTGTTCAAAACCGGAATTCCGATGGATTTGGCGTATTTATGATCGATGTTGTCAATACCGGCTCCGCCGCGCGCAATGACCTTGAGTTTTTTACCGGCGTCAATGACTTCCCGCGGGACGTTAGTGGCGGAACGGACTAAAATACCGTCATATTCGGGAATGACCTTCAGTAATTCGGCAGGTTCATAAAATTGGATGTCAAACTCGATTCCAGCTTGGCGCAGGATTGCCTGGCCTTCTTTGCTCAGTCCGTCAGTAATCAGGATTTTCATAGGTTCCTCTCGCGGTTACATTTTAGCGATGGTCTCATTGAGCACTTTAAATAGCGCCTGCATTTCCTCGATCGTCCGGTCGGCCATATGCGCGATGCGGAAGGTTTTTTCTTTCAGGTCACCGTAGCCGTTGGAAATCTGATAGCCCTGCTCGCCGATTTTCTTGTTGAGATCGGCGATCGAAATACCTTTGGTGTTTTTTATGGTCGTGAGGGTGACGGATTCATAACCGGGAGCGGCGAAAAGAGCGAAGTTTTCCTTAGCCCACTGACGAGTCAGCAGTGCCATTTCAAGGTGACGCGCAAACCGATTTTCAAGTCCCTCGACCTCGAGAATGTAATCGAGCTGCTGATCGAGCGCGAACATGTGGGCCAGCGATGGAGTGGAGGGATATTGGTAATCCTTTTTAACCAGGTAGTCATAGAGCTCGACGATGTCTAAATAGGAACCGCGGAAGGAGACGGTACGGGCATGTTCGAGTGCGCGTTGACTGACAGAAGCGATGGACAACCCGGGTGGCAGGCCAAGGCATTTCTGGGTCGAAGTGATACAAACGTCAATGCCGAGTTCGTCCACCTCGATGCGTGTTCCACCCATAGATGAAACCGTATCCACCAACCAGAGGATGTCGGGATATTTCTGACGAATTTCCGCGATCGCCGCGACCGGATTCATAATGCCCGTCGAAGTCTCGTTATGGGTAATAGTAAAGACGTCGTATTTTCCGGAAGAAAGGTACTGATCAACTATATCCGGCAGAGTGGGTTGACCATTTTCAGCGCGGACCAAGTCATGCGGAACGTTGTTGGATTTCGCCAGTCCCGCCCATCGATCGCCGAAGGCACCGACCGAGAAAACGACCGCGCGTTTGGCGGTGCAGGAACGGATGGAACCTTCCATCAATCCCGTGCCGGAAGAAGTAGATAACAAGATGGGATTTGCGGTGAAAAAAACTTTGCGGAGTTTGTCGGAGATGCGTCGCTGAAGCGCGGAGGCATCTTTACTGCGGTGGCCGATCATCGGTGTGCTCATGGCCTGTAAAACCGCGGGGCGAACATCGACCGGCCCGGGTATGAATAACTTTTTGGACATTTCTCACCTCCGTTGATTAAAGTGGTTAAGCATTGTAAAAAACCTACCAGGTACTCTCCCGCTACCATGCAAACTCTTTACCAAAAATCCGGGTCATGATCCTTATTCGATGATAATAAAGGTAAAAACTTTCCCTAGGGGCGTGCAATTTCCTATTTCCAATAAAAAGATTTCCGCTGGATTTTCAGAATTAGGAAAAAAAGCTTGATCCAAATCTTTTTTCCCAAAGTGTCGGTACTTGCGATCTTTTTATAAACTGTCCGGCTTTCGCGGCGGTCAGGGCTGTGTGGCATTACTTTTGTTTGACTCAAATACGCTACATGGTGCTTGAAACAGAGTATGCAGAAATCCAATCCAACAACTATTTTAAAGAGAGAGGCAGGTCATGGACCCCAAAACTATTGAGTGGAGCAAACTCGATTTTCGCTACAGTTATACTCCCTACCGCTTTATTGCGCACTGGAAAGATGGGCAATGGGATAATGGACGCCTGGTCACCGAAAACAAACTGAGTATTGATGAAGGGGCCACCTGTCTGCATTATGGTCAGCAGATTTTTGAGGGGATGAAAGCGCAACGGGCAAAGGATGGTCGGATTCTGCTTTTTCGTCCCCGCGATAATGCGCGGCGATTCCGTGAATCTGCCAGCCGCATCCTGATGGCGGAAGTGCCGGAAGAGCTCTTTATGAAGGGTATTCTGGAGGCAATTAAGGCCAATATTGATTACGTACCACCCTATGGTTCCGGGGCGGCGCTTTACCTGCGCCCCTTTGAACTGGGAGTGGGCGAAAATTTGGGTGTCCGCGCGGCCTATGAATACATGTTTGTCGTTTTTGTCTGTCCGGTAGGCCCCTATTTCAAGACTGGATTTAAGACCATCAAGTTGAAAGTCGACGACTACTACGATCGTGCCGCTCTCCACGGGATCGGGCGCGCCAAGGCCGGCGGCAATTATTCCGCCTCGCTGGTACCGCTCAAGATTGCCAAAGAGGAGGGTTATCAGGAAGTCGTATACTTGGACTCGATCGAGCATAAATATTTCGAGGAGATGGGCGCAGCTAATATTTATTTTGTATTCAAGGATGGGACTCTGGCGACACCGCGGTCGGACTCTATTTTGGTCAGTATAACGCGCAAATCGCTGATCACGGTCGCCCAGGAAGCCCTGGGACTGACTTTTATCGAGCGGCGGGTTAGTGTTGATGAGATCGAAGATTTTGTCGAAGTTGGAGCCTGCGGCACCGCGGCGGTCATCACCCCCGTTGGTTGTTTGGGGTATCAAAACCGGCAATATAAGTTTTATGCCGATGGTTTGGAACCGGGCCCGCTGACGGTAAAACTGTACAAGTATCTGACCGCTTACCAGCTGGGTGACATAGAAGACCGGTTTGGCTGGATAGAAGAGGTCAAATAAAAAGGAGGGATTATATGGTAACCGACAATTTCCGTTGGGAGGACCTCGATAAAGATGGATTGACCTTCCTTATGGAAAACCGCAAGGAAGTTTTTAAAAGCTATCAGAAAATGGTCAATGTCCTTGGCAATCATCTCGACGAAAAGACCCGGGAACTGATCATGTTAGCTATTCAGGTCAATAGCCCTTCTCCGGACGCCATAAAAATCATCATTCCCAAAGCACTGCGGGCGGGTGCGACGCGCGATGAAATCATTGACACGCTCATATTGACAATACCCATCGTTGGCTTATCCACGGTCCTTAAGATGTTGCCCTTCGTGCTGAAAGAACTGGAGTCCCTGGAAAAAGCCTACCAGGTTCTCGTGTAAAAAAGAAAGGTCGCAGAGGTTGCATCAAATTATCACGGCTGAATTTATCGCACCGCAGATTAAAAAATTTATCGTTGAGGCGCCGCTGATTGCCCGCAAACGCCAGCCCGGGCAATTTGTCATTCTGCGTGTCTGGGAAAAAGGGGAACGCATTCCCCTGACGATTGTGGATGGCGATCCCGCGCAGGGTACCATAACACTGATTGTCCAGGGGATCGGGAAAACTACGCGGCATTTAAATTTATTATCAGCCGGCGATTACATACACGATTTAGTCGGCCCACTGGGACGACCGACGCATATTGATAAATTTGGGTTGACAGTCTGCGTGAGCGGGGGGGTGGGCACCGCGGAAGCTTTACCCATCGCTAAAGCACTGAAACAGGCCGGGAATCAGGTCATCGCCATTGTCGGTGCCCGGCAGAGAGAACTGATTATTTGTGAATCCGAGATGCGGGCTGTCTGTGACGAGGTGCTCATCTCAACCGACGACGGCAGTTACGGGATCAAAGGTTTTGTCACACAAGTGTTGCAGGATTTGCTCCAACGACACAGGCCGGATTTTATTCTGGCTGTCGGTCCCTTGCCGATGATGGCGGCGGTAGCGGAGCAGACCCGTCCCTTCGGGATTAAGACTATGGTTTCGCTTAACAGCATTATGGTGGATGGAACGGGTATGTGCGGGGGCTGCCGCGCGACGGTAGCCGATAAAACGGTGTTCGTTTGTGTTGATGGACCGGAGTTCGACGGTCATCAGGTCGACTTTGCGGAAATTGGTCGGCGCCAGCGTCAGTTTGTGGAATTTGAAGCCCAGGCCTTGCAGGAGTTTGAGCAGACTCCTCCACCAGTACATCATTGTCGCCTGAGTGAACAGCTTAATCCGCAGGCAGAAGAATAGAGGCAATCGTGGCGAACCAGATTTTGAGTAAAAAAGAGCGTCTCGCAATCCCCCGTCAAAAAATGCCGGAACAGCCGCCGCAGATCCGCAATCGCAATTTCGAGGAAGTGAATCTTGGATTTGACGTTGAGACCGCCGTCCGGGAAGCGCAGCGGTGCCTGAATTGTCCCAAATCGACTTGTATTGATGGCTGTCCCGTGCGCATTAAAATACCCGCATTTATCCAGCTGATTGCCGTGCGTGATTTCTTAGGTGCCGCCCGTAAAATCAAGGAGGATAACCTGCTGCCAGCTGTCTGCGGGCGCGTATGCCCACAGGAGGAACAGTGTGAGAAAACCTGTATCCTGAAAGGTAAGTTCGAACCGGTGGCCATCGGTCGATTAGAGCGCTTTGTCGCAGACTATGAACGCCAGCAAAATTCAGCTACTGCATTTCCCAAGAATGCCAAACTGACGGGAAAAAAGGTTGCTGTCGTGGGTAGCGGTCCGGCGGGTTTGGCTTGTGCCAGCGATTTGGTGCAACGAGGACATGCGGTCACGGTTTTTGAGGCTTTACATGAGTTCGGGGGAGTGCTGGTTTATGGCATTCCGGAATTTCGCCTGCCGAAGAAGATCCTGCGCTTCGAAATCAATAACCTGCGGCAGATGGGGGTGGAATTCGTCGCCAATTTTATCGTAGGCAAGACCATGACGATTGACGAATTGCTTACCACAGGTGGCTATCAGGCGGTATTTTTGGGAGTTGGGGCGGGTTTGCCCTGGTTTATGAATATTCCCGGGGAAAACCTGATGGGGGTTTACTCGGCCAATGAGTATCTGACTCGCGTCAATCTGATGCGCGCTTATGAGTTTCCGTCTACCGATACGCCCGTCAGGCACGGAAAAAACGTCGTGGTCGTTGGCGGTGGCAATACTGCCATGGACGCTGTCCGCACCGCCAAGCGTTTAGGGGCCGAAACCGCAACCATCGTTTACCGTCGATCGGAAGTTGAAATGCCAGCCCGGATCGAGGAAGTGCACCATGCCCGTGAAGAAGGCATCATTTTTCGGACGCTCACCAACCCGATTGAATTTGTTGCTGACGGCACCGGCTGGGTGCACAAAGCCCGCTGTCTGCGAATGGAGCTCGGAGAGCCGGACGCTTCCGGCCGACGCCGCCCTGTACCTATAGCTGGTTCAGAATTTGAAATAGAGACCGATTTGGTGATCATGGCGATTGGAAATGGTTCCAATCCGTTGATTTCGCAGACCACTCCGGATTTGCGGTGCAATAAGTGGGGCAATATCCTCGCCGAACCGGAAAGTGGACGCACTTCCAAACCGGGAGTATTTGCGGGCGGAGACATTGTTACCGGTGGGGCGACGGTAATTCTGGCTATGGGCGCGGGCCGCTCTGCCGCCCAAGCCATTGACGAATATTTACAAACCGGTCAGTGGTCCTTTGACATTTAAACACCGTGAGAGGAGGAACAGGAATGCCAATCGCCACTAAAATCACCGAATCCATGCGACACAGTTCCTGGATCCGCAAAATGTTCGATGCCGGCATTGTTCTGAAAAAGCGATACGGTGCCGACCGGGTCTTTGACTTCTCATTAGGCAATCCAGATGTACCCAGTCCGGCGGCATTTGATCAGGCGTTGGTCGCTGAAGCCCAAAAAACCGGAGCGCACAGGCATGGCTACATGCCAAATAAGGGATATACCGAAACCTGTACGGCTATCGCTGAGGTGTTAGAGAAAGAAAGCGGTTTGCCTTTTACTGCGGAGCAGGTGCTGATGACCTGTGGTACGGCGGGAGCAATCAATGTCATTTTCAAGACTTTGCTCGATCCCGGAGACGAGGTCATGGTGATCGCCCCTTATTTTACAGAGTACGATTTTTATATCGATAACCATCAGGGGCGCAAGGTAATGGTGCAGACCACCGCTGATTTACTGCCCGATCTGGATGACCTGGCCGCCAAAATCACCACCCGAACAAAAATCCTGGTCATCAATTCCCCCAATAATCCCACCGGGCGAATCTACAGCGCCCACCTGCTGACGGAAATCGGCAAGCTGCTGACTCGTAGCAATCAAACGCGCCAGTCGCCCATCTATCTCTTAACTGACGAGCCCTATAAAAAAATTGTCTTTGACGGTAAGCGCTGTGACACCGCATTCCGGTTTTACCGGCATACGATCATGGCGACCTCTTTTTCCAAGGATTTATCATTGGCGGGAGAACGGATCGGTTACCTGGCTGTCAGCCCGTTAATCGAAGACAACGCGACAATCATCGCCGCCGCCGCCTTCTGCAACCGGGTGCTGGGTTTCATCAATGCTCCCGCGCTGATGCAACGTGTCATCAGCCACGTTTTAAATGAACGCGTGGATGTGGCACTTTACCAGCGTCGGCGGGACCTGATTTATAACGGGTTGGTCGAGATTGGTTATGAGGTGATCAAACCCGAGGGCGCTTTTTACATTTTTCCGAAAAGTCCGATTCCCGATGATGTGGTTTTTATCAATGCCTTGCAGGAAAACCTGATCCTGGCGACTCCCGGCGTGGCTTTTCACCGTCCCGGCTACTTCCGGATTTCATTTGCGGTTCCGGAACGGGAAATTATCGGCGCCTTACCGGGTTTTGCTAAAGTGTTTAAACAATTCAAATGATAAGTTAGTGACGGAGCACAATATGAGTGATGTGAAAACCAGAGGACATGTCGTTATCAATGCCGAAGAATGCAAAGGCTGTGAACTCTGCATCGAGTCCTGTCCGGTCAAGGTGCTGTACCTGACCGAACGCTTTAATACGCACAGCTATCATCCATCCACCTACAAAGGCGAAGGCTGTACCGGATGTGGCGTGTGCTTCTACAATTGTCCCGAACCGGGAGCAATTACGGTTTTTAAAAGGTGGGATTTAATGACGGAGACCCGGTATTGTCCACATTGCCGGGGCGAATATAAGGTTTTTAGTGAGGCGAGCACCCCGAACAAGGTCCGCTGTACCAACTGCCTTACGACGATACCCGAAACCGTAAATATTTCTGATAAGTAATGAGGTCTGCTATGGCAAAACAATTGTTATATGGAAATGAAGCAGTAGTCAAGGGAGCCATACTGGCGGGTTGCCGGGCCTACTATGGCTATCCAATAACTCCCGCGAGTGAAATCGCGCATGCCGCCGCCCTCTATTTACCGGTGGCCGGGGGGACTTTCATCCAGGCAGAGAGCGAAATTGCCGCCATTAACATGGTCTACGGCGCCGCGGCGGCTGGCGAGCGCGTCATGACCGCTTCCTCCAGTCCGGGAATCAGCCTGAAGCAGGAGGGAGTTTCGTATTGTGCCGGGGCCGAATTGCCCTGCGTCATCGTTGACGTCATGCGCGGTGGACCGGGACTGGGCAACATCGCTCCGGAGCAAAGTGATTACAATCAGGTAGTCAAAGGCGGGGGCCATGGAAATTACAAAGTCATTGTCCTCGCCCCCAATTCGGTGCAGGAAATGTGCGATTTGGGCAAATTGGCATTTGAATTAGCGGACAAATACCGTAATCCGGTTTACATTTTAACCGATGGCTTTATCGGTCAGATGATGGAACCGGTGGAATTTCCGGAACCGGTCACGAAGTTCCCGGAAAAAAGCTGGGCAGTAAAAGGTACGCCCGAAACCGCCGATAATTTGCTAACCTCGATTGACCTTGATCCCGATGATTTGGAAAAACATATCAACAAACTCCAGCAGAAGTACCGGATTATGGAAGAGGAAGAAGTCCGCTACGAGACCTATCAGACCAGGGATGCGGAAATTATCCTGGTGGGATTCGGAATCATTTCCCGCATCCTGCAAACGGTGGTTGATAATCTACGCCAGGAAGGCATTCCGGTCGGTCTGGTGCGCCCGATAACGCTTTTCCCGTTTCCCAAAGCGATCATGCGCGAATTGACTAAACAGGCACGTTTCTTCCTGGTCTCCGAAATGAGTAACGGTCAGATGGTCGACGATGTGCGCCTCGCGGTAGATGGCCGCAAGCCAGTTTACTTTTACGGTCGGGTGGGCGGCAATGTACCGTCGATTCGCGAAATTCACGATGAAGTCATCAAACTCATGAGGTCGGTATGAACACGGTCCTGCAGAAATCCAGTTCTTTCTATGAAGTCTATGAGCGTAAACCCGGCAGTGATAAATTGACGACGACCTACTGTCCGGGATGCGGTCATGGCAATCTGCATAAGTTGATTGCTGAAGCGCTGGACGATTTCGGTCTGCGCGATCGGACGATTTTTATCAGTCCAGTCGGTTGCAGTGTCTTTGCTTATTATTATTTTCATACCGGCAATGTCCAGGTAGCTCATGGGCGGGCTCCGGCAGTCGCAACGGGCATCAAACGCGCGCATCCCGAATCAATCGTTATTTCCTACCAGGGTGACGGTGATTTAGCCGCGATCGGCACCGCCGAGATTATCCACGCCGCCAATCGCGGAGAAGGGATCACAGTCTTCTTCGTGAACAATGCCGTTTACGGTATGACGGGCGGACAGATGGCTCCCACGACGCTGATCGGCCAGAAAACTCTCACCAGCCCCCGCGGACGCACGAGCGACAATGAGGGTTATCCAATTCGGATGGCGGAACTCATTGCTCAATTGGAAGCCCCGGTGTACGTCGAGCGTGTGATGCTGGGCGATACAAAAAGCATCATGCAAGCCCGCACAGCGGTTCGGAAAGCCTTGAAACTCCAGGCGGAAAAAAACGCCTTTTGTTTCATCGAAGCTCTGTCATCCTGTCCTTCGAACCTCAAATTGTCGTCAGTTAAAGCCCGCGAATGGGTGCGCGAAGTGTTCCAGAAACAATTTCCCTTAGGAGTTAAAAAGGACATCTCAGAACAATTTCCCGGTAGAGATTTCAAACGAACCGTAGTCCAGTTTGAAGAGCTGCCGAAAATTCTCAATATTGAAGGTTCCAAAATCGACCAGCATAAAATCGCCACGATCCGCAAAGACGACCTCACCGAGGAAATCAAGATCGCCGGGTTCGGAGGACAGGGTGTGCTGAGTTTGGGCAAAGTGTTAGCCGAGATGGCGATGCGTCATGACTATCATGTCAGCTGGCTCCCTTCTTACGGGCCGGAAATGCGCGGAGGTACGGCCAATTGCAGCGTCAAAATCGCCACCCGCAAGATTGGTACTCCGCTGATCGCCAATCCCACCGTGCTGATTGCCATGAATCGTCCCTCGCTGGACAAATTCGAAAATGATGTCGTACCCGGAGGTCTGATCATTTATGACGATTCCATCATTGACCGTCAACCGGTACGAACTGATGTGACGGTTCTGGCGATTCCTGCTACCCAGATGGCGGATGAACTCGGCAATTCCAAAGCCGCGAATATGATCATCGCCGGTGCTCTGATCGAACACCAAAAAATCATGCACATGGAAATTGTACTCGACACCTTAGGGGATGTATTAAAGCGTAAAAACCTGATCGAGCTCAATCAGCAGGCAGTCCGGAAAGGTGCCGCGTTTTTCCGAAGCTGAATCCTGGCATTTCATCCATCACGCTAATTGTTGGTGGCCTACTTTCGCTTAAGAAAAGGCGCGGGGAATAATTAAAGGGTGAAAAATTGACTTGACAGACAAGGGCGTTCTTCGTAAATTTGACTGAACGGTCAGTCAAATTTACGGAAAGAGTACCGCTATGGTCAAGCAACCAAGAAAAAACATCCGCCGGAAGATCCTGCAGACGGCTGAAGCCCTTTTTGCTCAGCGCGGTTTCGACGCCACCGGTATTGATCAGATCGCCAAAACGGCGGGAATAACCAAGTCACTCATCTACTATTATTTCAAGAGCAAGGAAGAAATCCTGGCCTCGCTCATGGATGACTTCGTGAAAAAGTCGGTGGTCATCAAACAATCCATCACCGAAGCCTGGCTTGCAGAACCGACGCTTGGTATCGACACGATCATTTTGAACAACACGCTACCTTTTTTGATGGCCAATAAAAACGCGATTAAAATTGCATTTGCCGAGTCCATCAAAGATGTAGAATTGACCCCCCACCTGAATATTTTCCGCTATTTCGATCAGAATTTCGATGCCGGTTATGCTATTTCGGCTCGATTAGGCATTAGACTGGAAAAGAATCAGGCCCAGCTGTTAAGTGGTTTCTTTTGCTTTTTTGCGCCCTTGTTTTCCTTTGTAATATTTAGTGATGAATGGTGCGAGTACTATCATACCGATTTGAAGACCATTTCAACCATTTTCGCCAATTCTTTTGGCAAGCTTTATTCAGCGCTGACCCGGGATCAAATCGAAATGCTTAATCTTAATGAAATTATGAAAAGCATGTCTGCATCACGTTTTAAAGATCCCAGAAAATGAAATAGACTTACTGATGGGGGCATTATGAAATCAGAGGGAAAAATCATGCAAATCGTCGCTAATTTCGTAGTTCGTTTTTACAAATGGATACCGTTTGTGGCGGTAGTGCTTTTTGTGCTTAGTCTGATCGCGGCGCAAAATATTGAAACGAAAACCGAGATCAAGGACCTCCTATCAGCAGAAGATCCCAAAATTGCCAGCTATCTCGAAGTTGATTCGGTTTTTTCCGGTGGAGCTACCGCCATGATCACCATCGAGGGTCAGGATAAAATACGCATGGGCCAGTGTGCCGAGGATTTCGTTGCCATGGTCCGCGCCAATGAGAAGCTGGTGCAGAGTATCAAAGCCATCAACCTGAAAACCGATCGCCAGTTCATTGATGATTGGGGTTTGATGCTGTCCAAGGCCAAGGACATTGAAAAGACCAGCCAAACCTTGTCGCAACTGAATCTTTTACCATTCGTCACCGCGCTGAATAATTCTTTTGAGGAGACTTACACAGGCGACGAAGCCGAAGAGGAGCTGGAGACCAACAAGCAGGAAAACGATGCGGTTGCCATGCTTTCGCAAATAGAGAACTTCTTTACCAGTTTGCGGGTTTTTCTATCCAATCCGGACACGTTGCCGGTTGCAGAGCAGGGCCAGGTCCTAGCGGAGACATTTCTCTACGGCGATCCGTACCGGTTTAACCATGATAACAGCATGCTTTTATTCACTATCACCCCCGCAATTAACGCGATCGAAGTAGAAAAAGTGATCGAGTTCATGCATGAGATAAAAGTAGTACAGAGTGCTATGAATGCCAAGTATCCTGATTTACATGTCGGGTATACCGGCGATTTACCAACTCAGAGCGATGAACAGGACGCACTCAGCTTCGATATGGCGGTTCCGTCAATAGTGGCTATTGTTCTGATTTTATTGCTGTTTATTTTTTCCTTCAGCCAGTTGCGTTCAATAATTTTCGTTTTGCTGGTCCTGATTATGGGGGTTGTATTTAATTACGGATTCGTTGGCGTGACAATTAAAGAGATCAACATGATGACCAGCATTATGGGCATCCTGCTCATCGGGTTAGGAGTGGATTACGGGATTCAGATCATAACCAATTTTACCACTTACCGTGAGGACGGTTATGAACCGCCCGAAGCCCTGCGTCTTACCTATCAAAAAGCCGGGATGGGTACATTTTTAGCCGCAATAACGACGGCGATCGCTTTTTTTGTCATGTCCGCTGCCGGCGTCCAGGCTTTTGAGCAATTCGGGCTGATTATGGGGACCGGCATCATTAATTGTTTTTTAGCGATGTTTTTCATATTACCATCCCTCTTACTCTGGTGGGGAAAAAAGGATGTCAGCAAAACCCACCTGCCCAACATCAATTATCAGTTTTTAGCCGACATCAGCCAGACGCTTTACAGACATCGAAAGCTATCCCTGATATTGAGCGGGCTGATCACCGTCGGACTGTCTGGGGCGATATTCCTGAACCGACTTGAATATGATATCATGAAGCTCGAGCCGCAGGATATGCCCGCGATGATCCAATATCAGAAAGTCATGGAAAAATTCGAGATGACCCCCTTTGCCTCGATGGTGATAACCAATAGCATTGAGGAAGCTCGCACGATTACCGAAAAACTGGAAAAAACTCCGATGATCGCCGAGATCAGTTCGGTGTCCTACTTCTTTCCCCCGGAAGAGGAACAGCAGGCTCGGCTGGCGGCCATCGCCAAGCTGCGTAAAATGCCCACCCGCTACCGTCAGATACACTATTCTAGTGCCGATATTGAAAGATTTGTGCAGGAAATTCAGCGCCTGGAATGGAATATTATTGAGATGAGCGATCTCTCAGTCGCCGGATTGGGCGAGAACAATAAGATCGTCAAAAGGCGCAATGCCATGATTCGCGAGATTTTTGGAGCGGAGGTGGGTCAGTCGGGGCGGGAAATTTTTAAAAATTTGATTGGGCTTATCGCCAGCGATCCGCAACTATACGCCCGGCGTCTGACCCAGCTGGATTATTATTTTGCTAAGGAAATGGATGCGATCGTTACCCGGATGTGTCAGGCCCGCCGCCCGATGACCATTGACGACCTGCCGGAATCCGTCCGGAATGGCATGTTCGATCAAACGGGAACCCGGAATCTGATCATGATCTATCCGGAAGGAGGTATTCTGGATAAAATTGACATAATTCGCCATTTTAACAATTCCCTTGCGCGGGTATCGCCGAGAATCACCGGGGTAACCCAAATCCTGACAGCCTGGTTAGACGAGGTTATTAATGCTTCCGGGAGGGCAGGCATATATATTTTTGCGGCAGTGCTCTTTTTCCTGATTCTGAATTTCCGGAACCTGAAATATGTGGTTTTCGCGTCGGCGCCGCTAATTATCGGCATGCTCTGGATGGGTGGTTTGTATCCATTATTGGGGCAGCGACTAAATTTCATTAACATCGCCATGATACCTCTCGTCATCGGCATGGGTATCGACTTCGGTATTCATATCGCGCACCGTTTCCGGGTTGAACAAGACATCAAAACCGTCTATCGCTACACCGGTAAAGGCGTTTTACTGTCAGCCTTGACGACGATGATCGGATTTGGTTCGTTGGGGTTGATCGGACGATTTGGATCAGTAAATTCCATGGGGCGGATTCTCTTCGTGGGTATAACGACCTGCCTGTTGACCGCCATATTCATTTTACCCGCCCTGTTGACTTTTGACCAGAAGCAAAAATAACCAAGGAGGAAACCATGCAATATACGGGACGATTTTTAAGGGGATTGATGATTGTGCTTGTGGCGATTTCAGCCTCAGCCGAGGATGAGGCGCTGACTATCATTCGCAAAGTGGATGAAATGGGCAAGACCAGCAGTAGTAGCGCCAAAATGAGCATGTTGACCTATCCTTATGTCGGTGATAATAGTAATTTTCGGGAAATGAAGGTCTTGGCTTACGGTAAAGGCGAAGATAACAGCTACATGGAGTTCATTACCCCAAAGTCCATTCAAGGATTGCGGATTCTGTCTCTTTCCGGCGATCAGTGGGTCTACTTTCCGTCCACAGGGCGGGTGCGTAAAATCGCCGCCAAATCGAAGGATCAGACAGTACAGGGCGTCGGTGGGGATTTCACTTATGAAGATCTCGGTGGCGGCAATATGGAAGAGAGTTATTCCTTTAAAATTCTCAAATCGGACGCCAAAAGCTGGACGCTGGAGGGAACTCCGAAAAAGGAATCATCCTATTCCAAAGTGGTCATCACCATTTTAAAAGAAAACTATCAGACGCCTAAAATTGAATATTATACCGCTGCTGATGGTCATAAAAAGGATCTCTTGATCGAAGAGTACAAAATGATTTCCGGGCGCCAGATGCCCACGCGCATGACGATGCTGAACCTGATTAAGCAGAGCAAAACCGTCGTCATAATGCACGATGCTGAATACGACGTGCCGCTTGATGATAAATATTTTAATCCAATGCGGTTTTACAAATAGGGAAAAGCACGATGCCAAAAATAATCTATCTTTCGATGGTTTTTTTAATCAGCGGGCTGGGTGCTGATCTGACAGTAGCAAGTGCGCCGAATGAGGATTCGAGTATGGGCGGTTCCGATGAATCGACCGGTCTTTACGGCTACCTCATAAACTATTTTCAATCCAGTCTGAATTTTAGAAATCAGCAGTTTTCCCGGCCCACGTTCGGGGATGCTCTTTTACTACGCTTGAAGGGTGACTGGCGACCGGAGCAGAACCTGCGCTTTCATATGGAATTTTCCTACCAGTCCAACGTAGGCAATCAAAATCCCTATCTGCTTTATGAAAGGTTGGGTATTGCCGGATTTTCGCAGAGCGATTTTCCACTGGAGGATTTTAATCAGCGCCTGTTTTTCGATCATGTCTGGGGGATGGCCAGTTTTGGTGATTTTGATTTGCAGTTTGGGAAGTTCCCGGTCGCCTGGGGCACAGGATATGTTTTCAATCCCACGGCGCGGGTGGCTTTTCCACCGTTTCTGGATATGGTGACGGAGGATACGCCGGGTACCATGGCACTATTGCCCAGTTATGCTCTTTCCAACCGTTTCTCCATCGAAGCCTACCTCGCTTTCCAGGATAAGACCCAGAAAAAGACCGCCTATCAGGAGGACAGCGACATTAAAAACCTGCCCTATGGCATTAAACTGAATGGCATCGCCGGCGCGTTCGACATTTCACTGAGCTGGATCAGAGAAGTGCTCTATAATGATTTGGATACTCGCCCGCTGGACGCAGTCCTGACCCAGGCTGGCATGGCTTATATTCAGGGAATAGTCGCCAACCAGGCAATGGCGGAGCTGTTGGCGGCGGGCGACACTGTCACGGTTCTCGAAATGTTCAAGCAGGGAGCCTTGGCCCAGCTGCTGGCTGACCTGCCGCGTCATCCTTATTATAAGCGCAGTTATTTCGCGGGTTTTGATTTTGCCGGAGCAATCGGGGATTGCGGGGTATATGGTGAGTTTGTCCTCCGCTTGCCCCGCGATAACCGGGATAAAAAATTCGTCCTGAAAAATTATCGTACCGCCGATAATTTGGAAATGTGTCTGGGTTTCGACTACCGGATCTCGGCGGTTGAGGTCGACACGCGGATGGAGTACTACTATCAGGGTTCCGGTGCTAAAAATAAAAAAGACTACAATCTTATGACAATCCTGTCCGGTGAGAAACTGGTCAACGCCCGCAATTATTCGTTCCTGATGTTGGAAAAAACGGTTAAGGATTTCCATAAATTCAACCTGGCTTTCTTTACTAATCTGGACGACGGCAGTTTTGCGGTCCTGCCGGGTTACAGTTACTCGCCCTATAACAATTTTGACATCACCGTAGGGGCTTTCATTTTAGGAGGCTCACGCGGTTCCGAGTTCGACGGCCGCTACACGCTGTACGGAGTCAAGGAAATTGACCTGATGGAGAATCTCTGGCCGTACCTGCGTTTGAAAATCAGCTTTTAGGCTCCGCCGCCGAGCCACTTTTGCAGAATTGACCACAGGGGACGCTGAAATCGTTAAATCTCCATGAGATGTCACCAGAGGGTACGCGACCCATTTTTGATTTTCCTGGTTCATCCAGTAATTTACTCCTGTTAAATTTGCACTTGACGATCATTATATGAAAAATTCCTGGAAACCGCCGGCCAACGTCTTTTTTAAGAACATCGGCTATACCATTTTCGCTATGCACTATCTTTCTGCTCTGGTATACGCGCAGATGCTCGACTCGAATCAGCCACCGCCGGGCATTCACTGGCGTCAACTGCAAACTCAGCATTATGCAATAGTTTTTCCGGCTGAAATCGAATCCGAAGCCCAGCGGGTCGCCAACACTCTCGAATATTTGCATCAACCTTTGCGCAAGACCCTGCGAGTCGAAAGTCGCCGGTGGCCGGTCGTGCTTTCTAATCGGAGCGCCGTCGCCAATGGCTATGTCAGTCTGGCGCCGCGGAAAAGTGAGTGGTTTGCCACGCCTCCGCAGGATAATTTCTCCGGCACGGAAGAATGGTACAACCTGCTCGCGGTGCATGAAGGGCGGCACATGGCACAGTTCGATTATCATGAGCGGGGTTTCACTCGCCTGGCGAGTTTTTTATTTGGCGACGTCGGACGCGTGCTCAGTTTCTGGCAGACTCCGGCCTGGTTCTGGGAAGGTGACGCGGTGGGAATCGAAACCGCGCTCTCTCGCAGTGGTCGTGGCCGTTTACCGGAATTTGATATTGGCGTAAGAGCGGTAGAGCTTTCGGGATTCCGTTATTCGTATTACAAGGCTTTCTTAAACTCTTATCGCGACTATTACCCGAATCATTATACCTTAGGATACTTGATGACGACGCATGTCCGGCGATGCTATGGTGCTGATGCCTGGGCGCGGATCATAACTCGCTCTGCCCAGCGTAGTTACAGTCCTTTTGCTTTCAGCCGGATGGCAAAGCGTATTATCGGGAAAAATTCACGCCAGATCTATCAGGCGACGATGAATGAGCTGGACTCTCTTTGGCAATGGCAATCGGCTAATTTGATCTTCGAAGAAGTTACGCCGCTGAATAAGAAACCGAAAAAAGTCTGGACCCAGTACCGCTGGCCACAATGGTCTGCGGACGGTGCACTCTGGGTCACCATTTCCGGGATGGCCGATATTCCGACGCTGGTTCGAATTCAGGCTGACGGGCGGGAAAAACCCCTGACTTTTGTATCAGGACCGGGGCGGGTCGCCATCAATGGACAGTTAGCGACCTGGAGTGTCTACAACACCGACAGGTTTTGGGGAAGTCAAATAGCCTCGGATGTCGCGGTCTGTGACCTGCAGACCGGACGTGTGCAGGAAATTACCAGCGGCGGACGGTACTTTGCCCCGGCACCCGCGCCAGACGGGAAAAATATCGCCGCGATTGAATTCACACCGGAACGTCGTTGTGCGATAGTTTTACTTGATCCTCGAACCGGGGCAACAATCAAGCGCTTTCCGGCACCTGCCAATTCTTTTCTTAAGGAACCGTCATGGTCTCCGGACGGGAAGTTTTTAATTATGACCCGCCAGCAATTTAATGGTAAGACACTGACTAGGCTCGATTGTCACAGCGGAGAGTTCCGCGACCTCCTGCCGGAAAGTGACGAAAATGTATCCAATCCTATCCAGGCAGGCGACTATATTTTCTACAGCTCTTCGTACTCCGGGATTGACAATATCTATGCCCTCGACCTGATGAACGGTCGTCGGTATCAGGTAATTTCCAGTCGTTTTGGGGCATTTTCGCCGATGGTAAAAGGGAACCAGTTGGTTTACAGCGATTACGCGGTTAAAGGATTGGACATCAAATGCACGACGTTGGATACGGTCAACTGGCGAGCGTTGGAAACGGTTGCCCGGCGTCCGATTGATTATTTTGCACCTATTATGGAGCAAGAAAATCCGCAAAATCCGCTAATGCCGGAGAAAATACCTGATATAATTTATCCCTCGACAGAATACAGTCCCCGCGCCCACCTGATCAATATTCACAGCTGGTACTTCATTCCGGTCTCGGGATTTTTAGCGGCCGGTTGTTTTTCTACTGATCTTTTAAATACCTTTCAATTCAGTCCAGCCCTGCTCTATTACGCCAGCGAGAAAGCGCTGTTCGTCAATGCCACCTGCAGTTATGCCGGTATCCGTCCGATTGTTGACGTCAGCAGTGGTTGCGGAAGAAGATTTGCCCTGATCAATAATGGGAGGCGAACGGTGACCGATGTCTGGACAGAGCGTAACCTGGCATTGAATCTGCGGCTTCCCTGTGATCTTTCGAGCGGAGTCTATTCGCGACGGCTGGAGCTCAACGCCGGTTTTGGCATTACCTCGCTGAAAGGAAAAGAACAACCTAAAAGCTACGTGAATAATGACGGCAGTTTCTGCCCGTTCCATTACCAGGTCGTCTACCAGAAGTATCGGAGTAAAGCCCTGCGCGATTTACGACCGGTTGCCGGTATTGATGGGCAATTAACATTGCGGCATACGCCGTTTAAGATGGATTATCAGGGTCGGCAGTTAGTCGGCGAGGGTAATCTCTATTTCCCGGGGCTAGCGCGCCATCATAGCCTGGTGATCGGAGGCGCGGTCGAGATTCAGGATCCAACCAATTATCGTTTTGTAAGTCCGGTATCGTTTGTTCGCGGTTATGCCTATACCTACTACGATCATTTCCGACGCGCTTCGTTGGATTATGCCTTTCCGCTGTTTTATCCGGATTTCGCCCTGGGTGCCCTGTTTAATTGTAAACGTATCTGGAGCAATCTGTTCGGCGACCGGGCATCTGGGAAAACAGGATCACGGTCTGTGCTTTACGACGCGTTCGGTATTGAATTGCAGTGCGATTTTAATCTTTTTACCATGCCGGTTGATTTGACCGGTGGAGTACGCTACACCTACCGTGTACATGAACGCGACACCCGAATGGAGCTGGTTTTGGCCGGAATTGCCTTGTGAGGAAGCGGTTGCGGTTCTGATATTCCTTGACCAGAAACAAAGATCCGGTAACCTATTGCCCGACGTAGACTCCAACGAGTAAATGAAAATAAATGGAATCTCCAATGGCTAAAATAAATGTCGCTGTCAAAATTGGCGGAATGCATTGTGCGGCATGCGTCAGGACGGTTGAGAAGACGCTCAGCGCGGTGCCGGACGTTATCAGCGCCACAGTTAATCTGGCAACGGAAAAGGCGTGGTTGACCGTAAATCGCCTGCCTGACTTTGCCCTGATACGGAAAGCTCTCAGCGGCGCCGGGTATGAGCTGATCGGAGTCGAAGGCGAGCCGGAATTTGCCGGGGCTGAAATGCTACGGCGCAGTCTGCGCAAGCAATTCTGGCGGATTGTTGTCGGTTTCGTCACCGGTGCCTTGCTGATGTCAGCCATGCTGGTCGGAAACGCGCTCCGCGTGAATCTGCATCTTGTGCAATTACTGATTGCCACTCCGGTTTTTATATTTTTAGGTTGGCCGATATTCCGTTCTGCGGGCATCGCCCTAATGCATCGTCAGCTGAATATGGACGTGATGTATGCTTTGGGCATCGGGGTCGCATACCTTGCCAGCCTGCTGGGCACTTTTGAAATCGTCCTGACGCATGAATTCATGTTCTACGAGACGGCGATTTTCTTGGCGACCTTTCTAAGCCTCGGGCGCTATTTGGAAGCCCGGGCGAAGGGCAAAACTTCGGCAGCTTTGCAACGTCTTTTAGATCTGCAACCGAAAACCGCCTGGGTTGTGCGCGACGATAAGACCGAAGAAATTCCGGTGGCCGATGTTATTGTCGGTGATCTTGTGCTGATCAAACCGGGCAGTCAGGTACCGGTTGACGGAACTATCGTCGCCGGCTCCAGCTGGTTGGACGAAGCCTTGCTGACCGGAGAATCGCTCCCGGTTTTTAAAGAGGTTAATGACAAAGTGATTGGCGGAACGCTGAACAAAAACGGTGTTTTACAAGTACGGGCGGAGCAAATCGGACAGGCAACGGTTTTGGCCAGCATTATTCGACTCGTGGAATCCGCGCAGAGCAGTAAACCTCCGATACAGAGGTTAGCTGACGCCGTGGTGACTTATTTTATTCCAGTGGTACTCGTGATCGCGCTCCTGACTTTTTTGTTTTGGTACTTTATTGCCGGAGAGACGCTCTTGTTCGCGCTATCGGCGCTGATTGCAGTACTGGTTATCGCCTGTCCCTGTGCCCTAGGACTGGCTACTCCGACGGTTATCACCGTTGGCGTCGGGCGCGGTGCTGAGTTGGGAATTCTCATCAAAGATGGTGCGGCGCTGGAGGTAGCTTCCCGCGTCGGCACGGTCATATTTGATAAAACCGGCACTTTGACGACGGGAAAGCCGGAAGTTGTCGAAATTTACAGTCCGCAGTTATCTACTGATGCTCTGCTTCGATACGCCGCCGCCGTGGAGCGCAACTCAGAGCATCCCTTGGGCAAAGCAATTGTCCACATGGCGGAGGAACGCCATATTGAATTACCTGAAGCGACAGACTTTTCTGCCTCCGGCGGTCAGGGGGTGAGTGCGATAATCGAAGGTCATTCGGTTGTCATTGGCAACCGACGCTTTTGCGATGAACGCCGAGTAATGATACCGGAAGATTTACGCTTACGTATGCAACAATTTTCGGACGCAGGTCGGACCGTCGTTAGCGTCGCTCTCGACGATCAAACGGTAGGACTGATTGCCATCGCAGACCGCTTGAAAAACACAGCCCGGGAGGCTGTTGCCGCTCTACAGACCGAAGGCTACCAAGTGGCTTTAATAAGCGGGGATAATATGCAGACGGCACAGGCGATAGCGGCCCGGGCAGGGATCAAAGAAGTACTGGCAGAAGTTATGCCTGCCCGCAAAGCGGAGAAAGTCGTCGACCTGCAGAAGCAAGGTGTAAAAGTGGCTTTTGTAGGCGATGGTATCAATGATGCGCCCGCCTTAGCCCAGGCGGATATCGGCATCGTGATCGGTTCTGGCACCGACGTCGCGCTGGAAAGTGGAGCGATTGTACTGATGCGTGAAGACCTGCGCGGCGTCGTCGCGGCATTGCAGTTGAGTCGGCAGGTGATGCGAAAAATTCGGCAGAATCTGTTCTGGGCCTTTGCTTATAATATTGCGCTGATACCGGTCGCCGCTGGTCTGCTCAAGCCGCTATTCGGGATCACCTTCCGACCGGAGCTGGGAGGACTGGCAATGGCCTTAAGCTCGGTCACGGTGATTTCACTCGCCCTGCTACTGAAACGCTATACACCACCCGTCCTGCGTAGTTAAGTAGTCAGTTCTCGATTTTCGCCGAGATAGTCTGGAGCAGTGCGTCGTGATTGGCAGTCGTAACTGTCAAGACCTGAGGAGGGGCTAAACGCGGTCGCCAAAAATCCAGCGCTCGTTGCTGAACAACGACCAACCAGCAGGTTGATCGATTCAATATCTCCGTCGCGTAGTCGCAGAACCGACCAGCACTTTGTTCCATCACTCCCATTTCGTCAATCAGAAACGGCTTACCGGTAGCGGCGCAGCGAGTCAGCAATTCAATGCCGAAAGTGTCGAATACTGCGGGTTTGACCCCAAATTGCTCGAAGCGTACCTGAGTCTTAAATGCGATGTGGGCGAAAGTGCGGCTCCTTCCCCCGATCTCGTGAATTTTATACCCCACAATCCGGTTCTGGGCACTGACTTTTTCGGTAAAAAAACCAACCGCCGGCCATGCCGATCGACGCAGGAGTTCACGCACCAGGGTACTTTTCCCGCTACCCTTCGCACCCGTCAGAATGATTTTCAAATCAGGCGATATGGTTGAATAAATGACCGGTTCAGAGCCGGACCAGAACAGCGATTATAATAGCGGTCAGGCTAAGTCCCTGCAACGCATATTTTATTGCAGGTCGGAAGGAATTTTCCAGTTTTAAGCTGGTGTGCAAACCGAGTGCGATACCAAGCGGAAATGCACCACCAGCGATCAATATCGCCAACGGAGCATAGTAGAGGCAGAGCGGAATACTAGTACCGCTGACGACGCAGGCAGGCACGCCGGTGAAGTATTTAACCATTGGGAAAAATATCACGGCCAGAATCGCATACAGGGCCCCGGCGCCAATTTGGTATACATAACGCTGTTTCTCATACGGCTTTGATACCGCGACGACTCCCGCCAGGGCGCATACTTCCAGGAGCATGGCAAAAACGGGATTGCCGATCGAGCCGTGCATAGCCGGCAGGTGCAACATCCAGGCATCAAGTGCTTTGAAAATGATGACAATCGTCAGCGGAATTGCGAGGTATGGGAGTCGCCGGCTGACAGTCTGACCGAAAATCAGTAGAAATCCGACCAGCCCCGTCATAATCGAACCGGTCAGGAAATAAATACTTGTCTGGCGCAATGCCATACCCAATAATGTCTCCATCAGTCCCCAGACAGTACCGATTGCGATCATGAACCAGATTTTATCACTTTTTGCTACCATGTTCACCTCATACAAATATAATCGAAAATTAAGAAAATCGGAACGATGATTTGTCTGCCTATTGATATAAATAATATTGTTTACTACGGGTGATAAAGTTTTGCAATTCGGTATACCAGGCGGCGATTAAATCGTCGGGTCGCCTACCGTCCCAGATCGCCCGCCTGATTTTATCGGTGCCGAAAGCCTTGTCACACATATCCGTTCTGGGTGTGGCAAAGAGCTCGCGCTCAGGGTAAAGTTTATGAAGAGCATGGAGGATATGTATCTGAGTGCGCACCGGCTGGAATTTTTTTGGATCGGTCACATGCAACTGGACCCCATGCAAAGCTACTTTCTGCCGATCGCCATAGTAAGGTCGGTAATGAAGCGGGCGAAAAATAACTCCAGGGAGTTTACGCTGGTTCAACTCGCGGGCTAAACTATCGGCGTTGATCCACTCTTCGCCGACAAATTCGAACGGTGCCGTATAACCGACGCCGACGTTGATCGTATTCAGCTCGCCCAATGCACCGGTGGCGGCGCAGTACAGAGGAGTCTCGGCATGCGGAATATGGGGTGAGGTCGGAATCCAGGCCAATCCGGTTTCGGTGTATAACATCGTGCGCTTCCAGCCTTTCATCGGGACGACGGTCAGATTGCATTTGATATCGAGTTCGACGTTGAAGTAACGCGCCAGCTCGCCCGTCGTCAATCCGTAGATATAAGGAATCGGATACAGGCCGATGAAGGAACTGAATTGTGGATCGAGTATGGGGCCTTCGACCAGTTTGCCACCTAACGGATTGGGACGATCTAACACTATAAACGGAATGCCTTTTTCCTTTGCGGCGGTCATCGCTAAGGCCATGGTGTAAATGTAGGTATAGGTCCGATTGCCGATATCCTGAATGTCATAGAGCAGAACATCCACGTTTTTGAGCATTTCGGCAGTCGGTTGGCGGGTCTTGCCGTAAAGACTGAAGACCGGGATACCGGTGGCTTTATCATAGACGGTTTCGACTTTTTCTCCGGCATAGGCATCGCCACGTACTCCGTGCTCCGGACCAAACAATGCCACAAGTCGCACACCGGGCGTACGATGCAGAAGATTAACGGTAGATTCCAAACGTGAATCAACGCCGGTCGGATTAGTGATCAGTCCGACCCCCTTGTTCATGATAAGGTCGAGCCGCTCTTCGAGCAGAACCTCGATACCGGGCTTGACTTGTTGAGCAAGACTCAACATCGGGATGAGGAGGCCAAGGACTAACAGCGAGCCATTAAACAGGTTATTTTTCATCAATATTCCCGCTAACATTCGTATACATTTCAGGGTGAAACTTAAGCAAAATTATCCAGAGATGAAATTGAATCAGCAGTAAAAGATGGCGGTATCACCGGCGCTGGTTTCCGGAATAATTGGTGAATGCTTTGCGCTCCCGATTATGGGTACGGATTGCCAGCCGTGAATTTCTTTAACTCACCCTTTGAATGTTTTGCACTTTGCGCTATTTTATACCGTGAATTTATCCAGTCCGCCAGTGCGGCCAAAGTGCTTATGAAGGGAAAACACCATGATTGATCTGACTATTAACGAGAAGCAGGTGCGGCGCAACGCCCGGCAGTGTCGCGAGCGTAACATTATCATTCCGACTTTTAAGGAACAAAAACATCCGGAGCAAATTCCTCCGCAGATTACCGCGGAATTGCGCAATGTCGGTCTCTGGGAAGTCAATCCACGCAATCTGTTCCGCATCACCTGGAAAAATGCACCGCAGAAAAATGGCGGCCTGTTTGGCAAAGTGAATTATATCGAACTGCCTACAGCACTGACCGGTGTAGCGGCGCGCATCATTATGTTGATTGGCAAATGGTTCCCGACCGGAGCTCACAAAGTCGGGGCCACCTTTGGTTGTCTGGTGCCGCGGCTTATCACCGGTCAATTTGATCCAACGAGCCAGAAAGCCGTCTGGCCGTCCACGGGCAACTACTGTCGGGGCGGGGCTTATAATTCCGCTCTACTTGGTTGCCAGTCGATCGCCATCTTACCGGAAGGCATGAGCCAGGAGCGCTTCGAGTGGTTGAAATCGGTGGCCGGTGAAATCATTGCGACTCCCGGGTGTGAGAGCAACGTGAAGGAAATTTATGATAAATGCTGGGAGTTACGGCAGACCCGTTCGGATGTGGTTATTTTCAATCAGTTTGATGAGTTTGGGAATTATCTCTGGCATTATGAGGTTACCGGGGCGGCAATGGAGGAAGTCGTGCACCAGATTGCCAGACCGGATGACAACCTGGCGGGTGTGGTTTTAACGACTGGATCAGCGGGTACGATCGCCTGCGGAGATTACCTGAAGGAAAAATTTCCCGGTGTGCGGATCGCGGCGGCAGAAGCCTGGCAGTGCCCAACACTGCTCTTGAACGGGTACGGTGGTCACCGGATCGAAGGCATTGGCGACAAACATGTGCCGTGGATTCATAATATCCGTAACACGGACTGTGCTATTGCTATTGATGATGATGATCCGATGCAACTGCTGGCTCTTTTCAATACCGAAGCGGGCAGGAATTACCTGACACGAACCGGCGTGGATTCGGCAATCGCAGGTCAATTGGATTTGCTGGGAATTTCCGGAATTGCCAATCTGCTCAGCGCCATCAAGTTTGCGAAATATTATGAATTGACCAGCGGGGATATCGTGCTGACCGTCGCAACCGATTCCATGGAAATGTACCAGTCGCGCTTGCAGGAATATCTCAAAGTAAACGGGCAGTATACATCCGCAAGAGCCGAACGTGACTTTCACAGCTGCCTGCTTGGTCAGAGGACCGACCACATGCAGGAACTGAATTACTACGATCGGAAGCGTATCCACAATTTGAAGTATTTTACCTGGGTGGAACAGCAGGGTAAAAATGTTGAGGAATTAAATGCCCAATGGTACGACGCCGGAAATTATTGGCGACAGGTGCATGGTTTGGCACAGAAAATTGATGTCCTGATCGAGCAATTTAATGCACTCCTCACAGAATCAGAGTGAAAAGCTAGGTTGAGGGTGAACTTTTTGCCTCAGAGCAGTTGGCCGGCAACAAAGATTCTTTTCCGGAATGCAAAAATGGCGACTGCAGAAGCAGATGCGGCCGTTATCTCCGACTTTCTCGTACTAAATGGCAAAATAGCCGGCCGCGGTCATGGACTTATCGCACCGGAAAACTGTGCAATCGTCGAATTGGAGGGCCGGTTAGTCTTGCCGGGAGGCATTGATCCGCATGTGCATTTCAATACACCGGGATTCGAAGAACGGGAAAGTTTTGCGACCGGTTCGGCTTTTGCCGCGATGGGTGGCATCACGACGGTAATTGACATGCCCTGCACTTCTTTGCCGCCGGTGACCTCGGTTCCTCATCTGGAAAATAAACTACATTTTATTGAGCACCAATCGTATGTGGATTTCGCCCTCTGGGGAGGGGTTGCAGGGCCGTTAACCACCTTTGACTGGCGCGCGGCAATGCGGACGCTCTGGGATGCAGGAGTGGTTGGATTCAAGACCTACGCTCTGTCGGGGATGCCGACTTTCCCGCAACTGACCCCGACTGAACTACTAGAGGTTGTCGGGTATGCGGCGGAAATCGGGGCTCTGGTCGGGCATCACGCCGAAGATGCCGACTTGGTGCAGAATTTGACTGATGAATTAGTCAGAGGCGGTCGTACGGATACGGAAGCGTATTATCTTTCGAGGCCGGTGAAAGCGGAAACCCAGGCAATCGAGCGGGCCGCCAAAATCACCCGGGCTACCCGGGCGCGGCTGCATATCGTGCATGTTTCGACTGGAGCAGGCGCCCAACTGATCGATGATTATCGGTCGTTGGGAACGGACATCAGTGGCGAGACCTGTCCGCACTACCTCGCTTTTAGCGCCCTGGATTTTTTAACGCGGGGCAGTATCCTGAAATGTGCTCCGGTACTTAAATCGCCAGAGCATCGCGAGCAGCTCTGGCAGGCGTTATTATCAAACAAGCTGGCATTGGTGGCCAGTGACCATGCACCCTGTCCGCCGGCTCAGAAACAGACCGGCTCCATCTGGACGGACTATGGCGGAATCAGTGGTGTCGGAACTCTTTTACCTTACCTGTATTCGGCAGGATATCGGCAGGGACGATTGACTTTGGCGCGTTTGGTGGAAATTACTGCCACGGCGGCGGCGCGTCGCTTTGGGCTTTTTCCACGCAAGGGAACGCTGGCACTCGACAGCGATGCCGATTTTGTTGTCTTTAACGAAGATGCTCAAACCCGCATCCAGGGTGCTGATTTTCCCTCCAAAGGGAAGCTGACTCCCTTCGAAGGTCATGTCTTTGAGGGGCGGATTGAGCAGGTGTACTTACGAGGTAACAAGATTTACGATTTTCAGAAAGGACTAAGCGATACAAAGCAAGGGCAATTTATCCCGCGTGGAATGAATTAATTGAAAGGACACAGAATGGATGAGTCGTACAAAGCGATGATCATTTACGGTGGCCCACTATTCGACGGAGAGAAGCACGTCTTTCAAAACGGCGCTATTTTCGTTAAGGATGGCAAGGTTGAATATGTGGGAGAGGAAGAAACGGTCTTCGAACATGTCCCACGGGACCAGAATATTGAGATCTATGATACCCAGGGCAAAGTCATTTTTCCAGGACTGATCAATCTGCATCATCACTTCTACTCTGCTTTTGCCAAAGGACTTGCGCCCTTCAAACCGCCGGATAACTTCAGCGAACGCCTGCAATATTTCTGGTGGCGACTGGACAAAGCCTTGGCGTTAGAAACGGTACAACTCTCCGCTCTGGTGGCATTGCTCGACTGTATTCGTCACGGGGTGACGCTGATTTTTGACCATCACGCCTCACCGAATTGTGTACATGACAGCTTAGAAAACATCGCCGTGGTAGTTAGACGCGCCGGGTTGAAAGCCTGTCTTTGCTATGAGATTTCCGACCGGGATGGTGCCAATGTTTTTAAACAGGGTCTCGATGAAAACCTGCGCTTTATAGCCGCCCATCAGAACGATGCGTCAATAAAAGGCACACTCGGTCTGCACGCCAATTTCACGCTTTCGGAAAAATCCCTGCAGGAAATCGCACGTAACTTTGACCCGGAAACAGGTTTGCATATTCATTGTGCCGAAGACCCGGTTGATAGTCAGACGTGCCGCCAGCTCGGTTACCACGGGGCGGGGGATCGCCTGCAGCACTTCGGTTTGCTGACGCCCAGAACTCTCTGCGCCCATGGCATTCACCTCACTGCCGCTGAGCGGGAATTATTGGCGCAACACGGCGCGCCGCTGATTCACAATCCTGAGTCGAATATGAACAACAATGTGGGGCGTTTGTCGCTCCCAATGGTGGAAAAAGTCAAACTCGGACTGGGCACCGACGGCATGAATTCCGATATGCTGGCAACCTTGAGAGCCGGTTATCTTTGGCACCGTCAGGCAGGTGTTGCGGAGGAAGAATTGTTCGCGCTTTTGCCGCCGGTTTTATTGCAGAATAATGCCGAGATCGCGGCGCGTTTCTTCGATTATCACCCGGGACGCCTTGTGCCGGGCGCTGCCGCCGATATCGTCGTGTTTGATTATGTTCCCGTGACACCTTTTCACCGCGATAATCTTTTCGGGCATCTGATTTTTGGCATGGCTGGTTGCCGGGCAGCATTGGTCATGACGAACGGACAGCGCATTTACGATGATGGCGCCTTCCTGACTCTGGATGAAGAATTGATCATTGAAGAAAGTCAGAAAGCTGCCGTGCAACTCTGGCAACGATATGCCAGTATGAAATGAGTCTATCGAATAGGAAATGAAAAACTAAAAGGTGCTTTTATGAACGCATGGAGAAAAATTTCGGTGGCGGTTGTGATTCTTCTAATTATTGCTGACGGTCAGGCCCAGGAAGGCGCCCTGACCCCTGAAATACTTGCCGGCTGTGTCAAAGTGGCGGCATCGGACGCCAATCTCCTCACCCGCCAGAATGCCGTTTCGAATAACGATATAAAGAACATCGCACTAAACCGTCAAATGCTGGGCACCCTCGATCATTATTTTGCGCACCGCCTCTCTGTGCCAGCTATTACCGATCAGAAATCATCAGGGCGCTGTTGGTTATTCACCGCCTTGAACGTTATCCGTCCCAGGGTAATGCAAAAGTATGGAATGAAGAATTTTGAATTTTCGGAGAATTATCTCTTTTTCTATGACCAGCTCGAAAAAGCTAACCTGTTCCTCGAGGCAATCATTCAGACTCGCACCCGGGATATTGATGACCGTGAAGTGCAATGGCTTTTCCAGCATCCTCTGCAGGACGGCGGGGTCTGGACGATGATGCCGGGATTGATCCAGAAATATGGCATTGTCCCCAAGGAAGTCATGCCCGAGAGTTACCACAGTGAAAACACAGCCCTGATGAGCCGTCTGCTCCAGCGTAAGCTGCGTGAACACGGTTTGCGATTGCGGCAAGCGCACAACGCCGGCAAAGACCTTATATTTCTGCGCACGAAAAAAGCCGAACAACTGACTGAAATCTATCGGATTTTGGTCGTCACTCTCGGAACACCACCCCAGGAATTTAGCTGGCGTTATCTTGATAAAAACGACAGCCTGATCGTCAAGGGCCGCTACACCCCTCAGCGTTTCTATCAAGAGATCCTGAATGTCAACCTCAATGACTATGTTATGCTCATGGACGATCCTTCGAAAGATTATTACCAGCATTATGAAATTGAATACGATCGCAACTGCTGGGAGGGGCCCAACTGGACCTTTATCAACGTACCGGTTGCCGAAATTAAAAAATTTGCCAAAGCCTCATTATTAGCGGACGAACCAATGTACTTTTCCTGCGATGTCGGTAAGTTCCTTGAGCGGGAAAAAGGTTATTTAGCGGTCAACATCTATGATTACGAAGCCCTCTTTGGTGTGCCTTTTACCATGAATAAAAAAGAGCGCATCCTCAGCTATGAATCCTCCTCCTCGCATGGTATGGCGCTGATTGGCTTGGATACCACGGCAAACGGGATTCCGGCCAAATGGCTGTTGGAGAACAGCTGGGGCAAGGACGACGGCAACGAAGGTTTTCTGACCATGACTGATGAATGGTTTGGAGAGTATATGTTCCGTCTGGTGATTCTCAAGCAATTTTTACCGGAAAAGGTGTTGGCGGTACGCCAGCAGAAACCAGTCAAACTACCACCCTGGGACCGTATGTTTTAAAAGATATAAAGATGTAGAAAGAAGCCTATGAAACAAATACCAATCATCCGCATCATTGCGGGCATACTGCTGATTATAACCGGAATTTGCGCCGGAGAATTGCCTCCATTGAATTTAATGCCGGTACCGGCAGAGGTTACACTGACCGGCGACCGATACCTACTTGACGCAAAATTTACTCTGACTGTTCAGGGGCCGCCATCGTCGCGATTAGGTCGCTATGCCACGCGCTTTTTGCGGCGCCTGAGTGGGCGAACGGGCTTGTTTTTTCCGCAGGACTTCATTACTCCGGCCAAGGTGAGTGATTCCGCTCAATTCATCATAAAGTACGAGCGATTGGGCCAAATTATCCTTACCGAGGATGAATCGTACCGTTTGACCGTCGGTAAGGACAAAATCGAGTTGCTCGCTCCGACAGATGTAGGAGCCATGCGCGGTCTTGAGACGCTGTTACAACTATTGGCGGCGGATGCAGGAAGTTATTTTTTTCCGGGGTGTAAAATAAAAGACGCGCCCCGCTTCCCCTGGCGCGGTCTGCTGATTGATGTCAGCCGGCACTTTGAACCGGTCGAAGTCATTAAGCGCAATCTTGACGGTATGGCGGCTGTCAAACTGAATGTTTTACACTGGCATCTTAGCGACGATCAGGGCTTCCGCGTCCAGTCCAAAGTCTGGCCCAAATTACATGCATTGGGGTCGGACGACATGTTCTATACCCAGGTCCAAATCCGCGAGATCATTGAATATGCCGCTGAGCGGGGCATCCGCATCGTACCGGAGTTTGATGTCCCGGCGCATGCCACGAGCTGGCTGGTCGGTTATCCGGAGTTGGCCAGCGCCCCGGGGTCTTATGCAATTGAGAGATACTGGGGTATCAAAGATCCGACCATGAATCCAGTCAGGGAATTCACTTACGAATTCCTCGATAAATTTTTCCAGGAAATGGCCATGCTGTTTCCGGATGAGTATCTGCATATCGGTGGTGACGAAAATAACGGGCGGCATTGGAATGCTAACCAGGAAATCCAGGCTTTTCTCAAAGCCAAAAAGCTCAAGGATAACCATGAACTTCAGCGTTATTTCAACCAACAGGTGTTGAAAATTCTTACTAAATACGGTAAGAAGATGATCGGCTGGGATGAAATATTTCAGCCGGGTTTACCACAGAATATTGTGATCCATTCATGGCGCGGATATAACTTCTTGGCGGAGGCGGCCCAAAAAGGCTATATGGGCATCCTGTCGAACGGCTACTATATTGATTTGATACAACCTGCCGAATATCATTATTTGGTTGATCCGATACCAGCTGATTCAAAACTGACGGATGCGCAAAAAAAATTAATCCTAGGAGGCGAGGCCGCCAGCTGGGGCGAAATCGTCACTAATGAGACCATTGACTCGCGCATTTGGCCACGCACGGCGGCGATCGCCGAGCGCTTGTGGTCACCGGCCTGTGTACGCGATGTGGAAAGCATGTACGACCGCCTGGAAACCATCAGCCTGCAATTAGAGGAGCTGGAGCTGACCCATATTAAAAACTACGAGATGATGCTCAGGCGCCTGACCGGCCGTGAAGATGTCACTGCCCTGCGTAGTTTCGTCGATCTCGTCGAACCGGTCAAGCAATATGACCGCCATTTTCAGGGAGTCACGTACACTTCCTACTCACCCTACACACGGATTGTGGATGCGGCGCGTCCGGAATCCATGACCGCCAGAAAATTGCGCCATCTGGTCGAAGGATATTGTCGGACAGACAACCGACTCGAACTGGATCGAATTCAGCAGATGCTCACAATCTGGCATGATAACTACCCGCCACTGCAGAGTGTAATCGCCTCCGCGCCGGTCTTGAAGGAGATCGAGCCGCTGACTCTCGCCGCAGATGAATTATTTCAGTACGGAATTGAAACCGTCGAATATCTGAAAACCGAGACCCAACCTTCTGCAAAATGGTACGAAGACGTCGCCGAGATACTCAGACGCGCCAAACAACCAGCCGGACAAGTCGAGCTTGCGGTAGTCGCTCCGCTGGAACAATTAATTCAGAAGCTTCGGGATTAACGCTGTTGGGGGTGTCTGTTTATCGGCAGATTTATGTAAATTGCTTATCATTAATGAGGAAAGATATATGGTAGACTTGAAGAAAATTGCAGTGCTGACCAGTGGCGGAGATGCGCCGGGGATGAACGCCTGTGTGCGTGCCGTGGTACGCACCGCTATTTACGATGGCCTGGCGGTATTTGGAGTATACGGCGGTTACGAAGGTCTGATTCAGGGTGAAATAATGCCACTTAATCGTCGGTCGGTCAGTAATATTATTCAAAAGGGCGGCACCTTTTTGAAAACGTCGCGCTGTGAGGCTTTCCTGCATCCTTCAGGACGTAAACGCGCCGCTGAGGTACTCCGGGAATGGGAGATTGGAGGTTTAGTTGTCATTGGCGGCGATGGTAGTTTCCGCGGCGCCCAGGCCCTCTACGAAGAACAGAAAGTGCGCCTGGTCGGAATACCCGGAACGATTGATAATGATATCTGGGGTACGGATTTGACTATCGGCTACGACACCGCTGTTGCCACCGCGCTTGATTCGTTGGATAAAATCCGGGACACGGCTGCTTCGCACGATCGGCTTTTCATATTGGAGGTTATGGGGCGTCACTCCGGTTTTATCGCCATGCAGGTGGGTATCTGCGGCGGCGCCGAAGAAATCCTCGTGCCGGAATCACAGCTAAGCCTGGAAGACCTGGGGGTGTTGATCAATAACTGGGCAAAAGCAGGCAAAACGAGCAGCGTCATTGTCGTGGCTGAGGGTGATGAATTGGGCAACGCCAACGAAATCGCCGCCAAGTTGAAAGCGGCTTATCATACTACCTGCCATGTCTGTGTACTAGGCCACACACAACGCGGCGGCAGTCCGACGGCCACCGACCGTCTGTTAGCCAGCCGGCTTGGTTATCATGCAGTCAAGGCTCTGGAAGACGGTCAGACAGACATAATGGTAGGCTGGTTGAATAATTCCGTCAGTTATGTGCCATTACCGGAGACTTGGCAGAAAAAGAAAAAATTGGATGAAGAATTACTCAGGATTTATCGTATTCTCTCATCCTGAGATCTGTAGTTTAGCAGGGATTTTTTCTTGGATAATTACAGGATAAATCCTAATTTTGCGGGCTTTTTTTCAGGGTGCATAGCTCAGTTGGTAGAGCAACGGCCTTTTAAGCCGTGGGTCGCAGGTTCGAATCCTGCTGCACTCACGAATTTGATCTGTGATTGACGTTTCTTGGTCTAGATCGCGGGGAAAGATTCAGGCCGCCGGGCGAAAGATTAGCACTGTTCCGATGATTTCACCATACGAATCTTTAATGCTAGAAATAGTATAGATTATGACACGTTTCTGGTTATACTTATCGACCAGAGTCGCCTTCTCGAGTGATACGGAAGGACCCTGGTTTTGCAGTATGCGGGCAATGGTCCGATTGCTCGGTTCGGCATCCTTGAGTGAAAAAACCCGCTCAATTGATTGTCCATGAACGTCCACTTCAGCCCAGCCGGTCAAAGCTTCAGCGGCTTTATTCAGCAGCAGAACTTTGCCATTAGTGTCGGTGGTGATGACACCGTCGTCAATCGCGCTCAGGGTGATCATCACTAATTCTTTTTCACCTGCTAAATCCTTTTCGGCTTTTTGCCGAGCCTTAAGCTCCGATTGCAATTGCGCATTGGCTAGGGAAAGAGCGGCGGTGCGGGATTCGACTTTGATTTCAAGGTCTTTATTGAATCCGTCCAGCTCGGCGTAAGCTTTCTCTAGTTTTTCGAGCATGGCATTGAAAGCGCTCGCGAGAAGCGCAATTTCATCACTACCGCGCACTGTGACACGTTGCTTAAGATCGGTTGAACTAATACTGTTGACCGTTTTAACAATCTGGCTGAGCGGTTCGGTAATTAGCGAAGCGACCACGATCACTAACAGTACGCCGACGACAAAGATGGTCAGACTCAGCAAAACGCCATCCCAACGGATCAAGGCGACCTCTTTCTGTAAGTGGGTAAGCGAGATACCGAGGTATAGTTTTCCGATGGTCTCTCTGTTAAAAATGACCGGAACTACAAACTGGTAGGCAGGGCGATAAAAATCAAGCTCGGCCAGAGTGCTTTTTTCTTTGAAGTCCAGCTGAAAGGCTTGGGCTAGGTTATGGCTCATAAATACTTTCTGAGAGTTATCCATAACGACTAAATAAACCAGGTCGGGGTTCAGCTTGGCGGCAGAGATGATTTCTTCGGCGGTGTTTCTATCGTTGAAATTTAAAGCCGGGCTGAGACTATATGCCAGAAAGCTGGCGTAGGTCTGGCTTTTATCCACGAGGCTGGCCACCGATTTGCCCTTCAGACGCACGGGATAATAGAGAAAAAGAAATGCGGCAATCAGACCGATCACCGCCGCAATGACCAAAATCAGCTTGGAGCGGATCGAGATCTTTTGCAAAAAGTCAGTCAGAGATGCAACAGGTTTCATATTACTCGATAATTTTTACGAGACTTAATAGACGAGTACTGAAATTCACACCCTCCCAATGGGCAGTCTTGTCCTTGATCAGCAAAAGGGGTCGGTCGCCGAGGATTTCAACCCCCCGCGTAACGCCCGCTCTGACACATTCAGGCCCACCGGTCATCGTCAGAGGAGGTTGTGTACATGCAAAACCGCGTACCACGGCCCGAGCATCCGCGAACGTATGATAACCAAACTGTTTAATTTCTTCCGCCGTGATGCTCGTGATCGAAGCGGAGGCTTCTTTTGGTAGTTGCTCATTCTTGGCAGCCGTGCTGATGCAGATGTTTAGCAAAGAATCCAGCGAAATCAGCGCGGATTGTTCAGGGGTTTGTAGCATTTGCCCCGCATTAATGCTAAAAAGGAATCCTAAACTAAGATGAAACAGTAATCTGCGGCGCCAGTGTAACTTACAACGCAGGAAGTCTGTTTTTTTTTCTGTGGCGTCGACCTGCATGCCTACCTCGGGACGAATATACACTACTAGCGGTAAATTTCAAATGGAGAAAATAAATAGAAACGCAGGTTGTTTTTTCGTAATTCACTTCGGGTTGAATTGCTTCTAGGCGGCACCGTCAAAGGAAAATACTATCAACCAAACAGGATTTCTCCCACCTGAAAGAACAGCACGGCGCTACCATAAGCCAGAAGCAGTGTATATCCAACCTGAAACAAAACCCACTTAAGCTGTCGTAATTCCTTTTTTACCATTATCAGGGTCGCCAGGCAGGGAGTATAGAGGACTACGAAAATAAGCAAAGCAACAGCGGTCAGGGCAGAATAATGGGGATCGTTACGCAAGCTAGTCCTGAGTAGTACGTCGGTCGTTTCGGAGGGATGGCCGGAGGCTTCGATACCGTAAAGGATCCCCATCGTGGAAACGATTACTTCTTTGGCGGCTACACCGGCAACCAAACTGACACCGATTTTCCAGTCAAATCCGGCCAATTTCAGAACCGGTTCTATCATCCGTCCAAAACGTCCTGCATAACTGTAAGCCAGGGCTGAACGGGCTGGTGTCTGGGCGTCCTGAACTAATTGCACGGAAGATTCACTCGAAGTCTGTCCGGAACTGTCTGTTCGGATTTTGGGAAAGGAAAGTGCGAACCAGACGATAATGGAGGCCGCCAAAATCACCGTGCCGGCTTTTTTCAAATAGTGCCAACTGCGTTGCCCGGCATGCATGAGAATGCCGGGCAGGGTTGGTAGACGATAAGGGGGCAATTCCATGACGAATGCCGGCTGTTCACCGCGGAACAGGGTTTTTTTAAAAATTAATGCGATGGTCAAGGCGGCAAACCAGCTGAACAGCCACAGTAACCAGAATACCAAAGCCTGCCGATGAGGAAAAAACGCCGCAATAATCATTGCCGCGACCGGCGCTTTCGCTCCGCAGAGCATGAAGGGTGCCACCAGGATGGTTACGATCCGATCTTTGGGATTGGGTAACAGGCGGGCACTCATAATACCGGGCACCGCACAACCCGTGGATACCATGAAGGGGATAAAGCTCCGCCCGTGAAGTCCGAAAATGTGGAAAAATTTATCGGTGACAAATGCCGCGCGCGCCATGTATCCAGTGTCTTCCAGAACCGCCAATCCGATCATCAGCAAGGTGACTAATGGCCAAAATGTCAATACACCACCCACTCCATCAATGATTCCTTCAGTGAGTAATTCCTGCATAAATCCCTCCGGAAGTACTCGCGGAACCAGGGTCGCCAATGCGTGAAAACCACTGGCGATAAGCTGAGCCAGCGGATTGCCCAACCGGAAGGTCAACTGATAAACGAGAAACATAATCAGGAGAAAAAACGGCATACCGAAAAAGCGATGCAGGAGTAGATTGTCAACCCGCTCCGTCAGATCCGAACGGGGAGTGCGGTGTTTAATCCGGACTGTTTCCCGAAGGGCGCCATGAATATAGGCATAACGTTGTTCACTGATGATGGTACGGCTGTCGTCACCATAGGCCTTTTCTAACGTGGTTATGATCTGGTGCATCCGGTTAAACACCTGATCCGTATATTGATGCTCCAGGCGTACCCGTGCCATGGCATCCTGATCCTTTTCCAGCAATTTAATCACTAACCAGTGCACCGGATATTTGGTGACAAAGGTTTCGTCGCGGGTCAGCTCTGCTATCAGCTCGATATGCGCTGTCTCCACCAGGTCGCCGTAATTGAGATGCCGCTGATGATTCATGCGCGGCGCCATGGCCGTTTGCACCGCTACGGCCAACAGTTGTTCAAGCCCGATTCCTTTGTTACCAATCGTCTTTACAAACGGGATGTCCAGAATCCGCGCTAGTTGGTTAGCGTCGATTTCAATCCCTTTGGATTCAGCTTCATCACTCATATTGAGCGCCCCTACCAGCGGAACCCCCATTTCCTGGAATTGCATGAGTAAATACAGATGCCGTTCCAAATTGGTCGAATCCAGAACGTCAATGATGACATCCGGTTGCTCCTTGATCAGAAAATCCCGGGCAACCACTTCGTCCAATGAATAGGCCGTTAAACTGTAAATACCCGGCAGATCAATCAATTCGATCAAGTGCTCACCGTATGAGAAGCGACCGGTCTTTTTTTCGACCGTTACTCCCGGATAATTCCCGATATGCTGGTACTGACCTGACAGAAAGTTAAACAGGCAGGTTTTGCCTGAATTGGGGTTACCGGCTAAAGCAATCCGGAGCGGTCGCTGAGGGTGAAAAAGACTCGCGGCCGTACTTTCCCTGCCGTGTCGCCGCTGTCGGTGTCGTCCGGTAAAATTCATTCGACCGGCTCGACTTCTACCAAAGCGGCTTCACTCCGGCGCAGTGAAATAAGAGTCGACCCCAACTCAATTTCAATCGGATCTTTAAGCAGAGCTTCGCGAATCACACGGCCGGTACGTTTTTTTATAAATCCAAAGTCGATTAAGCGTTGGCCTACTTCACCGCGCGCCAGGACGCGGCGGATCGTGAAGCAATTCCCTGTCGGCACCTGGCTCAGTAAAATAGGACTGATCGTCTTGGTCATGGCTGGTTTTGCTCGTTTTCGTCAACCCTCAGGGCCATTTCAATGTATTGAGCGAACTGCGTCTCAAGCCGGATTTGTCCTGCAGTTGTCAGCAGTTCATAGGGCTTTTCAAGCGTACCTTTGCGCACTAAATGCACTGAACATCCCGGCACTAACCCCCGGGCAATCAGCGCATGTCGTCGCTCGGCATCCGGTCCGAGCATGACCACTATCCCGGTCTGGCCCTCCTGCAATTCCGATAAGAGTAAATGAATCGTCCGCTGGTCGTCAAGCAGATGCGGAAAATGGGTCTGAATAAAACATTCCGGGCACGCACCTTTTTGCGGTGAGTGAGTAGAAGATACCGCCAGACACTGCCGGAAATCCTTCAGGAAGCGGGTTTCATTATTCGGACAACTGCTGATAAACTGGTAAAGCAAAATCAGACGTTCCAGGGTGTTTTCACTCAGATAGTGTTCCAAGGCGCAGGCTTCGCTATTGGCCTGGTCCGGCGGGATACTAAGAATATCAATTAAAAAATTGCGCAGGAAAAGATGACGCATGGATAAGTTCCGGGCGGCATGCGCTCCCTGTGCGGTTAGCTCGACAAATTCCCGGGCACTATAATTGACCAGACCATCAGCGGCTAATTTCTGCACGGCTTCCGTTACCGACGGCATACTGACATTTTTCTGCTGGGCGATTTCCTTGATTCGCGCTACCCGCTTGACATTGATCAGCTCCAGGATGATTTTCAGATAATCTTCCTGGCTTTGCGATAAAATCGGTGTTGGAAAATGCTCTTTCATAAGTAGTCCTAATTTAATTAGGTGCACCTAATTATGAAAGTATTTTTAAATCTGGACGAAATTTGTATGCGAAAAATTTACTGTACTAAACGGAAAGTAGGAACCGATATTGCTGATACAACTGTTCCAGCACGCGGGTGATAGTCGGGGGTGATAATTTTGGCGAGTTAGTCGAACCAACTGCGTATGTAAAAGACTTTTTCCGCAGACGTACTGAAAATCGGCCTTCTCCGAGGTAGATGGCCCCCGAGTTGCGGCTCTGAATGAAGTCGTGCCGATCCCAGAAAATTGTGAATTTGTCGCGATAGGGAGCCCCATCGTAGGGGCAAAAAGTCACGCAGTTCCCGCAGGCGTTGCACAGGCCATCGAGGTGTACGATTTGGAGGATATCCTTAAATCCGGGGGTGCTTACTTTTACTCCAAAGTTCGCCCGATTGGGGCAAACATCAACGCATCGCCCACAAAGTAGATCGCAATGCAGACAGCGCATCGCTTCCTGTTGGATTTGAGTCCGGTTTTCGTTTTGGATGTTGGGTAATTGCAGAGAACTTTTTCGTAGGGACAAGTCGGCGATAATTTCCATTTCCTTTGCTGGTTTAACAGTCGGTGAGTTTTTTATTTTTTCACGCTTCAAAATGACCGTGGCGATGGTGCGGGCGTCGGCGATGGCCTCGACGACTGTAGCCGGACCGCGCCGTGCATCACCGGCGATAAATACGTTGGTGATATTGGTTTCGAGCGTTTTAGGATTGTACCAGAGGCCTTTCCGAACGATCCCGTTGCGCTCGAAAAAGCTCTGGTCAGCTTCTTCTCCGATGGCGGCGATTAAACAGTCAACCTGAATTTCGGAAAAGCTGTTCTCGATCGGGATTGGATACGGACGTCCTGATGAATCCAGTTTCCCCAGTCGCAGGCGTTGGCATTTCAGACGGTTACCGGATATGAACTCGACTGGGGTTAGCAATTCGTGAAAAATTGCGCCATCGCGCAGAGCGTTTTCCAATTCCTCGCGGTCTGCTGGCATTTCATTGACAGTGCGCCGGTAGATAATATGAACGGTGCGCACGCCGTCCGCCCGCAAAGCCGCCCGTGCGGCATCCATGGCAGAATTTCCGCCGCCCACTACTGCGACGGTCTTGCCGAGTCGAACCGAACCCGGATCAGATTTGAAAGTGCGCAGAAAGGTCAGTGAATCCAGTATCTTACCGTTGGCACCGTCCAAGTTAAGTGGCCGGGATTGACCGGCGCCGATTGCTATCACAACATACCCGAATCCCTGATTATGGAGGTTATGAATATCAATCGGCTCGGGCCAGTTGGTGATGAATTTTACTCCGAGAGCAGTAACCGCTTTTATATCCTCAGCAATGACCGAGTCGGGTAAGCGGAACTTTGGTATGATATGCTGAACTGTTCCACCAGCCGATGCTTCTTTTTCATAAATTGTGACCAATACGCCCGATCGGGCTAAAAAAGCCGCACAGGCCAGGCCGCCCGGTCCGGCACCAATGATTGCCACCTTTACTGAAAGCGGGCTTTTGCGCCGCCAAGGAGCAGACGAAAGCGAGACTCGACTGTTTTCCGCCGCCCACTTCTTACAGTCCCGGACAGCCAGGGCTTTTTCATAGAAATTACGCGTACATTTGACCTGACACTGGTGATCGCATATATAACCGGTAATGTGCGGGAGCGGATTATCCGCGAGGATCGTCGCCAGCGCCCGGTCAGCATCTCCCTTTTCGAGATGATAGAGATAATCCGGAACGTTCTGCCTTATCGGGCATCCCTGCTGACAAGGTGCGGTAAAGCAATCAAAGAGCGGCAATTTCTCGGTGGATTTTCCCGGGTCGGGTACAGTAACAAACTCATTGACTTTTCGGAAATTGTGAAGAGAGTCAACCAGCTGGGCAAGACGTTCTAAATCAATCCGGTTGTCAGGTATTTGGTCCAGATAAGTATCGAGTGCAGTACTTAATTGAGTCAGCCGCAAATAGCCACCCGGTTTGAGCAAACTCGTCGCTAATGTCAGAGGATAAATACCGGTGCGAGCGACCTCCAGCAGGTTAAAGTAATCAAGCCCCCCGCAATAGGAAATGGGCAATTTGCCATCAAAGGTTTGGGCTACTAGACCTGCCAGGCTGATAGTCAATGGATACAGAGCAGGACCGGAGAGGTAAATTTCGGAACCGGGTAGGCGTCCCCGCGTGTTTTTCACCGGTAAAGTGTTGGATAGTTTTACGCCAAAGAAGCGATCGTGCTGCGCCGCAAAAGCTTTGAGACGCATGAGCATCGGGAAAGCCTCCGTGCCCTGCAGATCATGCTCGAAAGTCTCTGATTGGAGTTGAATGTTTTGAAATCCGTGACGATCTAACAAATCCCGCACTACGGCATAACCTAACAAGGTCGGATTTAGTTTGACATAGGTATGCATTTTTTTCGTCGCTAAAAGATGGCGGCAGATGGCCTCGATTTCCTGCGGAGGGCAACCGTGCATGGTGGAAAGCGTGACTGAGGTGGAAATTTGCGGGGCAAGATTGCCGACAATGTCTGCGATCGTTGAAGGACTTGGAGTTTTATGCTCCAACAAGCTTTCGTATAATATTTGCTGGAATGAACGCCAGTCCGGATGGTTGCTGGCATCCGTGAGTACGTCGAGGAATCCATCAACTTTTGGCGACTGAATGCCTTTCAGGTCATAACCCACACTCACGTTGAAGACATAGCCAGGTTGCACAGCAGGCGAATCGGGGTGGATGAGGCATTTGACGAAAGGCAGACTCAGCCAGGCTTTCAGGTACTCGGTAGCGGCGTCGGTGATACTGAGTTCGGTAGACCATTCGGAATTGTAGCCTTCTCCGGCGGCGTCAATACAGGGTTTGGCAATATCGAGATCATCGCGCACCTGGACGGTTTTAAGTTCGAAATAGCGTGCACCGGTAAGATAACCGGCAATGATATTTTGGGCCAGCTGGGTATGCGGTCCGGCGGCGGGGCCCAGAGGTAATTCGCAGGATCCGCCGGGTAAAGCAAACACCCGGGAATTAGCCTTCCTGAAAAAGGTCGCTCTGGGAATACCGAAAATCTGCGCATTTGTCCGCCACTCGCTCCGCATCCAGTGTAACAGATGATCAAATGGGATGGTACGCATGAATTTGTCCATGATTTTACTCCAAATTAAAATTAGACTTACGGCGCGAAAGAGACAAGCTCTAGGCAGGTTGGAAAATTATTCCTTGACAATTAGTGAAATAAATGACAATTTAAAGCCCGGATGGAATAGGTATTGGAGTAAACAATCAATCCAGAATGCTCGATTAAAATCAAACATCCAATTATTTTAGGTATTCTATGAGTGAAATTAGTAACAATGCCGGTAAAAAAAACACTGCCCAGTGCTACGACAGTCGAATCGATGAGAAATGCGTGAAATGTAGCGGAGACCTTGTCTACCGGAAGCATGCCTACTTCGGCAACAAGGTCTACTATAAGGTCTGCAACAAATGCGGCTGGTACATGATTTTGGAGAAAGAAGCCTGGAAGGAAATTGTCACCAAAGCCTTGGCTCTCCCGGCGAAAGCATCTCCGGCAGAGATCCAGGAACAAGAAGATCAGCTCGAACTCATTGCAGATTAATTGGCCTCTTTCATAGACAGGTCGGTAGTTGGGAATAAAAAAGGGCAGAGCCGGCAACAGCCACCGGCCATGTACACTAACAAGAATGTTAGGGATTCACATCAGCCTTGCACGCACTAATCACCGCCGCTTCAGCAAAAGAGCTTAATGCCGGCTGGATGGCTTTGCAGGATAAAGCTTTTTTCCCCGATTTGAAACTCACTGCCGACCGGTTAGTGACCGGCATCGGGATGCAGCGTGTATCGCAAAAAATCCGGCAGGCACTACGGAGAAAAGTTTATGATCTGGTGCTCAATATCGGAACCGCCGGAGCTTTAAAGCCCTCAATAGTGCCTCTGACGATTCTTTTCCCTCTTCAGTTTGCCTTTTGGCATGAGACTTGTCTATCTTCGATAGCGCCGCGCTATCCGGAGGAATTGCTGAAAAAAATACCGCGCCACTGGCTGAGGGGCGCCCTTCTGTCCAGTTCCATTCCGGTTAGCAGTATGGCCCAGCGTTGCTCGCTCCTGAAATTATGCCAGGCTGATGGTGTGGATATGGAAGCGTTTGGGATTGCCGAAATCTGTCAGGAAACCCGGCTTCCTTTTTTTTGCCTGAAAGTAATCAGTGATCAAGCCGGGGACGATGCTGAGAAACAATTTCAGGAGAATTTCTCATCTGCTTTGTCATTACTGTCTGAAGCCACACCGATCTTTTTGCGTTTGGTGCTGACGACCAGCTAAATCATGGACGATCCCCACAAAATATCGGTTATCATCCCAACGTACAACCGGCAGGCGACCCTGGAACGTGCTATCGTTTCGGTGCTGGAACAAACTTATCTGAATCGTGAGCTGATAGTCATTGATGATGGAAGTACCGACGATACACAAAGGATTATCAACAAGTACCAAAATAAAATCCGCTATTTTTCCAAATTGCACGGCGGCGTCTCAGCTGCCCGCAACCTTGGGCTGGAAAAATCGGAAGGAGCTTGGATAGCATTTTTGGATTCGGACGACTACTGGTTGCCCACTAAACTGGAGCGCCAAATGCAGTTTCTGCAAGAGCATCCGGAAATAATGGTATTGCAAACGGAAGAAAAATGGATTCGGCGGGGAGTAGTCGTCAACCCCATGCTAAAGCACCGCAAATATGGGGGCTGGATTTTCCCTTATTGTTTACCCTTATGCATAGTCAGTCCGTCGGCGACCATCATTCATCAGCGTGTCATCAATGCGGTGGGAGTATTCGATGAAAGTCTGCCGGTTTGCGAGGACTATGATCTCTGGTTGCGCGTCGCCTTAAAGTATCAAATCGGCCTGGTGAAAGAAAAACTGATTGTCAAGACGGGTGGACATTCCGACCAATTATCGCGCAAATACTGGGGAATGGATCGTTACCGCGTGCGCGCTCTTGAGAAAATCTTAGCCGAGGAGATGAGCGATGCCTATCGCCAGTTGGTGCTGAACGAGATCGTCCGCAAACTGTCTATCCTCAGTCAGGGGCGAGCAAAACACCCTGACCTGCCCAATATTTATGCCGATAAACTGCAGGAATATCAACGGATTCTGGACAAATTCCATGCGCATTCAGCGCCTCTCTCCACAGCAGATTAAAACTTCCTCGCCCCTCTACCGGGTTTTTATAGAGGATTTCTGGATTCAGAATGTGAATCAAAAGTCCAAGCTTGCCATTCTACCGGAAGTTATCGTTCATCAGCAAGCCCAGGGTTATCGCCTGTTGTTTGGGTTTGGTCTTTTCGAGAAGGTCGGCACAGACAAAATCCCTGCTCTAATTTTTCCCCAGCAGACTGCCCCTCTGAACTGGCTTACGGAACTGGCACGCTTCGTACGCCAGCATCGCGAGTTGTACCCGATCGAGGTAGCGCGACTTTCGCGACTGATGAACCATTTGAAAATTCCTCAGGCGGATGCCGATAATCTGATTCATGCGATGACGGGAATTAAATCACTTTCCGGGTTAGTCCCGCAGTTGCGGAAGCTGATCAACGTCGTACCGTCGATACAAGCATTCCTGATCGCTAAAAAAGCGCCGTTCGCCCTCTGGAATCAGGTCAGCGAGCTGACACCGGGACAACAAGAGACGTTTATCAATTTCGTGGGTGCTTTGCGCCCTTCATTAAGTGTTTTTTCCGAGTTACTGGTAAATATTACGGAAGCAGGCTTGCGGGAGGGGTTGGACTTTGCTACGATTCTGCGTCGGATCGAGAAGGAATTCCGCCGGACTTGCCCCGGGCCGTTTGAAGTGCACGCATTGACTCACCTGCGCCGAATGGTATTTCGGCGGCGATTTCCGCATCTTAGCCGAAGAATCGCCCGGATGGAAAAACGCCTTGCTCAAATTGATTTGCCGGCCACGACGCGCATCGATTGGGATCCGACCTTCGAGCGCGGTACTCTTCACCTCAGTGTCGAGATTGGGACCGTCGAAGACCTTGTCAGTTTGCGCAACTTCCTTAGCAGTACTGGACTGCAAAAGCTATCCCCGTTATTGGACGAGCTCAAATCCGAATCGCCGGGATGAAAAAAAACTCCCGAGTCAACTCAGCGGGAATCAGCCTGATTTATGTTGATTCTTCTGTGCAGAATGACGCCCTAACGTTAGACGTTATCTCTGCGCACCGCTCTGCCAAGATTAAATTGATACCGTGCGGAGATGACCCGGGTCGGCATCTGCCCGTGGAAACCGATCCAAAGACCGTGCTGTACATCACCCAATCGAAAGGGTCTCTCGTCAAACCGTGTCCGGGCACATCGTCCGCTTACATTTGTTGTGGTTATCAGGTAATCAACCAGACTCTCAACTGTCCTTTGCGCTGTTCCTATTGCATTTTACAATATTATCTCAACCAACCTTTAACGGTCATATATACCGATTATCAGACGATTTTTCATGATATTCAATGCCAGGTAAGTGACAATCCCCGGCGCTTTTTTCGATTTGGCACGGGCGAGCTGGGTGACAGTCTGGCATTACCCGGTTCAAGGTTGTTTGCGAAGGAGGCGATTGTGTTCTTCGCTAGTTTGCAGAATGCTGTTTTGGAGTTGAAGACCAAGACCAGTCATATCCGGGAACTGTTAGAACTGCCGCATAATGGACGGACGATCCTGGCTTGGTCATTGAATCCTTCGGAAGTAATTGCGCTGGAAGAGCACGGCAGTGCCCGATTGACAGCCCGATTAACAGCCGCCCGGCAGGCGCAGGAAGCCGGATTTTTAGTTGGTTTCCATTTTGATCCGCTCCTGCTTTTTCCCGACTATACTGACGCATACATCCGGCTCGTCCGGGAGCTTTACCAGCACGTGGATCCCACGCGCATCGCCTGGATCAGTTTAGGGTCACTTAGATTTCCCCCCGCGGTCAAAACCCAGATGAAGACCCGTTACCCGCGGAGTAAATTGATTTACGGCGAAATGGTGCGCGGGATGGATCAGAAAATGCGTTATCCGCGTCCAATGCGAGTTGCTTTATACCGGCGCATCTATGAAATCCTGATAGCTACCAAAACCCCGCCGTGGATCTATTTCTGTATGGAAAGCCCGATAGTCTGGGAGGAAGTGACAGGACGCGCGCCGGCTTCCAGCGCCGAGCTCGATTTCTGGTTTGCTACCAGTCTGGCGCAGCGCTTTCCGGGACTTGTTCCATTTCCACCCGCTATTGCTGATTACCAGAACACCTGAGACAAGTCGCATGCGCGGCAGTGAATATATTGACAGGTGCCTGGGAAAAAAATCTTGATTATAAAATCACCGGATTGTAAGTTTACCCGCTATTTTTGTTAGTCTATTTAGAGAGAAAAATGTATAAAACAACCTTTCCCAAGTTAAAGGACATTAAGCATAACTGGTACCTTGTGGATGCCGAGGGTAAGGTATTAGGACGCCTTGCCAGTCAGGTCGCCGCCGTTTTGCGCGGTAAACACAAGGCTTATTTTACGCCGCATATGGATACGGGTGATTTTGTAATAATAATCAACGCGGATAAAGTGCGGCTCACCGGGAAAAAGGCTGAGTTTAAGACATATTTTACGCACTCGGGTTTTTTAGGTAACGAGCGTTTTCTAAAGTACAAGGATGTACTGAAGAACGCCCCGACCAAGGTGGTTGAGCGGGCCATTCAAGGAATGTTGCCGCACAATGCTTTGGGGCGTAAACTGTTTCGTAAGCTGAAAGTCTACAGCGGCGCGGATCACCCCCATCAAGCGCAACAACCCCAACCCTTACAAATAGAAGGATAAGCAGCGCATGTCCAAATTAGAATATCTTGCTCTGGGTCGGCGTAAAAAATCTATCGCCCGGCTCAGGATGCATGCCGGCGATGGCAAGGTGGTAATCAACGACCGTCCGCTGGCAGATTATTTTCCAACCGAATCGCTGAAACGCATGGTCATGCAACCCCTGGAGCTCAGCGGTACTACGAACCAATTCGATATCCTGATCAATGTCGCCGGTGGAGGAATCACCGGGCAGGCGGGAGCGATCCGGTTGGCAATTGCCCGCGCCTTGCAAAAGGTTGAGCCGGAAACCCGCACAAAATTAAAACCGCTGGGGCTTCTGACCCGTGATGCGCGCGTCAAGGAGCGTAAAAAATACGGTCTGCGCGGCGCTCGTCGTGCTTTTCAATTTTCCAAACGTTAATACAGAGAGTCAGCACTTATGGGAAATGTTACTTTTGAGATGCTCTGGAAATCCGGCGCGCATTTTGGGCACCTGACCCGCAAATGGAATCCCAAAATGAAACCGTACATTTTCATGGCGAAAAACGGGATTCATATCATTGATCTGACCAAGACTATCGACTGTCTCGACGAGGCTTCTCGTTTTGTGCGGGAAATCGTGCGCAAGGGCGGCGATGTGCTCTTCGTCGGTACCAAGAAACAAGCCAAGGACATCATCCAGAAAGAAGCCGACCGCTGTGGAATGTTCTATGTGGTCGAACGCTGGTTGGGCGGGACGCTGACCAATTTTTCTACGATCAAGAAAAGTATCCGTCATCTGCAGAAGCTGGAAAAAGACAAATCTGCCGGCTATGGTGAAAACCTAACCAAGAAAGAAAAGCTCTCGCTGGAACGCGAGCGCGTGAAACTGGCTGACTTGCACCGGGGTATCAAGGATATGAAAAAACTGCCAGATGTTCTGATTGTCGTGGACACGACGCATGATGACATCGCCGTTGCAGAAGCTCAGCGCCTGGACATACCCGTCATCGCCATTATGGATACCAATGCTGACCCCGAAATCGTCAATTATCCCATTCCGGCCAATGATGATTCCATACAGACCATTCAATTACTGGTCGCCGAACTTGCCAATGCCATTAACGAGGCCAAGAGCACGCGTTTGGTTGACGTCGCCCCGCTAAGTCCGGAAGAAGCCGAAAGTTAATTCTCACGAAAGGAACTGGAATGCAAATCACTGCCACTCAGGTCAAGGAACTGCGTGACCGTACAGGAAGCGGAATGATGGAATGCAAGACCGCTTTAATGGAAGCCGATGGCGACACCGAAAAAGCCATTGAAATCCTGCGTAAAAAAGGCATTGCCAAAGCGGAGAAAAAAGCCGACCGGGCAGTCAATGAAGGCGTGATCTGGTCCTATGTTCATCCCGGAAATAAACTCGGAGTTTTGGTCGAAGTCAACTGTGAAACTGATTTCGTCGCTAAAAATGAATCGTTTATCACCTTTGTGAAAGATGTTGCCATGCATATCGCCGCCACCAATCCCCTGGCGGTCAGGCGCGAGGAAATAGACGCCACGGTTTTGGCTCGGGAAAAGGAAATTTACCGGGAGCAGGTCCGGGCGCAGAAAAAACCGGAAAATATCGTCGAGCGCATCATCGAAGGTAAAGTGGATAAATTCTACCAGGAGAATTGCCTGTTAGAACAACCTTTCGTCAAGGATCCGCAAATCACCGTGAAGGATTATTTAACTTCCACCATCGCCAAGATCGGTGAAAATATCAGCATTGCGCGTTTTGTGCGGTTCAAACTGGGTGAGAATTTCCGCCCCCAAGGCTAAAACCCCCGGCCATGTCACCAGCTCACTATCAACGTGTTCTTCTGAAGTTCTCGGGAGAGGCGTTAGCGGGTGAAAAACATTCCGGAATCGATTTTCAGATAGTACATCAAATCGCCGCAGAAATCGAGATCGCTCACCATCTGGGAGTACAACTGGGTTTGGTGATCGGGGGTGGAAATATTTTTCGCGGACTGAGCGCCGCCGGAAAAGAGATGGATCGGGTCAAAGCCGATTATATGGGAATGTTGGCGACCGTCATCAACGCCCTGGCGATGCAGGATGCGCTTGAAACGCGCGGTCTCAAAGTCCGAGTCATGTCTGCCATACAAATGATCGAAGTTGCCGAACCGATGATTATTCGCCACGCCGTGGAATACCTCGAACGCGGAGAAATCGTCATTTTCAGTGCCGGAACCGGACGTCCCTTTTTCAGCACGGATTCCGGTGCAGCACTGCGGGCAGTTGAAATCAAAGCCGACGCCATCATCAAAGCCACCAAAGTTGACGGCGTCTATAACAAAGACCCGGAAAAATTCACTGATGCCGTGCTCTATCCGGAGCTGGATTATCAAACCGCCATCGAACTGCAACTGCGAGTCATGGATCTGACGGCCTTTACGCTCTGTCGAGATAATAATCTGCCAATCATCGTTTACAATATGAAAGTGCCAGGGAATCTTGAGAAAGTATTGAAAGGTGAAAAAATCGGCACGCTGGTGACACGGAGGAAGTCATGCTAAATGAGGTCATCAAGGATGCGGAAAACCGCATGAAGAAAAGCATCGAGGCCTTGCAGCAGGAGCTGGCGGTCATTCGTACCGGTCGCGCTTCGCCAACCTTGCTCGATCCAATCAAGGTGGAGTACTATGGAACGCTCGTGCCTTTGCGCCAGGTGGGCTCAATCGGCGCTCCGGATGCCCGCCTGTTAGTCGTTCAGGTTTTCGACCGCAACGCCGTGCAAAACGTCGAGAAAGCCATTCGCAGTGCCGAATTGGGCTTGAATCCCTTAGTTGACGGTAACTTGTTGCGGATTCCAATCCCCAGCCTGACCGAAGAGCGCCGAAAAGAGCTGGTAAAATATGTCCACAAACTCGCCGAGGACGGTCGTGTCGCTATTCGCAATATCCGGCGTGACGCCAACGAAATGATCAAAGACCTGGAAAAGGAAAAAGAGATTGCGGAGGACGATGCTTACAAGGGGCAGGAGGAAACCCAAAAACTGACTGACCGCTATATAAAACACATTGATGAAATTCTCAAGCACAAAGAGAAAGACATCATGGAAGACT
>CAZPQN010000003.1:0-4236 GCA_964588795.1 uncultured bacterium | reverse complement strand
TCAGCATTTGGAATAGCCGCAGGTTGGGCAACTAACGCAACCGCTTTCATGGTAAACGTTGGAGCCGCATTCCGGACAGGTGAGGATCATCTTTTTATTGTCAACCGTGGCAACGCTGCCGGCGTGTGCGATGGGTTGGTGCGGCTGGGCCACTTTCACCATATCCACATCGGCTAAGGAAAAACTCGGTTCATGATGCGGCATCTTTTTCTTGCCACCGCGTTCATCGAGATACCATTCCAGGGCTTTGGCGATCGCGTCCGGTGTGGAGAGGATCTGAGTCCCGTTTTCCCAGACTGGTGAAGGCCCGCCGATGCCTTTGAGCTGTTTAACCACATCCTGGGCATCAATGCCCGAGCGTAACGCCAGCGAAATCAAACGACTGATGGCTTCGGATTCGACCTGGGCCTGACTGCCGGCTTTACCGATATTGGTAAAAACTTCACACAGACCATAGTCATCTTCATTGATGGTAATATACAGCGTGCCACTGCCGGTGCGGATGCGCTTGGTGACTCCGCGTGTTTCCGGCGGTCGGATCCGGGGATGAAGTGTCTGATCTATCGGAATGAGTGGAGTGATGCCGTCTTTAGGAACGCTTTCGGTCTGATGGCCGACATACAGCACCTGTTCGTTACGACTGCCGTCGCGATAGATCGTCAGACCTTTGCATCCGGCTTCATAGGCTAACCAGTAGGCGTCCATGACGTCCTGCACCGTGGCCGATTGCGGAAAATTGCAGGTCTTGGAAACCGCGGCGTCAACCCATTTCTGGAAAACAGCCTGCATCCGGACATGCCACTCGGGTGAAATGTCATGGGCGGTCACGAATACGCGGCGGATCTCTTTGGGAATTTCCTCCATGGCCTGAATCGAACCCCGGGCCACAACCTGACGCATTAAATCTTCGCTGTATATTCCGGCTTCGCGGCAGGCCTCTTCGAAATACGGATTGACATAAACGAATTCGGTGCCGTCGAGGACGCGTTTGGTGAAGACCAGTGAAAATACCGGCTCGATGCCGCTGGAGCAATCGGCAATCATCGAAATCGTGCCAGTGGGCGCAATCGTAACGCAGGTTGAGTTGCGTTGTTTGGGGCCGTCGGGGAAATAGATGCTGTCGTTCCAGGCGGGAAAAGTGCCCCGCGCTTCACCGAGCTTGGTGGAGGCTTCTTTTGTCCGGTTGTAGAAAAATTTCATGATTTCATCGGCGAGCGTCAGGGCTTCGTCGGAATCGTAGGGAATCCGTAAACGATAAAGCACATCGGCAAATCCCATGACCCCTAACCCGATCTTGCGGGTCTTTTTTACCATCGTTTCGATTTTTTTCAGCGGAAATTTGTTGATGTCGATGATGTCGTCGAGGAATTGGACCGAGTTGTCAATCGTCTCGCCCAGACGCTTAAAATCCATTTTATTATCAACGATGAAATTGACCAGATTGATGGAACCGAGGTTGCAGGATTCGTTCGGGAGGAGCGGCTGTTCGCCGCAGGGATTGGTGGCTTCGATTTCGCCTAACTTCGGCACGGGATTCATTTGATTGATGCGATCGATGAAGATGATGCCCGGGTCGCCATTCCGCCAGGCATTCGTGGCGATCAGTTTAAAAACATCCGCGGCGTTTAATGTGCCGGTTAGACTGTTATCCACCGGATTGATCAATTCATAATGTTCGCGCTGGCGTACTTTTTCCATGAACGCATCGGTCACGGCGACCGAAATGTTGAAGTTGGTTAGTTCGTGGGAATTCTTTTTGCATTCGATGAATTCAAGGATGTCCGGATGATCGACCCGCAGGATTCCCATATTGGCACCGCGCCGGGTGCCGCCTTGCTTGACCGCTTCCGTAGCCGCATTGTAGACCTTCATGAATGACACCGGACCGCTGGCAACACCGCTGGTGGTCTTGACGATACTTTTCTGGGGACGGATTCGGCTGAAGGAAAAACCCGTGCCACCGCCGCTTTTGTGGATCAGCGCGGTATCTTTCAGGGTTTGGAAAATGGATTCCATGGAGTCATCAACCGGTAGAACAAAACATGCTGAAAGCTGGCCGAGGTCGCGGCCGGCATTCATCAGCGTGGGAGAGTTCGGAATAAAGTCCTTGCGGATCATCATCTGATAAAATTTTTCGGCGATCTTGGGAATCGCCGCCCGCGGTGAGTAATTTAGTTCCGCTTCGGCGGTGGCATCGGCCACCCGGCGGAATAATTCTTCCGGGGTCTCGATGATGACCCCATCCTTGTCGCGGCGTAGATAGCGCTTGCGCAGGACTTCCAGAGCATTGCTGGAAAAGGTCGAATTGATATCCGAATGGGTGCTGGATTTCGCGATATTGACGTTAACAGGTGTGTCTTTCAGGGATTCTTTATCGACGCTCTCTAAGTCGAGCGAAATTACCTCCGACATTCAGATACCTCATCCAAATCTTTATGCTCTAAAGTTGATAAAAAATTAACTGAATTAATTCAGTTCCAGTGCGAAGTTAGCAAGCACTTGGATACTTGTCAAGTAAAAATACAAGATTTTGTGTTTGTCGTCGGTAAAAGCGCAAAAAGTTGTGGCCAAAAATGAACAAAATTAAGAGCGGCTGAGCCATTTGCAGCGGCAGGCAAAAACGGCCTGTTGTTTAACCCTTTTTTTGGCGATAAAATCTTTTTAAAAGTGCCACGACACTATTAAATTATTTTAAGTTTTTTAACGATGCGGGTGTAGTTCAATGGCAGAACGTCAGCTTCCCAAGCTGGTCACGAGGGTTCGATTCCCTTCACCCGCTCAAAGCCCTGAAAATAAGTGAATTACAGGGAAAAATAACCCCTGAAATATTGTCACTTTTAGCGGTTTCAGGCTTCCAAATAGTGATAAATTCTGTCATATTTTGTCCTCGATCGTCGAGCGGTATACCCGCTCCGTATACCCCGCCAGCTACCCCGCCCGTCGGAAAAATGTCAATTCTCATTGCCAATTATTACCGGTTGATTTTGTAAAATGTTCATCGTTTCCAGCCGTTCAATTCGCGCCAAATGATTAGTTGCGTAATTGCGTAACAACGCTTCCCGAAGATCGCTTAGAGTTTCGGGACGGTTGCCAAAATCCTCGATTAATTGTTCATCGTCGAAATTGGCGTAAATGGCAGTTGTTTCGACGTTCGGAACGCCCGATTTTTTAGAAATATGTCCCATCCACTTAGCGACCTGAAATATATCACGAGTCAGGTAATAAGCCGCCGTTCCGAAGGTATCGCGTAAATGGTGAAAATGACGACACTTTCCGTCAGCCGTCCGATATAATTTTAAGGCTTCCAGTAATTCCTTGAATGCCCGACTTATCGAACGCGGGTGGTAGCGACAATTTTCTTTTAACCATAGAAAAGCCTTTGCAACGCGATCATTCACCGGAATGTAATGAATCGCGCCGCGCTTGCACGGGTTTAAAACCGCTATCCGACGACCTTTTAACTCGCTCCGGTCAAGTTCATTCAACCGCAATCCCGTGTTGTAGTGAACAAATATGCGGTAAGCCAATTCCTGATTATCCCTGGCTGCTTTAAAAATCCGGTTCATTTCCTCATTGGAAAAATAACGGGGTGACTTTTGTTCTACCCTGAATTGTTTCAGCCGGAAGGGAAGGGCGGCGATTTTCCGCCGCTTGACGAGAAAATTTAGAAAATGGTTGACAGTCCGCAGGTGAATGTTTGCCGATTGCCGATTAGAATAAAGCCCACGTAAATAATCCGTGAATTGATCACCGTCGGCGTCGGTCAGGCAGGCAATATCGCGCCCGTTAATGCACTTTGCAAATAGATTCAATCCGTATTGATACAGCTGGATCGTCCTATCGTTAAGCCCTTCACGTTCGCAATTTTCAAGATAATCTGTGACCAGGTTGGCAATCGCGGGAAAGTCAGTTTTGACGATTTCAGCCAAAGAAATAACACCCGCCTTGAATAACTTCTCGCGCTCCAAAATCCGTGGAAAAATCAAATTTGCCCGCTTGCCGGATTTAGTTTTCAGCGGTAAAAATTTATCGGTGATCTTACCGCTGACGCTGATTCTGACCCGTGCATAATACTGACCGTTGGACAATCGCGCCAAATAAGCCATACTAACCCCCTAAAAGTTTCTCGACCCTTTCAATCGGAATCAAGTGCTTTCCCACTTTCTTAGTCCCGCCGACCTTGATCGATTTTAAAAGCCCTTGTCGAAGGTAATTAAAAACCGTCCGCTCCGAGAC
>CAZPQN010000002.1:36819-119704 GCA_964588795.1 uncultured bacterium | reverse complement strand
TGGGATGTCGGCGTGGCCGATTTCACCGGCTGGTATGCGTTGGATCCGACTCAGGGTTATGCCATCGTGGATACGATCGGGCACAGCTATGGCAAGTTCGTGCTTGGTACGACCGATTTTGGTAACGGTGCTTACTTCTCACCGCGCGGTATTGATTGGACATCTGACGGCAAGACCGCCTATATCGCGGATTTTGAAGTCGGTGCGATCATGAAATTCACGAGCAACAACCCGGCGGCCCCCGGTGGCGACATTCTGGAAATCACTCCTGGTGGTACCGGCATTCGTCACGAAGACGGCGCCAGGGATGTCATTGTTGTAAATTTCCGTCTCGATCAAAACTATCCGAACCCATTCAACCCGACCACCAATATTCCTTTCGAGATTCGTCAGGAAAATCTGGTGAAACTCACCATTTACGACTTACTCGGTCGTGAAGTGAAAACGCTGGTGAATGAGAAATTGACCCCGGGTAACTATACCTATCGGTTCGATGCCACGAACATGGCAACCGGTCTGTATATCTATCGTCTGGAAGTCAATGGTCAGATGGTTTCCAAGAAGATGACTTATCTGAAATAACAGCTTAGGTCAAATAGCTGAAAAGAGGCTGGTCAACGCCAGCCTCTTTTCTTTTATGCACCAATCCCGATTTTAATCTGAACTGATTCTTGACAATCGCGACGCGGATGCGTAATATCAGTCCCGGAGCGATATTATTTAAGGAATCCTGAATGATGGTAAAAATACGCGTCAAAATGGCCTTGCTGATTATGGTCGTGCTAATCCTGCCGGCGCATGCGGGTCCGAAATTAGCCTTTCTCGCCGATGAATACGCCGCTTATCAGTATTGTCGGGTTCCATTAATGGAGCTCCGCATTTCGCATATCACCGCCGCCTTGCAGGATTTTTACCGGCAAGCGCCAGAAATATTTTCCTATACGGAAATCGGCCAATCGGTGGAACGTCGTCCAATTTATTTGGTGCGGATGGGCGAAGGCGCGACGCGGATTTTGCTCTGGAGCCAGATGCATGGCGATGAACCGACGGCTACCGCCGCGCTGTTGGATGTTTTCAACTATCTGATCCGGAAAAAAGCCGACCCATTTGTCCAGCAGATATTAAAGAATGTAACTATCCTGGCGGTCCCGATGCTGAATCCGGACGGTGCGGCATATTTTACCCGTCGCAATGCACAGGGCCTGGACGTCAATCGCGATGCGCGGGAGCGGGTGACGCCCGAAGGCCAAATCCTGTATGAGCTTCAGCAAAAATATCAGCCCGCTTTCGGTTTTAATCTGCATGATCAGGATGGCAGGCTGACTGTCGGCAAAACCGACCAACCGGTCGCGATAGCCCTGATGGCGCCGCCATTCGACGAAAGCAATGGCGATAACGCCGTCCGGCAAAAAGCCAAACAGCTCACTTTGTACCTGTATGAAGAGCTGGGAGCGTATATTGGCGGGCATATCGCCAAGTACAGCGATGAGTATATGCCCCGTGCCTTCGGCGACGCCATGCAGAGCTGGGGAGTGAGCACCATTCTGATTGAATCCGGCGGGTGGCGTACGGAGCGTGATGCTTTCCTGCAGAAAATGAATTTCATCGCTCTGCTGACCGCTTTCGACGCCATTGCCGGCGAGACTTATCAAACCTACGCCTCGGTGCGGTACGATGAGCTTTTGCTGAACGACAAACAGATTTATGATCTCATCATTAAGGATGTGGGCGTTTTCGACGGCACCGGCATTCCGCCGTTTGTCACAGACGTAGCAATCAATTTCGACCCGCAAAACACCAATCCAACTGGCCAGGAATCCGTCGGCAGAATTGCTGAAATGGGCGACCTAACCGGCTTTGCGGCTCTGGACACGATTGACGGCCAGGGATTATTTCTGATGCCGGGAATGGTAGCGGTCATCTCTGATTATACCCTTAATGCCAAACGCCTGCACCGGCAGTTGCGTGACCTGTTACGGCAGGGCAATACAACCGTCTTGATCTCGCTGGAATTTACCCACCCAACGCTTTTCAGTCGATTCGGTCAAGCCCTGGCCACTGAACAGTTCACTGGTAATGTCGGAACTCTGTTGGAACTGCGACGTGAACTACGGAACGCAGAAGACTCATTGCAAGTTCTTCGGTATTTGAAAGACGGCTTTGTAGGGTTGATCGCGTCGGATTCGCTGAAATCACTGCAGTTGGCCGAATGGCTCGGCAAACCTTACGGAATTTACTGCCGCGATCGGTCAGGCAAGCAGATTGACCCTGAAAAAATCCAATTGAACACCTCTGTGAGTTGTACGGAATGGCGCATCCCGCAGCGCGGTTCGGTGCGCATCGGTCAGGTCGCCGATCTCGTTGTATGTGCCAGTACTAAAGATGGCTTGCAGGTTCGGCAGGTTTTTATCAAAGGTCAGCCCGTCTATCGCGAGGGAAACTGGCTGAAACCGGTAACTTTGGGTGAACGCTGGATGTTCAAATAAACCGGTTTCCGCACCGGCCGGTACTGAGCCAGATTATGGGATTGGAGTCGGCCTTAACCGGCCTTGATCCCGATTCCCGGCAGATTCGTGCAATATTGCCGTCCGTCACGGAAAATTACGCCTTGAAAAGGATCATTGGCGATTAACAAATTGCCGTCCAGGTCGGCATAGTCAATCAACGAACAGAGTTGCGCCGCCGCCGAGATTCCGACCGAGCTTTCGATCATACAGCCGATCATGATCTTCATCCCGAGGGACTTGGCTAACCAGATCATGCGCAGGGCTTCCTGCAAACCGCCGGCTTTCATCAGCTTAATATTGATACCGTCGAAAGCTTCGGCCAGTTTGGGGATGTCCGCCGCGGTTTTCACGGCTTCATCGGCAATGAGGGGCACAGCAACCCGGTCGCGTAACCAGCGCGTCTCTTCCAACATATGCGCGGGCATTGGTTGCTCGACGAATTCCACGCCGTTTTTAACCAGCCATTCAATCTTTTTAATGGCGACTTCCTTGTCTTTCCAGCCTTCGTTGGCATCGACACGAATAGGTTTATCGGGAGCGACCGATCGCACAGTGGTGAACATTTCCTCGTCGTTCGGGCCGCCGACTTTGATTTTCAGGATTTTATAGGGTTCGGCTTCGCGCGTCTTTTGCTTGACGACCTCGGCTGTATCAATGCCAATCGTGAAAGAAGTCAGCGGTGCCTGGGTAGCGTCGAGTCCCCAGAGTTGATATAATGGCAGATTCAGGGCTTTGCCGATCCAATCCATCAGCGCAATGTCGATGGCGCATTTAGCGGCGGTCTGCCCCGGTTGCAGGTTTTTGATATCGAGACCGAGCTGGACAAACTGCCACGGGTCGGCTTTGGCCAAAAGGGGAGTGGCGGTTTTGATGAATTCTACGGTGGATTCGGGTGTCTCGTCGTAGCGCACATTCGGCCCGGCTTCCCCGATGCCCGTGATGCCATCCTTGGTCAGGTAGACAAAGACATTGTTTTTCACATCGCTGGAGTTGCGCGAAATGGTCCAGGTGTGTTTCAGATTCAGGGTTTTGATTTCGTAGCGCACCTGCATACCTTTCTCCGTCGTGGTTTGCGGTTTTTTGTCTGGCAATAGCGGAAAGGCCCGGGCGACGCCGACCGAAGCCGCTGTTGCACTTAAGGTGGATAAAAATTCTCTGCGTTTCATTATGACCCTCGATTTTGTGACAATTTAGTTTTTTCGAGATTTACGACCAACAGAAATCACTCATCGAAATCCCAACGCGGCATAACCGACCCAATGCCGCAGATTTGCCGGGGCCGTGACTCCCAGGTTCAGGTCGCGGAAATTGTACTGGGGCGGTTCGATGCTGGTCGAGTACGCCACCAGATTTCCATTGAGTTTCTGGTGCAGGGCGTTCTGCAGATAATAAGCGGTCAGCAGACCGAACGGAACCGAGTAGCGCCCGCACCAGGTCCATTGATATTCCCGGTAGTCATTCTGCCGGACGGTCGCGCCGACAAAGCGGGCGATGCGTGCCGTATCGAGTGCGCCGGTCAGGCATCCATAAATGAGATTGCGTTCATGGGTGACAGCTTCAGTATAACCCTTTCGATCGGTTCCATAAGGAGCGTAATTTTTTCCGCCCCAGTCCTGGTCGCCGTAGTGTACGGCATCGCTACTGATGACAATCGCAAAATCCCGTCCCCATTGCCAATTCTTCCGACGCATTTCGAAGGCCAACGCCGTGGCTAATTGCCGGCTGATGATGTGCATCCGCTCCAGCGTCATTGCCGGTACTAAAATCGGGACAATCTCAAATGAGCGCTGAAAATATTGGATAAAGGGCAGAAGCGCTTCGATGGAATGTTCCATTGCTACCAAACTATCGTGTCTTAGATAGTAATCTTCCGGTAGGTTTTTAAGCAGTGATTCACGTAACCGGGCGGTGCTGACAGGCTGGTAAGGGCCGAACCAAATCGTGAAAGAGTCGAAAACCAGCTTATCCTCGATTTTGAAAATCCTTGCCTTATGAGCGACGCCGAAAATCAGCAGGGTTTTCGCTTTTAGAGCGTGCAACAACTGCGGATAAATCGAGCCGACGTAAGTATAGTCGTCGTGCGGGGCAATGATGACTTTCCAGGGCGTACAGACCGTGTCTGGATCATGAAAAAGGATCTGTTTACGTAAATCTGCCTTCAACCAGATTCGAGCGAGCAGTGAATCCATTTGCCAGCTGTACTGCGCGAAACCGACCGTATCCACCAAACTCCGTTTAGTCCCAATAGGTCGTTGGTTAATGCAGGTCAGCCCGACAAAGGTCACAGCTATTAGCAGACCGCAGATCAGTCGACGGTGCAATTTATTTTATCCCGCCTTGATATCATTTTTCAAAGTATTTTCAAAACGGAATTTAACGAAGATTTAAGAAATTAGAATGACCAACCTGCCATAATCACGGGAAAACCAGGTAAGTCGGTTTAGGGCTATGATACGATTACAGATTGCCGTGATATCTGGGTATTAAACCAACTATGTCAACAAGCTCGACGGTAGCGCGATCGGAAATTATTCACCTTGTTTCTCATCCGACGACCTGAAAATTATCTTCGCGCGGGCGGACGAGATCTTTACCTCGTCAATCCATACGGTTGATTTTGCGTTTTAACCACCGCCGTCAGCGAGAATTATTGCGGGACTTCCCAGATGAAACGTCCGGTTCCGAAGAACCGACGCAGTTGTTCGACCGATTGCTGTACCTTGCGTTCCACGGCTTCCCGGGTATTGAAGGCATTATGGGGTGTCAAAATCACATTGGGCAAGCGGCTGAGGGCAAGCGTAGCCTGGACTTCCCGATTGTCACATTGAGTTCCCTGACGCAATGCAATAGCGAGCTGGCTTTCCGCATCGTAGACATCCAGTCCTACTCCGCCTAAATGCCCGGTCTCCATGAGTCGTAATAATTCAGTCGACGGCGACTGTTCACCGCGAGCGATGTTGACGAAAATAACACCCTGTCGCGTCTGTCGCAGACGGGTTTCGTTAAAATAACCGTGGTTCTCCGGGGTCAAATTCATGGCGCAGACAATGATGTCAGCTCGCCGCAGTCCGGAATCTATATCGGTATATTCGACATCCGCATGACGTCGAATAATATCCACGCCAAGCACGCGCATTTCCAAGCCCCGGCCGATGCGCACAATCTGGTAACCGATGTGGCCTACGCCGACAACCAAAAGCACTTTACCGGCATTTTCCATCCCGGTCAATCCATCCCGCTGAAAAGTCCGGAAATTTTCTACCTGGCGGGGCAGATGACGTGCCAGCGCCGTCCAGAGCATCAGTGCATGTTCCGCCACGGCGCGATTGCAGTACAATGGCAAGTACCCCAGCATCGGTCGGTTTGTCGCTTGCCGTAAAGCGCTCAGATGGTCGTAACCCGTACTGCGCGAGAGGACAGCTTCTAAGTGCTTAGACCAATGCGGTGGTACCACCGATTGAGTACGGATTGAGATGATTTTAGCTGGCGGGTGAAGGTCACCACTTTCCTGGACTGTACCCGGTGTGCTGTCGAACTTTATTGTCGGAGGCAGCTTTTCGCGCAGTTGCGCCAGCTCTTCCTCAAAGGTTTCATAGAAATAGACTTGCGGTACCATTTTCAACCAGATTAATTCCAGCCAAAGATACTCGTTTTTATGGTTATAGGAAAGAGATTAAATCAGGGCGACGGGAGAGAAGAGGATGGCTGGCCGGAATTAATGCGTATCGTGTGAAAAGTGCATCTGCACCAGACGCCATTGCCCCCGGTTTTTGATCAATACACCGGTGTATCGCACGTTCACCCAGTTGGCGGGTCGTCCTTTCCAGGTATTGAAATCATCCAATCGGGTATAGAACCAGGCGGTTTTACCGGTGGGCGACAGATTGATCTGGAGATCGCGGAAGGCATTGCTGACTGCCCGGAAATCCGGATGCATAAAAAAACCTTCAGTATGCTCGCGGAAAGTCGCAAAACCCCGGATCGCGCTTGAATCGGGATTTAAAATGAAAAGTGTCGAATCCTGAACTACCGAAGCGTACAGGAGGGCTTGATCTTTATCGAGCGCCCAACCGATACTCGCACGGATGACTTTTTCGATTGCCGCGGTTTCACTTTCAGGATGGTTGCACTGGTATATTCCAGCCGCGATAATTAAGACAGATGAAATAGTAATTATCAATCTTGATTTGACCATGACCAACCTTTATTAATTATTAACGACATCGCCAATAATGTAAAAGGTGTCTGTTAACATCGAGGGACAATTCGACTAACGGTTGCACCAGCGTACGAAAGCGAGCCGATCAAAGCCGGGTAAATTTTCCACACCGAAACAGGGGGCGCCATTTCTTCAGAATAAACGGCATTTCACTCGCACGGATCTGCCTGGAAGATAAATTATCGGGATCTGGCTTACTTTTCAGACATTGCAGGAAAAGCCTGAGGGAGATATTGCCACCACCCAAAATCTTCCAGATGCACTAAGTCGAAAATCATCACTCCGTCGGTTTCCTCAAGACATTTTTTTATCGCCCGAATGAACTGATCGGGATCGTTTTTTGCATAATATTGCTGGACGTAAAGGCTACCATAGAGAGGAACGACATCCCGGGTGACCCGTTTTGCCAGCCGGGCGGCACCGGCGACAGTGTTTTCAGGAGTAATTTGTTGAGCGACCGCTGCTTCTCGTAAAAGGTCAGGGCGAAGCGTCTTTTCCGATTTTAATTCCTGTGGATCAACGTGATAAAAGTAACAACCGGAAAAAAGGCCGTCGAGCAATTCGGCGTAGCCCGTGCGTTGATAATCCGGCGAAGCCCATTCGTAGTCGCGGACAGGCTGGTACTTTTGACTGGCCCAATTAACGCCCAACTCATAATAGGTGCCGTACCAGGCACCGGTGTAAGCGGCGAAAGTCAGGTCCTTGTTGACATTTTTCAGGCGCTGTTGGGCCTTAGCGAAAAACGCATAGATGATCCCGGCCCGCCATTCCAGCCACGATTTGAAAAGTTTCCCGGGAACCGGTTGCCATTGATTCTGGGAATCTTTCTGCCAGGTGAAAATATCCGCCGGCCAGTGACCGATGGTCTGCCCGAACCATTTTTCAAATTGGGTCCGCGAAAATGCAGAAAAATCCGCGCGGATATTGTCATAACGCGCCCGGTCCAGGACGATGCCATCGAAATCATAATTATTCAGGATCTCCTCCATGAGACTGATTTCATACTCCTGGACTTGCGGATCGGCAGGATTGACGAAAGCGGCATAACCTTCGGAGTACTGGGTCGTAGGTACAAGAGTATCAGGCGGCAGATAAAGCACGGTTTGCCACTCGGGGTGATTGCGGTAAATCGGTCCGCGTTGCTGGCTTTTCCAGCCTTCGGAAAAGACGTTGACGGCGGCGTAGACTTTCAGGTGGTTTTTTTTACTTTCGGACAAGATTATTTCCGGATAGTTGAAATCGCGGTCCCGGTAAGCCCCTTTCCACTCGACAATCTGCGGCGCAATTTTGCTGGGATAGAGCACCTCACCCGAAATCGGTTTCAAATCGACGATAATCCCGTCAAAGCCATGCGTGGCGATTCTGGCAATGACTGTCCGGATCGAATCACTGCAACTTAGCCGTCGGAAATTGGCGGAACCGTCTATCCATAAAAACTTTAGTTTTGGCGAAGGTGCGCACTCGAGCAATGTCAAACAGACGGTGGATAGGGTAATAATCAGGAAACGCATAAACGGGATTCCCCTGAGTTTAATTGATTTTAAACCTGACAAAGAATTGCAGAGTCGCCGTTTGCAAACCGCTCACATTCTCTAAGCGGACATTCAGAAGCGGCCATAGTTCGGCAATGAGCAAATGGTAATCGCAACGCCAACCGCATTCGAGAAATCGGATTGGAGTCAAAGTCACACAGGCGCCGATTCGACCACCCCAGCTCCAATCCTGCTGGCCGAAAGGCGGATTATCGACTACAACTACCGAGTCCTCACCTCCGACCGCCATTAGCGTATCGGCCTGATGAAACCCTTTCAGTCTGTAACTCCAGCGATTTAATGATACACCACCGTAGAGTGATACCGCGCAGTAATTCACCGGCTTCCAGACGGAGCGCTCGAAAAGTAACGCCAGGCTGTGATTATTCAAGCGCATATCTAATTTGTCATAGTACAAATAAGCACGGTTAACTTTGTGCAGGACCACCGGTTGATACTGAAAAATGATTTTCGAGGATTCATCACGCTGATAACCACCTTCCAGAATCGGTACAAAAGCAGAACTAAACCGCGAAGTCAGTCCGCCAACCGGGTTTAGCCATCCCAAACCGCCTCCGCAATATGTCTGAGCGTTGATCGGATTCAGGTCAAGCGCGGCTAAAAGAACGATATATAATTTGAACCAGAAATATTTTTGCAACATATCAGTAATTCAGAATTACACCGTAGTTTATTAAAATGTTATTGCGCAGGGGGAAGAACTCAGCATCGCGCCGCTCACGTAAATAGTGAGTATAGCCCACCTGAACCGAGACACTAACCGAGTGCGTCAGGTATAATTCCGCCCCGACGCTGGCGGCAAGGTCATAGACCCATCCCCAGCGGGCGTTCGCATAATTCCGGAAGTCATATTTAAAGGTATAGTCAATAGAAGGGTAATAGCGGGTCCAGAATTCATGTAGCCAGAGCTGGCGCGAGTACCAAACCAATCCGCCTCGTACATCAGACCGGACGGTCAAATATTTACCGAATGGCAAACGTAATTCGCCATTCAGATCGATGCTTTTGGTCTTGAGGATTTGGTGGGGTTGCAGGCGTACATCGTAGGTCGGATCGTTCTGCAGAGTCGCGATGACACCGTTGTATATTTTTTGCCAGTAAGACCAGCCCCAATTTTTTACAGCGTCCTGCTGTTCGATAGTATAGTAATGATGGTCAGTCGTTAATCCGGCGGATAATCGGGATCGCAGTTGCCAGTTTGCGCAGATTTCAAATCCGTATCCATCGAGTTTAGTGTAACTTCGGTCAATCCCGGTTGCCTTAGAATAGCCTCCGTTCAGGATGATGTTGGTTAAATGCACTCGGGGGGTGGGATTGGCTTGAACTGCGAGAATAAAAACCGCCATCACGACCAATCCAGAACCTCGGAGACAAATACGTTTTAGAAAACCGGGTTGGATATCAAAACTCCTTCTGGAGGGTTAAATGGTAAATGGTCGGGAACCTGCCGAACGGTGTCACAGCCAGGTCGAGTAAAAAACCTTGCCAGAGAATCCCGCCGCCGAACGCAAAATGGTCTTCATCGGTCTGAAATTTATAACCGCCGCGCAGGAAAATAGTCCGGTACAACTGATACTCAACACCCACGTGAATTTTTTCCAGATTGTCGCTGGGATGGGACAATTCACTTGTCAGGGTCAACTTATGGTGGGTTATGTCGAAAAGGTCGTAAGTCAGACTGAGATGCAATTCAGTCGGCATTTTGAAGGAGTCTCCGATATATTTTTCGTCTACTCCGAAATTGTTGATAAAACCACCGATTCGCAAGGAACGCCAGCCGGTGAAATAAATAACTCCCATATCGAGCAGGAAATTGGTCGAGGTATACTCTGCGATCGTCTCGCGCACGTGATTGAGCCTGAGTCCGTACGCGAAGCGGTCAGTGAGCCGACGGGCATAAGTCAGACCGATCGCTAAAGCTTGAGCCTGGTACGTGCCGGTTACTAAATATTCGCCTAAGTTTGCACCGTGTGCAGTCCGCGTAAATTCGCCGTAATCTAAATAGTTGATTCCAATGCCGATTATTCCAAAATACCCGAGGTCAGAGGTCACCCCGCCAGCCTGATGATTTATATCGGCGATCCAGGTGGAATAACTGCACCCGACGGTCTTATGGGTCTGGAAACCTAAAACAGCTGGATTTAAAAACAACGGTGTGATGCCGGCGTTATCCGTGATACTTCCCATAGATTCGCCCAAAGCTGTATGCCGGGCGGTGACAGGAATTTTTAAAAAGCTATAACCGACCGTACCGGTTTTGCGAAAACGCGCCGAAAGCCCAGGCGGGAAAGATAGGGACAAGGTCAGGACCAAGACTAAGGTTGAGCGAAGCGAAATCCGCCCGTGATGAATTAAAGTTGAGCAATACATCATCCGTTCACGGCCAATCGAGTGCAGGGTTATTTTCCGACGGCTGATTGAATCTAAACGAGTATCACACTGAATACTTTGTATAGCTGAACAGTTCGAATGATTAGAAAAAATAATTTGTATCATCGGATAATGCTGAATTTCCCGATTACAGTTTGGTTTTTGGAATCGGCGGCATGTGAGGTGATATGATAAATATAAATGCCGCTTTCGACGAATTGTCCCCAGCTGGTCACCTGATCCCAGGTAGCCGTGCCGACCTCTTCCTTATGTTCGATTATTTTAACAAGATCACCCCGCACGGTATAGATGCGGATCGTGCAGGGGCTTGGTACATTGACGAATTGAATAATATCCTCGTCTCCCGGTATCGTCAGTCCTGAGGACATGATAAACGGATTCGGGACAACCAGAACCCGCGCCAGGTTTTTACTGGGCCCCAATCCGGCACGAAAAGGTTGGATCGTACGATTGACATACTTGGAACTCTCGAGCGGGGGAACGCCACTGGGATAGCTGCCCGGATCGGGCGGCCAGAGCGGATGTCCCTGATCGTAAGCCGTAATCGCGTAGTAGTAACTTTCGCCAATTGTCAGAGCCGAATCAATGAAAGAATACTTACCGCTGGCATTGTCGAAGTATTGCGGATCGTGGCGCGCAATCACTCCAATAGAATCCCACGGTCCGATGGGCAGATAGTTTGACCGGTAAATTTTATATCCCGCGAAGTCTAGGGCTGCACTACCGGTATAATCCGGGTCGGGAATGGCTTCATTGGCGTCCGACCAGCTCAAGCGGGCGCCGACTTTGTCTTCTGCCAAGTGATTCAATTGAAATTCGTATGGCGGTGCCGGCGGGTCAGGCAGATCGAAATCGCGATCGAAGCAAGCCTGGGCTCTGGCGGCCAGATCGAGCAGGATGTTTTTCCCTTTAGCGATATGCGTCACCTGAGTGGCCGGATTGATGACCGTTTCATACGGTACACTCCCGACAAGTTCCGCCAGGACAATCCGGATGGAATCCCCCGGAGCGAGGTCCCAAGGTCCCACGGTTAGCATGGTCCAGACGCGGGTTGAACCCCAGCGCGTGTCACCCATCGAGGTAATAGCATCCGTCGCCAGAGCCGGATTACGGATAATCTGATATTCCGCGTCGAGAGTGCCCTGATTGGTGAAGGGATGACTGGCTTGGGTGGGATGCGAAGCCGCCCAGCCGTATTTATGAATGCGATTGGCCCGACCGCTTGAGTCGGGGGAGATGTAGAGGAATTTCAATCCAGCATAACCGGGCGCAAGATATTCTCCCTGACGGTTAGGGCCGCCCTGTTCCCAGTAATCATAGGCATCATCGCCGGGAGTTTCGCTGAAATTGGCGGCATAGCCGTACATCAGACGCCGGGTGCCATCCCAAACCATGCGCGTATTCCGCGCTCCCTGGTTGTAGTCAGGGAACAAAATTGACCAACCCCGGGCATTTATGGCAAAACCGTACAGAAACATCAGATAAGTCTTGTGCATCGTAGAGTCGCCGACATTCGTAATAACATAGTCACAAATGATATAATCCTGGTCAATTTCGTGCGTGACCCACTGGTGGATCCTGCGGCTGACGCGAATGGGCAGGAAAGCCTGGCGAGTATAGGGGAATATATACTGCGGATTCCATTGAAAAATTGTCTCGACGCAAAGCTCACCAGCGTGCGGGTTGGTTTGCTGAAAGTAGTTGGATTTATCCGGATAGACAAAACGGTTTGTCTGGGCGATATACTTGGCAGTTGGTTCGAAACCCACCGAACCGGCATACAGTGCAAAATCCTCCACACCCCAAACTGAACCGCTCGGACTAAGGGCCGTGATCCAGAATCCACCTCCGCAATGGTGAGAAGGTGCAAGTCCCGTATGACCGGCGATCCAGTTGGGTTCGTAACCAGGATGATCCATGCCATATCCACTGCGTGCCCAGTTGTTGAAAGTGGGACCGATCTTTGCCAGGTTGATGGTTTCCCAGAGCCGCCCTTCCCGTAAAAAAAGTACATTATCCTGGGCGTAAGATAGGAGGGGAAGAGAGAAAAAGATTAGGGTCAAGATTAAGGCTGAGGTCGAGGTCAAGGTCAAGGGTACGGAGAGCGATATTTTCTTGCGGTCTGGCATCGTATAATTACCCTTTAGAATCCGAGTCCCAAGTTAAAATAAATTTCCCGTGGCGTGTTGCGGTACGCGCGGTGATAGTTATATTTATAATTAGGATGGTTTGGATCGTCCCAAGTCAGGCCGGTCAGGACCCAGCGGTTCAGGTCATCCTTCTCGACCGTCGCATCGAAGGGCGTCAGCCACCGGTTATTGAATAGGTTCTGGATGCGACAGGCGATCGTCACCTCGAAACCTAACATCTTGACACTTTTCAGATAACTCAAATCGGTCTCATATTCGAGCGGGTAACGGCGGTTATTTTCCACATCGAAAAATTCATCGTAGCTCGTGACGTAGGTGAACGGACTGCCACTGCGAAACATGTAGCTGAGTGAAAGGGCGGAGTTGGCCAGCGGGAAGAAACTGCCGATATGCGGTCCACTTTTCTTGGCCCAGGAGTAGGTTACTATGGCACTGAAAGCGTGCGTTTTATCTTCGGAGGTGATATTATCATTGGCGCGCAGAATGAACGGACGCATATCAAAGGGTTTATTGGGGTCATCTTTTTCCCAGATTTCCCAGGGACCATAAGCCCCTGACGAGGTGCGGGACAGAGCGTACTTGAAGCGGTAGCGCCAATTGGAAACGGCGACTCGATCCAGGGCTATTTCAATGCCGCGGGTGGCGCCGTAACCCGTATTGACATAGGTCGCGGCGTAAGGATCAGTGACGCTACGACCGTAACTTCCCTGATCAAAGTGGCGGCGGATGTTGATTGTTTGACTGGTGCGGTCATTATAATAGGCGACTACGTCCAGGCGATGCGTCCCGAAAAGGCTGTGCTGAAGTCCGAATTCATAACTGATTGTTTTTCGAAAATCCAGGTTCGGGTTACCGACCATGATCCAACCCTGCCAGGTAGAGCGCGATAAAGTGTGCCGAAAGATGGGCATGGCATAGAAATGACCATATTGCAGACGAAACGCCGTGCGTTCACCGATCGGGAATGACAGTCCGGCCCGCGGCGAGAGTGCCCAATGGGTTTGGGGTTTTTGTGTTTCCGGACTGCCGACGTCCGTTGGTCCCATCGTACCCGGATAAAAGACGTCATAGGGGTCAGCCGGGACATCCGCGTTGTTGTTGAATCCCTCCAACCGGAGACCGAGATTGGCAATCAGACCTTTGTACTCCATTTTATCCTGCACATAACCGGCGGCATAGATTGGATTGGCTTTATAGTATTCGGCAAATCCGGATTTATAGATAAGCGCGTTGGCATACGCACTGGATACCGAACTGTAATGCATCTTCCAGCCGGTGGCCTGCAGGCCGGCTTTGAGGTGGTTCTGAGGACTGAACTGGTGGGTGAAATCTAATTTTGTCGCGTAAATATCGGTGCGTACATCCTGATTGTAGGCCGTGGCCGAAGGATCCCAGACCAGGCGTGTATAACCTTCGTCCCACACTCCCTGAGGCGCCTGCCAGGTGGTGGAAAGTGGCTCGGTATTCATCGCGTACTGTTCGTAGGTATGCGAGATCGTCCATTCTAAGAAAGTTTCCGGTCGAAAGACGTAAGTCAGCATCAGCGATTGAATCCAGGCATATTCATCTTTCGGGGCAATAGAAATCAGCAGGTATTTTTGTTTTCCGGTGTTGAAGGAAACACTGCCAACCGGCGAAGCCCAGCGAATGTCATCCGATCCCGAGAAAACGCCATTGCGGCTGTGCTGATACTGTAGCATTGTCCGTACCCGCAGAGCCGAGCTTACCCGCAAAACAGTCGTCAGATTGATATTTTCATAGTCGTTGTATTTTTCATAGGTAGGCAGGCGTGTAGGCTTGCGGCGCTTTTCCCCCGATAGAAAGAAGGTGCAACCCTCCAGTTGCCCGATCGGCCCGCCTAAACCAAACAGGTAACGCACAAAGGACAATTGGCGATAATCATACACTCCTAACTTGTTCGTGGGATTCTTGACCTGTGAATAAAGCCAGTTTTTGCGATAGAGCATCACCGAATCACCGCTACTTAATTGACCCGATCCACTAACAGTCCAGTTGTAATCGGTAACCTGCGACAGGATTTTTCCGCCGGGTGAGTGGGAGGCCAGCCACTGGTTGTAATAAGCGACAGCGAGTGAGTCGTTGATTGAACGACTATAAGGCAGGTAGGTATGAAGGGAGTCGGAGAAATAGAACAGATTGACAGGTATTCCGTCTATATAGGAAGGTGTGCCGATTTGACTACTCTGCGGGAGTTGAAAGGCCGTCGCAGTGAACCAGTTTTCCAGTTGTCCCCAGCGTTGCCATTCGAAATTGTTACGCCCGTAGAGATAATCACCGAAGTGATACTGACCCGGCCCGCGGTATTCGATGCGCATCTCGCCGTGAAATGCGGGGGTACCTTCCTTAGTCACGATTTTGACGACACCGGATTGGGCGTTGCCATACTCGGCACTGAATCCTCCGGAAATTAATTCCATCTGCTTGACGCCCAATGGATTGAAGTCATATTTCCAGGACGTATTCGACTTCTCACCCATGTAATTTGTACCAGGAACGCCGGTGTTGGAATTTTCCTGACTCACCCCGTCAATCATGAAGTTGATGTCGAAACTGCCACCCCCGCGCAGGGAATAAGTTCCATTCGCATTGCGCTGCAGGCTGGCGTTCAGGTCGAGAATGTCGCGCAAACCCTCGGACGGTATTTCGCTGATTTCATCCGCTTCGAAGTTGGTGGAGCTGAAAGTTTTGTCTTTTTCGACAATGGGCTTTTTAGCTGTGACAACCACTTCCTGAGTGGCGATGCCCTGTATCTGCATTGGAATCTCGAGGAAGGTCGTTTTGTCAATGCTGACCCTTACATCGGTAATAGTAATTGGCGAGTAACCGATAAAGGTAACTTTAAGCGTATAACTGCCGGGATAGAGCCGCATGATGGCAAAATGGCCATTCAAATCCGTCGCCGCTCCGGTCTGTAATTCGGGAATAACGACGTTGGCACCTGGCAAGGCCTTCTGCGCAGCCGCATCGAAAACCCGCCCGGAGATTTTACCTGTGTTTTGGGGTAGGAGCTCGGATGTCAGAAGGGCAAATAAGATGATCAGATGTAAAAACGGGTCGGTGATACATCGGAAAATATGATCCACCCGCGGAAAGAAACGTGCTGGTTGCTGGCGTATTTTTTTTCGTCCAGCTGTCAAGAATGATTCCTCACTTGATTAACAGCATTTTACCGGCCTGTGTCCTTGTCCCATTGGAAATCCGATATAGGTAAATGCCCGCTGGTTGGTTGTTCAAAGCAACCGGTATGATGTATTTTCCACCGCTTGAATAATTTTTAACCACCGCTTTGATTTGGCGGCCGGATAAATCGAAAATAGCCAAGCGCATTGTGCCGGACTGCTCAAGGTTGAAGAAAATATTCGTGCCGGTATTGAAAGGGTTGGGAAAATTGCCGAAAAGTTTGAAGTCGGCAGGTTGGTCGTTAAGCGGCGTATCAATGACTGTCGCAGGGATGAAAGTTTTTTCGAACCGTACCGCATCCGCTACGACCCAATGGTCGCTTGGGTTGCGGGACTGATTGTGTAGTTTCACGACTAAATTGCTGCCTTTTTCGGCGTAGGTAATTGTGAGCGGGATTCCTGCCGCGCAGGGCGCCTGCTGGTTGACTAAAACGGTGTCGAAATTCGCACCGTTCTTAACGATATACATGGCATCGTCAACGAAAATCGAAGAGTCCGGAAACAGGGCATAGGCTATGTAATAGCCGGAAGCCGGTGCCGGATAACGCCAAAAAACCCGGTTAGCACCGTCACCGGCTGGGGTGCGGTGATATGCAGTGCCGATGAGCGGTTGACCATCTGCACTCATTGACCAATTACCGGTCGTGCCGAACAGGGTTGATTCATCATCAATTATTGCCGACAATCCGGGAGTATATTCGAAATCGAAAGTAACCGTATCACTGACCAGCCCCGCAAGATCAACCAAATCCCAGGCCTTAAGACGGTAGTTTTTATCAGGTGAGAGGGAGGAACATTTTAACCTGACGACCTGAGGATCGCCGGCGTCCGGGGTTGCTTTTTCTATTATTCCATCCGGAAACAGTCGGTAGTTCGCCGCATTGCCGGCGCTTTCAGCACGCAATTTCCGGTCGAATTTAACCATCAGCGTGGTCTGATCAGGAGTCAAACCTTCGACGATGGCCAGAGGCTTGAGCCGCTCAAGTCGCACGGCATCGGCGATTAACTGATTATTATGGTTGGGAATCACCCGGATTGACAGGTCGTCACTGAACTGCAGGTGATAATTTCCTAAAGTCAACCAGGCACCTGTCATTTGATTAGTAGCGACGGATTTGGGTGACTCAGCATTGCCGTTGAGGCTGATGATATAAATCAATGAATCCAGTTGCGGCGCCGATACCGGGAGAAAGGTCGCGATCTGATAGTTGCCGGTCAGGAAGACCGGGATCCGCCATTGAAGAAAAGCATCGTCGGACGTGGCAATCTGATAACTGTCTCTATAGCCACCAGGAGCGGAGAATGTATTGCGGGCGGAGATATAGGCCGAGTAAGAATCGTCAACGATGATCTGCTGATTTAGCGTCGGAGCGGGCGGGATGAAAAGATCATTTTCGAAGGTGCTAAGGTTCGATTCATTCAGGTCGCCATAGTACCAGACCACACTTCCGGCAAAACCTCTGTCGCGAATGGAATTATAGACATTGGACAGTTGAGTTGAGGTAAGGTCTGCGATCGCCACACCCGCGGCGAAATTTAAGGATGAGGGAACTGCCGCCAAACACCTGCCAAGCCAGTAAGGCATATCATTGTGCAGACCATACAGCATCGGACACAGCAGGTCTATCGATTTTTCCATGAACCAGGTCGGCCAATCCTGCATTTTGTCCTGTGCGCCTTCCAGCATATAGGGCGGAGCGACAGCCGCGGAAACCAAAAGACGGGGATTAATACTTTTAATAGTTTGGTAAATTTGGTGGGCAAGGTTGCTGGTCTGGCGTTCACGCCAGCTGATGAACTGCGTCCACTCGCTGTGTGATTTGTCAATTAACAGTGGATCGGTGCCCCCGGTTTCCTGCTGATACTTCAGCCGGGCGACGTCTGAAAAAGAATAGCTGGTATCCGGGTAGCGGATGCGATCGGTCTGGATGCCATCGAGCTCCGGATAAAGCCGGGCACACTCTGCAAAGAGCTCGGTTATAAAGCCGCAAGCCGTGGAATCCGCCGGATCAAGCCAGAATTGCAGATTATTAAAACTATCAGTCGCATAGGTTTTTCCCGATCGGTTTTTCATCCGCCATTCGGGATGATGAGTAAGAATCGGTCCGGGATCGGGATTGGGCGTAGCATAATTGAAATGGGCGATCAATCCGTATTCGAACCACAGGTGCACTTCCAAACCAAGTGCGTGTCCTTCCTCAACGCAAACTCTGACTGGATCCCAACCTGCGTAATCATCCAGTTGCTCATCTCCACCATAACTAGCTAACACCTGACTCGGATAAATTGTCGAGCCCTGATACCAATTGTTGACAAACACCGCGTTGAATCCAGCCTGCTTCAGGTGTAGAAATGCATCGTGGATAGAATTGCGCCCCTGGCGGACAACGTCCCGACTCAGCCAGACACCGCGTAACTCAGAAATTTGGGACTGGCTATAATTGAAAGTTAACAGGAATAATAAAGATATTCGTAGCGACAGATACCACGCGGTTACGACCGAACGCATTGGATTATTTCAATAATGTGATCCGATTGGACTGGGTGCCCCACGCAGTGGAAATTTGAAAGAGATAGGTACCGGTCGGTAGTTCAGCGGCATTAAATGTCAATACATTTAGCCCTGCCTGTCGCTCACCGGCATACAGCGTCCTGACCAGCTTGCCGTGGAGGTCGAAAAGCTGGGCTTTGACCTGCCCGGCCGCCGGAAGGTCAAATTTTAGCGAAGTGACGGGATTGAACGGATTGGGATAAGCCGGATAGAGGCGAAATTTTGAGTTCGGCGTGCTACTCGCTCGCACGTCATCAGTTTCCTTCTGGAATGCAAAGCAACGCCGGGCTCCGCAGTCAATTACATAGGCGACGTTACCATCCGGACTAAGCGCTATATCTTCGGGCGTCACAAAAGGTGCCCCCCAAACATTGGGAAGATCCGCGCTGGTCGCACTGGGCAGTTCGGCGATCTGCGTTGCCCAGTTACCGTCAATCGCGAAGCATTTGACCCAGCGACGGGTCGTGTCAGTCCCGACAGCCCAGAGATTGCCCTGCGCATCACAGGTGAGACCGTTAGGGACGTTGCTGGTCCATTTCAAGTAGCTGTCGGCGTCTTCGATGGCTACACAGGTGTAACCGGCTGGCGCGTTCTGCGTACCACCGGTCCATTTGGTTACGCCACCGGTATTACCGCCCGACAGACTATTCCGTGAAGTATAGATGGGTGTCGCGGTGGCGAAATAATCGGCATTTGGTATGGTAGCCACGTCGCGGATGACATCCTGACCAGTTGGTGACGAACCACCGGGATCAACCGCTGAGCATTCGGGAGCAACATATTTTCCGTCCGGACTGGCTAATCCGGTAAAATCGTACAGCCGAATTCGCGGTCCCAGATATCCAATTCCACCGTAAATAAAACCATCCTTGGTGCCACTAATTCCGTATACATACGTTCCGTAGCCGGAAACATAGGTATCCAGCGAATAAGCTACACGCTCGGAAAAATTTCCATGCGGATATTTGAACATGGCGGTCATATCGGTAGTAGTTTTGCGGACTGCTACGAAAATATCATTGCCTATAGCGCAAATGCCGCGGGCCGAATGCACCGGTGCATCGTCGGTGTAATCGTCAATCAACGTGAATACTGTATCACCGGGAGCGGCTTTGTACAGGGCATTGATCGCATGCAGAGAAGTGGAGGTCGAAGAAAGGACCCAGAGATTTCCGGTTGAGTCAGTAGCGCACAGGAAAGGGTTACTGAGTGAATCCGCTAAACTGAACGTTATATCACTTTCCGGCCTGTACACCCATGGACCGGCTTGCCCAACAACAGTTGCGACAAGCCCGAAGATTACACTACTACAGGCAATAATCTTTTTCATCGTGACTGCTCCTCATATAATTAACTACTCAAATGTAAGTAACTCAAGCCTTGTTTTCAACAGGATTTTGCATAGTACTGTGACTTGGCACCCACTATTTTGAGGCTGGCGGAAAATTTTCCTTGAATTTAAAAAAAGGGCATATTAAAATAGCACCGTAAGTAATTTCAGTAAACAAATCAAGCAGATGGTGAAACGAATAACGGGATTAGTCATGAGCAGGATACACTCTGTCAGTGAATTCGGTCTGCGAATTACGGCTACCACGATTAATCCCGGTATCATTTAGGTTGTGGATGATCCTAAATAACCCAATTCGCCATCAAAGCTTCCTCAATCAAAAACCCATATTAAAATTTCAATCAAAGGAAAAGGAGTCACTATGAAACGGTTACTGACCTTTTTAATTTTGACCTGCCTGCTGGCGTCTTCTGCCCTGTGGGCACAGGTATCAGGCGATTACCGGTCGGCAGTCAACGGTGGCAACTGGTCTACCGTCGGAACTTGGGAAAAATTCGACGGTACCAGCTGGGCAACCGCTACTGCTGCCCCGAGCGCGACCAATAATGTCACTATTCGGAATGGATATGATGTCATTCTGGATGGTTCTGGTAAGAACTGTAAAAACCTATATGTCGAAAATCCGATTGTAATTCCGGATGTCTTTTTCTCCGAATACATCGAAGGCAGTAGTAATAACAAGGCAATCGAAATCTACAACGGTACTAATGCGCCCGTAGATTTAAGTCAATTCACGGTAAAACAGGCCAATAACGGTTTCGGCTGGGGTAGTACTTCTGCGGGTGCCGATACCCGGTATGCCTTACCCTTAACTGGAACATTAGCCGCCGGTGATGTTTATGTCATAACCAATGATCAGGCTAATGCGGCTATAAAAGCGGTCGCAGATCTGGTACTGACCTATAATAATACTGCCAATGGAGCCGTCGGATCGAATGTGGCTTCATTCAACGGTGATGATGCCATGGGACTGTTCTTCAATGATGTTCTGATCGACGTCATTGGAGTTCCGACTGTAGATCCGGGAACTAATTGGCCGGTAGCCGGGGGAGTCGGAGCAACCTCTGAATTTACCTTGGTGCGCAAGACCGCAGTCAAGACGGGTAATATTGACTGGGGATTGTCATCCGGAACTAACACTACTGATTCGGAATGGGAAGTATATCCGCAAAATACTTTCAATTATCTGGGTGAACATCCAACCGTCACTATTAAACCTACTTTTACAACCTGTACGATCGACAAGTCGGATGATAAAATCGCCTGGACGGTATTGCCTGGCACTCTGTCAAGCGGTTTTAATATGACGCTCGATCCATCCGTCGCTTTCTATTACATGAATTTCAGCGCGGCCACCGCGACGAATGTAAAGATTAAAGAAGGATACTACGGGTTCACAATTACGTCTTATCCGACTGGTTTCTTTGAATACTGGGCCGGACGGGGCGTGGATGCCAGTGCTGCTGCCGGAACCTGGCAGGCCGAAGCCTGGAAAATCATCAATGGCAATCTGCCAACCTTCTACGTCAAAGCTGATACTGGTGGTAATTTGACATTAGTTGATGGATTGGTAAAAGCTATTGCTCAACCGGATGAATTTCTGCGTATCGAGGGTTCATATCTACTCGGGGCTTATTCATATGCCGGCAAATTGACCTCGGTGAATAATATTGCTTCGGATACGATCAAGGTCAATATTACCTTTGAAGCGCCCAGGTATATCACATTCATTGCGGCGATTCAGGATACGACGGGCAAGGTCGTCGAGACGCCTGGCGATTCACCCCTCAAAGGTCAGCGGGTAAAAACGACCGGTATTGTCACCGGTGTCGCCTCGAATGCCTATTATCTGCAGGATGCGCCCGGTGCCTGGAATGGAGTCTATGTTTATACCAATACTGCTCCTGGTGTCCTGGTGGGCGATTCGGTTGTTGTCGAAGGTCGGATGGCCGAATACTATAACCTGACCGAGATAGACAGCGCGATCACGACTGTGATTGAGCATAATCGTCCGTTGCCGGAGCCTGTGGTGGTCACCGCCAATGAACTCAAGCAGGAAAAATACGAAGGTGTTTTGGTCAAAATAATGAATGTGACCTGCACGAACCCGTCGCTGGGCAGTGGCGAGTGGGAAATCACCGACGCTTCGGGTGTCACCCGGGTCGACGACCAGCTTTTCGTTTCGGTTGGTAAACTCAACTGGGTTTACAACATCACGGGCGTCACCAACTACACCTACAGCAACTACAAGATTGAACCACGCTCTGCCGCCGATATTGAGGTTGTCAGTCAGCCTACATCCCGCTTCCTGTGGGAAAAGGACATTTCCAGTTATCCGTTCTTCAAGAATGACCACAACACGCGCGGTATGGCGTATAATCCCGCCACTAATCACCTGCTGGTCGCCAGTCGCACCGGTGGAGCCTTCGTCTGGATTCTGAATGCGGCCAATGGCGACACCGTCGGACGTCTGGATATGACTGGCGTAACCGGTGGAACCTTCCTGATTAATATTCCACGTGTGACAGCGGATGGCGTGATTTATGTCTGTAACCTGAGTACCGGTGCTACCGCGCCATTCAAAATCTATCGCTGGGAAAATGAAGCCGCCGTACCTACCGTCGCAGCCGAGATTGCGGCGCCAACCTTACGGATTGGTGATGCCTTCGCGCTGGCTGGCAATGGCGTCAATACGGTGTTGTATGCCAGCGGATCGAACTCGACACAGATCAGTGTATTCAATACGGTGGATGGGGTCGCGTTCACCGCTGGAACCCCCATTCCGGTGGCTACTGGCTTAGCTCGCGGTGGCATCGCACCCGCAGAAGATGGCAGTTTCTGGGTCAATGGCGCTGGCACGGCGACTTCGCACATTGATGCGAACGGTGCCTTAATCGCCGCAGTTGATGGTGGCTTGATTGACGGTGGCTGGCACAACGTTGGTTACCTGAATTATCCTTTCACCAAGAAAATGATCGCTATCGTCGGCAAGAATAATGCCTTCCGCGGCAACCAGGTTCAGGTCTGGAACATCAGTGAATCCGAGACCACTCCGGTGCTGGTTGATACGGTCAATCTGACCAGTGGCTATAACGCCAACACAAACGCCTGCGGCGATCTGGCATTTAGGAAAAATGTGGACGGGACAATCACCGTCTTCGAATTGATTACCAATAACGGCATCGCGGCCTGGAATCTGACTCCGCCGATCCACATTCCACTCCTGACCATTGCCGAAGCTAAAGCTGACGGCGATGGCAATTTCCGTCCGGATCTGGAAAATAAGCGGGTAGCGGTACGGGGTGTCATCACCACGACCGATTTCGAAAGTCTGAACCCCGCCTTCTGGAATGTCTTTATCCAGGATACAACGGGTGGCCTCAATATCTATTCCAGCAAATTCAAAGGCCCGATCACGATCGGTGACGAGATCGAACTGCATGGTATCTTGACATTCTACAGGGGTTTGACCGAAATCATTCCCGATTCATTGAGCCATGTTAAAGTCCTGTCACACGGCAATTTGGTACCTCCGCGTAAAGTCAAGCTGGCGGACATCGGTGAGGAGACTGAAAGCATCCTCGTGCAGGTTGACAGCATCTGGTTTGTGCAACCCACGACCTGGCCGGCACCTGCCAATAATGCCAATTTGCAAGTCACCGATGGTATCGATACCGTAACATTCCGGATTGATAAGGATTCGGATGTCGATGACTGGGCCGATTGGCCAAGGGGTATTTTCGGTGTGATTGCCGTCGGTAACCAGTACACCGCCAAGGTGCCGCCGAACGATGGGTACCAGATTCAAGGCATAGCCAAAGACCTGTTCTATCTGTATCCGGAACCCTTTAAACCCGAACCACTCGTTCCATTCTGGGCAAAAACCCAGGCTACCATGAACTTCCCAGCCTATATGTCTACTGGCAATTACACACGGGGCATGGCATACGGAAAAGTTGAAGGTAATGATCGGGTGTACGTCGTGACCCGCAGTGGCGCTCATCGCATCGTGGTCTATGACGCCATGACGGGTGATAGTCTGAAAGAAATCCCGGCTCCGCCCAATCCGGTGGGCACTTTCCCAGTCAATGCCGTGGATGTTTCGGATGATGGCCGTATTTATGTGTGCAACATGACCCTTGATGCCAGTACAACGGCCTTCACAGTTTATCAATATCTGAATGAGAATGCGACGCCGGTGCCGGTTATTTCCTATACCGGACTCAACAAGCGCTTCGGCGACATGTTCAGCGTCTATGGCTCGGCGGCAGACAATAGTCTGACGATTTATGCAGCGGCGCCGAGCTCCGATAAGATCGTGAAGTTCTCCACGGCTGACCATGGCGCAACTTTTACCCCGACTGAAATTACGTTGTCCAGAACCATGGGCTCCTTACCGAATGTCGCTCCGGATGCCGACGGTTCACTGTGGATCAAATCCGCCGGGAAACCACTCATGCATCTGGGCATTGATGGCACAACGCTGGACACCGTATCGACAGAAATCGTCGGAACAAGCTCGTCCAAGATCAAGTATTTCGATGATGGTGTCAAGAAATGCTTGTTGGTCTATTACTATAACTTCGCGACCGATGCCGGCATGGAAAAGTTCCACGTCATCGATGTAACGGAAGGACCTGCCAAGGCTAAATTGGTCAGATTCAGCCATTCCATCGGTAACGTCGCCAATCTCAATGGGACGGGATCAGTTGACGTCATGCCCATTGATGAGCATACCTGGGTGGCGTTTATCATGGGTACCAATAACGGCCTGGCGGCTTTCACCAATGCCAAGGACTTACTGCCACCAAATGTGAAAGTCAAGTTCTATGGTACCACACCCAATGTGCTCAACAATCCGTACGGTGCGGGTTACATTTGCGGTAGTAACGCCTATGGCGATCTCGGCAAGTATCAGCGTTTCGACCTGAATGCGAATAATTTCAATTTCCTGTACGGATTCATGCTGCAGTTTGGGGTCATGAATATTGTTGACGAGCCGGATACGCTTGACTTGGTGGTCAAGGGTATCGGCGCCCAGGGTGTCCCGGGTGAACTGTTATTCTCGATCAAAGTGCCTACTTCACAAATTGATACAGCACTTCTCGGAATTCATAATGTTTTCCGTCTCCCGTCGCCGATTCCTGTTCCTCCGCATTTCTTCGTTGGTTTCGAATGGCCGGCGACTGCTAATGATCAGTTCGCAATGTTGTCGGATAAGAACGGAGAAGGTGATGGCCAGAACCGCGTTTGGGAGCGTTTCGCGGATGGCGGCTATAACGACTTTGGTACAGTACTCAATCCCAGCTATTCCTGGGGCATTGATATCGACCTGTGGATTTCGGCTTTCTATATCCAAGGTCCGGAAGTCAGTATCAAGAGCCAAACCGACGTCCTGCCGACGAGGTACGCTTTGCATCAGAACTATCCCAACCCGTTCAACCCGACCACTAACATTCTGCTGGCTCTTCCGGAACCCGCAGATGTCAAATTGGTGGTTTACAACATGATCGGGCAGGAGGTTGCGACTATCCATCGCGGGCATCTGCCGGCTGGTAACCATGTGTTTAACTTCAGTTCCGCCAACCTTGCCAGCGGTATCTACTTCTATAAAGTGCAGGCGAATAACTTCACCGCGCTCAAGAAGATGACGATTCTGAAGTAGTCAAAAGATAAACCCATAATCCAAAAAAGGCTGTCACGATTGGCGTGACAGCCTTTTTCTTTTTAGTTACTGTGGTGTAGATTAGTATACAAATAAGCGAGGATTATCATGACTGACAATTGTTTCTGGAAAAGTATCTTGATTATGGGTTTATCGGTTGTTTTATCAGCCGGAACGCCACCAACCCCGGTTCGTAGTATTAGCGACCTGAACTCACAAGATGTGCCGGTCACTCAGCATTACTTTGCCGAGTATCCCGATATTTGCCAAACTCGTGGTGGTGTGCTTTGGATTGTCTATTCGGAAATAAAAGACTCAGTCGAACAAGTCGTCCTGAAAAAAATCGAAAATATGACCGTTACTGATTCGATCATCATCAGTCAGCCTCGCGAGGGTAATTTTAAACCCCGCATCGTCTGCGACCGCCAAAACCGGCTCTGGATCTGCTGGTCGTCGCGTCAGGGGAATATTTGGGATATAAAGTTGCGCAGTCTGCAGAGTGGAAAATTATCCGAGGAGATTGAACTGACACATGATTCAGAGGTTGATCTGAATCCCGTGCTTTGCTGTGGGAAAAATGATGAAATCTGGGTAGCCTGGGAAAGACAAACGGAGGCCGATTTTGATATTTATGCAGTTAACTCAACCAATTGGCAGAAAATTCAGAATATCAGCAATGCCGAGGGGCTGGACCTACGCCCACAGATTATCTGCCAGCGTAACGGAGCTTTGTGGGTAGTGTGGGATCGCCAGGTGAATGCAGGTTATCAGATCATTGCCCGGCAGGTTTTACAGAATAAATGGATGGCAGAACAAATACTTAGTCCGAACTGGGGTTTTAATCAGGCGCCCATGATGCAGGTTGATTCCCGCGATAATCTCACGGCTGTCTGGCAAACTGACCTTCTGTCCACTGGTCAGATTGCCTATAATCCCTGGTTGGTTTATTGTGCATTGTTGAAAACTGATTGGGGAAAACCGACCTATTCGGAGACCATCGGCGATCGTCGGAAAACCGGGGAGGATCAGGGTTTAGAACTGCCCACACCTATTTTTGACCGCCAGGATCGGTTGTGGATATTTAGCCGGGCTTCACAGAGTTTCAATGTCCAGTGCCTGCAAGGCAATCAGAAAAGTTCGTTGTACCGTTTCGATATCGGGGGTTGGGGTGGAAGGGGAGACCAAATCAGAGCGCTTCTCGGGCAGGATGGGGCCATTTATTCAGTTCGGCGCGATTTGAAGTACATCTACCTCAACCGTTTCGAGCCGGAGCGGGTGGAAATGGCAGACTTCCCGCCAGTTCAGTCAAATTATACGAACCAGGGTATAAGAAACACGACCAAAGAAGAGGTGGGTAAATCCGTTCTGCAACTTCCGGATGGCTACCAGATTTTCTTTGGGGATCCGCATCAGCACTCTCTTCTGTCGGATGGGGCCGGCACGATTGACGCCTGTTATACACGCTCTTTTAAAGTTCTGGGGTATGACTTTGCGGCGCTGACCGACCATGAATGGTTTACCAGCAACCGATTGACGCCCTCTGAATGGGAATGGATTAAAATCATGGGCCGGGCGATCTCCGCTAAAACCGGACGCACTGTAATTCCGGGCTATGAATGGACCAGTGCCAGAGTTCCAGCCGGCTCTGGGCATAAAAATGTTTATCATGCAGTTTGGGATAAACCCATTTTTGGGCTGCGAACCGATGCTAAAAAGGCTCCCGATTTGTATGCGGCGTTGACTCGCTCGGGCGGTATCGCTATTCCTCATCATATCGGATGGAGCGGTACCGACTGGGAAAATTACCAACCCGAGATCCAACCCGTTTTCGAAATCGTTTCCGCCCACGGTGCTAATGAATACATGGGCAATGAACCCATCCGCCACCGTGGCGGGTTGCCGGGCTATTTTATCCAGGATGGCTTCAAACAAGGGAAACAGTTCGGATTGATTGGCGGATCGGATGGTCACGGTTTGCTCTGGCATCACGGGGTGGGAGTGAAGGAATCGGAGTGGGTCTGCGGCTTGACGGCGGTAATTGCCCGGGAGAATTCCTTGCCGGCAATTATTGAAGCTTTCAAAGCCCGTCGGGTGTATGCCACTTCTGGTAAACGTATATTGATTGATTTCAGGATCAATGAGCACTGGATGGGAGAAAGTATATCCATCAATACGGCTCCGAGTATCTCGATTAAAGTCATTGGAACAGGCAAACTGGCGTATGTCTATCTCCTGCGCGACTGCGAGCCGGTTCTTATCCTCGGCAAAGATACCGATGAAGGTCGGGGCGTCAACCGATTGTTCGTTGATCAGGACGCTGGAAAAGGATCGTATTACTATTATTTACGGGTTGTCCAGGAGGATGGTGAAATGGCCTGGAGCAGTCCCATCTGGGTTACGATTAACTAAAATCAAAGACAGTCAAACCAGAAATCCGCTGATTAATGTTAATCCGCTTAAGAAAATATTTGCCTATCCCGTAATTTTTCGGCAAATTTGCGGCGCTTTTTAAAGGAGTATGCAGATGTCAAAAGTATGTGAAATATGCGGTAAAAAACCTCAATACGGAAATAATGTTAGCCATGCCAATAATCGTACCCGTCGGAGATGGGAACCGAATCTGCGCAAAGTCCGTATTGATGACCATGGGTCGCTCAAGACAGTCAAGGTTTGCTTATCCTGTCTGAAGAGCAGCAATCTCAAGAAAGTCTGAACTGCTGAAGTAAACATTTAAAGGCAAAAACCCCGGTTTGGCCGGGGCTTTTGTTTTATAGAACGTGGGAAAAGGAGTGCCGGTTTAACTTGCTCCCTGCTGACGCAGAAAGGTGGGGATCATATTCCGCCGGTCATTATTGATCACCGGTGCCGGAGCCGTTTCAAGCACAAAATTCGGATCCTGTGTCTGCGCACTATCTTGCTCGAAAAGATTGCCTGAAACGTTTATATCACGTGCCGGCGCTGACGCGACCGGTGGTTTAATCGTCTCCTTTTTAGGAGGGTAAGAAAAAGTGCTTGTGGTGGGAGTAATCGGTTTCAGAGCCCGTTCCAGATTGAAACCCGTAGCAATCACCGTAATTATGATCTCGTCACCCAAATTTTCGTCGACCACGGTTCCGAAAATAATTTCCGCGTCCTGACCGGCCTCTTCGGTAATAATCTGACAGGCGGCGTCGACTTCGTTCAGCCGTAAATCCTTGCCTCCGGTGACATTGATGAGCAAACCTTTCGCACCCTTGATATGCATATCTTCCAGAAGGGGACTCGAAATTGCCTGTTGCGCGGCTAAGACGGCCCGCTCCTCGCCGGAAGCCAGACCGGTACCCATCAGGGCTTCACCCATGTCTTTCATGATAGTTCGCACATCGGCGAAGTCCAGGTTAATTACTCCATGCCGGTTAATCAAATCGGAAATGCCCCGCGTGGCCTGATATAAGACACTGTCGGCAGTTTTAAAAGCGTCACCAATAATCGTCTCTGTATCAACGATGCTTAACAATTTCTCATTCGGAATGACTATTAAAGTGTCGACTTTTTCCTTGAGTTCGCGAATACCTTGTTCGGCGCGGGCCATGCGTCGGGCACCTTCAAAGGCAAACGGTTTGGTGACGATCGCGACGGTCAGACAACCCATTTCGTGAGCGATTTCGGAGACGACCGGTGCCGCACCAGTTCCAGTACCACCGCCCATACCGGCAGTGATAAAGACCATATCGGCCCCGCCGATCAAAGCCTGCACTGCCTGGCGATCGGTTTCAATCGCTTTTTTACCAATATCAGCCATCGCTCCGGCACCCAGCCCACGGGTCAGTTCGCGCCCGATCTGGTATTTGGTCTGGGCTTTGCATTTATCCAGCGCCTGGATGTCGGTATTCAAAGCAATAAATTCGACACCCTGGAGTCCATAGTCGATCATGCGAGTGACGGCATTACCGCCCGCTCCACCGACGCCAATGACTTTCAGACGCGCGCTTTGATTTTCAAGGTCTTCGAATTCGAAATACATAATTACCTCCTGGAAATTGTTACATTATATTTTCAGTTAAATGTTTAATCCATGAGCTGAATCGTTTTATCGGGCCACCTGATTTTCCACTAAAACCACGCCTGCCGAACTCCGCTACCGCATACTTCAATAACCCGATGGCGACGGCATAGGAGGGATCGCTCAGCTCGGTCTCGTACCCTTCAAAGCCTTTCGGCGTACCGACTTTGGTCGGAGTGTTGAAAACCATTTCGGTCAACTCATCGGTACCTTTCAGCAACGCTCCGCCTCCGACTAAGGTCACCGATAAAATATTTGTCAGTGGAATATCCGCCTTGCTGGCTTCGTTGAAAGCTTCCCGTAGGATTTCTTCCATCCGAGGTTCGATCCATTCCGCCAAATTGTAAACGGCGACTTCCCGGCTCTGCCGGCCAGCGATTCCATTCAGTTTAAAGAAAGCTTCTTTGTCGGTCAGCGAGGTTTTGGCGAAACCGTACTCACGTTTGAGTTGTTCGGCCTGCACCGGCGGAATCCTCAGCATGATCGAAATGTCGTGCGTTACGTTCGCTGCACCCAAATTGATGACCCCTGTGTAATGCACGCCGCTCTCGTAAAATACGATGACGTCTACAATGCCGCTTCCAATATCCAAAAGAATGCTGCCCATATCCTTTTCGCTTTCTTCGAGACAGGCGTAAGAGGCCGCAAAGGCGCTGAAGACAAAACCTTCCACTTCCAGACCCGCGTTCTTGATGCATTTCGCTAAATTCGAAGCCGCCGTAGTACTGTAAGTCGTGAGATGCACTTTGGCTTCTAAACGTCGACCACTCAAATTGAGCGGGTTTTTTACCCCGCTTTGCTCATCGACGATGAATTCCTGCGAAAGTACGTGTAGAATCTGCCGCTCAATCGGCAGAGGCACGGCTTTGGTATGTTCAATCACGCTGGCAATGTCTTCTTCTTCGATCTCGCGCGATTCTCCCAACCCGGTCCGATTATCACTGGAAATAGCAACCATGCCTTTGGTATTCATACTCCGAATGTGCTCGCCCGATATGCTGACGATGCAGGATTCGACGGGAAAACCAGCCATCTCTTCGGCGAGGGTCAGGGCTTTGATGATTGAATCAGTGACCTGCTCAATATCAATGACCAAACCCTTGTTAATTCCTTTGGCAGGAACGGTCCCAAAACCTTTGATTAGCGGTAGCTGGCGTTCCTGATCAACTTCAGCGATGATGGCACAGATTTTCGACGATCCGATGTCCAGAGCTGTAATGATCTGATTTTTTAGTTTAAGCATCTTTCCTACGAATTTCGCTCCCTGACAATGATCTGTTTATCCCACCGCAAGTCAAGGTACCGGTAATCCGCCATGGTACGTTTATTCTGAATGACGGTCTGAAATTGATTGAGGATAAACAGACGTTTAAAGTGTTCGCGGTTACCTAAATAGATCGGTGTCCCGCCGTTGACTGTGTAGATGACGAATTCATTGTTATGCCACCGGTACAATTCGGATATTTCGGCATAGACCGCCGGTAGGCGGGAAGCCGCAAGCTCGATGATCCCAATAGCGGTGAGGATGTCTGAATTTGTGGTTGGACGACCGGGATGGACGCGGCCAGAATCTGCTTCGAAACCTGTGATTACAGGATAAATATCAGCCAGTTTCTCCGCCGGCAGGGGCAGAACGACACCCTCGCCATCAATCAGGAACAGACTTTTGACGTTTAAATAGGCCACCGGCTGTCGTTCTTTGATTAAAATCTGGAGAGTGTGCGGAAAATCGCGGCTGACAATCGCGGCTTTGATGAACGGTTCTTTTTCAAGCCGGTTTTGAATAGCACGTAAATCCATTCTCAACAGATTGGAGCCTAAATTGATCTGCGTTAAAGCCCGAACATCCTTCTCCTTCAGGATTGCAAGGCCACTGATTTTCACTGTACGCAGATTAAACAAGTCGGTATATTCACACCAATTGATCGCCCCGCGGACTATTGCCGTCAGCACACCGATACAAATCAGTCCGGCCAGCAAGTTCCGGATCATTTTTACCCGGGATTGTTGACTTTCGACAGTGACACTTTCTTCGTGTACAGCTACATTTTCCATGCGATCACCAGGATTATAAAAGCAGAAATGATAAAAAAGACAGGGTTCCCGATTTGTGAGCCAAAGACAAATCCGGCGTTGCTAATCGGATTAGTTGTTAACGCTCTCGCTTGGGAAAAGTCTGCCCGCCGCGATAGCGACGCTGCAGGAGAGCCGGCGATGCGGATTATAACCCCCCGTACTCGTCGGGAACCCTGTATAATTAATGTTGCACTGTGGTTGTTAAACTGAATCATTTGTCTTCAAGATTATGCCGATTGGCAATTATTTCCTGATGCATTTTGTTGACATCTCCGGCGCCCAATGTCACTAACATATCACCGGGCTGATGGAGGCTAAAAAATTGTCGGACCGCTGTCTGGCGATCATGGACAAAATACACCTGACCAAAATTGGCTTTACGCATTTCGTCAAAAATCAACTGACTGCTGATCCCGGTCAGCGGTAATTCGCGTGCGGGATAGACATCGAGTAGTAACACGATGTCAGCACCTTGCAGTACCCGGGCAAAATCAGGGTAGAAATCACGAGTACGAGTAAACAAATGCGGCTGAAAAACAGCGATTAGCCGACGTTGCTTCCAGCCTTGCCGTGCCGCCTGCAGGGTTGCCGCTATTTCTGTTGGGTGATGAGCATAGTCGTCAACAAGCATCAGTTCATCGGTCTGCAATAGCACCTCAAAGCGCCGTTTGACTCCTCGAAAAGCGCTCAGCCCATCGGCAATAGCCCTGAATGGTAAATCGTAGGTCAATCCCAAGCCTATTGCCGCCAAAGCGTTTTTAATATTATGTCTGCCCGGCACCTGCAGACGGACCTGGCCTACAGACTTTCCGGCATAGCTCACTCTGAATTCCGACTGTAATTCGTCCAAACAGAGGTTGGTAGCCGTCAGCGTATTATCGGCGGCCAGTCCGTAAACGAGACAAGGCTTGGTCAGCGAGGGCAGGATGGAGCGCACTTCGCTTTCGTCCCCGCAAAGGATGATTTTACCGTCTCGTGGCACATATTCCGCAAACTGAATAAAGGTCTGCTTGATGTCATCTAAAGAAGCGTAACAATCTAAATGCTCAGCCTCGATCGTCGTGATAATCGTGTGAGTCGGTCTTAACTGCAGAAAACTGCGGTCGAATTCATCAGCTTCCGCCACGATATAATCTCCTTGTCCGACCTGCAGAGGACTGTCCTTGGTTTTCAGGACGCCACCCGTGATGATACTCGGATCGCATCCGGCGGCGGTTAAAACTGCTCCCGTCATGGCAGTCGTGGTGGTCTTACCGTGCGTCCCGCTGACGGCAATCCGCTGTTTTTTCAGGGCAAAAATTTCGCCTAACAATTCTGCCCGGCGGATGGTTTTTAAATTGCGAGCGCGTGCCTCCTGTAGTTCCGGATTATCCGGTTTTACCGCGGCAGAATAGACCACGACATCACAGGGCGGAAGATAATTTCGATCGTGCCCTGATTTTATGTCGGCGCCCAGTTGCACCAGACGCGCGGTGTTTTCGGACATTAGCAAATCCGTGCCGGTCACCCGGTATCCCCAGTGTAATAAAAGCTCGGCTAAACCGCTCATACCGATTCCACCAATACCGATAAAGTGGTAATGTCTATTCTGGTTGTGCATCTTTTTTGATTATTTTAATGATATCGTCGATTATCAGCCGGGCTGAATCCGGTTGAGCTAAGCGCAGGGCGGCTTCTTTCATCGCCGACAGTCTATTTTCGTCGTTCAGTATTTCGACTATCGCCTGCTCTAATCGTGTTCCTGTAAGCTCGCTTTGCAGAACCACGACTGCGGCTCCGTTTTTTTCCATACTGCGGGCGTTAAGTTCCTGGTGATTGCCGGCGGAGGTTGGGAGTGGAATCAATACTGCCGGCTTGCCGTACAGGCAGAGTTCAGCCAGTGAAATGGCGCCTGAACGACTCACGACTAAGTCCGCTGCGCAATAGGCAATCCCCATTTCATGAATAAAAGGTGTAATATGAACCACAGGATTATCGTCGAAAATAGTTTTCAGCGTTTCGTAATCTCTCTGTCCAGTCTGCCAGATGAACTGGCAGTTGCCTTTTTCGAGCAGGGAGTAGATATTTTCCGCCCAGTAATTATTAATAGCCTGCGAGCCCTGACTACCACCGAAAATCAGGATAGTCTTTCTTCCCGGCTCCAGATCGAAATAGTACTGCGCCTGATCCTGTCGAATATGTTTAAGAGATCGGCGCAGGGGCGTTCCGAAACATACCGACTGTTCAAAATAGGCCTGGGATTCAGAGAAAGACGTATAAACGCGTTGGGCGTGCTTGGCCAACAGACGGGTAGTGGCACCGGGAAAGACATTCTGTTCATGCAGAACATAAGGAATGCCCAACCAGGCGGCGATCCGCAAAGGAGGACCGGCGGTGTACCCACCAGTTCCAATCGCCAATTCAGGTTGGATTTGTCTGATGATAAGGTACGATTGTACGAAACTGACGATTAATCGGAGGGGGAATAAGCAATTAATCAGCATATCACGTGGTGTCCAGCCTCTTTGCCAACCGCGGATCCAGATAGTCCGGAGATCATAGCCCAGAGTGCGGAGAACTTTGTATTCTAAACCGCGCCGCGTGCCGATAAAGGTGAATTCAATCTTGCCCAGTTCAGGTTCCCGACTTTTTAGCTCTTCTACCAGGGCGATAGCTGGGTACAAATGTCCGCCCGTTCCACCGCCACAGATCAGGATTTTGAATTTTGCGGCCTGGTCGGTATTAGTCATTGGTCACTACCAGTTTTAAGGTTTTATTTTTAGGTATCGCATGCTTGGAGATATTCAAAAGAATACCGATGACAGCGAAGTTGAAAATCATTGATGAACCACCGTAGCTGATAAACGGTAAGGGCAATCCCGTTACCGGCAAGAGTCCGCAGGTCACACCCACATTGATAAGGACGTAAATGAACAGGCAAGCCGACAGGCCGACTCCGAGCAGATTACCAAAAATATCGGGAGCGCGGAGGGCGATCTGAATACCACGAATGAACAGAAAGAGGTACAGACTCAGCAACACGACCGTTCCGAGGAAGCCAAACTCTTCACCTACAACCGAAAAGATGAAATCAGTATGTGGATCCGGAAGAAACAGGTTTTTCTCGACGCTTCCACCCAGACCGCGTCCGAAAAAGCCGCCGTTACCCAAAGTGATGATTGATTGGTGGATTTGATAACCAGCTCCTTGCAAGTCCGCTTGCGGGGCCATGAAAGTCAGGATGCGCCGGAGCTTGTATGGTGAATGTAATATGGTAAACACTGAGCCTAATACAAACAAGACCCCAAAGGGAGTGAAGTGCAGTAACCTTGTACCGCCGATGAAAAGCACTAAAAATCCGAACAGGGAAAAAACTGCTCCGGTACTATAATTTGGTTCGATAATGATTAAAAATACCATGCTCAGAATCATCAGAGCTGGAGGAATGAATCCGCGTTTGAAATCACCCAGATGTTTTTGATGGCGTTCCAGAAAGGAAGAGATGTAAATAATCAACGCCAGCTTGGCGAATTCTGACGGCTGAAAATTGAATCCCCCAATTGAAAACCAGCGGGCAGTCGACAGACCACCATTGATTTTATGCATGACCAGCGTAAGGATCAGGAAGAAGATCGCCGCTAAAGCAATCCAGAACGCGGCGGGCTTCAGATGCTGATATTTCAGGAAAACGAAAAACGCCCCAAACAATAAACCAATGGTAATCCTGATGACCTGACCGCGAACGTAAAAGGTCGAGTCATCAAATTTTGCCGCACCCAGCGAAGAACTGGCGCTATATTGAAAAACAATGCCCAATCCCAGCAAAAACAAAAACGCAAACAGAAATTTCTGGTCAATTTTACCGGTATTGAGATTAACCTGCATTGCCGGTCTCCTGGGCTAAATGCATGACGATTTCTTTAAAAACCTGACCGCGATGCTCATAATTGTCAAACATATCGAAACTGGCACAGGCGGGAGACAGTAATACGACATCGCCCACCTGCGCGATCGCCCGGGCAATTTCCAGCGCTTTGGGCATCGAATAACCGGCTTCGTGCAAGCGTACTACCCCGGCTAGGGCTGCTTTTATTTTAGACGCGGCCTTGCCGATGAGGATTACTTCCCGGACATGCCGTTTGATTTCTGGGATCAGCAAGGAGAAATCGGAATCCTTGTCTTTACCACCAAGGATCAGAACGATCGGTTTTTGAAAACTCCGCAGGGCATAATTGACTGCATCGGTATTAGTCGCTTTGGAATCATTGTAATATTCTACACCTTTAATGGTCGCAACATATTCGAGCCGGTGTTCGATCGGTCGGAAATCTGTCAGAGTCTGGGTCAGGTGTGTGACATCCAGTCCGAATAACCAGGCGGTGTTCAGGGCCGCGAGAATGTTATAGAGGTTATGTTCACCAAGAATCGCCAGTCGCTCTCGCTCGATGATGGTTTGATTCGTATCTGAAAAAATTCTCTGCGGATCAACCAAGAAGCGTTTAGCCGATGATGAATAGAGTCCCGCCGGGATAAGGGTACAATTCTGTGGCAGGTGCGAAAGAAGCAGAGCATCGTCATCATTGTAAACGTAATAGTCGTTTTTTTGTTGGTTCCTGGTAATGCGTAATTTGGCCGACAGGTATAATTCCATACTGTGTTCGTAACGATCCATGTGATCGGGCGTGATATTCAAAATGACGCTGACTTTGGGGCGGAAATGCACGATCTTTTCGAGTTGAAAACTGCTCAGCTCGAGAATGAATATTTTTCGGGGATGCAAGGACTTTTCCGCTTCCAATATCAGTTGACTGAAAGCTGTACCAATATTGCCGCCGCAATAAGGTTCGTAAGCGGTGCCCTTGAAAAGAGCCTGGATCAGGGTCGTGGTAGTGGTTTTCCCGTTTGAGCCTGTGACCGCGATGATGTCCGCTGTCGGGCAGAACCAATATGCTAATTCGACTTCCGCAATTACTGGTATGCGTTTCTCGGCAAGTGATTGTAAAATTGGCGCATTATTGGGAATACCCGGACTGAGGACGGCCAAATCACAGTCCTGGGCCGCTGGAGAATGACCGCCGGTTTCGATTTTTACGCCGGCTACCGCTAAGGCTAATGCTAAGCGGTCATCAATTGTCACGGTTTCGATATCCGATAACAGAACCTGCGCACCTTTTGACCGGGCTAAGAGCGCGGCATATATTCCACTGCGTCTCGCGCCTAAGACGGTAATTTTTTGACCCGCGAGGGTAAAAGGGATAGAAGTCAAGTTGATCATAGAATTTTGAAACTGCTTAAACTGAAAATCGCTAAAAGTATTCCGATAATCCAGAAACGAATGACGATCTTGCTTTCATCGAGGCCTTGCATTTCGAAATGATGGTGCAGGGGTGCCATTTTAAAAATGCGCCGACCGGTACCCGTCCGCTTTTTCGTCCATTTGAAATAAGTAACCTGTAACATGACGGAAAGTGCCTCGGCAATGAATATCGCCCCGAGGATGAAGAATAGAATTTCCTTTCTGAGGAGCACTGCTAACGTCGCAATCGCCGTGCCCATAGCCAATGAACCTGTGTCTCCCATAAAAACCTGAGCAGGTTTGCTATTGAACCACAAAAAACCAAGAATTGCTCCCGCGAAAGTCATGCAGTAAACCGTCAGCTCACCGGCACCAGGCAGGTAAATCGTATTCAGATAATCACTGAAATCTACTCTGCCCGATACGTAAGCAATCACGGCAAAGGTCAAAGCTACAATTCCCATTAATCCTGCCGCCAAACCATCCAGTCCATCGGTGAGGTTGACCGCGTTGGAAATTCCGGTGATAAAGATGACAATGAAAGGAATGTAGAGCCAGCCCAAATCGATCAATGTGTCTTTCAGAAACGGAACTGAGGTCACGGTGTTGATCCCGCCTAGCTCCGGAGAAAACGTCAGGTAAGCTCCAATCAGCAGTCCCAAGGTGACCTGTCCGATCAATTTATAGCGGGCAATCAGCCCTTTTTTCAGTTTCTTGATTACTTTCAGATAATCATCCAGAAAACCAATGACGCCCATCCAGACTGTGCTAAGCAGCACCAAGTTGATATAGGTATTGCGCAAATTGGCCCATAGCAGAACCGGCACCAGCACGGAGAAAAGAATAATTAGACCTCCCATTGTCGGTGTCCCTTTTTTTGACAAATGAGTCTGCGGACCGTCTTCCCGTATCAATTCTCCGATCTGATAGAGATGCAGTTTTTTCAAAATATAAGGCCCGATGAGAAAACTGATCAAAAGCGCTGTAATCGCGGCCATCGCCGCACGGAAAGTGATATATTGGAAAAGATTGAATCCTGAGAAGAGATTTTTTAACGGATAGAGAAAATGATAAAACATGTTAACCTTTAAGTTTGGTAATGACCTCTTCCATACGACTGCCGCGTGATCCCTTGACTAAGACAGTGTCTTCAGGGTCCAGGGTACGATGCAGATGAGCGACCAGTGCCGTTTTATCCGGGAAATGACGCGCCTCGCGCAATCCTGAGGCATAGGCCGATTCGATCGCTTTTTTCGTCAATTCACCGACGCCATAAAAAGCATCTATTCCCATCGCGGCCACCGCTTCACCGACCATTACGTGGCCGGCAAGGCTGAAATCACCCAGCTCCCGCATATCGCCCATGATAAATATCCGTCGTCCATTCAGTTTCATCAACTGGAAAGTCCGCAAAGCCGCGAGCGTCGAATCGGGGTTGGCATTGTAGGCATCATTGATGATTCGGCAGGGCCCGTCAGTCTGCACTATAAACCTTTGATTAATCGCCGTAAAGTTCTCCAGAGCGGCTTTGATATTTTCCGGAGCGATTTGATAATATAAACCAACTGCCACTGCCGCTAAGGCATTTTGAGCGGCGGGGTAACCACTAACCTTTAATTTTATTTCGAATTGCCCGTTGACTTCAATTTGCGGGCAGGCATTTTCGTCAAAGCTTATCAGACGGGCGTTGACGTCATTGCTATGGGAATTAAACCCGAACGTGAATCTCTTTTGGGATATTGGAATCCGCTTAATATTTTCATCGTCAGTATTGACGAAAGCGATCCCGTCCGACGGAAGTCGTTCAAACAGTTCCGCCTTTGCCCGCCGGACTCCATCGATCGAGCCGAAGAACTCAAGATGTCCATGCCCGATATTGGTTATCAGTCCTGCAGTCGGGTGGGCGATCTGACATAAGGATGCGATCTCGCCAAAATGATTGGTACCCATCTCCAAAAGACTAAACTGATGCCCTGAAGTCAGGTCGAGGAGAGTCAATGGCAGACCCAGCTGATTATTCAAATTTCCGCTGGTCGAATGCAAATTGTATTGCGTGCCTACAACTGCCGCGCACATTGCCCGGGTTGTGGTTTTACCATTGGTGCCGGTTATGGCCAGGAAGGGGATATTAAATTGCACTCTCCAGCGCTCGGCCAGCGCTTGTAAGGCTTGTTCAGGATCGGGTACGATCCACAACGGCCAATTATGCTCAGCTGTTCCGGACCAGTTTGATGCTACGACTGCCAGACTGCCGCCGGCAACCAGTGCCTTGTCGACGTACAAATGGCCATCCTCATTCTCGCCTCGCAGGGCAAAGAAAGCCAGGCCGGGACGAATTTTCCGGCTGTCAATTACCGCCCCTTGAAGAGTACCTTCAAAGTTGACCAACCGACCGAGTCCGATTGCCCGGATGAAATTTGCGTCAAGAACCGGCGGCATTGAAATATTCCTTTACAATAATACTATCATGAAACGGGTGTCGCACACCTTTAATTTCCTGGTAGGGTTCGTGACCTTTACCGAGGATAGCCACTATATCCAAAGGTTGAGCCAGAATAAGCGCTTGCCGGATTGCCTCGCGACGATCTTCGACTAAAAGATAGTGATAGCTTTTAGAAAAGCCCGGGATAATGTCCTGCATGATGGAATGCGGCTCCTCGAAACGCGGATTATCGGTCGTTACAATCGCCAACTCGGCAAATTTCTCGACAGCCTGAGCCATCAACGGACGCTTGCTTTTATCACGATTGCCGCCACAGCCGAAAACAACGATCAGGTGACCACCAGCAATCACCATGCTTCTCAGAGTTTTCAGGACATTGCTAATGGCATCCGGTGTATGGGCGTAATCAATAAAAACACGCGGTTGCCCGCTTTGGGATATTTCCTGCAGGCGTCCCGGAATGAATGGCACTTCTGCCAGCGATTTTTGAATGATAGCCGGTGCAATCTCTAAATTTTCCGCAACGGCCACAACGCCGAGTATATTCCTGAGATTGAACTCTCCGGAGAGCTTGCTGGTGATAGCGATATTTTGGGTGGGGGTATGTATAGTTCCCGAAATTCCATTATTGAACTCAACACCGGACAACCAGTAATAATCGGCTTTGGGGCTTAATGAAAACGAGTATGCACGAGCTTTAGCCGCCTGCATGAAAATTGGAGCATAATGATCATCGCGGTTGTAGACCAGGAAACCGGAAGGCTCAACGATTTGAAAGAGGCGCACTTTGGTCTGCGCATAATCGGTCAGGGATTTATGGAAATCGAGATGATCTTGGGAAATATTGGTAAAAACTCCACCCTGGAACCGAATATCTGCCACCCGGTGCAAAGCCAGAGAATGGGAAGAAACCTCCATCACCGCCACACTTACATTTTCGGCATGCATCTTGGCGAAAATACTCTGGATTGTAATGCTGTCCGGAGTGGTCAGATTGGATGGAAACCACTGGTCATTGATGGAATAGCCCAGCGTGCCCACCGTACCGCAACGATGACCGGCGGTGATCAGGATATGATTCAGCAGGTAAACAGTCGTCGTTTTGCCGTTAGTGCCTGTTACTCCAACGATGGTCATGGTCTGGGTTGGATGATTGAAAAAATTAGCGGCGGCACGTGAGAGGGCAGCCTTGGTGTCGCTGACGATGATCTGGGGAACCCGAGTCGGTTCGACTATTTCCTCAACGACCAATGCGCAGGCGCCGTTGTTGATTGCTTCCGTTATAAAATTGTGACCGTCAGCGTTTTCTCCCCGGATAGCAAAAAATAATGCTCCGGGAACGGTATCTTTTGAACTGCAGGTAATTTTCTCAATCTTTTCGGGCAGAACACCGCTCTGGGTATAGGTGATTCCTTTCAGTACGGATAATAAGTTCTTACTCAAACAGACTCCCTGACGATTCGAGAATAAGCCGGCATGCAGTACCGGCATGTACGGGCGTACAAGCCGGGGGATTCTGGGATACGACCACGCCCGTGCCCTCGACTTCGATTTTTTCCAGCCCCGTCTGTTGCAAAATCGCTAATGCCTGACGCAGAGTTTTTCCGTACAAATCTGGCATCCGGGAAGATTGATTTATCGAGGAAAGGGCTGTGCGGAAACCGCTGGTCGGAGCCTCATGATTACCTGGTAAACTGCTGGTTGGTTTAGATTCCAGGACTAAGTTAGTCGGTGGCTGTGTGACAGGCGGCGTTTCGGGTTCTTCGAAAAACAATTCATCCGACTGATTCACTATCCGTTTAAATATTTCGCGAACTACGGGAGCCGCTGCCCCTCCGCCGGTGTGCACCGCTCCCTTGGGATTATCAAGAACGACAACGCATAGTAATTTTGGACGATTGGCCGGGAAAAAACCTACGAATGTTGCCATATAATCAGTCTGACTGTATATTTTCCCAATAACTTTCTGAGATGTACCGGTTTTTCCGGCGATCGCCAGCCCATTGATGTTGGCAAATTTTCCCGTACCCTGACGAACTGTCAGGCGCAGTAATTCCCGCAATTGTGACATCGTTTCCGCGCTGGCGACCCGGCGAATAAAAGACGGCCTGGTTTCGTAAATAGTGAGACCGTCTTTGGACTTGATACATTTTATTAGTTGTGGTTTCAGAAGGAGTCCGCCATTGGCAATTGCCGCATAGGCAAAAGCTAACTGCAGAGCCGTGACGCTCACACCCTGCCCAATAGCTACCTGGGCTAATGTCAGATCAGTCCAATTTTTAAGGGAATGCAGAATACCATTCTCTTCGCCGGGGAAAGCGATATTTGTCTTCGCTCCGAATCCATATTTTCGAATGAACCCAAATAGGTTTTCCCGACCAACCATTTGTGCAACTTTAATTGTTCCGACATTGCTGCTGTTCTGAATCACCTCGGCAAACGTTAAGATTTGGTACCGGTTATGGTCGTGGATGATGCGGTTGCTGACCTGAATATAACCCGGATTACAATCAATTTTACGGTTAGTCTGCAGGACTCGATTTTCAAGGGCGGCGGTAGCGGTAACTACTTTGAAGGCTGAGCCCGGTTCAAAAATATCCGAGATTACCGCATTCCGTTGGGCAGAAAGTGGATATTCTGAAGGTTTATTGGGATCGAAAGCTGGCACATTGGCCATGGCTAAGATTTCGCCAGTATTGGGATTGATAACGATTCCCAAAGCTTTATCGGCTTTGTTGCGCGTATATGCTAAAGCAATTTCTTCATGCAGGATATTCTGGTATTCCTGATCAATGGTCAAAGTCAGGTCATTGCCATCAATGCACTCTTTCGAAGGCAGGTCAGGACGGTTAAAATAGCGTCCCCACCCATCGCGCTGCACCGTAACCCAACCGGGAACGCCACCTAATATATTCTCGAACTGCAGTTCCAAACCGCCGATGCCGCGATTGTCAACATCCGTAAAACCCAACAACTGACCTGCCACTTCTCCCAGAGGATAATAACGAGTGATTTTCTTTTCAATCGCCAGTCCGGGATACTTTTCATAATATTCAAAGTTCTGGAACTGGGCCAGAGTGACATTTTTTTCCAGCCAGACAAAAGTTTTATCAGAACTGAGCAAGGACTGATATTTTTCGGCGTTGCCCTTCAGGTCCTGGCTGAGATGCATGGCTAATTCAGTTTTGTTTCTGATCAGATAAGGATGAGCGGCAATCGAAAAGTTGACCACGTCAATCGTCAAGGCTTTACCATTGCGGTCATAGATCGTTCCCCGTAGCGGCTTAGTCTCTTTTTTAAGATTTGCCTGGTTATTACACTTCGCCTGGTAGGTTTTAGCATCGATGATTTGGATAAAAAACAGACGACCTATCAACACGCACCAGGCAAATACCAGCAATCCTACGACGCAGAGAGTCTTGATTCTGATTTTTTTAAATGGGTTGGGCATTTAGCGGGTCACCATGGTTTTAGGATCAATGACGACCGCTAAGGTTTCGGGGACCGGCGTAACCATTTCTATTTCGTTAGCGGCAATGTTTTTAATCCGGTCTGTACGATTGAGAGTCTCAATTTCGATCATGGTCATTCTGTTACGAGCGACCAGATTGCTTTCCTGACGACGCAATTGCTCGATATTTCGATAAAGTTGGTTGGTGTAATTGTATATCCAGAGGTAAAACAGCATTGACCCAACGAGCAGGGAAAAGATCGTCAACAATACCAGATTATGGCGACGCTTCTGTAGATTTCTCCTTTTGGGAATTTTATTCATGCGACAACCCTGATTTTTTCTACGGCCCGAAGCTTGGCACTGCGAGCTCGCGGATTGGATTGGATCTCAGCTTTTTCGGCCGTGATAGGTTTAGGTGTCAGGATTTTCAACCGGGCTTTGTGCTGACATTGACAAACGGGAAATTCGGGCGGACAGAGACAATCCGAGGATTCGGTCTTGAAGTACTGTTTAACGATCCTATCTTCTAGGGAGTGGTAAGTAAGGATAACCAAGTGCCCACCGGGAGCCAGGAGATCAACCGCCTGAGCCAGGACACTTTTTAATACGATTAATTCCCGATTAATATTAATCCTGATGGCCTGAAAGATACGACTTAGCGTCTTTGACTGATAACTTCCTGCTACGCACGTTTTTATAATCTCTGCCAGCTGTCTGGTCGTTTGGATTCGATTTTGTGCGCGGTGTTTAATTATCTGCCGGGCAATCTGCTTTGCCTGACGTTCCTCACCGAATTCAGTAAATACTCGTATCAGAGATGGCAAATCGGAATCGTTGATGAAATCTGCCGCAGTCAGGGTATTGGTAGTTGAGAATCGCATATCCAGGGGGCCATCACTGGCATATGCAAAACCTCTCTGGGGATTATCAAGGGCGAAAGAGGACAGACCCAAATCAAGCAAAATCCCATCAACCTGAGTAAAACCGGCTCTATAACAAATTCGCATAAGTTCTTCGAAATTAGCATTGACGAATCTGGTTTTCTGCTGCAGGTTGAGATTTTTCTGGCAGTATTCTACGGCCTTCGCATCGGCATCGATTCCGATTAAAAATGCTGTCGGGTGCAGCTTTGCTGAAAGCGCTGACAAATGACCACCAGTGCCTAAGGTACCGTCAACGTATACTCCCGCAGGTTTAGTGAGCAGGTATCTGATCGTGGTCGCTGCCATAACGGGAGTGTGGATACTGATCATAGCATGGCTATTTTGATGGATACCTTATAAAATATCTCCGAGATCCTCATAGTAATCATCATCAAGTGGAATCTGAGATTCACTGTGCTGATTGAGGGTATCAGGGTCCCAGAATTCTAAGTAGTTTATTGCTCCAATTATCACAACATCCTTTTTAATATGTGCATAATCAAGGAGCGGTTGAGGAATAAAGATACGTCCCTGCCCATCGCATTTAAGCCGAGCGGAACTGCGGGTTATCGTACGAATAAACGCCCGGTTTTTCTTTTTAAAGTGCGAAAGTTTTATCAGTTTCTGGGTGAGCATTTCCCATTCGATAGCAGGGTACGCGACCAGGCACGGATCCGACCCTTTGGTAACCACGAAAACATATTCGGCGTCTTCACCCTCGAGCCAGTGGCGATATTTAGCCGGGATACTCAGACGACCTTTGTCATCAAGTGGATGTTGCGATTCTCCGGCGAAGGAAGTTATCATTGCTTACTCACTATTTGGGATATTCTGGGAATTTGCCCCACATTCCCCCACAAAGTAGGACAAAAAAAACTAATTGTCAAGAATTATTTTCACTTTTTTTCTGACGGGGCCGAGGTGCGGGATTAAATTCCGCGGAGCAGGTTATTTGTTTGTTTTATACTGGCTATCTTACTGTAAACGATTGCCGACGAATAATGCCATCCTTGGTGATCATTATCCGGGTGGGGATTGCCGGTTCACCGACTTTGCCAAGGTCTTTTCCGTTTAGAATCAAATTGATACTGGCGGGACGTCCGACGCGCAGATCAAATTGTGTAACCGCTACTGATTCTTTACGGTAGTGGGGAGGGAGATTAGCTTCAAAGGTATCCCGATTGTCGGTGATAATTTTGACCCAGCAACTATCTTTGGTTAGTAGAATCAAGCGCAGGTTCTGTTTTTGCTGTTCTAAGCTCAGACTATCATTTGCCACCGGATTCCCGGATGTGGATGAATCTGGTTGTGATGAAGAGGAGGGAGGTAGAATTGGTGGATTATAGTTAGCTAATCCTGCGGTATCTTCGGTCAAAATCTGTTTAAGGATTGAGATCAGGAAAATAACAATGACAAAGAAAGTTACGATGGTCGCAAAATTTCGACGTTGGGGAGTGGCAGGTTTAGGAGTAGCATTCACTGAAGAAGGTTCCGATCGATTGGGGTGATCAGGAGGGATAGCCGGTAGATCCGGGTTCTTGCCGATGTATGCTTCCAAAGCGTTGAGGATCTCCTGCGGATTCAAACCGACCTCAAGAGCGTACGCTTTTATAAAAAGACGGGCGTAGGTTCTGGGCAGGTTGGAGAAATTGCCTTGTTCAAAGTTGAAGAGCAGGTCTTTACTGATTTTCGTTCTGCTTGCCAGCTGTTCAAGCGTTATTCCGAGTTGTTCACGTTGCGCTTTTAATTTCTCGTAGAACATATTTTTATCTTACTGTTTCAATTACTGAAATAATATCCTTAAAAATGGCATTATATCCAAAGACTTCTTTTATAGCAGGTGGTCAATTTGCCGACTGACCTGTTCATAGAAAGCCGGTAACGGAAAACCCACGACATTATAAAAGCAACCGTTGATTTTTTTTACGAAAACCGCGCTGAAATCCTGAATGGCGTAGGCTCCGGCCTTGTCATAGGGTTGATCGTGGTCAACATAGTACTCAATTGTATGGTCTGGAATAGGATGAAAGTACACTGTTGTCCGAATGACATTGCTTAAATATTTACCATTTTCCGAGTTAAGCAGACAATAGCCGGTGAACACGTAATGGCTGGTACCGGCCAGGGTCTTTAACATATGAATGGCCTCTGTCCGTGAAGAGGGTTTACCGAGGATTCTTTCATTTTTCACGACGATGGTATCGGCGCCGATCAGCCAGGCTTTTGGATAGTACTGGGCGATGCTTTGGGCTTTACGAATCGCGTGTCGACGAGCAATGCGGCGCGGAGGAAGAAATTTTTGCGTCTCTTCAATATACTGGGGTTCATGAACACGAAAATTAAATCCGACCATTTGTAAAATACTGCGTCGCCGGGGAGATTGCGAAGCCAGTATGATTTGACGCTCATGCCAGTTGATTGAATGCATCATTCGATCCGGACTAATTTTCCAATAAATTGGTCTTTCTGTCGCGAAAGCTCTGCAATAGCACTGATCCGATACAGGTAAATCCCGTGCCCTATGGGATCGCCAAATTCATCTTCACCATTCCAGTTGATCTGGTTAAATCCGGTGTCAAACGTCTGTCCCGGATCAATGGTTTTGATAACGAGACCGCGCACAGTGTAAATGGTAAGTTTAATCTTGGCCGGTTGGGTCAGGTAGAAAGTGAAATCGGTATTATGCTTGAAAGGATTGGGATAATTGTAGACTTTTTCCAATTTAAACTTGTCCGAGGCTAACAGGATAAAATCAGCAGAAACGCTGGTAGGATTATTGGCATTGTCCCAGGCTTTGACCGTCACGGAGTGCTTTCCCGGCTCCAATTCGGGTAATTTGCGCTCAATTAGCCCGGAAGAATCGCTATTCGTATGGTAAATAAAATCTGAAGTGAGGTTATACAGATTTAGAGCGTCGTTATCAAAATTCAACGTAATATCATGTCCAATTTGCCCGGCGATGTTGATCCCATGTGCATCTCGGAATTCAATATTCAAGATCGCAGAAGGAGTAACCGGGTCACCGGAGACAAAGTTCTGATTTTTAAATCCGATTCTGATTTCCGGGCCAACGGTATCAATCAGTGGGGATGAACCAGTGTAAACCAGTGAATCATAATGGCCGCCAGCTTCCTGACCATTGGCGGGGTTGTAACCGTAGAATTTGATTTGCCCGTAGTACTTTTCATAGTTCAGGTCTTTGGGGACATAAAACCGACCGGTATATTCATTATTGATTACCTGTATGTTACCACGAAACAGGACTTCACCGGGCAAAAAGTAAGACATACTGCGCTTGACCTTGTCGTCATTCAGGTAATAACGGGTTACGAAACGCTGACTGTCAAAAACAGTCAGGATGCCATTACCATCAAATCGGTCGGTATCGGTAGAGATTGTACCAGTGACCAGTACGTTGGTCATCGCCGGGAGTGTATCGGAGGGCATTTTGTCAAGTGAGGAAAATTCGTAAGGCAGGGCGAGATAAAGCGCAGGATCACTAAAAAGGATATATTTTTCCGTATTCTCATTCTGCCCGTTAAAGATACTCATTATTAAATCGCCAAGGCGATAACGGTTGATTTTTCCATTTGCAAACCAACGTTGAAAAAGTTGACTGATAAATGCACGATTAGCACTTCCATAGGTTGGACGGGAACCCGCCAGGGCCGCAATGCCTCCATCAGCGGCCTTTCTGATCAGGGCTTCAGGCATGCATTCGGTGTTAATTTCATCGAACTGACCCCAACTGCAGGTTCCGGCAATCCAGAAAGGCAATTTGCCACCGGTTTTTATTTTGCCAATATCACGATCCTTGACCAGGACATATTCCTGAGCCCAGACACTGGGACTGCCATGACCGAGGTAATTGATGATTGTTGTACCGGTCTCCAGTTGCTTCAGAATGGCTTCAGTCGCCGCTGGTTTTTTAACTCCATAGCTCGAAGCATCCTGCACTTCCGGATACTCCAGCAGATAAAGTTTATTAACGACCAGAGATTTGGCCAGGTACTTGACTAAATAGTTTTCGGTATCACTCAGATGATACTGCTCATCGTTAAGCGGACGTTGAGGATCATCGGCAACCAGCGTAACTTTGCTCCGCCAATCGCCATACTCTGGTTCAGTGAGATACTGGCGGATTTTCTGCGTGACGGCGTTGGCTTCGGCCAGATTACGCACATTCAGGCGACCGATGGCCATATCCATCAGGCGATCAGTTCCCATTAAATAGACAAACCGTGCATCTGAAACATAAGAGCTGTAACCGTCACCTGACTCGTAATCCGGCTCGATCTGATAAGTCATGACAAGATTTCCAGTGGTGGATTCGAGACCGCGGTAATCATAGGTTCCGTCACCGAAAAGCAATACGTATTCGGGAGCGACCACCCAATTAGTAAGAGCGTATTTTAAAAAATATCGAATCGCGTGCGGATCGGTTACGTCACCAGTAAACTCCCGCAGGATTTGATTTTGGGTGACCACTTTTGTGGAGAGGCGGTCGGCAGGACGCAGTTCGTTTGAATAAAGATCCGCCAAGCTTTGAGCGGTGGGAAGCAGGCTCTCGTTCGTGATTATCACATACTGAGCTCCATTACCGGGATCGCGGATCAGGTTCCATTCCGGTGCGAGTGATTCGATTTTGTCTGGTTTTTGAAAATCACTGCGAGCGACGATCAGGAACTGCAAACGATGACTTGACTCGATCGTTCGGGTGAATGATGCTGAATCGGAATTAATACTATAATTTTGAACCGCGACACTCGCGAAATCCGTAATATCAAAAATTAAGGGACGGCTTGTACCAATTTGCCGGATCTGAAATCGGTAATTGCCATTGCCTGACGGAGCCCAGAATCGAAATGGCAGGCTGCCTGCGTCCAAAGGACTGGTAAAGCTGAAATCAATATAATCCAGATAAGCATTCGCCGCTGACTGTGACGCGGTATAATTAATACGGAGCAGATTCGGACCTGGACGTAAATTTGTCGAGACCGAGCGAGTAGCGCTGTAAAATTCACTACTTGACCAGTTGGCAATGGCCTCCGATGAGCTATTAATGTATAGTTTGTAGGAGTGAGACACATTATCGCTGGTCGCTCCTCTGACCTTAATAGTTAACATCGTCGGGTAATTGCTACTCTGCGACGTTGGCATATTTTTTAAAAGAGTGACATTGCTACCAGAGCCGGCAAATTTTTCGCCATACCAGGATTTTCCTGAATGTAAAAAATTGACCAGTTCCTGCTCGTGGCGTTCGAGACATTCGGTGGAGTTGGCAGTCGCGGTAGGAGTGGTACTCTGAGAAGGAAAAAGTAGCATCGACTTCGGTGTACCCGGTGTATCGGCAATTAGAAGCCAGTAAAAATTGGTTTTGGCGTAGGCATTACGGTTGAAATAAAGTCTGCCCTGCGAGTTAGCTTCCACACCGCTGGTGGCCCGTCCGTAGAAAATCAGAGTGTCGCCGATTTCAAAGTACCGGTCACGGTCGCCTAAGATCAGACGACTGTTTTCGACTAAGTTATTCGGCACTTCCAGTCCAGGGGTTGCTGACTGTTCACGACCGCCGGTCGCATTCGAAAAAATGAACAGGCAATTCGTATCGAGATTGGCGGCCGAGATACCCGCCGCTTCCACATCCTGTGCAGTAAGATAATATAAACCGTCGCTCGCTACCGATAATTTCAGCCATTTGCCCGTGGGAGGTAGAGCCGCTTTGGACACCCGTTTGGAAAGTGGTCGTCTCCAAACGGATGCCGATCGAGCATTAAGATGAACTGCATTTGGTGATGGTGGATTCGACAATTTACCTTGGCTGTCTGAGTTACGTATGATCAACCGGATTTCGATTTTGGATAAAATTTGCATTTCCCGGGCTGAAAGCGAAGCACGGAGGGGATATATACGCAGGATGCCCGTTGGAATGTCTCTTTGGAAGCCGACTTCAGTAACTGCAGCAAGCGGGCGTTGATTAATAAGATGCATATCTGCCGGATTGATTGACCGTGATAGCTGGTACGTTCGGAATTGCGAAGAAATAATCCGAATCTCTGGTTTTACTGTATCCGGCAGAGCGATTTTCCATTCAAAATAAGGAATATAAAAACGGTTACTCAAACGTTCACTACTGGATTCTCCAAGGATCATCGTACTCTCGAATTGCGGATAGCGGTCAGCCGCCCGCCATTCAAATTGATCTGGTAAATCGATTTCCAACTGCAGCGATGAAAGTGTCTCTTCAATAATGTTTAAACGGATTGCTTCTGCTCCGCTGAGGGCGCAAGCCCAAATAACCGCGATAAACAAAGGAGTGACTGTTTTTAATTTAATCATGCTGTAAACGACGGGAAATTTACATCGTCTCGGAACCTTATGCAATCGACTGTCAAGTTACCTATTACTTCAAATTGCCCATTGTCATTTGGTTCCCGTCAGCATACCGGCCGCGTTTTGGAGGGCGAAGAAGACTCTTCTGATTAAGGGTTTTTACCGAGATAATTTCTTGCATAAGGTCGCCTTGTGGAGTAAATTTATACGCTAAAATGGTTATGAGACAGTAAATGTTTGAGCACTTACAAAACGGATTCGGAACGATATTAAGGACATTACGTGGAGAAGGTAAAATCACTGAAGGAAACATTAGTGATACTCTCCGTCAAGTGCAACGAGTTCTGCTATCCGCTGATGTCAACTATAAAGTCGTAAAGAATTTTATTCAGTCTGTTAAAACTAAGTCCCTGGGAGTGCGGTTTAGTAACAGCCTGGCCCCGGGGCAATTGATGGTCAAAATCATCAATGATGAGCTGGTTGCCTTGCTGGGTTCGCAGAAGAAGGAACTTAATATCGCGACTTTTCCTCCGACGGTTATTATGTTGGTCGGTTTGCAGGGCAGTGGAAAAACCACCACGGCCGCCAAACTGGCCGCTTATCTTAATCGTCGAAATCAACATCCTTTACTTGTTCCGGCTGATATTTACCGGCCAGCCGCCGAAGAGCAATTAAAGATCCTGGGACGACAGCTGAATATCCCAGTCTACTGCGAGCAAGCGGCGGTCAGTGAGAGGGTTAGTTGTGCGATCAAATATGCGCGCCATAAGCATCTTGATACGTTGATCATTGATACCGCCGGACGTCTGCATATTGATGAAAAAATGATGGACGAGTTAAAAATGCTCAAGACACTCGTCCATCCGCAGAATATATTACTGGTCGTGGATGCCATGACGGGTCAGGATGCCGTCCAGACTGCCGAAGCATTTGAGCATTTGTTGGATTTGACCGGTATTCTACTTACCAAAATGGACAGCGATGCACGGGGTGGTGCCGCATTATCGATGGTCCAGGCAATAAGGAAACCGATAATGTTTATCGGAAAAGGGGAGAAACCAGGCGATTTGGAGGCGTTTGACCCTGAGCGGATTGCCAACCGGATATTAGGAATGGGGGACATTGTCACCCTAGTCGAGAAAATCCAGGAATCCGTTGACTTGGAACAGGCCAGCAAGATTGAACAAAAAATACGGAAAGAAAATTTTACTCTGCAGGATTTTCTGATCCAAATTAGGCAGGTAGAGAAAATTGGGTCAATGGATTCGATTTTGAATATGCTACCACATGTTTTGCGAACACGATTGTATCAAACCACCCCCGATAAAAAATTATTAAAAAAAACAGAAGCAATTATTCAGTCCATGACGTTGGAAGAACGTAACAATCCCGGGATTCTCAATGGTAGCCGACGTCGGCGTATTGCGCGGGGCAGCGGAACAACTCCGCAGGATGTCAACCGCGTTCTCAATCAGTACTGGCAGATTGTCAATATGACACGCCAAATGGGGAAATTTAAAATTCCTAAAAATTTAGCATCGATATCGTTTTAAGGAAATAACTAAAGGAGAAATTGCGTGGCAGTAAAAATCAGATTGCTTCGACTAGGAAGAAAGAAAAAACCGTTTTATCGTATTGTCGCGATTGATTCAAGAAGTCGTCGTGATGGACGATATCTCGATAAGTTGGGTTATTATGATCCCCTGACCAAGCCCGCCACCGTGCAGCTTGAGAAAGAAAAAATAGCCAAATGGTTAGATCAGGGTGCGGTTCCCACAGAAACCGTTTTTAATCTACTGCAGAAGGCAGGTATTGCGCTGGAATATCATTTGATTCGCAATAAAGTCAGCGAGCAAACCCGCAACATTGAGATACAGAAATGGGAAATGGCTAAAAAGATGCACGCGCCCCAGGTTCCAAAGGAATCCATCGAAAAATCCGGTACAGCTGAACCAATTGTCCCGGAGAGTACTCCAGATGAACCGGGCGAACCGAGCCAACCTAATTCTGATAACAGCGACTGATCCAGGTTTTTACTTATCAAAGAATTTGATTGTACAATCATTGATTAACACGAGCTTTTTTCAAAATACAAAATGGCAGCAGAAATAAGGAGAAAAAGTCATGAAAGAGTTCGTCGAATCAATCGTGAAAAAGTTGGTGGATCACCCTGAAGATGTCCACGTGACGCAAATTGACAGTGAAAAAACGATCATTTTGGAATTGAAGGTCAAAGAAGGTGATTTGGGCAAGGTAATTGGTAAACGGGGGCATACCGCCCAGGCCTTGCGGACGCTGATCACGGCCATTTCTGTCAAACAAGGTCAGAAGAGAGCAATCCTAGAAATCATTGAATAAGATGCGGCATAAACCCACTTCTCTGTTTTTAATTGGCACCATCACCGGCTGGCGCGGCCTCAAAGGTGAATTGAAGGTCAGCGCAATTATCGGACAAGATGAGTTACTCCGATTAAACACCGTATGGTTGGGAGAAAATGCTGTACAGGCACAACGTTGGATCGTGAAATCCCGGCAGTGGGTCAATACCAGGCTGTTTCTTCAATTAGAAGCAATTAACTCTCCGGCCCAAGCCGCGTATTTAAAGGGTTTACAGGTGTTCGTCAAGCGACCGCAGAAGCGAACTGCCTCCCCGTTCGAATTTTTAAATTACATGGTCCAAATGCCCGGATGCAAAGAACGATCTGGTCAAATAGTCGCTGTTACTGGCAATCAAGCACAAAAACAGTATGTCGTCAATATTGCGGGTAAGGAAGTTCTGATTCCCGCTGTGCCTGAATTGCTCGAATCGGTAGACCATGCCAAACGCATTCTTTACCTTAAGGAAGTGGAAGGTCTGCTCCCCGAATGAAAATTTTTATCGTTACCGCCTTTCCGGGGATAATTCAGGCCTGCCTGAGTGAAACGATGTATCGCAAAGCCGCAGAGAAGGGTTGTGTCGAATATCTGGTCTGGAACCTGCGTGATTTCACTCGGGACAAACATAAGCAGATAGATGATAAACCTTTCGGTGGAGGGGCGGGAATGGTTCTCAAGCCGGAGCCATTTTTCCGTGCCTTTGACAGAATTAAAAAGGTCGCGGGTGAAAAGTCACCGCGTGTGATTTTTCCCTCTCCGCAAGGGATGCTGTTTAGTCATACGCTGGCGCTCAGATTGGCTCAGCATGCCAGCCTGACGTTTTTCTGTGGTCATTATAAAGGAGTGGATGAACGGGTTATTGCCAATCTCGTTACGGATGAAATCAGTATTGGCGATTACGTGGTCACCGGTGGAGAACTCCCCGCGTTGTTGATGATTGATGCCATTATACGCCATGTCCCGGGTGTTTTGCATTCTTATGAATCCGCGGCCAGCGATTCCCTGGCGGATAATTTACTGGAAGGCCCACTGTACACCAAACCCCGGACTTATCGCCGTAAAAATGTACCAGAAGTCTTGTTATCAGGGAATCATGCCGAAATTAAAGAATGGCGTCGCACACAGCGTATAGAGCGTACCCGAGAACGCCGCACCGATTTATTGAAAAAGATCAACATAGCCGAAATGGAGGTTTGAATGAATAAGCTTGACACAGCAGTAGCTGATCAATTGAAAAATGAAATACCGGATTTTAAACCGGGTGACACCGTCGCGGTCGAAGTAAAAATCATTGAAGGAGACAAGGAAAGAAATCAGGTTTTCCAAGGAGTCGTGATTGCCAGACGAGGCAGTGGAGTCGGAGCAACTTTTACTGTCCGGAAAATCTCCAATGGTATTGGCGTCGAGCGAGTATTTCCCTTGCATTCACCCAAAGTCTCTAAAATCGAACGTATCTCGGTAGGGCGAGTCCGACGGGCGAAACTATACTACCTGCGCAACCTCAAGGGTAAAGCCGCCAAAATCAAGGATGAGAACCTGCAGTAGTTTGGGTTCGGCGAGATTTAAATTATTAAATACACCACGACATACAGTAAAAATAAACCGTACAGTCTTTGCACGCGGTCGGCGGGTATATTGAGGGCTAGCTTTGCTCCGCCTAACGCTCCGACTGTCAAACCCAGACCGATCAGTACGGCGATTTTGAAATTCATTGCTCCGGCTTGATGATAAATCATTACACCCGGTAATCCAACTGGTAATAATAGGGCGCATAAAGATGTGCCCACCGCTTTTTGGTATGGATATTTGAAAATTGAGAAAAGTAGCGGGACAATTACTATGCCGCCGCCTATTCCGAATAGACCCGCCAGTAGTCCCGCCAGTAGACCAATCAGAAGTGCCTGGGGGACTTTTACAGGTCGGACTGCCAGGCGATCATCTTCTTTGACAGGTGACTGCATTTTGCGTTTTTTCTTTAATAGTGTCGGGACGTCGAGGAACTGATAGTCCATGTATAACAGAAAAAGAGCATATAGTTTGCGAAGTATACTTCCCGGTAGAAAAAGGGCAGTTTCGCTTCCGATTATGATCCCAGCGCTGATACCCAGTCCGATTAAAAAAGCTCCGCGGACGTCGATTAATCTTTGTTTGTAATACTCAATGACCGCGAGGATTCCGACTGGCAACAATAAAGCCGCGAGGGAGGTACCATTAGCCACGGTCTGATTTAAATGAGAAAAGATAAGTAGAGCAGGTACAATGACGATTCCTCCTCCGATACCAAACATGCCGGAAAGAACCCCCGCCATTAAACCGACTATGAAATACCCGAATTCTACCAGAAACATATCCAAGCATACAAAAGAAATAGGAAATCTACAATCCGATGTTTAATCGAAAGATGCTGATTGATTGAATGAGAGTCGAGCCAATCTGCCTTTATGTCCTATGCCTGAGCTGGCACGTCATTTGTAAATTGGGACAGCGTTTTTTGAGTACGTGAGGTTGATCTGATGATGCAAATTCGTGAAAAAATTAATAACAAAATGAAAGGAGCATGAAATGCCAATTAAACCCTTGCACGATCGTGTGCTCGTTAAACCTTCTGTGATGGAGGAGAAAACTGCCGGTGGTATCTATTTGCCGGATACTGCCAAAGAGAAACCGCAGGAAGGCGAAGTCATTGCGGTTGGTCCGGGGAAAGTGACCGATAATGGGACGAAAATACCTCTGGAAGTAAAAGTAGGCGACAAAGTTCTGTATGGGAAATACTCCGGGACAGAAGTAACAATCAACGGGGTCGAACATTTAATCATGCGGGAAAGCGATATTTTCGCGATCCTCTAAACCAAACAGTTAAGGAGATAAAAAGAAATGGCTAAGCAAATCGACTATGAAATAAAGGCCAGAACCGCCCTCAGAGAAGGTGTCGATAAATTGGCGAACGTGGTCAAGGTGACTCTGGGGCCCAAAGGGCGCAATGTCGTTATTGAGAAAAAATTTGGCGCTCCGACCATTACCAAAGATGGAGTCACTGTCGCAAAAGAAGTCGAATTAAAAGACAAACTCGAAAACATTGGTGCCCAGATGGTCAAGGAAGTCGCTTCCAAAACCTCTGATGTAGCCGGTGACGGTACGACCACTGCCACCGTTCTGGGGCAATCCATTATTGCTGAAGGTATTAAAAACGTAACCGCCGGTGCCGATCCCATGGATTTGAAACGCGGAATTGATATGGCCGTGTTTTCCGTCGTGGAATCGCTCAAAAGCCTGAGCAAAGGTGTCACCAACAGTAAGGAAGAAATCGCCCAGGTAGGCACCATATCCGCCAATAATCGGAAAGTCCGCCGGCTCATTAAGGATGAATCCGGTAAAGAGGACATCTTGGAAGTCCCGATTGGTGAACTGATTGCCGAAGCCATGGAAAAAGTCGGCAAAGAAGGCGTGATTACCGTTGAAGAGGCCAAAAGTGCTCTGACTTCGCTCGACCTTGTCGAAGGGATGCAATTTGATCGTGGCTACATTTCCCCCTATTTCGTGACCAATGCCGAAAAGATGGAGACCGAGCTCGAAGATCCTTACATTCTGATCCACGATAAAAAGATCAGTGGGATGAAAGACCTGCTGCCCATCCTTGAGAAAGTGTCCCAGATGGCACGTCCGCTTTTGATCATTGCCGAAGAAGTTGAAGGCGAAGCCCTGGCTACGCTGATTGTCAATAAGCTGCGAGGCACTTTACGCGTCGCAGCCGTCAAGGCCCCTGGATTTGGTGATCGTCGGAAAGCCATGCTGGAAGATATCGCCGTACTGACCGGTGGAAAAGTGATTTCCGAAGAGGCTGGCTATAAACTCGAAAATGCCAATATTTCTTATTTAGGATCAGCCAAGCGAATTGTTATTGATAAAGACAATACCACCATCGTGGAAGGCGCTGGTAAAATTGATGAGATTAAAGGACGCATCAAACAAATCAAAGCCCAGATCGAAACCACGACTTCTGATTATGATAAGGAAAAACTGCAGGAACGTCTGGCCAAGCTCTCTGGTGGTGTCGCTGTTCTTAAAGTTGGAGCCGCGACCGAAGTGGAAATGAAAGAAATCAAAGCTCTGGTCGAAGATGCTCTACATGCCACGCGCGCCGCTGTCGAGGAAGGCATTGTTCCCGGTGGTGGAGTCGCCCTGATCAGATGTATACCTGCATTGGATAAGATAAAGGTTGGTGGTGATCAGGCTGTCGGTATCAAGATCGTCAAACGCGCCCTTGAAGGACCACTCCGCCAGATCGCGAAAAATGCCGGTCATGAACCCTCAATCGTTGTCCAAAAAGTAAAAGATGGCAAAGATGATTACGGATTTGATGCCTATAAAGAAGAGTATGTCCACATGTACAAGGCTGGGATTATCGATCCAACCAAAGTAACCCGCATTGCTCTGCAAAATGCGGCTTCGATCGCTGGTTTGATGCTGACGACCGAAGCAGTCATCACGGAAATTCCGGAAAAGGAACCGCCAGCACCGCCGATGCCAGGTGGTGGTGGTATGGGTGACATGTATTAATCATCAGTGCTTGGTAATAAAAAGCCCCTGGGAACCCTCAGGGGCTTTTTTATAATAAATATTTTTTTTCCCAGTATTTTTTTGTAAATATATCTTAGAAATACAATAAATAACTTTTAATGGAGGCGCTATGGCAGCATTATGGAACGACTTGAAAAAGGGAGTCGGCAACCTGGCTTCCAAGGCGGCTGTGAAAGCATCCGAAATCACCCGGGAAGCCGCCGACAAAGCTGAAGAAATGACCAAATTGGGCAAGGTAAAGCTGGACATTTTCCAACTGAAACGCGACATCGATAAGAAAATGACTGAGCTCGGGCAGACCGTATATGCCTTGCTGAATGAAACAGAAGAAGCCCAGTTTGCCCGCAACGAGAAAGTCAAAGCCATCGTCGAAGACATCAAAACGCTGGAGCTTAAAGTAAAAGAAAAAGAAAATCAGTATCAGCAGATTAAAGAGGCCGCAAAAACCGAGAAACCAAAGCAAACCCCGGCTGAGTCCCAGTAATTTACAATGAAAATAGTCCCATGACGGCGGTTGACAGAAATGATTCCCGACGACCTAAGTCATTTTCAAACAGCGAAGTACTTCGTCGTTACTTTGAGGAAATCGCCGCGGAAAAACCGCTAACGCCGGAAGAAGAAATAGAATTAGCCCATAAAGTCAAAGCCGGCGACTCTGAGGCTCTGGACCGCTTGTTGAAGGCTAACTTGCGTTTCGTTGTTTCGGTAGCTAAAAAATACCAGGGACATGGACTTTCCCTGGAGGATCTAATTAACGAAGGGAATATCGGATTAATAAAAGCAGCCAAACGCTATGACGAGACCCGTGGTTTTAAATTCATTTCCTATGCCGTATGGTGGATTCGCCAAACTATTTTGCAGGCTATTTCCGAGTATTCGCATTTAGTACGTTTACCATTAAACGTCATCGGAAATCTCCAAAAAATATCCAGGATTGCCTCAGAGTTCGAGCGGGATTTCGAGAGAGAACCAAGCGCCAGCGAAATTGAAGATATCCTCATCCATGAAAAGATCGATCCGGATTTGGTAACCCAGGTGGGCGAGAGAACGGTGAGCATGGATGCACCGCTTGGTCATAATCGAGATGATACTCTTCTGGATATACTACCTGGCATGGAAGACAATGATCCTGTCCGACTGATGACCGAAGAATCTTTTCATTTTGAAATCCAGCGCGCCCTGAGTAGTCTCGATAGCCGGGAAGCACTGATCGTCAAATGGTATTTTGGAATCGGCTTAGAGCTCCCCATGACGCTGGAGGAAATTGGTGAAAAGCTACATTTGACTCGGGAGCGAGTGAGGCAAATTAAAGAGAAAGCCATCCGAAAACTGCGGCATACGCGCCGTTCTCTTCATTTACGAGGTTTTTTAGGGTAAAAAAATGGTTGACAAATTCGATTCAAATGGTTAATATCCGACCATCATCAGGAACCGGGTATAAAAGAGCAGAAAAAATTAAATGAAGAAAGCGCCTAAATTCGTTTTTGTCTGGCACACAAAAAAAGGCGTTCGCTCACTTTCCCTGAATTGGAGTAAGCTGGTTACTGCTCTGAGTATCACGACAATCACGGTCATCCTCGTATTGATTTTTGGGGCTAATCTGCTATCCGGCGTTGTCTACAAAACCAAACTACACCACCTGCGCAAGAATAACAATCGTTTAGTTAGCACTTTTTATGATTTAAATAACCGGGTTCAGAAAATGGAGTCTGAAATCAGTGTACTGGTTGAAAAAGACAAGGCGCTAAGAACATATGTTGACCTTCCGGCAATTGATCAGGATATCCGTAAACTCGGTATCGGTGGACGCACCGTCAGATCCGATGATTTAGATGGATTGTTACCCGGCGACAATATGAAAGTGTCTGCACTTGCCAACAATCTTGATCGATTAGCCCGGGAGCTTAAATTCGAACGCATCAGTTACGAAACGATTTATGATGCTTTCAAACACCGATCCAGCCAAATTCAATCCACGCCTTCGATTCGCCCGATTTATGTTGGATTTATTATTGATGGCTATGGCTACCGGCGGGATCCATTTACCGGCCGGCGTGAATTTCACTACGGTATTGACATAGCGGCACCCGCAGGAACGCCCATTTACGCCACGGCTGATGGTGTCGTAGGTGGAGCCGGTTATAAAGGCAGTTATGGTAACCTTATCGAAGTCAATCACGGATTTGGCTATTCGACACTTTATGCGCATCTATCGCGAATTAATGTCAAGGTTGGCGATACCATTAAACGCGGTCAGAAACTAGGTGAAGTCGGTAGCACCGGACGTAGTACCGGACCGCATTTACATTACGAAGTCACCCAATTCAATATCAATAAAAATCCGCTGGATTTCTTCTTTACCGGTTTCATTCGCTAAACCCTGCACCCTAGATCCAAAACTATTTAGAAAATTCACTGCTTATTCTGTAAATTTCCCTCGGCAATGCAGGATAAAAAGTTCTATTTAGAAACCTACGGCTGTCAAATGAATGAGGCCGACGCGGAATTAGTCAGCGGTATTTTACAACAGGCTGGCTATCAATTAACCGATTCACCGGCCGAGGCGCACCTGATCCTGGTCAACTCCTGCAGCGTTCGTGAAAACGCGGATAAAAGGGCTCTTGCCCGTCTGTCGCAATTTAAATCTCTCAAGCTACGGAAACCGGATTTATTACTAGGCCTGATGGGTTGCGTAGCGCAACGTGATAAAGGTAAAGTGTTGGCGGAACGCCCGTACATTGATTTGGTCATTGGACCGGATTCTTATCGGAATTTGGTTGATTTAATCAGTCAGAATAATGTCCCGGCGGTGGATGTCAGACTTTCCCGGACTGAAACCTATTCTGAGTTGGTCCCTTCGCGCCAGACTAAGGTCAATGCCTGGGTTTCGATAATGCGGGGATGTGATAAATTCTGCTCCTTTTGCATCGTGCCTTTGGTCAGAGGGCGGGAGCGCAGTCGTCCTCCGGCAAGTATCATTGACGAAGTCCGCAGAGCGGTTGACCAAGGTTATAAGGAAGTGACTTTGTTAGGGCAAAATGTCAATGCTTACCATCATTCAGAATGGCGCTTTCCTGATTTACTGCAGGCTGTTGCCACCACTACGGGGATTCAGCGCGTGCGGTTTACCTCGCCCCATCCCAGCGATTTCGACCTGAAAACTCTGACTGTAATTCGGGACAATCGTCAAATCTGTCGCCACATACATCTTCCACTACAAGCCGGTTCGTCAGCGGTTCTAAAATCCATGAACCGGAACTATTCTCAACAGGATTACCTGGACACTGTGGCGCGTATCCGCGAGTATATTCCATCGGTGGCAATTACCACGGATATCATTGTCGGCTTTCCTGGCGAGACGGATGCCGATTTCGAAGAGACGCTGAAAGTTATGCAAATCGTACAATTTGATGCGGCATTTATGTTCAAGTACTCCGTTCGACCGGGAACTAAGGCGGCTCGATTCCCAGATGATGTCCTGGAGGCAGTCAAAGCCCAACGCTTAAAAACGATCATCACCCTCCAAAAACAGCATACATTGTTGAGAAATACGGCCTTGATAGGTACGAACCAAACCATCCTGATTGAAGGAGTCAGTCGTAAAAATCCTGAGGAACCAATCGGTCGTACTGATTCGAACAAGCTCGTAGTTGTCAAAAATGCTAAATGTAATGTCGGTGAAATCGTACCGGTGCAAATTATTAAGGCGACCGGAGTGACATTATTCGGAAAAATCACCTAAATTTGAGGCAAATATGAAGTTTATCAGATTAATTGCATTGATTGTCGTGATCTTCCTGCTGGTCATATTCATCACCCAGAACCAGGGTCAAAATGTGAAATTGCGTTTGCTTTTCACCTCTCAGGTGATCGAAATGGATATGATTATTTTGGTATTTATTACCTTTCTGATAGGATTGCTACTGGGATTCTTGATTTCGGGCATTCAAATCCTCATCGCTAAAAACCAATTACGCTCACTAAATAACGAATATCGTAATCTTAAAAAAGAAATTGATTTGCTACGTAATCAGGGCATCGAAGATGTCGGCAATATGAATTAGTTTATGACAGGAGAACCATGGAATTGCTGGACCTGCTATTGACCTTAGTTCTGATCGTTCTGATCGTATTCATTATCGTGAATCTGTTTGGTAAGAAGAAAATACCAACAGTAGCCAACGCGGATCCTTACACCATCGCCCTCAATCATATGTTGCACGGTGAGAATGAAGCCGCTATCAGAACTTTCAAAGACGTTATCAAGAAAAATACGGACAATCTCGATGCCTATATCAACTTAGGCATACTGTTACGTCGAACCGGTAAGACTGATTCGGCGATCCAAATTCATCAGGGGTTATTGTACCGGCAGAATCTGACGAAAGCCCAGCGCATGGAAATATTGCGTAACCTTGTTGAAGATTACATTGGCATCGATGATAAGAACATGGCTTTACGATACGCTCAGGAAATGTTATCTCTCGATCGGAAAAATGTCCTCGCTCACGAAAGAATCTGCGATATCGAACGCGGTTTGAAGCACTGGGAAAGTGCCTATGAATACCTGGAAAAAGTCATGCAATTAAAAGGGATTGTAAACCTCCGCTTATTAGCGATCTTCAAGGTTCAGGAAGGTCTGGAAAAATATAACGCTGGACAATATCACGATGCCCGTTTAGTTTTCCGTAAGGCGATAAGAATTGACCCGAACTGCGAATCGGCTCACTACTATATCGCCAAGTCATACATTTATGATAAACGTGAGGTGGATTCAGTAGACTGGTTCGTTAAATTTGCGGACCTCGCTCCGGAAAAAGCCGCTCTTGTTTTTCGTCCATTACAGACAATTCTGTTCAATTTAGGTAGTTTTGGAAATATTGAAAGCTTCTATCAGAACATTCTCAAACGGCGTCCCGGCGATGCGGCCACCCTGATAGCATTGGCTGGATTTTACGAAAAGAAAGGGAACTTGCCTCGGGCGACGAGCATTTTGGAAGATTTGCTCGAAAAAAATCCGCATACCACTCTGGCTAAAATCGCTCTCTGTAAACTACTGGTTGGATTAAACAACACGGAACGTGTGACGGCTGTATTGAACGAATTGATTGAGCAGATGGAAACGAAAGAAGAATTCCGTTGTAGCAACTGTAACACAGTCAGCTCCGAAGTCCAGTGGTTATGCCCCAACTGCGGAATGGCGGATACATTTTTCAGTTAGTTCATGAGAAAAAGCCTAGTTATTTTAATTTTTGTCCCGGGCCTGCTGTTCGCCCAAGATTTTAGCCGACAATATCAGTTAATTAATGCCGGGCATGCGGATTCTGTTCGCCAAGCCTTGCCGATGTTGATGAGCGCGTACCCCCAGCATCCGGAAGTATTGTACCTTGGGGGATTAGTCGAGCCGGAAGGGGAAAAGGCTTTATTTATCTATCGGGAGTTGCTAAGTAAGTACCCCCAGAGCGCGGTTGCGGACGATGCCCTGCTGAAGATTGTCGAGTATCTGTACACCAAAGGCTTATACAACAAGTCAGCCAAATACAGTCGCGAGTTACTTAAAGTCTACCCGGAAACAAACCTCGTGGAAAAAACGGTCTATTTTCTACTCTCCAGTTTAAATGCCTTGAACCAGAAGGACTCGGTTAATTTTTTCTATCAATATTACATGAATCTTTATCCGGAGGCTAACTTCTATTATCTCGATTACCGAACTGCGCCTCAGTATAATATGGCCGACGAATTGCATACCCGGACAGCACCTGAGCAGAAACCGCCGGAGACACCCCGTAAGGAGTCAGAAACTAAAAAAAACCTTATATCAGCGCCCTCCGCGACTGCTACCGCAATGCCGGGGAAATACACTTTGCAAATGGGGGTTTTTTCAAAATTCAGCAACGCGTCATTACTAAAGGAGCGCCTCGAGAAATTGGGCTTTTCAGTCAGTATTGAAAAAAACCGGCGAGGAGCAAATGATTTTTATACGGTGAAAACCGGAAGTTACGAGAGTCGGGAAGCGGCGCAAAAAGCCGGTGCTCGTATGAAAAGTGAACACAATCTTGATTTTGTTATTATCAGTAAATAAAATGGGAATGAATGTCACCCCGGTGGGGGCCACGGTCTTCAAAATCGCTGTTCCGCCGACTGGCGGAAGCTGGGTTCGACTCCCAGGCGTTCCCGCAAGATACACTTGAATCGTTTGAATCGAACGATTAAATTTACGGTATAATTTAAACCGGGTTTTTAAAATCGTGATGGTCCAGGGGTGCTTTCCCGCATGGGACGGAAAGCTGAGAAGATACCCTTTGAACCTGATCTGGATAATACCAGCGAAGGGAGGTTTTATGTACCAAATATCCTTATCTGTTTTGTTTGTATTGCCTCTACTGGTCAGTTCCGTGTTCGGGAAGGAACAAACTATTACCGGCATAGTAAGATCGCACACGAATGGTAAACCAGTGGAACTGGCCAATATCATTCTCGAGGATGGACGGGGAACTTATACCGATGAGCAAGGCCGCTTCGTTATCGCAACATCCCAAATCCCGATCCGAATAACTATTGCACATATCGCTTACTGTGACACCGTTCTGCTTGTACTCAAAGGAGATTGCGGTGAAATATGGCTGACACCTACCTATCTACCTATTGATCAAGTGATCGTTACGGCCACTCGCGCGGTCAAAGGTAAAACTCCGGTTGCCTTTTCCGAAGTATCGTCAGCTGAAATTCACGACCGATATACCGTCGAAGATGTACCCATGATCTTGGCTCAGGAACCGGGTGTGTTTGCTTACAGCGAGAGCGGTAATGGTACCGGCTATTCCTATGTGCAGATTAGAGGTTTTGACCAGAGTCGCATTGCGGTCATGCTTAACGATGTACCCCTTAATGATAACGAGAGTCATCAGGTTTATTGGGTTGATCATACCGATATATTGTCGGATGCTGGCGATGTACAGATTCAACGGGGAATTGGCAATAGCCTGTATGGTTCGGCGGCATTCGGAGGTTCCATCAATGTCCAGTCTGCGCCGGGTACAGATAATCCTGTCATGAAAATCGAAATTGGAAGTGGTTCCTACCATACGACCAAAATGCACCTCAGCCTTTCATCCGGTCGCCGGGGGCGGTGGCGGTGCTCGACCCGTTTGGCCCAAGTGACATCCGATGGTTATCGGGAAGAGCATAGTTCCTTTCAACGCGCGGCTACGGGAGCCATTACCTACGAAGGTAAAAATATCGATCATCAATTCCGTACCTTACTCGGTTACGAAAACTGCCATCTGATGTGGGATGGTGTCGCCGCGGAAGATATTCATGATCGCGAACGCCGCCGGGCAGGTTACAAATCATATACTGATGATTTTTTTCAACAAATCTACTCACTCTCCAGTCGCTGGAAGATAAGTGAGCAGGTTTTATTTAACAATGTCGTTTATTTGGTCAAAGGGCGGGGCTATTACGAGACTAGAAAATCCACGGGGTATGATTTATCGGATAGCGATTCGACCGATTGGTTTGACTTCCGGGATTTCCTTTATGCCTATAATCTCGACGGACGATTAACCAATGATCACCAGCAACGGACTCTGACATTTACGCGACGCAAATGGATTGAAAACGAATATTACGGCGTCATTCCGACCATGACCTGGCTAAGTAACAACATGCGGTTGGATGTGGGCGGTGAACTACGATTCTACGCTGGAGATCATCACGGCGAAATCGCCCATTTTTCTGACGCGGAACTGTCCGACTTAATAGGCAGAAGTTGGTTTCGCTACTATCGCTATTTCGGCACAAAATCGATCGCGACCGCCTTTGCTCATATAGCTTATAATCCCGTTGATCGTTTAAAACTGATTTCCGACTTGCAGTTCCAGCAGGTGAAATGGGGGTTGGACCAGCACAAAATCGGACACGCTGTGGGTTATGATGTATCGGCTTTCTGGAATTTTGTCAATCCCCGGTTAGGGGCAATTTATTCGGTTTCAGACCATAGCGCTGTGTTTGTTAACTATGGACGTGCTCAAAGAGAACCCGCTGACGATCAGATCATTTCTGCTGACGATGTCTGGAGCCAACCCCAGCAAACGGCCGCGGAGTTAATTGACGACTATGAAGCAGGATGCAATATTATTTTTAATAAAATCACCATTGATTTGAATCTTTATGGCATTCGCTACCGTAATGAACAGTTGAAAAATATAGATGTGGAGCAGGAGGGCGAGTACAGCTATAAACGCGCCGCGGCTACCGATCATTCCGGATTGGAATGGGAAATGCGTTATCAGCCGACCTATCGCTGGAACGTTGTTCTGAACGGAAGCTGGAGCCGTAATAAATTTCTAAGTGGGCCGAATAGGGGGAAATCTTTACCCAATGTCCCGGCAGTGCTTTTTAATAGCATTTGCAGTGTCAATCTGATGAAAAATTTGTCCTTAGCACTTTTAATACGTCATGTTGGAAAGCAATTTTTGGATGAGCAGAATATTGGAGTTAATCCGGCCTACTGGCTGGTTGACGCTGGCTTACACTATAAAATCAGACGATTAGCGTTCAATGTAAAGGTCAACAATCTGCTGAACACCCTGTATGCGACTTACGGTTATGGCTACGAATGGAATGGTTATCAGGCTTATTACTGGCCGGGGGCAACTCGCAACGGGTTTTTCAGCATTGCTTATCTTATTGGTGAATAATACCTGTCTCAGAGTCCGTGCAGGTAAACGCGTTCGAGGAGTTGGTCATCTTAATGGTTCAGCATTTTTCGAGTAAGCCCAGTCCAAGACGCCTTTCTTTGCTGTAAGGGACGGAAGGAAACAGCCCAAGCAGGAATCCTATCAAATCACTTGGCAATTTGCCGACTATTGGTGAAATTTTCCGATAGTTTATGGTAAAGAAAGCGACCTTATTTCTGATTGATGGTTCAGCGTTAGCGTATCGCTCCTATTTTGGGACAATCCGCAATCGGTTGACGAACTCCAAAGGCCAGCCGACCGGTGCTACCTTTGTTTTCGTTAATTCTCTTTTAAAAATTGCCCATGAGATTCGACCGGATTACCTGGGGGTCGTCTTTGACGCACCGGAAAAAACCTTCCGGCATGCCGCCTTCGCCGAATATAAGAGCCAACGCCCGCCAACTCCTGAGGAGCTGGTGACTCAATTTCCGATTATGTTTGATGTTGTACGAGCGATGAATATTACTCTGCTGACGAAACCGGGTTTCGAAGCCGACGATGTCATTGGAACACTGGCGCGCCAGGCTGAGAGCGCGGGTATGGACGTCTATATCGTTACGGGCGATAAGGATTTCATGCAATTGCTTGATGGCAATATTTATATTTACAAACCTGGCAACTGGCAGAAGGAAGAAGAAATAATTGACCGTCAGAAGGTCATCGAAAAACTGGGCATCCTGCCTGAACAGGTTCCCGATTATCTGGCATTGACTGGCGATTCTTCGGATAATATTCCGGGCGTAGCCGGGATCGGCCCCGCCAAAGCCCAACCCTTATTGGCTGAGTTTGGCTCGCTTGAGGCGATTCTGGCCAATACTGACCGGATCGGCAATCCCCGAATAGCGCAGCTGGTCAGGGAAGGTGCCGAATCAGCACGCTTCTCGAAAATGTTAGCGACGATTAAGACCGATGTTCCACTCGACCTTGATATTACCGATTTGGCTATTAAAGCGGAAAACACGGAACAGCTAACCCAACTTTATCGCGAGTTGGAGTTTTTTTCTTTACTGCGATCCGAACCGGCCCCGGAAGAAGTGCGACCGGTAAAGAATTATCAAACAATCAATTCGGTTTCTGAATTGGAGTCGCTCATCGGAAAAATTCGGGAAACGGGAGCCTGTGCAGTGGATCTGGAAACTAATGCACTAAATCCTCACGTTGCCGAGATCGTCGGAATTGCGTTGAGCTTTCAGGCCAATACCGGCTACTACGTACCCATCAAATTTCCGGCAGCGGCCGGGCAGCTGTTTGCCGAGACCGATAATCGGCATTATTTGACCTTTTTAAAAGGCTTGTTAGAGGATGAATCGGTTAGCAAATGCGGGCAGAATCTGAAATACGATATGCTTATTCTAAAGCGTCACGGAATCAATCTCCAAGGCTTCCTGTTTGATACGATGGTGGCGGCTTTTTTAATCCAGCCTGATGCCCGATCTTACAAGTTGGATAAACTCAGCCAGCAGTATCTGAAATATCAGATGCAACCGATCGAAGAACTTATCGGCAAGGGCAAGACGCAGATCAGGATGGACGAGGTCGCGGTAGAAAAAGTGACATTTTATGCCGCTGAAGATGCTGATGTGACCTTTCAATTGAAACCGATTTTTGAAGAAAAATTAAAAGCCGACCAGACCTGGGATGTCTTTCGTGATATCGAAATGCCTTTGGTGCCCGTTTTGATGCAGATGGAAGAAAATGGTGTTTTCCTGGACATAGAACTCCTCAAAAAAATGTCCTCAGTGCTCGATGGGCAGATCAAGCAGGTGATTGGGAAGATATATAAAATTGCCGGTGTAGAATTTAATATCAACTCACCCAAACAACTCGGCGAGATCCTGTTTGACAAATTGAATCTGCCCAAAATCAAGGGCTACTCGACCGATGTTACGGTGCTCGAGAAACTGCGCAATAAACATGCGTTACCAGATGCCGTGCTGGAATACCGCGGACTGGTCAAGTTGCAGAGTACTTACCTGGACGCTTTGCCGCAATTAGTCAATCCACAAACCAGACGTGTGCACAGCTCGTTTAATCAAACAGTCGCGGCGACCGGACGTCTGAGCAGTAGTGATCCGAATTTTCAAAATATTCCTGTGCGGACCGAAATTGGGCGTGAAATCCGGAAAGCATTTATTCCCCAGAAATCCGGTTGGCAACTGCTATCCGCCGATTATTCTCAAATCGAACTGCGCATTATGGCGCACTTGTCCGGTGATGCGGAACTGGTGAGAGCATTTGCGGAGAACGTTGATATTCACACCCGGACAGCCGCTCGAGTTTATGGTGTCGAGGAAGAGGCGGTACTGCCGGAGATGCGTCGGGTTGCCAAAGTCGTCAACTTTGGGATCATGTACGGTGCCGGTCCTTTTCGGATGTCGGAAGAACTGGGTATCCCGCGTGGTGACGCCAGCCGGCTGATCGAACAGTATTTCCGGACCTATCCCGGCATCAACGATTATATCTTGCAGACCCTTACCGCGGCGCGTGAACAAGGTTTTGTGCACACCCTATCAGGTCGTCGGCGTTATGTTCCGGACATCAACAGTGAAAACCGTAACATTCGGGAAGCGGCTGAACGTATGGCGATCAATATGCCGATCCAGGGCACTGCCGCGGACATGATCAAAATCGCCATGCTCCGCATTCAGCGATTATTGAACGAAAAGCAACTCCAGAGCATGTTGATTTTACAGATACATGACGAACTGCTGTTTGAAGTTCCAAATGAAGAGATAGAGATAGTTAAAACGCTCGTAGCCACAGAAATGGAACAGGCTTTGCCCCTGCGGGTTCCTATTCGGGTAGATGTTGGTGTTGGCAATTCATGGTATGAGGCGCATTAGTGGAAGCATCAATCACTTTAAAGAATGTCAGTAAGCATTTTCATAAGCACTATATTCTAAGTAATCTGAATTTAGGCATCGAAAAAGGTTCAACCTTCGCCGTTATCGGTCGAAACGGAGCGGGCAAAACCGTCCTCCTGCAAACGATGGCAACGATGTTAATGCCCGATGCCGGTAATGTCTTTATCAATGGCGAAGATACCTTATTGGTCAATCCTGATCTTCGTCAAATCGTTGGCTATCTGCCGGATCACGACATGCATGATCCCTGGATTTCAGGCTGGGATAATATCAGATTGCGAGCAGAATTGCTGGGACTTTCCATCAGTAAAGCTCAGGACCGGATCAACTCTTTCATTAGGGATTTCAATCTTACCGAGGAGTTGGTCAATGCTCCAGTCACTTATGCCCGGGGTACAAAACGCTGCCTGGATTTGGTACTAATCATACTGGCCGACCCGGAAATCCTGATTTTAGACGAACCAACTTTGGGTTTGGATTATCATGCTCGGGCGGTGCTGTTAAGATATTTATCCGAGGTAAAGCAGACTAAAACAATTGTGCTGGCTTCCAACGAATTCAATGAAATTCAGACCATCGCCGACCGCTGGATCGTTCTCGATAAGGGAATGGTGCGCTTTGACGGTACCATCGAAAAAATGCTGACGCAAATCGAGGTTCCTTTTACCGCCGAACTGGAACTACAGAAGGCCAGTCCGCAGAAAATCACCAAACTCAGTACGGCACGAAAAATTCATACAATTCAGGATTTTGGGTTGACCATTCGGGTCCAGACTGAAACCTTGCAGGATTTTATAGAAATCATGCACGAAACCGATCTTCACGACATTGTCGGTATCCGAGGCCAAATTATGCGCATTGATGAATTTTTAAATCGTCTGTTGACAGATGAGGAATAGAGAATTATGACAACCTGGATCATGCTTAAGAATTACTGGAGACTGCAATATAAACAAATCATAATCAGAGCTGTACTGGTCATCGTTGCCGCACTTATTCTCGATCAAGGTATTAACCGAATGTTGGGTACTTTAGTACCAGTCATACAAGGACATGATAGCCGGGTGTATTTTTTCAGTGTGATCATAACCTTTTTGATTATTACATCTACGTTAGGAATCGCTTGTGGTGAAATAGGCAAGCACTCGGCCGGCGGGATACTGACTACTTTCCGGACCGCTGGACTTCAAGTCAATTCGCTGTACCTAAATTTAGTGCTGAATATCCTGTCAGAAAGTGTACTTTTATTAGTTCTGATAACAGTGACCCTGATGCTGGTCAGTGGAGTATATTTCTCATTTGGAATACTGTTACTGTTCTGGGTCAATCTCTGGCTCTGTCTGGCGCTATTTATCCAGCTGGGGCTAATTTTAAGTGTTTTTTTCAGGCCGAAATTTATTTTCCTAAGCCTACTGATAGTCATCATTCCATTGTTTTTTATATCTGGATTCTTTTACCCAGTCGGGAATCTAACGGGCGTGGGGCACTGGTTGATCGCATTACTGCCTACGGCGGTCAGCATCGAAGGGAGTAAAAGTATAACAATTAACAATACCATAAATGGATTTACCCTGGTATATGTAGTGGTTTTGAATATTTTTATCTTTATCGGTGGAACCTATCTTTTTCGTAGGAAACTGCAGCGATGAAAGCCTATTTAGCGGGGGCGATAGAACATGCTCCGGACCGCGGCCAGGCCTGGCGTGAGGCCATGGTGGCATTTTTACAGGCTGAGTTAGGGCATACCTATTATAATCCACTCGTCGAGGAAAATAAATATCTCACTCCAGCTGAGCTGGCGACATTCCGTACCTACAAGGAATCCGACCTGCCGCGTTTTCAGGCGATCGTACGAAAGCTCATCCGCGGCGACCTGCAGGCGCTCATGAACGAGATTGATTACATCATTTGTTTATGGGACGTGTATGCCATGAAAGGGGGGGGAACGTACGGCGAATTGACCGTCGCTTTCTACCGAAATATCCCAGTCTATATGGTGACGACTTTGCCGGTTCGTGAAATAAGTGGCTGGATTTTGGGATGCACGACCGCGATCTATCCCGATTTCCCGCAACTCCAGCAAGCATTACGGGCAAAATACGGTCGATAATAAATGCCTTTTCAGGAAAAATACACGATTGCTGAAATAAACCTCGACCATTTGCGGTACAACTATCACAAAATCCGCGAACGGGTCGCACCAGCAAAAGTCATGGCGGTCGTCAAGGCCAATGCCTACGGACACGGGGCGATTCCAGTCGCACGGTGCCTCAATGACGAGGGTGTCCACTTATTTGGAGTTGCCCGGCTAAGCGAAGCTTTCGAACTCCATGAGGCCGGAATTAAGGGCGAAATATTAATTTTCGGCGGACTGTTTCCAGATGAGATGGAATTGGCGGTCAATAATGGTTTTGCCTTGACCATAACACGTCCGGACGACATCGAGACAATCCAGAAATATGCCGCAGGAAGCGGTAAACCGGCTACAGTGCATATTAAGGTGGACACTGGCATGGGACGTGTAGGTTTATTCATCCAGTCAGCCCTGTCGCTGGTCAAATATGCCTGTCAGCAATCTCATCTGTTCGTGGAAGGTTTGTATACTCATTTCGCTACTTCTGATACTAAAGATAAATCTTATGCGATTCAACAGCTGCAATCGTTTAATAGGTTGATCGACGATTTGCGTGCTGAAGGAATACGAATACCATTAATTCATGCCGCCAACAGCGGGGCAATCCTTGACCTACCGGAGGCATACTTCGATTTAGTCCGTCCCGGGATTGCCTTGTACGGGCATTTTCCATCTACCGAAACTACAGCGTCATTGGCCTTGCGGCAGGTCATGACGCTGAAAACCCACATCGCTCAAATTCGGTCCGTGCCGGCTGGTTGCAATATCAGTTACGGACGGCGGTATACTACTACGCGCGTAACTAATATCGCTGTTTTACCCATCGGATATGCGGATGGCCTGATGCGGGCTTTCACTAACAAAGGCAGGGTTCTGATCAGGAATAAAACCTATCCTCTCGTCGGGACAATTACCATGGACCAAACGATGGTGGATCTCGGCGATGATAAATTCTTGACCGGTGAGCCGGTCATTTTTTGGGGCGATACACCCTCAGGTTCCCTGCAGGCGACCAAAGTCGCCAGTGAAATCGGTACAATTGCCTACGAACTATGTTGCGCCGTATCAAACAGAGTTCCGAGGATTTACCTAAATACCTGATTGGTTACCATTTAAAATCGTCCATAGCTCCGCGAAGGAACTTATCAGATAATCCGGTTTCCATTTCTGTAATTCAGCTTCTGACAGAAAACCATAGGTGACGGCGCAGACGGCAGCAGAAATCGCCCGGGCGGCACGGATGTCTTTATCACTATCGCCGACGACCAGGACTTTTGATGGTTCGACATGCAATTTTTTACAAGCATGAACAAAAGGTCCAGGATCGGGCTTGCGGACAGCTAATGAATCTCCGCCTAAAATGCACGAGAAATATGGCTGAATCTGTAAGTATTCAAGTATCCGGACGGTGAAATCGAATGATTTATTGGAAATTACCGCCAGAGGGTATTGGGTGAGCCGCGTCAGAGTTTCTTTCACACCGGGATACAGGTGAGTCGTATCCAGGAGATGCTGAGCATAGTAAGCTTTGAAAAGCTGAATGGCAGTTGGTAAATCAATTACTAAATGCGATTGACTTTCAGTTAGGCTGTACGCAATAGCACGCTGGATCAACCTTTCGATCCCATCTCCGATAAATCCGGTGCATCGGACGAGATCAATCGGTGGCAGGTCAAGCTCTTGCAGGGTGAGATTGGTCGCCGTCCAGATGTCCGGGGCAGAATTGACTAACGTACCGTCGAGATCAAAAAAAATGCCTTGATAATGGTTCATCAAGACAATATAATCAGGATGAAAGTATTTGCCAACCAGGATTGTCCACCATTTAGTGCCGGACTGAAGCTGGGCTTGGATAATTTGCTCTGCAAGTGATGAATGATTAAGTTTGGCAGGTTTTTTATAGACAAGGAGCGTAATGAAACCCATACAGTTCTTCACTGTTTCGCCGATCTTGCCAAAGAAGCTGGAAGGCTTAAGAGAACTCGCCTATAATCTCTGGTGGACTTGGAATTCCGATGCTCGCGATCTTTTCAGTCGCTTGGATATGGATTTGTGGGAAGAAACACGGCACAATCCCGTCGCTCTCCTCAGCCGTATCAAACAGGAAGTCCTGGATATCCGGGCTCAGGATGATAGTTATGTGTACCAGCTCCAAAAAGTGCTTGATAAATTCCGCCAATCTCTGACGATCCCCAACTGGTTTCAGAAGACCGGCAAATTCAATCATAATCTGGATATTGCTTATTTTTCGATGGAATACGGTATCACCGAGAGTTTAGCGGTCTATTCCGGCGGCTTGGGAATTCTCTCTGCGGACCATCTCAAATCCGCCTCGGAATTAGGCTTGCCTTTGCATGCCGTAGGTTTATCCTATCAGTTTGGGTATTTCCAGCAAAAACTCAATATTGATGATTATCAGGAAGAGCAGTATCCGGTCAATGATTTTTACAATTTACCGCTCGAATTGGTCAGGGATAGCAAAGGGCGTCAATTAGTGATTGACGTAACCTTTCCAGGACGTAAAGTATATTTGCGTATCTGGCGGGCGAGGGTTGGAAGAATTCCGCTTTATCTGCTGGATACAAACATTCCGGAAAATAACGAAGCAGACCGCAAGCTGACCGCTGAATTGTACGGCGGCAATGAAGAAACCCGTCTGCAACAGGAAATTATTCTGGGTATGGGTGGTGTCAAAGCCTTAAAGGCTCTTAAGACGCCGTGTTATATCAGCCATATGAATGAAGGGCATTCTGCGTTTTCCGGGTTGGAGCGCATCAGGAGTATTGTAAAAGATAACAAGTTAACCTTTTTTGAAGCTCTGGAAGTCATTAAGGCCAGTTCGGTTTTCACCACGCATACACCGGTTCAGGCGGGCATTGACATCTTTGCGCCGGATTTAATCCGGTATTATTTTGCCGAGTATTGTCAGGACATGGCAATCGAAATCGATGACCTCTTGACTTTAGGACGCAGTGACCCCGACGATGAGACCGAGCACTTTTCCATGGCGATCCTGGCAATCAACCTGTCCAGTCATATTAACGCGGTCAGCAAACTGCATCAGAAAGTAGCGCAGCAGATGTGGCAGCACCTATGGCCCGAGGTTCTCACGACCGAAATCCCCATCGATTTTGTGACCAACGGCGTGCACCACAGCTCCTGGGTTTCGCAGGAAATGGCGGAGCTCTACGACCGCTATTTAGGTCCCGACTGGCACCGTGAACCGGCTGACACGGCCATCTGGAAAAAAATTGACAAAATACCGGACAGCGAACTCTGGCATACTCACCAACGTCGGCGGGAACGCCTGGTGAGTTTCGCCCGTAAACAGTTAATCCAGCAATACTACAATTTAGGTAAACCCCAGCACATGATCTCACGGGTGAAAAATGTATTGAGTCCCGATACGCTCACGATTGGGTTTGCTCGCCGTTTTGCCGCCTATAAACGAGCTTATCTACTGTTTACGGATCCCGAGCGTTTGGCCAAAATACTCAACAATAAGGATTTTCCGGTTCAGATCATCATCGCGGGTAAGGCACACCCCCGTGACGAAGGGGGTAAACAGGTCATCCGCCGTATTCTAAAGCTATCCCACGAAGAGCCATTCTACCAACGAGTGGCCTTTTTGGAAAATTACGATATGAACATGGCGCGGTATATGGTTCAGGGTTGTGATTTATGGATGAACACTCCTCGCCGGGGATTCGAGGCCTGCGGTACCAGCGGTATGAAAGCCGCCGCTAATGGGGTACTACATTTCAGTACAATTGATGGTTGGTGGGATGAAATTTATCGTCCGGGGATTGGCTGGGCTATCGGAACCCGTGATGTTTACACTGATCTCGATTACTGGGATCGTCAGGAAGCCAATATCATTTATAATGTTCTGGAAAACGAGATAATTCCGGCTTTCTATCAGCGCGACAGCGATGATTTACCCCGTGAATGGATCAAAATGATGAAAGCCGCGTTGATTGATATTTGTCCAATTTTCAATTCCAACCGAATGGTCTGTGAATATACTGAAAAGCTCTACTACCCAGCGGCGAAACGCACCGAAACCCTGGGGCTCGACAATTATAAAGTCGCAAAGGAATTGGCGCATTGGAAACAGAAAATGCGGGATAACTGGGATTCATTGCGGCTCCTGAACGTCGAAGCTGGTACAATAGATGGTCTTTCGGTTAAAAGTGCCCTGGAAGTCAAAGTCGAAATCTATCTCGATGGCATTTCTGCCGATGACGTGGACGTTCAGATTTACTACGGACGGGTCAGCAGTGCAGGTGTTATCATGGACGGCAATTTCGTTTCAATGAAACTTGAGCGGGTCAGCGATTCTAAGAAATTTATCTATAAAGGTAAAATTAAGCAGTGGGAAAGCGGATTGAATGGATACACAATCCGCATAATTCCCAAACATCCCGCACTGCAACATCCGTTTGAAGACGGATTAATTCATTGGTTTGAAGACTAATGCGGTCTAAATTCGTGCCGGTTCAATTCGAGTCTAAAAGCGTATAAATGGAAATTCTCAACTCAGACGCGATAGTCGAGCGACTAAAACAGGCGCGGGTGTACACTATACTAACCGGAGCCGGAATTTCGGCAGAAAGCGGCATCCCGACCTTCCGAGGGGAAAATGGATTATGGAAGAATCTTTCACCTCACGAATTGGCCAGCATCGAGGCGTTTTACCGCAATACTGCCATCGTCAATGAATGGTACCGCCACCGCCGTGATATCATTGAAAAATGTACACCAAATGCCGGACATTATGCACTGACTGAGATGAGTAAATATTTACCGACATTCTATCTGATCACGCAAAACGTCGATGGGTTGCACCAGCGCGCGGGAGTAAGCGATGTTATCGAACTGCATGGTAATATCATGCAGAACTATTGTATCCGTTGCGGAACACGTTATAATGTGCAACAGTTTGACGAAATCTACGAGCATGCCAGTCAGCACATCCCTCGCTGTGATTGTGGAGGTGTAATCCGCCCTGACGTCGTATGGTTTGGCGAGGCGTTACCTGCCGAAGCCCTGGAGCGCGCCTTCCAAGCGGCGGAGAACGCCGAGGTGTTTCTGTCCATAGGTACCTCAGCTCAGGTGCGTCCCGCTTCCGATCTGCCACTACTCGCGAAAAAACATGGTGCCTTTTTCATCGAGATCAATATCAATGCGACAATGTTATCGTCCTCTGCAGATCTGCTTCTTCAAGGGCCCAGTGGAGAAATATTACCAAAACTTAATCGCGATTTGCACCGTATAATCTCTGCTAATTGATATTAGTTTTATTCAGCATAGATGGTTAACATTCGAATTTCAATATCATCCTTAGGACTACTGGCGCTGATCGGCTTGTCGGATTGTGTCTATTACAACACGTTCTATAACTCACAAAAGTATTTTCAGGAAGCCCGCAAGGAATTCAATACTTTACCCGACGAGAAAGTCAATGTCGCCCTGCGGAAAAAATTTGATACTGCCATCGAAAAAGCCAACCGGGTGCTCGTTTCCTATCCTGAAAGCCGATGGGCAGACGATGCCCTTTATATCATCGCCCTTTCAAGCTATTACAAGGGCGATTATTCCATTGCCCGGCGCAAATTTGAAGAGTTTTCAAGCAGTTTTCCCCGCAGCAATCTGTACCCGGAAATCCTGATCTGGTATGGTAAAAACCTCTGGAAACTCAGGGAAAAGGAACAAGCATTTTATCAATGGAAAAAAGCCCTCGCGCTGATTCGGAATGATCAACTATTAGCCGATTTATATTTTGCGATTGCCGAAATTCACTTCAATAACGCAGTCTATGACTCGGCTATCTATTATTACCAAAAAACGACCCAGGTCGGGAAAAATATCGAAATCGCCGCTGATGCTCAGTTCCGCATCGCGGAAACCTATCTTATGCAGAATCAGGTTACTCAGGCGATAGACAACCTGAAGCTGGTCAGCCGATACAATCCGGCGGCGCGCATAAAGGATAAAATGCAAATATTGTTAACCAAGATTTACCGCGAATCTGGACGCTTCGAGGAAGCTATCGAACTGATAAACACCAAATTAAACGACCCGACCAATGAGAAAATCTGGGGCGATCTGGAACTACAGTTGGCACTGATCTATCGGACTCAGGGTGACTATCAAGCCGCAATTTCCCGCCTCACTCAGATTACTGAAAAATATAAAAACAAGCCCATTTCTGCTGAGGCTTATTTCAATATGGCGGAAATCAATCTGACCACATCCCATAATTACAGCAAAGCTCAAAGCCAGTATGAAGCCGTGCTGAAAGAAGATCCCAAATCTCCCTACGTGACGGAAGCCCGCAATAAAATTGCCGAGATCAAGCGTTACTATAATCTGCAAAAGAAGTATGAGGGTAGTTTAAAACAGATCCAGGAACTCGAACGAGAACGTCTGGCCCGCTTAGCGTTCGAATCTGATACAGCGCTGACAGGTTCAAGCGCGGAAGAAATCAAGAAAGCCCTCGAGAAACAGGCGTTGTCCAATAAAAAGTCCATTGATACCGTAGCGATATTTACCGAATATTTCGTCAACCTCTATGAAATGGCTGAAGTCCTGTACTACAATTTCAAACAAACTGACAGCGCCTTCTTTTTTCTGAGAACAATTGCGGAAAACGAATTATCCAATCCTCTGCGTGAGAAAGCCCTATATGCACTGTACTTTATGGCTACCGAGCAAAACCTGCCGGATATCGCCACCGATTATGAAAATACTCTGCTTGTGGTCAATCCTCAGTCGCCATATTTAGCGGTTATTCACAATCAAAATCCGGTGCCGACCGAAAACCCTGAGACGGCTTCGGAAAGACAGTATTTGGAAGCTGAGTCTCTGCAAATAACGGATGTTGATTCCGCGGTTTCGCTTTACGAAAAAATCGTTAGTGATTATCCCCGTACCTCTTATGCCGAAAAGGCGGTTCTGAGTTTAATCTACCTATTCCAGCATCATTTATTAGATTGGGAAAAAACCAAGCAGTGGTATGAGTATTTTATTGATAATTATCCGACGAGTACTGCCTACCGCGCTAACCGTCTGGTATACGAACAATTAAAGCGGGCGGCCGAACCTGAAAAAAGCGCGGAGACACCCATCGTCACTGAACAGGCATTGGAAGAGCAGAAGCCTGTACCGCAGAGTGCTCCTCAGAGTACACCGCTTCAGGTAGAAGAGCGCGATATCGAGGAAAAGTGAAAAGAGAAATTACTGAAGGCGCGATCATCTCCAACCAGCAGGTTGCCGACGAGGTTTTTCTTCTGCACGTTATGGCTCCGAGGATAAGTAAAATCTCTCAGCCGGGACAATTCGTTAATTTTTATTTCGAGAATAGCATCCGGATTTTTCCCCGTCCTTTCAGCATTGCCGGCGTCGAAGGTGAAAACCTCCGAATATTATATAAAAGAATCGGGCCCCAGACACTGCAGATGAGTCTTGGGCAACCCGGAGATTTGGTTCGACTACTCGGTCCTTTAGGAAATACATTTCCGGAATCGAAAGGGACTGCATTACTGGTGGGTGGGGGATTAGGTGTTGCACCGCTTTTATTCTTGTATGACCATCTCAATCGCAAAGGTATGGACTGCCGTCTTTTCTACGGAGCGCGCACTAAAATGCAAATTCCCTACGCCTGCCTTCCAGGGAATCAATTAATTATCGCGACCGATGACGGGAGTGTCGGATTTGGCGGCAATGTCGTGGACTGTTTATTGAATGAAATCGAGCCTCTGCCACGACCTTTTACCGTATATGCATGTGGGCCGGAAAAGATGCTGGAAAGTCTGATTGACCTGGCCGGGGAAAAGGGTTTTCCGCTCTATGTATCACTAGAAAAAATAATGGCTTGTGGTCTTGGTTTATGTCAGGGTTGTGCGGTGAGATCATCCAATGAGCAAGAACAACATTACAAATTAGTATGTAAAGACGGGCCGGTCTTTGCCGCAAATGAGTTGCATCATGGTTGATTTACACGTACACTTGGGAAAACAGTTCAATTTAATCAATCCGGTGATGACCGCTTCGGGGACTTTCGGCTACGGCGATGAAGTGGCTGATCTGGTTCCGGTGACCCGGTTTGGAGCTCTCGTAACCAAATCGATAACCCTGGAGCCCAGGGCGGGAAATCCGCCGCCGCGAATCACCGAAACACCATACGGGATGATCAACTCCATCGGTCTGGCAAACATCGGTCTCGAAGCGTTTCTACGTGAAAAAGCTGCATTTTTAGCGAGTTATCCGGGGAAGGTGATTGTCAACGTCGCAGGCCGGAGTGAAAATGAATATCATCAGGTCGTTGCTAAATTAAACGAAGTCGACTGGGTTGCTGCCTGCGAGATCAACGTTTCCTGTCCGAATGTCAGCGAAGGTGGGATTGAGTTCGGCAAGTCTCCCGATGTCTTGGATAAATTGGTCACCAGTCTCAGAAAAATCACCGAGAAATTTCTTATCATCAAGCTGACACCAAACGTTACCGACATTGGCGAAATCGCCCGGGTAGTCGAATCGGCCGGAGCTGACGCTATTACCCTGATCAACACGGTTTATGGAGCGGCCATTGATATCGAGACCCGCCGACCCAAAATTAATACTGTGATTGGTGGATTATCTGGCCCGGCCATCAAACCGATTGCCCTCGCCAATATTATCAGAGTCGCCAAAAGAATTCAGATTCCGATCATTGGAGTCGGGGGCATAACCAATGGGGCGGATGTCATCGAATATTTACTCGCCGGAGCGAGTGCGGTACAACTGGGAACAGTCAATTTTTTCAAACCATTAATCATAAACGAAATAATTGATTACTTAGTTCATTATTGTGAGGAGCATGGCATAGATTGTATTGGGCAGCTTATCGGCCAAGCCGAAATCTGAAACTGATTTCGGCATTTTGCCTTTATATCACTTTCTGGTTGTTTTCGTGCAGTTCGGCGCCGCGCTATCTGTATACTTCCCCCAAAACCGGCGCAACCAGTAAAGACAACCGGACTTTATTGCTTTTAAAGGATACTAAGAGAACCGCAATTATGACCGCTTCCTTTTATGGCGAGGAATTCCATGGAAGATTGACCTCTAACGGCGACGTATTTGACATGTATGGATTGAGCGCCGCCCATAAATCCTTGCCTTTTGGCACAATTTTACGCGTTACCTATCCAAAGACCAATAAATCCGTTGACCTCGTCATTAATGACCGGGGACCGTTCATTCCGGGACGAGACATTGATCTTTCGTACGGGGCGGCGGCGAAGATTGGACTGGTGGTTGATGGAGTTGGCCAGGTAAAGGTCAAGGTATTAAGATGGGGCGCCGGTGAAACCAGGAAAAAATAGGATAGTTATGCAGAATTTAGCGACACGAATGATGATTAATGTACTGGGTATTCCGGCGATTCTCCTGCTTACCCACCGGGGAGGTATAGCATTTACGCTTTTTTTTACCGTCATTGCCTTTGTATCTCAGGTCGAATTGTACCTGTTAATGCGACGTAAAGGTTACCGTCCCTTGTTAATTGGGGCATCGCTGGCAGGAATCGTCTGGATGTTTACAGTTTATTTTTTTCCGGATAAACTTTTTGTTTTATTGATCCTTTTGGCTGCTATTGTTTTTTTATCGGGTTTGTTCAGAGAAGTGCAGGGAGCTACGGTCGATATTGCTGAAAGTATATTGGGGTTTATTTATCTTCCGCTGATGCTTTCGACTCTCATACTGTTGCGTTTCGGTCACACCGAAGGTGAAAGTGTCCTGACGATGTTATTTGCGGCAATCTGGATTTGTGATTCATTAGCCTATGTTTTCGGCAAGTGGTTAGGCCAGAAAAAAATTGCGCCGACTATCAGTCCGGGAAAAACGGTTGTGGGGTGTATAGCGGGAGTCGTCGGCGCCCTACTAACCGTCAGTATTTTTTACGTCCTGAAATGGTCTCCAGATTCGATGTCTTTTCTGCAAGTGCTGTGGTTTGGATTATTATGCGGCACATTCGGTCAGGCGGGAGATTTTGTAGAATCGGTTTTTAAAAGGGATGCCGGTGTTAAGGATTCATCCACTTTGCTATTAGGGCACGGAGGCATGCTCGACCGTTTTGACTCGTTTTTCATCGGTGCACCGGTGATTTTCCTGTACGTGTTGTATCTTACTTGGATTGCATCCTGATACATCTTTAAAATTATTTAGGAATGGGTTATGTACAACCAACCAGAAAATGGTGAAATCAAGCAGTTGCTGGCGGAATTGAATGACCACCTGACGAGTGACGGTAGACCCGTGGCAATCATATTAGCGGCAGGTCATGGCAAACGCATCAAGTCGGAACGCTCCAAAATGTTGCACGAAATCTGGGGTGTCCCCACGGTCGTTAGAGTGGCCCAGGCCGCGAGAGCGGGTTTAAATTCGGACAATCAGATCATCGTCGTAGGTATTAAAGCCAAGGAGGTGGCGGAATCCGCCGGTCGGCAAATAAATCGTGTATTTGTCTATCAACCCGAGCAGAAGGGGACAGGTGATGCGGTAAAGGTTGCCTTAAATTTGCTGAAAGGGCTTCGGAATGTTCCGGATTTATACATATTTCCGGGTGATATGGGTTTGATAACGCCCGAGGTAGTCAGCGATTTTAAGACCAAATTCGAGAATTCCGGTGCTGGTTTAGCGCTTTTAACGGGTCTTTTCCAGGGTGACTCACGCGAAAATTCTTATGGTCGGATCGTCAGGGCTGGTTCAGAACCGGGCAGTGGTATGACCACTAATCTAAATGACAGTCCCGTATTAGCTATCGTTGAGCACAAGGATATTTTAGCCCTGCCGGAAGACTCTCCCTATAAAATCGAGTATCATGGTCAACAGCACAAATTTACGCGGGAAAACTTGCTTAATATCCGTGAATACAACGCCAGTGTTTATGCTTTCAAAGGCGACCTTTTAAAAAAATACATTGACCAGTTGAAACCCGATAATGTCCAGGGCGAGTTATATCTAACCGATATGATCGGGATTTTCAATAATAATGGAATTGATGTACGGGCCTGGCCGGTGGATGACGAGACTGCGGTCATTGGGTTTAATGTTAAGAGTGTACTCAAGGAAATGGAAAACATCGCCCGACGTACAGTCTGGCGGCAATTACGCGACATAATTTTTATTGAAGACGAAGATGATTTCTTCATTGCTGATGAGGTTGTCAGGCAGATTCTGGAATTGGATCGGACTTGTCCTCCTCTGGATATAAAAATTGGCAAGGGAGTGCACATCTCAGCCGGTGTGGAATTAGGGTTGGGGGTAACCCTACTTTCGGGGTGTAATTTGTCAGGAAACATCCAAATCGGTAAAAATACTCTGATTCAAGAGAACGTATCAATTAGCACTTATGTTCATCAGAAACTGACCATCGGTGAAAATTGCGTCATTATGCGGGGAGACCTGTTGAAAGGCAATATTACCATTGGTGATAACTCGCATATCGAATCCAGTGTCATAATTACCGGTAGCGATGAATATCCGACAGTAATCGGGAAGAATGTCGTCATCAAGGGAACGACCTACATTTTTGGATCGCGGATTGAGGATGATTTGTTTATTGAACATTCAGTACTAAAATGCAAATATGTCGAACGCACCCTCAGAAAAAATGGGACAATCCAACCCGTGCGGTGGGTGATGCCTCCGCCGCAAGGATTAGATATAGTTCGAGATTTGTAAATTGCACTGCCGTGACTAAAAGGTCAGGAAAGCTGCTGCTATTAATGGGAAAATCTTAAAAACGCGGATTAGACCGGCGATTTAAGAACTTCCCGGTTTTGTTAATCAAACTGGCAGAAAACTAGCACTCCCCGCAAACGGTGCAATAATTTTGCGTTTCTTAAAAGAAGACGCGATTTGGAGCCGCAGATAAATGCTAAGTGTTGGCATTATAAAATAAAGTCCCCGATATTCGTAACTTCGGTTTTTTTCAGAATGGGCATTTAAAATATTAACTGTGTCATTACCAAGCCTGCAGTTCGGAAAATAAATCCTCAGGCTGTTCTCTGTCGAGCATTAAT
>CAZPQN010000002.1:0-36719 GCA_964588795.1 uncultured bacterium | reverse complement strand
CCAAGCCTGCAGTTCGGAAAATAAATCCTCAGGCTGTTCTCTGTCGAGCATTAATCTGATGGGTGTCGCTATTCAAATTACCAGTTCAAGGCCCTCTGTCGCCAGCATTATCTCCAATCCTGATTCCGGAAAATTAATTTTTCTGAAGTCAACTGAGCGTTTTAAAATATCGTAAATCTCGAAATCATTTCTTTCAGGTTCATGGTGGAAAAGAACTAATTTTTTCACGTTGGCTTCAACGGCAAAATCAACTCCCACCAGTGCTGAACTGTGTCCCCAGTCTTCCTTGTGAATAGCTTCTTCAAAGGTGTATTGCGCATCAAAAACTAATACGTCGGCACCTCGGAAAAATTCGATGTTGTGACGGGTTGAATCGCGATCGAGATTTTTATATTCGGAGTCGGTTGCATAGACGAATTTCTTACCCTCACATTCGACCCGATATCCGAAGGAACCGCCGGGGTGGTACAGGGGAATATTACTGATCTTGATTGCGCCTAACTTGAGCGTGCTGTTATGCTGGAGCTGAATGAATTCCTTGGCAGCGGGCATGTGTTCAAGTGCCACCGGGAAAAAGCGAAAATCTTGTTGAATTTCCAGCCGTTCTTTTAGGTTGGGATGGGCAGAATAGAAATAAAGGTGGTTGTTGGGGAAGAAAGCCGGTGTAAAAAAGGGAAATCCGATGATGTGATCCCAGTGAGTATGACTGAGAAAGATGTGTATCTCCAACCCCTGCTTGTTTTGGTCGTTTTTAACCAGATAATTACCCAGGGCTTTTATTCCACTGCCCATATCAAAAATCAGGATTTTATTGTCGGCGCGTACTTCGATACAGGAAGTATTGCCTCCGATTACGCCAGCTTCAACTGGTGTCGTTTGTTTGAGATAATTTTCGAGTTTATTTGTGTCATGCAATATGGGATCGGGAATATGAGCAATAAGTTTTAAAAATTTATCACGGATTTGATCAGTGTTGAGCGGTGTTGGAATTGAACCGCGAACACCCCAAAATTTAATTTTCATTAATTGCTTCCTCCACTTTTCCTATTGGTTAGCAGAGTCCCTTTAAAATCTCAAATAATGTTGCAATAAATTTATTTGGATATTTTGCTCTTTGCAATAAGAATGTAAAATGGGGTTACCGATACTTGCACTTGATATTAATTCCATATGCAGACCCGCTAAAAGAAGTCGTCTATTCTATCTTAATATTCTGAACTAGGATAAGACCGGTTTTCACTTCGTCATAGGCAATCCAATGGCTGTCCGGTGACCAGGTGGGATTAATTTCGATTTGCTCTGGAGTATCGGTCAATCTTTGAATTTTATGCGAGTCAACTGTCAGTACGTAAATATCAGATGCGGTCAATCGATGCCCATCATCCGCAGTGACCGAGTAGCTGACGTGTTTACCATCAGGTGACCAACTGGGGTGAATGCCGGTTTGGATTTGCGTTATGATCCGTCCTCTGGCATCCGTGATCAAAATTGCTCCTGCGAAAGTTTCCACGGCATATCGGGAACAATCGGGCGCAGGTTGTAAACTGAGGATTCTTCCGATTTCTTCATTCCTGGTGGCGATGGCCAGATCGGAGCTGAGCGTGAATATCTGGTCATTTTTAACAAAAAGGTAGTCGTTCAAATCCAGAGATTTTTGCTCGGATGAGACCGGATAGGTGCGGATTTTATCTGTCGCATTCAAATACAGGAAATGATCATCTTTTGACCACAGGGGCGTACCGGGTAAATTACTTTCAAAACTGGAGAGAGGTATACGGATGCTCTTGGAAATATCAAACACAACTATTTGATTGAAGCGGTGTTGATTCTCAAAATTTGCGACGCGGGCGGCGATGAATTTACCATCATGCGACCAAACGGCTCCGTAGCCTGCTGCAGGTTCGTCAGTAACTTGAGACAATTCTCCCTTAGGGAAGGAGATTAAGTAAATACCGGAATAATTGGCTCCTGTGGCCATAATTTGTGAGGCAACTGGTGACCATCTTGGACACATTAGGAAGGGGGCATTACGGGGTGTAAGCTGGGTGGGTTCACCAATTTTAGTCAGAGTCTGTGGAATTGCCAGATTCCAGGTCAACAACAGCGAGATAAAAATACAATATTTATGCATAATTGATCCTTTTATTCGAGTTTAATAGGTGCTACGGGCGTGCTTTCGTTTTCAAATTCGTCGATACAAGTAATGGTATAATGAAATGACTTTTCCAAAATAGCCTTTGAGGCGGTCCAGACATTCGTGTTTCCATCAATAATGGCGAAAATGTTTTCGGCCTTTGTGATGTCTATCGGTAATTTTTTAGAGCTGTAGATCACGTACTTTTGATGGGAATTAGAGAATGTCCGCGATTGACTGGCCCGCCAGGTGAATTTCAAAGTGTCCGGACTGCCAAGAGTCAAACAGAAATCGGTCGGCGGAGCGACGGGCTGGGTACTTTTCCACGGGCAGTGAGGCAATAGGGCTCGATATTTAAACTCACCAGTTTTTAATTTTTCAAAGTCATCATCATTTAGCGAAGTAAATGCGAAAATTACCAGGCCGTGGAATTGATTATTCCGAACATCGTGGATTTCTTTTACAATTTCATTCCATTCCAAAAGAAATGCTCCTATGCCAGGAAAAACCGGGCGCTCAGCGGCTATGATGCTGTTCCATTCCTTCAACACTTGTGGAAATATATTTTGTGCCTGGTCGCTACGGTGGTAGATCATGGGTATAAGATAATCAATTTTACCAATTTCTGCCCAGCGACGCGCATCCTGGAATACTACATTGTATCCATTCCACGCGGAGGTTTTGTAGTTACCGATGACTGCAGCGGATACTTTCACCCAAGGCTTAAGGTTGGTGATTTTATCATAAGCCTCAGCAACGAATAAAGTAACCTGATCCCTCTGCCAGTCAGCCCAATCCAAATTCATCGGATTGGAGGCGGATTTTTTAAATTGCTGAAGACTGAAACGATCATGACTGTAGCCTGTGGTATTTGCGTCTTCAGGGTAACGCACGTAGTCGAAATGAATTCCATCGACATCATACCTGCTGACAATGTCTGCAATGACTGTGGTAATGTGGTGTCGAACCTGAGGAATGCCCGGTGAGAAAGATACATAATGATCGCTTTGGGGCATGGCTGTTCCGTTACTGTCACACACTACCCACTCCGGATGCCTGAGGAAAGGATGCGGGGGATTCGTTCGTTGTGGTTTCTGGGTACCTCTCCAAGCGGGGAAAACATTGATCCAGGCATGCAGCTCCAAATCGAGGGCGTGGGCAGTTTTAATGGCATAATCCAAGGGATCCCAGCCTGGATTTTTACCTAACTCGCCGGTTAACATTTGCGACCATGGTTCATAGCGAGATTGATAAAAAGCGTCGGCATTACCCCGCACCTGGAAAAAAACCACATTGAAATTGGCATCCTTGATTTTTTGAAAAGATTGGGCGATGAATTGTTTTATCGAGTCCTGATCGTGGGTTTTGAAGCGTTCACAATAATCGAACCGACTCAGCCAGATCCCCCGTAATTCCCGGGTGGGCAGACTGATCAGTTTTGGCCGATTAAAATTATGGATCAGGGAGATTAACAGTAATACGATGAAAAGGATAAAAAAAGCGACAGTAAACCACAGGAAAAGTCTTTTTGTTTTTGGTGACAATGTCCCAGCCTCGTGTTTATTTAATTATTGCATAGTTAGAAGATTAGCTCACTCGCATTTATTCAGAACAAATATAAGAAAAAGGCCGGAAATTCGCATATAAATAATACCGGAGCAGATCTCAGGGTTGGAAAAAGACGCAGGCCGATTGCAGGAATTTTAATAACGGTTGCCAGTAAATACCGGTTATTACTAAAAACAGCATAATCCCAACCTGGCCAAATACCAGCACTGATTTTTCTTGCCAAAATTTTCTGGTAATTATCATATGGTGGATATCTTGTTGGGTATGCTGAAAGGCTAGGTACAGCAATATACCATAATTGACCACAAAGAATGCCAAAATCGGATAGTTCAAATAGCGGCTGGTTCCGAAGGCTGTCAGGAACAGAACTCTGGGTATAAAACCTAACAAGCCCGGAAAACCTAAATAGTTCAACAGGAAAAATATACTCCATAGAGTCGGGCGGATCACCAGCTGGCTATTATCCGGTTCTACCAGACCCATCAAAATTCCGATTAAGGACAGTGAATGCGCGATGAGCATTATTAAAATATAGATGATACCCAGACTACCGGGTAGAATTAGCCCCATTAAAATAAAAGCCATATTGCTGAATCCGGAATATAACAGATATTGGAGAGAATCTTTGGCATTCTTCGCCGCAAAACTACCAGTTAACAGTAATCCAAAAGAGGCAGTCAATACTACAAGATTCCATGCGTCACTGGTAACTCCGGCGGGAAAGGCGGTGACTTTCAGCCGGATTAAAATTGCCAGTTCAGCCATAGGCGTTAGGACGGTACACAGTATGGAATTAATCTTTGACGACTTATCATAAATCTCCAAAAGTTCACGGCAGTTGAAAAAGCAAGTGATAGTCCGCCGAAATCCGAGTAGCACTAACAGCCAGATAAATCCTTCGACGAGCGGGTCGGTGGTCGTAGCGATTTTATTCCCTAAACCATTTAGCACAAACGATCCGGTGAAACCTTTGATCAGGGCAATTCCTGAAAGCATGGCTATCATACTGACCCAGTCGGTCTTGAGGATTTTTGCGAGTTGCGGAACCAGCTGATTCATTTCTAACTGGACACTGAGCAGGGCATGAAAACAGATAATGTTCAGGATTAGCAAAAGTGCAATACCAATGAAATTGTTAATCGAAGCACTCAGGAAAACGATCGTCACCTGCAAGATGAAAAAGAAATAGAGCTCTGAATCGAAAGAATTATGGCGTGCGCTTATCAGCAGTATCAGACAAAATAGCAGGGCAATACAAGTAACGATGGATTTAAAATGATTACCAAACGCGTCAATGACCATCCAGTTGTTAAAAAGTCCACATATCTCAGGTTTTAAATTGAGCAAAAGAATCGCTAAAATTGAACAGATGACGATTAAGAAAACAACCGGTGCCAGCCTTTTATAGGCATGGGGTAGCAGAATAGTTTTCGCTAAGACGCTGACCAGAGTCACAATTAGAATGATTTCGGGTAACCCGGAACGCATAGTAGTATTTATTTAACCGTCGCCGTAATTATTGCTAAAATGTCCTGTAATTTGTGTTGAAAAATACCAATCAAATGTCCGGGAAAGAGGCCGGGCAGTAATAGGGTTAAGCTTAAAATACTCAGGCTTATCCTCTCGGTGAAGGATAGTTCCAGGCGATTTTCTTTAGTGAAAATAAATATTTTGAAAAACCGGAGTACGATGACCATGCTGAGTATCAAACCCAGGACATAAAAGCAGGCGATTGTGATCGTCAGCGTGTTGTGCAAAATTCCAAGTATAAGGTAGATTATTGTGACGAAAGATAAAGTCCCTGGAATGCCGATAAGCGCTAAAAAACTGTAACTGATGAGAGCCGGTGTAACGTAGTGACTTTTGCCGCTATCGGATACTGGAGTGCCAACTTTTTGTCCCGAAATCGCGATAAAGAGCGCTGGGGCCAATAAGGCTTGGCTAACCAGCTGTAAATATGAACCTATCATTCCATTCAATCCGGTGTGTACTCGTTCCGAATATCCGATGAGGACGCCCATGCCAATTAAAAAGGTACTTGCCAGACCTGTCATCATGAAACCCAGGGAGAGTTTCGGATTTGTACTGCCAAGCCCGCAGAGCATGAAGTACAAGAATCCGCAAATGCCCCAAACAGTATAGATACAACTGAAAATGGGCATCGTATTCGGCAGAATCGGGAGCAGAATGCGGAATATTCCAAATGCGCCCATTTTGGTAAAAACACCGAAAACCAGAACCAGGAGAGACAGCGGAAGCCTGTCAATCAGGTCAATTAACCAGCTATGAAAAGGAAATATTGGAATCAGAATAAAGAATCCTAAACTCAGAATCGAAGTGATCACAATCTGAGAGGATAATGGCAGTTTTGCTCCGTTACCTAATTCTGTTATGTCTAATGAGGGAATTCGGCTTTCAAAGACCAGTAATAATAGTCCTAATAAAACTAAAGCCAGGCTGACAACTCCGGCTAGGGCGATCCGATTACCGGACGAATCATTCGGGCACCAAAGTCCGACTAAAAGATAAACAGTGAATATGCTAATCGCGTAAAAACTGTACCATAATAAAAGGTTATTTGACGCGAAAAGACCGACAAATCCAATATCCGCCAACAGCAATAAAATGTTGAAGCTTTTTTTTCGCTCCGTCTGATGCCAAGTGATGATCAGGATGCAGACAACCAGCAGATTTGTGATGCAAACAAACGGCAAGTTAATCCCGTCAATCCCGAAGAAATATTCTTGTGTGAAAAGTGGTAACCACCGGATACGTTCTGCAAACTGCATTCCAGCGATAGCCGGGTCGAAATTCAGCATCATCTCCAAAGACATCCAACTTTGAAGACCGACGACAATAATGCTGATATTTCGTATCAGAAGGTCTTTTTTTGAGTCGATCCAAGCCAGTACAAAGATTCCGCCTGACAAGGTGATCAGCATAGCCGCTAACAGATGTTGACTTAACACAAAGTCCTCCGAGATTTTTAGATTAGAAAAAGTATGATTAAAAAAGCTATGAGAATTGAAAGGAGCAAAGCTATTCCAAGGGCATGCCGCCTGCAATTTTCAAGATTGGGACGGTTTAACATATCATAAATAAAATTCGTGATTTTGCTCATCCGGTCAAGCCAGTGACTTTCAAAAGTGAGTACCTTTTGACTAATTACTTGGCTAAAGCTTACTCCCTGCAACCTTGCACGGGGAAAAACCTTCCGATCACTGTAAAGTAAAAATTCCGCAAGCCTATGCATCGGGTTGACGCCAATAATTTGATAAAAATGGTTAATCCTCGAAAAAAATGGAGCAGAAGGCACTAATCGGTAATTATTCCTCAGCAGGTATCCGATAACTAATCCTAAAGCACTCAAAATGCCAAAGACTATCACTAATGGATTAGTCCAATCTATACCGAACTCGCCTGCAGGTTTCGAGATGAAATCTAAAAGCAAGTATGGTCTGAGTATCGGATTTAAATGGCCACCGGTATAAAGCATGTTCAGGTTTCCGATAATAATTAAAAATAGCCCCATGAATAATGAAATACTGACCTTGCTTGGTTGCACCTCATTTTTTTGATTGACCGCGAAACGCCAGAATACGAAATACTGAAGGAGATAGGTAATCATAAATAGAATTAACAGAGCGTAAAGCGCAACGTAATTAAGATTGGCGTGAAGAATTTTAGTGCCGATTGCAATTCTAAGAGGGAATCCGACAAATAGAGGCGTTCCACCCGAAGATAGTATCCAAAAGACAATAGCTAAACCGGTAATGATTTTATGCAGTTTTTTCGGCTCAGGCGGGTGTAATCTGCCATCCGCAGGCCGCTCCCCGGTATAAAAATTGATTAGAAAATAGAGGCCGAGTACTTGACTCGTGAAAATAAAAATACTTTCCGGTACTACGTTACAACCGATCCCAAAGAAAACAAAACCAGTTATACTTCCTATGGTTTTTAGTATTCGCTCTGCCATATCTGAGGTCTGGAAGGCCTCAACAGTATAAAATCCCGCCCCGATCAGACTCACAAGAGCACCTACCATTCTCCATTCGTCAGGAATTATTAACAAGTATTTCATGAACACAACAATTGAGATGGCAGAAAAACTAATCATGGTAAAAGTATAAAATCCGCATGACTCGCCGGATTGGGATTTATCAATCCAACGTGGGAACGGAAAGAACCCCACCCGCAGTAATAGACCGGTGAGGACTAATAACGGAAGTAGCATTGGCAGCTGTTTGACGGTATTCGATACTGTGCCAGGGTCGCCAACCATCGGGATCAGGAATGTCTGCGACGATACAGAGTACAGTAGTATAGCAATTAGCAGAAGAAAATCGGTACTGAACAGATATTTAAAATTGAATTCGGCCGAGAAATTTTGATCTTTTAGCTGGACAAATAGGAATAGCGTGACATCAAACAGAAATGCACCTATTAGTAGAAAAATGAAATTAAGTGAAAAAAGTACGGTATAAAGCGAGGTTGTACAGACAGCCATAAAAGCGAGTCGCCGGAAAAGTACTCGATTATCGGCATTCAGTTCCTGCGAAAAAAGTAATAAAAAGAGCGACAACAAGGCAAAAATTCCGGCTATCAAGAGAGTAAGGTTATTAATTTCAAATTGTGCCCGAAAGTCCAGTGCAACCTCGCTAAACGATGCCAATGAAAACAGAATTTGCTGATGGTAATTATTAGCGAAAAACGTACTAACCAGCAGGACAATCGTGACAAGACTGGTTATGATTAGGGGATATTTTGTTAACTTTAAAGTACCGGTTGATACAAGTCGCGGCGAGAAAGCTTTTAGAATGAAAGTTAAAAGCGGTAATAAAATCAGTACTGGAATGAATATTTTCATCGTTGATCAGGTCCCTTTTGGATGTCCGTCGAGTTTATATGCTTGATGGTCGGGCGAAAGATGAGTAAAAGTGTCATGATAGGTAGTGTTACTACTAAAATCAACGCGGGAAATAGACTGTTTTCGAATGTTAAAGCCTGATATGGCCTCAGGGCTAGATAGAAAAGGACTAACGCATTTAGCGACATCTGGCCGAGTGTAATGCTGATAAAAAGGTCTCGGTGAATGATTATCCCGTAAATCGAGTAAATCACGATCCCCGATGCCAGGATTAAGTACAGGATAGTCAAGTTTGCATTCTCCTGACAAGGTAAATGTCAATTACGAGCGTAGTCAAAAGGATTAAACCCAAACCTCCCAAAAGGAGTAGACCCTGACCAGGAGATAATTGATCGCCGGAGATAAGTTTCTCTGATTGAGGTAAAATCATTGTCTTGACTAGTTTTTGTATTAAATAAACAAGCAGGATAAACAGCAAAGCAAGTGCAAAATGCACTATCATTCGTGCTCTAACTGAAAGAGTGCGGGGCTGTTCGTGTTTTTTATCGCTCGTCAGGACGAAATAGTTCAGGAGAGCTATCAGGAGCAGGTTCACAAGTAAAGTGAGGAGAGCGAAAAAAGATGCATCGAGCAACAGGATCAGGACAAAAATACCAATGCTAAATGTGAGAAAATAGGGCGCTACCGCTTTATAGGTTTTCATCACTACCAGTCGACTACTTATCCATAAAACAGGAAGAGCAGTGCACCAAAAAAGCAAGTTCGCAATCCAGTTGGCCTTAAACATAATTAATAATACTCAAAATATTTATGATAATAAAGGTTGGAAAAAGGAAATAGAAAATGAAGTGTAAAATTTGCCGTTCGTTTAAAACCGGGATTTTGGTTTTAACAATAATTAATCCTGCCACTACAGCCATAATTTTTACCAAAAACCAGATCAGACCTGCCCAGCTCGCCCCCATTGGCTCATGATGACCAATCAGCGGTAACCCGCCGCCCAGGAACAGCACGACAATGACTGCCCCCAAATTCAATACAGACAGATTTTTAATAAATGAAAGCAATTTTTGACTTTGTTGGTCAATATCATTTAGAGATAGGGACTCGATGAAAAAATCAAATTGTTGCATCAAGATTAATACCAAGATGAAATTCGCTATAAATGTCATCGACCCAATGGGGAACTTACAACAATTCCATTTCAAAAAAGAGGGATGAAGGGTTGGTACCTGGCCGGTGAGAATATCCCCTACCGTTACCCCTTTGGCAACGACACCAACCGAAGTGATGATAATTATTTGTAAAACCAAACCCAGCACAAGATTAGTGTAGGCCAGCGTGAGATGAAAATGCCGTATTCCCTTTACTGCCCCATTTAGTCCCGATACAAGAAATAAAAAGATGACAATTAAGGAAGTCAGGTGAGGATATTTGAAATCTACTCCGATGACCGATTGATTAAAAAGCGCCAAATTAATTATACTTAGACCCAGTAAAAATTTAAAATATGCGGTGAGCTTACCGGCTGAATTGCTGGTCATGATTTTGAGGATTTGAACCAATTCAAGGCAAATTTCCCGAAATAAGTTTTTTTCTTTAATCGCACTTGACTCTGGAATAAAAAACAGCCTGCGCTCGACGTGCGTCAGCAAAATTGCCAGGCTCAACATCAAACCTGTAAAAATAGAAAAATTGATCACTCGTTGCATTGTATCGAAGAGTAAGGCAAGAAGCGGCAAATTCTGCAGGTTTACCGGCAAATACTTTAACATAAATTGACCAAATTCGAGGGGAGTCCGAGCAGGTGAATCGCGATCGGTAAGTCTTCCAGGTCAATTCCGCGCAAATGCTCTTCAGTATTTTTCACAATACGGAAGAATGGGTTTTCCACAATGCATTCGATGGGTTTCTTTAGACTGCTGAAGCGCAGGGTGATGCCGACTAATCCCCACGGACTATCAATATGGGATAAAAATTGATTCTTCACCATCCGAACCGTGTATTTAACATTGGTTATCTGAGGTAATAGGGATAAAGCATTCAGGATTTGTTGAACTGTTTGGATTGATTTCAGGATGGTCTGACAGCGTAGAATCAAAAGTTGATAGCCGTTCCACATTTGACCATTTTCTAGTGTGATTGGTAGCGAATCAGCCGCTACTGCTGTTCTTATCGATCTGGTCATTAGTGGATCAGATTCGAGATTGGGACGTGGGAATAGGTGCTTTAGTCTGTCACGAATTATTCGATTATCGATCAGACTGCTTAGTGAATCAGAGAGCAGTACAATTAATTTTGCTGAGAATCGTAACGAATTTTCCAGGAAGCTATCCGGAGGTTCGCACTTTAATCGACCTAATAGGAAAAAATAAGCCATAGGGTCAGGCCGAACAAGGTCATCGAGATAGTCAGTGATAGAGTCCCTGACATTCAGCAATTGGTCATAAGGTATTTTTAAACGTAAATCAACCAGAATGTTTAGCAAATAGTCAAGGTTTTCTAACACTGTCAGCCAGGAAACGAAAATCGAACGCATGCGATAGATAAACTGGCTGAGCTCGAGGCGCAGATACTTTTCAAGAGTGACGACCAAACTATATCTGAGAAAAATTTGAAAAAAATCAATACGCGAATTTATCCCGGTGTCAAAGGCCATCGTCGAAACGTCCGTAAATTCGGTAATCTTCGACTTGAAGATCAATAACTCGGGATAGGGAGGATATTCTATCTTTTTAACTTTTCCTTGTTCGGTTATTACCCCGAGTAGGAGGGAAGTACCATCGGTATATCGTATAGGATAGCAATCAAGAATGTCGGACATTGTTCTTCCTCGGGGAAAAATAAGGGCGCACCTTTACGATTGTATAGCCATAACCCAGGAGCAAACAAAACCCAAATATAAGGAATGGCAGTCTCCCCAAAGTGCTGGATTTAGTCAAGCAAAGGATGGTTAATAGTACAAAAGCGGCGATACACGAAATAAATGCAAAAATGATGATTATCTGGTGATAGGGAGGAAATGCATTTTTTCCGTTGATAACTTCTGCTTCAGGATTATCTCCAATGGGCGGCTGTTTACCAGCGTGAGCTTTAATTTGCATTGATCTCCCGACGAGGCCTGACAAAACAAGCGTGATTATTATTAAGCTTAAAACCCCAGGACTCATAAAATAACGTAATTCTGACCTGAATTTAGGGGCAGACGACAGGAATGTCAAGTTAGGATTTTAGATCGTTGTCTATTATTCTTTTTGGTAATAACTTTCCCGAAGTTTCAATGATATGAAAGGTCAAAATGATGTTTGCACCAGAAATTAACAAGCACCTGCGGCTTCAAAACTACCGTGAAAAGACCACCATCGAGGGTGTTCAGGTTATTCCCATCCGTCGATTTAATGATGATGGCGGGTCATTTTTAGAATTGACCCGGCTGGTCAAGGGCGTTTCCACGGCAGTCAAGGGGCTATCGATTGCTCAGATAAATTATAGTCAGATGGAACCCTCGGCATTAAAGGCATTTCACGTGCATAAAAAACAGACCGATGTCTGGTTTGTGCCTTCTGATGGGAAAATTTTACTGGTGTTGGTAGATCTCAGAATAAGTTCCCCGAGCCACGGTGCACTGATGCGCCTGATTCTGGGTGATGACAATTCGCAGCTGATTGTAATTCCTCCCGGTGTTGCACATGGATGTAAAAATATTTCTCTGGAGCGGGCTTCGATAATATACTTCATGGATAAAAATTTCAGCCTTGATTCTAAAAAATGTGACGAGTGGCGTCTGCCCTGGGATTATTTTGGGAGCGACCTCTGGGAAATCCAAAAGGGCTAAACTTGCCGATATTAATACGGCAGGGCAACGCCTATTTTACCCCTGCTATTTTAATCCGACATTTCTACTGCCGAAACTCTACGTTTGAAATAGTCCTTGATACAAAAGGGTGAGTAGTAAACATAGAATGATATCAAGCCAACTATCTCGAGCGAAATGATGTACCACGGCCAGGGACCCATGAAATCCAGGAGTGATGCTGTATCCGGTTTCCGGCAAATGAATAAATAGTTGCCATCGAATAAATAGTTGAAACCAGCTATAAAAACCATATAGATATTGGTTATTAGGAAGACCTTACGAATACTGCGGGACTGCGGGCGAAATCCGTAGATGAATGTCGCGAAGATTGACGCAGTGACTATAGACCCATGCGAAACAAAGAAATGAAAAAATCGGTAGTGGGGAAAAGCATAGGGTCCTATATCAGGTGTCAGCAAAGCCTGGATGGCTCCTCCCAATCCCCAAAAGTAGACAATCTCGTATAACTGGTAACTTTTAGTGACCAACATAATAGCGGACAGTACGACTGCGGCGCCGCATAGGTGTAAAGGTAAAGAGGTACCCATTGCCCAATGACCGGTGTACAATCTCCAGATATTTAGTGATAATTCCTGAAGAATCAAAATGCTGGCCAGAATATAGCCGATTATTTTTTCCCTGCTTCGGGTACCGAAGCGTTTCATCATTAATACAAGGATGATGTTAATCGCGATTATAATCAGCAGGGCGGTCAGGTGCGAAGTTGAAAAAAAACGAAAAGGGCCGTCGGGATAGTCATGCATGAAATATTTTGCCATAAGTAGGTTCTCCGTCAACGGATATTGGTGATTTGCAGGCGATTGAGAATGCGATAAAAATTGCGGCGGTCCGTGCCATAAATGCGCGCGGCGGTTGTCAGGTTACCGCGAGCCGATTCGATAGCTTGTTTAACCAGACGAGTTTCCAGGTTTTTCGCATATTGTTCGTAAGCCGATTTCAAATTGACAAACTGATCAAGGTCCTGATTCTGGATTTTGAGCACAAAATCGGAGCGGTCTTCTATCTGTGGCTTTTCCTGAAAGACGATATGCTGAGCTTGCAGAGATTCGTTTGCCGTCAGGATAGCGCGTCGAATTACGTTGCGGAGTTGCCGAATATTACCCGGCCAGCGATAGGAGATGAGTTTGCGCATGGCTTCATCATCAATGAAAGCTACGTTGCGACCCATTTCGATGTTAGCTTCCTCGAGAATGATTTTGGCGAGGTGGGGAATATCTTCCACACGCTCCCTTAAGGGTGGAATCTGGATGACGTATTCTGATAACCGGAAGAACAAATCCGGGCGAAATTTTTCCTGATCGACCAGTTTTTCCAAATTGGCATTTGTAGCTACGATAATGCGGGTGTTGACCGTGATTTCTTTTTTCGAACCGATCGGGGAGAAAGATTTATATTCAATGATTCGCAGAAAACGCCGTTGATGTTCAATCGGCAGGTTGCCGATTTCATCTAAATATAATGTCCCATTGTCTGCCTGTAAGAACTTACCGGGTTTCGATTCCACCGCTCCGGTAAAGGAGCCTTTCTGAAAACCAAAAAGTTCACTTTCGATCAGGTTTTCCGGAATGGAACCGCAATCGAGGGTAATGAATTGATTCTGATGGCGACTGCTTTTACGATGCAGGTAATGCGCCATGACTTCTTTCCCGGAACCTGTCTCTCCCTGAATCAGGACAGTAAGATCAGTATCGGCAACCGCTTCGGCTTGGCGTAAGGCCTTACTCATCGCATGACTCTTACCAAAAATCTGCTCGCCATCCGGATCACTTCCGAGTGAGCGGCGCAACTGCTTGATCTCACGTTTCATCTGTTGGCTTTCAAGTGCGCGCTGAACCGTTACTAGTAGCGCCTGGTTATTAAAAGGTTTTTCAAGAAAATCGTAGGCTCCCAGTTTGATAGATTTGACGGCTAAAGAGACGTCGGCATAGGCAGTTACGATGATGACAATCAGGCCGGCTTTAACCTCCTCTTTCAGGCGCGCCAACATATCGATGCCCAGCATGTCTGGCAACCGGATGTCAATCACCGCGCAGTCTACCTTGCGTTCTTTAATGAATTGGAGACCTTTTTGGGCGAATTCGGTGCTGACGGTTTTGTAGCCGTACTGTCTGAAAAGTTCGGTAAAATTATCGCGAGTATCTCGGTTATCGTCAACAATTAGAATAGTTGGCATTCTTACTATTACCCCCTTTAAACAATGTATGGTATTGTAATCGTGAAGGTCGAACCATGATGCGGTTGACTATTGATACTGATTTTTCCGTGATGGATTTCAATGATTTCTTTTGCGGTTGGCAACCCGATTCCAAACCCACGGGCCTTGGAAGAGTAAAAAGGTAAAAATATTTTTTCCAGATCCTCCTGTGCAATCCCGACTCCCGTATCTTTGATGCGTACGACTATCTGCGGAGTCGTTCTCCGTTGCGTGACCGTGAAGTAAATCATACCTTTATTATTAATTGATTCCAGTCCATTGAGAACAATATTTTGCAATGCCTGGGAAAGACGCCGTTCATCGATATATATTTTGGGAAGAAAGGCAGGAATCCGGGAGATTAAAGTTATTTGAGGATGAGCTGAGATTGTATCTTTTACGTTAGTGAGCAAGCGATTAAAAAAGGCGGTTGCTTCCATTTCAGTCATGTAGTAACCATCGCCCTGGGTGAAAGAGTATAAATCCTGGATGACCTGGTTGCAGATATTGACATTCCGGTTGATGACTTCCATATGTTTTTCGATGCGGGGATTGGATTGAGCGAGAGAATCTGCGACTAATTGCGCGGAGCTTTTAATACTGGCTAAAGGATTTTTTATCTCGTGAGCTAGTTTGAGCGTAAATTGGCGGAGATTCTCTCTTTTTTCTTCCTCCTTTTTCCGTAAATCCGCCTGGGCAATTTTGAGTTCGGTAACATCACGTCCAATCCCATGTACTTCAATCCGCGAATCGCTATGCACTACCGGACGCAATTTGATCCAGATGATCCGTTTCTGTCCATTTTTCGTGGTGATTTCGGTCTCGAGTCCGACTGATTCTCGTTTGTAGATTACTTTGAGATATTTACGGATTAAGACGAAGCGAAATGCAGGAGAAACCAGGTTTAACGGATTCATCGTTAAAAGTTCACGTTTAGAAAAACCGACCGTGTCTTTAAAATGTTTATTGACCGATACTAATTGTCCTTCGGCATTGGCAATCCAGATCAGATCATTGGCATTCTGGAAGAGATCACGGAATTTAAGTTCACTAGCCCGCAGCTTGGATTCAGTCGCCCGTCGGTAGCGTATTTGCCGTATCAGGTGGACATTAGTGTGGCGCAATTCGGAGGTTTTTTCATTGACTAAAACCTCCAGTTCGGACTGATAGGATTTCAGTACTTTCTCGGCGATTTTCTGGTCGGTAATATCACGGGAAAATGTAGCTATTTGTTCTACTTCGCCATTTAATCCCAGAGTCGGATAAAGACTGTGAGCAATGTTGCGGTTACGGTGCACATCTTCGAATTGAATGGGTATTTTATTTACGACACATTCGGTAAATTTCTCCCAACGGAGTTTGGCAACCTCAGGTTCCATATATTCGAAGATGGAATGGCCGAGCACATCCTCAAAAGCTGATTTACCAATTCGCTCAAGACCAGCCTGATTGAGTGCCAAGATCAAGCCCTGGGCATTGAGAAGAAAAGCCAGGTCTGTCGGGGCATTTAGCAAAGCTCGGGCGGTTGCCTCACTGGTACGCAGTGATTCCTCAGCTTGCTGGCGAATGCTGATTTCCTTTTGCAATTCTAAATTGGCATCAGCTAGTTCCTTGGTTCGTTCAATGACTTTCTGTTCCAGACTGGCGTGAGCCTGCTGTAGCTCCAGCGTTTTTTGCTGAAGATCACAAGTCCGTTGAGCGACTTCTACCTCGAGTCGGTTTTTCTGTCTCCGAATACTAGTCAGGCGGGCGAAGAAAATACTCAGGATCAAGATGGCGATTGAAGAAAAAATAATCAACTTAAACCAGAGTGTTTGCCAAAACGGGGGGGTGATAATGAAATGCAAAGCAAAACTATCGGCTTGCCATAGTCCGTCAGGATTAGCCGCCCTGACCAGAAAGGTATATCTGCCAGGTGGGACATTGGCGTACACTGCCTGATTCAAATTATCGGCTTTACTCCAGTCATCATCTAAGTTTTCCAATTTGTATTGATAGAGGTTTTTTTCTGGCGCCCGGTAATCTAGCAGGGTAAAGGAGATCGTGAAAAAATTGTCATAATATTTAAGTGGCAAAGTTTGCCCATTGTAGAGCCGGGTAATTTGGTATTTTCGGTTGCCTTGGAATGCAATCCTGATGAGGGTAATATTGGCCAATGAGTTGCTTTTCACCAAACTATCCGGGTGAAAAAAGTCCAGACAGTTTACGTCACCAAACCATAAAGTACCATCCCGCGTTTTGCAGAGAGCATTGGAAGGGAAAAAATTCCTGACCGGGTAAGTGATACGCTCAATATCCTGCCCCATGTAGTTTTTAGTCCATAATGAATAAAACTGGATATGAAATGTCACTCCATCCTGACGGGTGTAATTGGAAAAGGTACTACTTTGAATATTGAACTTGGCAATGCCCAGGGTGGTCTTGAGCCATAAATTGTATTTTGAGTCTTCAACGATGCCGTAGATGTAATCTGATAGTTTGTTTTCGATCAGTGGAAAGTTTTCAAAACAATCGCAATCATAATCATACCGGGCTATTCCTCCACGTAAAGTGCCGACCCATAATGTCCCCCGACTGTCACAATAGATGCTGGCCACGATGTCACTTGGCAGAGAAGTAGGGTTCGTCGGATCATGAGTAAATACCCTGTAGGTTTTTTTTTGTCGGTCAAAAATCGCTAACCCACTATAGGAACCCAGCCATAAATTTCCGCTACTATCTTCGGCAATACAATTGATAAAGTTGAATTTTTGTTCTTCTGTGCGTATGTTTTCTTTCTCAAGGCGCGGAAATAATTCATAGGTCAGGGAAGATGATGCAACTTTCAATAAACCCTGACTAAAAGTTCCTGCCCATATAATACCGTCTTTATCCTCATAGATAGTGCCGACCGTTGTTTTAATAGAAGGTTGTGGTTTCGGCAATTGGGGGTATACTTCGGTCAGTGTTCGGGATTGCCGATTGTACAAGTATAAACCATGATTTGATCCAATCCATAAACGATGGTTGCGGTCTTCGTAGATAGAATAAACGGTAGAGTAGGTAACGGAAGGCGATACATAAAGATAGTTATAATCTACGATTTGATTTTTTTTACGATCGTAACAATAAAATCCTGCTCGCCGGGTTCCAAACCAGAGGTATCCCCGGCTATCCTCGTAAATGGCTTGGATATTAATATCTCTGACTATCGACGGAAACTTCTCGTACAGATCGAGATGTTTGAATTTTTTAGAACTTACAAGCTTAAGAATACCATCATATTGTGTGGCGATCCAAAGGCAACCTGTCCGATCACAAAATAGGTAGTTTATATTGTTTTTCGGCGAAATGTTTTCGTTGTAGGGATTAAGCGAAAAGCGACTAAATCTTTGGTTATCCGAATCGAATTTAATCAGCAGGTCATTTTCCGATTGGGTTGGAACTCCCCCCAACCAGATATTACCATCGAGATCTTCGGCAAGAGCAGTGATATTAAGCAACGAATCAGCGATAAAGCTCGGTCCCGCCGCAGGTATAAGGCGAGGTTGGTGTGGTTTTAGATCCAGTACCGCAAAGCCCTTGCTTGATCCGATCCATAACCGTTTTTTAGTATCAATCAACAATGCAGTAATGGTCTTGCTCAATACCAGATTTTGACCCTTTAAAAATTCGTTATCGTTCAGCAATCGGCGGGTTCGCGGACTATATTTGAAAACACCATTTTTCGTGCCAATCCAGAGATTGTCCTGCCAGTCCACCTGTAAACTTGTAATACAATAGCATTGCGGAGTTTTTTTAATGGTATCGGAGGACATAAAAGGTTCGGTAAAGTGCTCGACAGTTTTTTTGTTTGCATCGTAAACAAACAATCCGTCCTTGTCTGTTCCAATAAATAACCGACCGAATTTATCTTCGCAGAGACTGCGAATATGGACATTTTCAAGGTACGTTTTACCGAGTTTGTCTGAAATGGCATAAGGCGAGAGATAATCCTGGGTACGATTACGGACCATCAGTCCTTCGTTTGTACCAATTAATAACTGCCCGTTCCTCATCAACAGGAGGGTGGAAACTAAAAATCGAGGTCTTTTTTTTAAAGTATCTGGATAAGCCAAACGGGCAACTTCATATCCGTTATAATAAACCAAAGAATTAGCCCGCATATTGTTGGCGAACCACAGAAAGCCTAAACTATCCTGAGCAATACAGGTTATCTTGTTGGTTGGAAGTCCATCATCTATGGAAAGACGAGTAAATCTTAACCTCTCCTCTTCGGCAATATTAATCCGAATGCAAAGACAAATACATAGAAGGATGTAAAAACTGCGTGTTCGCGGGAGGGCAGGCTGATTGAAACCGCTCATACCTTTCCGCACCGAACCGAGGTTCGGGATTTTTTCAAAGGTCCTGCCCTGGCAGTCCATCGTCTTTAACATAGCTTTCCCTGAGTAATTTAAAAAAAAATTACCGGATGCAAATACATTTTTATCAGGAGCAGGAATCCTACGTACAATAGCTACCCGGGGGATAGTAAAAAATTTTGCTAAATCGGTGGCTGAATTCTATATTCCAAAGCAATTTTTAAAAAGGAAACGAGGTCAATATGATGCAAAGGATATTTAAAGTCGCAATAATTTTTCTGGCTCCGGTACTAGTATTGGCCAGCGATTTGTTTTTCAGTGAGTACGTCGAAGGGTCGAGTAATAACAAAGCCTTCGAAATTTACAATCCAACGGACGCCACGGTTGATTTAAGCCATTATACCATCAAGCAAGCCAATAACGGTTCGGGATGGGGATGTTATACCCCACAGGGAGGAACCCCTACCGCGGATACCCGTTATGAGCTTCCTCTCAGCGGTACTTTAAACGCGGGAGATGTCTATATTATTTACAATAAATCCGCCTCTACGGCAGTTACCAGCGTTGGTGATCTTGGTTTTAATTATAACTCTACTCCCAACGGTGGAGTTGGTGATAACGTCCCCAGTTTCAACGGCGACGATGCCCTGGGATTATTTAAAGACGGAGTGCTGATCGATGTAATTGGTGCTCCTACGACCGATCCGGGAACCGGCTGGGCGGTTGCAGGAACTTCAAATGCGACTGTGGATCATACGATCGTTCGCAAGGCGACCGTCTCTCAGGGTAATACAGACTGGGCGGCTTCGGCCGGGACGTCCGCTGATGACTCGGAATGGATGGTTTATAGTATTGATACGTTTACCTATTTAAACTACCATTTATATCAGGGTGGGGCAAATATCGCACCGGTTGCATCCGCCGGGGTTGATCGGGTGGAACGTTTCGATGTGAACGTCGTCCTGGATGGATCAGGTAGCCTCGATCCTGACGGTTCAATCACTAATTATTCCTGGACCCAGTTAGCCGGAACAGCGGTAAGTTTATCAGCTACCAATCAGGCGATAGTGACCTTTACTTCGACCACGGAAGTGGCGGAATTGGTTTTTGAGCTGGTTGTAACGGACAACGAAAGTGCGGTAGGCAAGGATACGGTGACGATTTACGTTGATCCCAGTCCGATTATCATCAGCGAATATGTCGAAGGTAGTTCCAAAAACAAATACCTCGAATTGTACAATGCCTCTGATGCTGCGATAGATTTAACCACTGCGGGTTATGATTTACGTAAGGCTACTAATGGTTCAGGAGTTTTTACCAATGATTTTAAAGATTGGGGGGACAAAAATGTCCTGGCCAGTGGGGGAGTAATCGTGATCGCCGAATTTGGCGCTACTCTATACACAAATGCGGATATTTCGATGACAGTAGACTACACTGTGATGAGTTTCAACGGAAATGATGCGGTCGGACTATTCCGCAACGGTCTTTTAGTGGATCTGGTTGGTAATCCTAAAAGTGATGCCTATATCATTCAGGACCAGACCCTACGGAGGAAGAATACTGTGGTCTGGGGGAACTCAGCTTATGACCCAAGTGAATGGCAATCGTATCCGACCGATAACGTGGATGGCCTTGGCACCCACAATACCAATCCCAATGCGCCGCTCATCAGCAATGTAGCATATAGTCCGGATTTTGTTACGTCGGCGGATGAAATCGAGGTCTCCGCGACCATTCAACCGGTTGTAGGAACAATCTCCTCGGCAAAAGTCATCTTCGGCAGTGGCGGTATTCTGCTAAATCAGGCGGATATGTGGTTAGAATCGGGTGATCTCTGGAAGGGTATTGTGCCAGCCCAAGCCGGGAATCTGGTGCTCGAATTTAAAATCTCTGCCAGTGACAACTCATCACCCGCCAATAGTGTGGAATCACCGGTATTTTTATTGATCGTCGCCAACGCCACCCCGACACCCATTGCCAATATTCATGAAAACTTTACTGCTTATGACGGAAAGATCGAAACTGTCCGGGGCGTCGTGACTATCGGTAACGGTCTTTTGCAAAGCGGAAAAACATCGGTCTATATTCAGGATCAATCAGGGCGCGGTTTAAATCTGTACGACGTTGCAAATTATCCCGGTATCAATCGAGGCGATGAACTCTTAGTCGTCGGAACCGTTACCAAATACTTTACCACGGTTGAAATGACGGATTTTGTCTATAAAACTCTGGGAACCGGAAAGGAACTTCCCGCCGCCCGTACTGTAAGTATCGCGGAAGCAAATGACGCCGCCTGGGAAGGAACCCTGATTCAATTCAATGGGCTCATTTCGGAGAGCGCGACGGTGGGAGCCGGTCAAAATATCAAGGTCTGTAGCGGTTTGGATACGACGGTGGTCAGGATACCGACAACGACCGGGATAGATGTCGGTGCCTATCCCGTGGGAAGCGCTTTCTGGTTCATGGGCGTGGGGAGTAAATATTCGGCTACTTTTCAAACGATAGTCGCCTACGCGGTCGATATCTGGCCAGCGGTAGGGGTTACTCAAAATAAAAATTCATCGTATCAATTTGCTCTTGAGCACGCTTATCCGAATCCTTTCAATGCCGCAACTCAATTGACCTGGCATCTGGGCAGTTCCGGCAAATATGAAGTAGCGGTTTATAACATGGTAGGTCAAAAGATGACGGTCATTGCCAGCGGTTTTGGCAAGCCAGGACAATATCAAAAAACATGGCTGGCGGAGGGCTTTCCGACCGGCATTTATTTTGTGCAATTGACGACTGATAAACACCGGTTTACACAAAAATTGGTATTAGTTAAGTAATCTATGAAAACTCTATTTCGTCGTATCTGGGTCATTGTATTTCCCGCGCTTCTTTGGAGTAGTCCGGATCACATCATAATATCTGAAATCGTACTCCAGCCCAGTAATGGTGAATATCTTAAAATTTATAATCCGACGGATGATACCATTGACCTTGATCATTATTATCTGACGGATGCCACGGATACAGTGAACGGAAAGTACTACTATAACTTGCCCGCGGGTAACAATTTCTGGAGCAGTAGCGGGTCAGACTTTATCGCGAGATTTCCTGCTGTATCAATTCCCGCCAAAGGAGAACTGACGCTTGCTCTCAGTACCAAAACTAACTATTCTACTGTATATGGCAGGCAACCCGACTACTCCGTCAAGGAAGATTTCCGTCCAGCGCTAACAGGGAGCGTCACCATTGGAGGAGCGACCTCATATCTGGATAATAATGCCGAAACTCTGGTACTTTTCTTCTGGGATGGTACCTCAGCAACAATACAGGATGTTGATTATTTAATCTGGGGAAGCCGGCTCTGCGCGATTTCCAAAACCGGAATTTCCGGCTATGTAAATGACACTCCCGTGAATTTGCAAAAGTATATGCCGACTCATGTTGATGGTCAGAAACTCCAGCGTATCGCTGACGAGGGCACCGAAACCACTACTGGTGGCAATGGCATTACCGGACACGATGAAACCAGCGAGAACCTGGATCAGACGTGGCACGCCGTGGAAACCAACACCCGTCCGAAAATTAGCAACATTAGTGTCAATCCGGCTGTTCCAGTTGTCGGCAACCAGGTGCAATTTAGCGCGGATGTGACCGACGACGGAGCCATCCATCAAGTCAATTTAATCTATCGCTTCCTTAGCACCCGCAGCGTAGTAGCAATGGCAAATTCGGGGGGCAATACCTATCAGGTGACTGTTGGTCCGTTTAATGCTCCCGATACATTATATTATTACATCAAAGCGGAAGATGCGACTGGGCTGAAAGATTCATCCAATTTTGCCGCAATTGTTATTCAGCCTCTACCGGAAGTATTGACCATCGCCGCCATTCGCTCTGACTGGAGTACCTGGAAGGGTGAAACGGTGACCTTGCGAGGCGTGGTGACAATCGGATCCAATATACTCAGAACGGATCGTACGAGCGCCTATTTTCAGGATTTTTCCGGTAAAGGATTGAACCTGTACGCCTCAGCTATTACCAATCTGAATCGCGGCGACTCAATCGAAGTCACCGGTACTCTGGATGAATATTTGGGAGTGCACGAACTGACCAATTTCCAAAATAGTTTTTCGGTGATTGCATCGCAGGTTCCGCTTAAAGTCTACAATGAAATATTAATCGCTGATCTGACCTCAGCGCCGGCGACCTACGAAGGTAGTTACCTGCAAATCAATGGCGTCGTCGCAGAACGTGCTGATAATACTGGTGGCGGAACTAATCTAACGGTCGAGGATATCAGCGGGCGGGTGACGGTGCGAATCTGGAACTCAACCAACGCACTTTTTAACAGTTTAGGTATTTTGGTCAATCCGAAATTAGATTCCCTGCTCCAGGTTGGCAATAAAATTACTGTACGTGGGATAGGTGGATTGTACAATAATGCCGCCCAGATACTGCTGGGATATGCCGACGAGGTTGAGGAATACATCGAAGGGGCACCTGGATCGGAAAAGACGATCGTGAAGGTCGCACCCTACCCGTTCGTTCCACAAATTGGAGAAGTCATCCGCTACACCTATGAATATCCCTCAAATAGCCGGGTCATCATGCGTGTTTATGATATAGATGGTCGGTTCATCACGACCCTGATTGACGAATATCATGCACTTTCATGGCATAAAGATGGTTACTGGGATGGACGCAATGAGCTGCATGAAATTGTCAAGCCGGGCATGTATTTGATGCACCTGGAAACGACCAACCGTACGACCGGCAAAACAATAACCAAAATCGCCCCGGTGGTTGTGGGAGTAAAGCTAAGATGACGATGGTTAAAAAATTTATACTCGCTTTGATTGTTGGTTTGCCCGTCTTGGTATGCAGTCAGGTATTCACTGAGCAAAACGCTCCGGCGCCGGTTATCGCCGGTGCGGCGGCGGCTGGAATTGCCACCAATCAGGATGCCTGGTCAGTCTTCTTTAATCCGGCGGGATTGACGCGCCTGGCAACGGCCGAAATCGCTACTGCTTTCTACAAACCCTATGGGCTTAATTACCTTTCCAATCAAATCACGGTGGCAGGAATACCGCTCCAGCGGTACGGTGCTATTGGGGTTGGATTCTTTCATAGCGGAGTTAGTTATAACGGAAACGATCTGACGAATGAAACCGCGATTAATTTCAGCCATGCCTTTTTCTTGCAAAAGGACATCCATTCCACTCTGGCTTTCGGTTACTCCGTAAATGTCTATCGATTGGAATATGGTGCCTCAGCCGGCATCAGCGGGGATGGTAGTGATGGCATAAATTTGGGATCGGCGACTACTATCGGTTGCGATCTCGGTTTACAAGCCAGTTTGCATCAGCGCACCTGGCTGGGAGTACTCGTGCGCAACCTGAATAGTCCGGAACTAGGTAGTGCGTTATCGAAGCAGAGTTTGCCAAAATCGCTTGCGATTGGTTTTGGGTATGAACCCTATGAAGGGCTGACTACCAATTTTATGGTTGTCCAGACTATGACCGGGAATCAAACCCAGTACCGGGGCGGTATTGTCTATCGCCTGGCTCCCTGGCTGACGTTACGCACGGGCGCTATGACCGAACCCAGCCGGATCAGCGGCGGATTCAGCATAGAAAAATGGGGTTTGTGTGTTGATTATGCCTATCTGAGCCATAACATTTTGCCCGCTACCCACCAATTCGGTTTCGGATATTCGCTCAGACGGAAAGAATGAGCTAGCCACATGCCGCAGACGCTTAAAAATATCATAACGTTCAGTGGAATCATTTTGCTCCTGATGGTCGGAGTATACGATCCCGTATATGCGCAGGACGCAGACAGGATTGATCTGAATACTGCTGAGGTTGCGGAGATCAATCGCCTGCCATTGTCAGCGGCGCAGGTCGCGGCGATTTTGGAATGGCGGGAATTCGTCGGCCCGTTCAACAATATTTACGATCTGCAAAAGGTACGGGGGATTGATTTCGATACCTTTCTGAAATTAAAACCATTGGTCTGTGTTACGCCGGTCTTTCTCGAGGAAAGTGTGCAACGCATCGAAGATAACTACTACAAAGTTGAGCAATGGATGAGCGACGAGGGCGCCAACGAAAATCTGGTTTCCAGCTGGATAGATCGGATGGCTGATCCCGTTAATGTCAACCGTCTTGGCTTCTATGATTTGCTGAATTTAGCAGGTGTGTCGCCGGTGGATGCCCTGGCGATTCGCAAACGCCAGCAGACGGGTTTGATTATTAATCGCCAGGACTTGCGCAACACTGATTTCCTGTCGTACTATGGATTTTCCAACTTAGAAGATTTCATCAGGTATGATGATCCCACGGAATCCCAGGAATTGGGAGGAAGTTTCGCTTCCGTAATAAAAAATATCACTCTGAGCCAGACTCCTACTGATGATGCCAGTTCCTATAGCGAATTTAAAGCGCGGGATTACCCGTTGGATACATTTCACCGTTTACGATTGCATTGGCGCTCCAGGTATCGGTTCGAGCTGTCCTATCTGCGTAACCTCGGTGAGCCGGCACTTTATTACCGCTCTGGTCAATTCAAAGTACCGGAGTTCAAAGCTTTTTTCGAAATCACCAATCAGAAAATCGGGCCGCTGAATATCCACGATTTGGTCGTCGGCGATTATACAGCGTCTTTCGGACAGGGCGTGGCCTTTGAAGCGACCGATTATTTCATTCCCCGCAAGTCGGGTATGGGTTGGCGGAAGCGTTACTCCGGCATCAGCGGAGACATTTCACGCAGTACCGAATATGCGTTGCGCGGCGTTGGAATTGAAGCTGGTCTGGGCAAGCTAATCGCCAGCGGTTTTTATTCGTTTAATCGCCGGGATGCAATTATCAATAAGGACAGTTCCTTTACTTCCCTGATCACAATGTATCCCCGTCTTGAGTATGGACTATATGACAGTATCCCAAATTCGCTGACCCGTTCGGTCGGGGAATTGCTGATCGGCGGTAATTTACGCTACGAGGTATTGCCGGGAACTTATCTAGGCACGACCATCTATCAGAGTCTGTACGAACGACGGTTAGATCCGCAGGTAGAAGAATCACTTCTGAATGCTTCAGGGACGGGAAAATATCTGACCCAAATCGGCAATACCGCCGATGCCGAAATCGCCGCCAGTTATCATTCTGACCTTAGCAGTCGGCTCTGGTCAGCCGCTCGCGCCGGACGTCGGGTGGTCGGTCTCGATTTTCTGTCGGTCATTAAGAATCTGGCGGTGCAGGGTGAGATCGCTCAGTTAGATGGCAACTTCGATCTCTGGAATGGTAAAAATGATCCAATTGCCTGGGTGCTGTCGGGATACTTACAATTCGACAATTTCAACTTCTTTTTACTGTACCGGGATTACGATCTGAATTTTGATAATCCTTATCAACGTTCTTTTAGCAATTATCAGCGATACAAGGGCTCGATTTTTGAAGACATTTTTTATCTGAAAGACCCGATTTTGGGGTATTTATATTCTGCGGCGCCGCAACCCCAGGCGGAGAAAGGTCTGTACTATTCTACCCGTTATCAGCTGCATCGTACTACGGTCGTGCAGGTGGAACAGGATATCTGGCAACGTGTCGCCGACAAGGCGCAATTCAACCGCTTGGTCCTGAACTTTGAGTATCGTCCGGTATTCAATTATCGTTTTCGCTTGCGGCAGAAATGGCAGACCCGCGACCGTCAAAACATTCTCAGCCCGGTGGCGTACCAGGCGAATGAAACCCGCTTGGAGGCCATTTTGCGCCTATCGGGTTTTGACCAGGTGCGGTTCCTCTACTCCTTCGGGTTTACGGAATTCACGCCCCGTCCACGACTGGTTTACAATGCTGAGACGGGCGGGGCTTCCCTTGTGGGCAATGCCGGTACGCCGAGCGATGCCTTAGGGGCGACTATTACGCATAATATCAACGAGCGCCTGAAAGTACTCGGTTCACTGGTTGTCTATCGTGGATTTCTGTGGAATTTTGAGGATACAGATTTTCGGGTATTCAGTACTGACACCCGCGCCTTTCACGGTTGGCTGGCGATTTTCAGCCGGTTATCACGGGATATGAGCGTGCGATTCAAATACAGTTTCGACTGGCATGCGCCGCGTACCAATCTCGTGGATGCCCGGTATGATCAGGGGCTTGTCCGTACCAATCCCCTCGCGAAATATGTCAGTACGCATAAGTTTTATTCCGACTTCAGAATTCAATTTGATTACAGGTTTTAAGATATGAGAAGAAAGTATGTTTGGGTCGTCGTCGTTGCTGCCACTTTTCAGGCTGGTTTGGCGCAAAGTTACTTTGATCCGCTCGGCATGAGCGCACCGGAAGGTCGGAGTGCTCGACAGGTCGGTTTGGGTTTCAATTCCAGCAGTGTCACGGGTACTCCTGCGGCGCTGGTTACCAATCCGGCTTTGATCGCTAATCCAGCGGAACGCTTAGTTGGCGAAGTCAGCATCGTAGGCTTATCAATCAAAGAGCGCCGTACGTTTCCCGTACTGGACAGCTTTGGCGATTATTTAGCCGATAACACGTATGTATCCAATGCCAACTGGTTTCCCTCCGCCGCCTGTGGGATGAGCGTTCATCCATTGAAAGCGTTCGCCCTGGCTTTCCAATATGAAAATATTGGCAATGAAAGGTTCAATTACGAGGAGGAAGTACGGGAAGCGCTGACCGGTGAATATAACCGCGATCCATTGGCTGGTTACCATCGCCTGCAACACAGCGGAGGTATCCGGAGCCTGTCAGCGGGTGGGGCATTTAACTACCAGGATCATTTCAGTCTGGGGTTCGCGATCACCGCCCTTTTAAAATCGGAAATCACCGAAAAATATGAGGTAGAGGTTTTACGACCGAGTAATAAACTGGCCAGCGATTCAAGCATCTCCTACCATAATCTCGCTCACAATCAGGGGGCTTACCGGCTGACCTGCGGTGTCCGACTCAATCCGCTAAAACATTTCAGTTTTGCACTCGCCTATTCGCTACCATACGAATTGAGCTTCAAGGATCGTTTGTTAATTTTTATTCAGGATTCCACCGAGCTGCTTCCGCAGCTGGCGGTAAATAATACCGGAAAAATCAAAAGCACGACTTATCAATATCCGGGTACCCTGCGTCTGGGATTGACTTATCGTCCGACCAACCTGATCCCGACTGTGTTTTATCTGGAAGGAGTCAATGAAAGATGGTCTGCTTGTGACGTCACGGAAAAGTGGGCTGAGGCCGGTTACACAGTCCAGGACAGCGTGCTCTTTAGCAGACCACTGGAGTTGAGGAACGTCTGGAAAATCAGCGCCGGAATTGAGCACCAGTTATTTTCCGGATTGGTACTGCGGTTTGGTTATTATCAGGATGTCAGTCCGGCCTCGGCTGACTTGAATCGCAACTGGTTTACTTTGGGATTGGGCACCGGGGGTGAGAAAATGCAAATCGATTTGGCGATGGCCTTCACCAACGGAGAGTACCGCTACGCCGATCTTTTTCCGGTTGCTGGCGAAGAACGGATTACGCGGGACACGGTCCGGGAGCATTTCCTTTATGGCAAAGTCGGTATCCGTTACGCTTTCTAAATTCTGCCTGATGGTCGGGGTGGTATCACTCGGGCTCGGCAGTTTATGTTACGCTCAAAGAGAGGTAAACTACCCACCGGATGAATTTTTAAAAGTCGTCACAATTTTCACCAATGACATTCATGGTGGAATTGATCGCAAGGAAGCGACTTTCATCAATCCCGATTTCCCACCCAAACTCGGCGGCGGTGCGATAGCCGGGCGATATATCATGCAAAAGCGGGCGGAAGCCGAAAAAAACGGTTGGGGCTTTTTACTGATTGACGCGGGAGATTTTTATCAGGGCACTCCTTTAGGGACGCTGACTGAGGGTGAAGCCATTATCGAATATATGAATACCGTCGGCTACGATGCCATTAGTCTGGGCAACCATGACTTCGACCACGGTTGGCAAAATTTGGTGAAGTTGTCGAGTTTGGCGCGGTTTCCCTTCCTGGCCGCTAACCTCAAGCGCAAATCCACCGGTGAACTGGCGGAATTTGTCCAGCCCTACCTGATCAAAGAAGTGCAGGGCATAAAAATCGGGATTATCGGAACCACTCTCTCGTCAACACCATCAATGAGTTTTCCGGAGCACATTGCTGACCTTGAGTTCGAACCGGAAGCGCAGGCGTTATTGAAATCGGTACCGGAGTTACGTCGACAGGGAGTAAATACGATAATTGTTGAAACTCATGCCTGGCTTCCTTACGATCTCAAAGCCGGTTATCTCGAGATGCCCAAGAGGTTACAGCGGAGACGTGATGATTTTTCCGGTTTAAGTGCGCAGGAAATTGCACATGTCGTGCCCGGAATTGATGTCATGTTTTCGGGTCATTTGCATCGTGGTTTTTATCAACCCTGGTCTGATCCGGTGAATCATACCCTGGTTTTTCAAAATTATGCCAACGGCAGTAATCTGGGACATGTTAATCTGTACCTACATCGCCGAACCGGCACATTGGCGGGATATGATTTTGTCAGTGATCAGGGCGCTTTATTTACGCTATTCGAAGACGATTTTCTGCCTGACACTCAGCTCACCCGCCAGATTGAAGCTTTGGTAAAAAAGGCAGAAGCCGGTTTCGATGAAATTATTGGCGATACCAAAACCAACATTACCCGCAGTAGTGCGGGAGAGTCGCTCATGGGTAACCTCATAGTTGAATCCATGTTGGTCAACACCCGGGCTGACGTGGCGATTTCCAATCATGGTGGTCTACGCGGCGAAATCAAAGCCGGCCCGATCACACCCCGCGATATTTTCAACGTTATGCCATTTGGGAATCGTTTAGTGGTGATGAACGTTTCCGGAAAACTATTACGAGACCTTATTGAGGATCGCGTCTCCGGCAACAGTCGCGGGGTTCTGTTAGCCGGCGGGCGGGTAGTGATTGACCGCTCGCGTCCCGATCAACAACGCGTTGTGCAATTCGAAATTGGCGGGCGACCGGTAAACAACTCGCAGATTTATCGGCTGGTGGTGACCGATTATTTAGCTGAAGGAAATAGCGGTATGGGACGCCTGACTCAGGTACCGCTGGAGCAAATTAACAACACCGGAACGCTTCTCCGTCAGGCGATGATTGACTATGTCCGGGCGAATACTCCGTTGGCCCTGAAACTCGACGGTCGATGGAGCGAAATACGGTGAGAAGACTCTCGCAGGAGATATACAGCACTATAATGAGCCGGAGAATCAGGGTATTAATGATAGCAGTTACGATCACCTCGTCGCTGGTCTTTGCCCAGCGACGAATCGAGTATTTTCGATCCTACGACGATTTTATTAAAAACCGCAATACTCCGATCGCAGAACTGAAAACTCCGCCCTTTTTCCGCGCCACTTTTAACGGCGTAAAAGCCGAGGAATTATGGGAAATTGACAGCAGTGGTACAGTACGTAACCGCACGCTGTTTAAGTACAATCCACAGGGCAATCTGAGCGAGTTACTGACTTATAACGGCAAGAATCAGCTTACGGTTCGACGGAGCTATACGCCGGACAGTCTTCAATTACGGGTATTGCAAAAAGTGCAGGGTGTGGATTGGATCCCGCATAACGAGGCCTTTTACACTGAAACGTTGTACGACAGCCTTGTGCGCCCGATTATCCACCGTATATTCGCTTTTCAGGGGAACCTAGTCGGTGTTATCACCCAGGAATATGGTGACTTCGGCCAATTGGTCAGGGAGGCCTATTACGCAGGCGATCAGGCTAACCTACTGGAATATTCGGAATTTTCGTTTTCCGTTGCGGATTCCATCCAGGTCATCAAGCAGTATGACGGGCAGGGGAATCTGAAAAGTCATGTCAGACTGAAAATTTACAAATAAGCCTTAACGATTTGGATTTGACTCCACCATTAAGGGAATTTCAGTGTAATTATTTTCGATGATGCGTCTCAGTTTACGCACGAAACGCGCCAACGGAGCTCCGTCGATAATCGTATGGTCGCAATCGATAGTCAGGTTGAGGATCTCCCGGGTAACGACCTGATTATTTTCCAAGCTTAATTTCTGCCCGATTCCGCCTATGGTAATTCCTAAAGTATGACTGGGGGCACCCAAACCCCAACCTGTTCCAGTTCCGAACATGCCGACCGCAGTTACGCCTACCGTTCCGCGGTAGCGCTTGGTCAGCGCTGGTGAGCGATAAGCCAGCCGTAAAAGCCACCTGCGTAAGAAGCGGGGCAGAAGGATAAATTTATTAACGACACCCGTTTCCCATTTTGGTTGCGGATTCTGTTTAAAGTCTTCAATCTCCTGATGAATCTGACAGATTGATTTGTGGTTCGCGCCCCTAATTATCAACCCGAAAGGGAATTTTTCTTCCTCTCCCAATTCAATGTAGGTAATGATATCTACATCGTCGTAAATGATCAATTTCCCCCAGATCGTGCGTTGGGCGTGGAGAATTTTATTTTCATCGACGGCATACGCAATTGCCGTTAGCAGAAATGCCGTCAACGACGGAGTCATTCCACATTGCGAACGGCTGGCTTTCAGAAAAGCATGGACGCCAGAGATATCAACTTCAATCAGGGCACGGATTACGCGGTTACTTTTCGATAATCGCAGGACATCGGCCGCCAGCCGCCGGTATCGTGAAAAGCTGCGGATTACGTACTTTTTAACTTTTTCCTTACCCATCCTTTTCGGCCATCACAAGAAAATCGCTTATCCCAGTTTTCCCTAATAAAGTTTAGATAATTTGATCCAGTAATGCAAATCTCATGACCTGACATTGTTAAGGGGAAAATTTTACTCCAAGCAACCGGGATTTTGTTTTATATTACCTCGAAACAGGAGAACAAGCTAAATGTGGATTTTAAAACGAGGACCAAATTCAAAACTACTAATGACGTTGGCAATTTTCTGCGTCGGGATCATTATTTCCGTCGTCATAACGATTGAATTGTCCGGTTGTTTTATCCGACCCACTACGCCCGATTTTCCGCTACCGCTTCCACCGTCCTGCCAGCAACTGGTCGTTGTGGTAACTCCCACGTGGGAGAGCTGCAAGGGTACCCTCTACCGGTTTGATTACTCCGCCAGGTTCGCCGGTTGGTATCAGAATGGCCAGTCATGTCCAATCATTTTAGGACGCCATGGCATGGGATGGGGAAGGGGATTACATCAGATTTCGTCAGATAAAGAGCCGATTAAAACGGAAGGTGACGGTCGAAGCCCGGCGGGTGTCTTTCAACTCGGCAGTGCTTTTGGTTTCCCTCCGGTCAATACCATGCGGCACCTGCGCCTGCCCTATATTCGCGTTACGAATCAACTCGAATGTGTGGATGATCCCGAATCGCGCTATTACACGCGACTGCTTGAACGCAATCAGGTTGATTCAGTTGATTGGCAGAGTGCGGAAAACCTGAGCCAGGCCTCCCGCGCCTATTATCTGGGAGTCGTAATTGAACATAACACTGTCGCGACCCAGAAAAACGCAGGCAGTTGCGTTTTCCTCCACTGCTGGACTGCACCGGATGATGCGACACCGGGTTGTACGACTCTGGAGCGTAAAGATATGGAAATATTAGTGAACTGGTTAAATGCCGCTGCCGAACCGGTTTTAGTGCAACTGCCGCTTTCGGTTTACCGGACTTATCAGAAAGCCTGGAAATTGCCCGATTTGCCCGTGAATTGAGCATTGCGGGACAGCTCGGATGGGTAAAGCTTAAAGACGCCGATTAGCGCTTAAAAGCCTGGACGCGGACACTCAAGATTGTTTTGGCAAGTGTAGCGCTTTGCTGTTCAGTCAAATGGCGATCATCCGATTCGCTGAGTGACAGGATATCAGCACATAATTCGATTGGATAATAGCTTTCTTCAATTACTTTTACGTTGGCAAAACCCGCCGCGGCTATTGTTTTGAGGTATTCGTCCTTCAACATTGCTCCTGCAACACACCCAACATAGGCGGCTACAGAGTTGGCTATTGCGGTCGGTAGTGGCTGGGTTAGCACAATATCAGAAATCATAATCCGGCCGCCTGTTTTCAACACTCGGTAAGTTTCTCTGAACACGCTCTCCTTGTCCGGAGACAAATTGATAACACAATTGGAAATAATCACGTCGATGGAGGCGTCGGCGATGGGAAGGTGTTCGATTTCACCTAATCTGAATTCGATATTGGAAAACCCACTCTTTTCGACATTCCGGCGTGCTCTTTCTATCATCTGGGGTGTCATATCCACTCCGATGACCCGCCCGGTCAGTCCAACCTTTTGAGCCGCTAAAAAACAGTCAAATCCGGCCCCGGAACCGAGATCGAGGACTATTTCTCCTGCGCGGAGAGAAGCAATGGCAACCGGATTTCCACACCCCAAGCCGAGATTCGCTCCTTCTGGAACATTCTGCAGCTGATCGGAAGTGTATCCGATAATTTTACTGACTCCATCGGGTGTATTTGCAGGGCCACAGCAAGAAATTTGGTTGCAACCGCAGGAGGTTTGGCTGGCCGCAATTTTTCCATATTCAGTTTGAACTGTCTGTTTAATCTTCTCTTTTTTATCCATCTATGCACCTGCAATATTTGGCAGTGATTTTAATTCATTTTATTACCAATTACAATACACAATCACAGGAAATATGACAACCTACTGCATTCCGGTCAAGGCTTTTATGCTAATGGAAAAATGGTTACATTTAATTTGTGCAGGATCTTATTGCAGTTGTTGATGACGAACCAGATATTCTCAGGTTAATCAGTTTGCATCTGCGAAAAGCTGGTTACCAGGTCGTGGAACTCGATTCAGCCCACCGCCTCTGGTCATTGTTAACTGAAAAAAAGCCGACTTTGATCATTCTGGATTTAATGTTGCCCGATATGGATGGACTCGAGATATTTAAAAGATTGAAGCAAAATCCCGAGACAACCGCCCTGCCTGTCATCATGGTGACTGCCAAAGCCGATGAAGTTGACCGAATTTTAGGGTTGGAACTCGGCGCTGATGACTATATCACCAAACCTTTTTCACCGCGGGAGCTGGTGGCGCGAGTCAAAGTCGTATTGCGCCGGAGTCAGAACCGCCTACTCGAAGACCAGCTATCTCCAGTCGCGGGTCTGAAAATTGACCCGCGGAAATATACGGTGACCCTGGATGACGAACCGGTCGTGTTGACGACCACGGAGTTTAAAATCTTATTGATCTTAGCCCAAAATCCGGGTCAGGTGTTTTCGCGCCAAAAACTGCTCGACTACCTTTGGGGGCAGGAAAAAATCGTTATCAGCCGTACGATTGATGTGCATGTCAAGAATTTACGGGAAAAATTGGGACGCCATGGAGCGCTGATTAAAAACCTCCGTGGCGTCGGTTACAAATTGGCCTTATGAAGAAATCAATCATCCTGAAAATGTTCCAGGGTTTTATCCTGATTGTCGTCGGGTTGGTGGGATTCATATTATTTTTTTCATTCCAGACGATCCGGAGTTCGTATATCCGCACCATGGCGAATGATTTGGAAAGGATCAATCAGGTTACCTTACCGCTCCTGCAGCCGAGCATTTTTAAGAATACTTTGGACCATTTAAATGAGCAGGCAAAGCAAATCGCGCGGGGAGCTGGGGTACGCATAACGGTGGTTGATTCATCGGGAAAAGTCCTGGCTGATTCCGAAAAAGATCCCCGTTCGATGAATAACCACCGCTATCGTCCTGAAATCATTACTGCACTGACAGGCAAAACCGGTGTCGCAGTCCGGTTTAGCGGCACCGTCGAAAAAGGGTTCCTGTATGTCGCCACACCCTTGTACCGAGATCAAGTATTAGTCGCTGTTGTCAGAAGCAGTCTGTCTGTGCGGGAAATCCAAAATCTGCTAACGGCTTTAATCTGGCGGATATGTCTGATTGCCATAGCAGCCTTAGGATTAATGTGCGTAATTACCTGGCTATTTGCGCGGCGCCTCGGCAAACCACTCCAGCAGCTGGTAACTGCGACCCAGCGGGTGACTGACGGCGATTTCGACAGTAAAATCTATTTGACGACGCATGATGAATTCGAGCAACTCGCAGAAAACTTCAATCAGATGACGGCCGAGCTAAAAGGTCTTTTTCAGAATCTGCAGATCCAGCGTGATGAATTACAAACCATCATAAAATCAATTCAGGGCGGATTGGCAGTCGTCGCGGCTGATGGACGAATCAATTTGTTCAACGAACCATTTCGGCAGATGTGTCGCTGTGGAGCGCTCGAGAAACGCCACTATTGGGAGTTAGTGAGCGTCCCGCAGATAATTGAGCTGATTAAAAGAATATTGGCCGAAAAGACCAGTACAATCAGGGAAATCGAGATTGATGAAAAAACTTATATCGGCAGCATGACCTATCTTCCTACGACAGGGGAAGTCGTGCTAATCTTTTCTGATATTACCGAGCTGAAAAATATCCAGACTCTCAAAAAGGACTTTGTCGTTAATGTCTCGCATGAACTGCGCACTCCTCTTACCGCAATAAAAGGCTTCGTGGAAACTTTGAGGAACGATGCCACAGAATCAAATAGACAATATCTGGAAATCATTGCCCGTCATACCGAACGGTTGATCAACATTGTCAATGACCTGTTGCTATTAGCAGAAATTGAAGGTAAAAACGAGCTGGTGAAAGAAGCAGTCGATTTGGAGGAACTGGTCGGGGAAACGATCAAAATTTTCGAGGCACGCCTCAAGACGAAAAACCTCGCCGTCAGGATTGCAATTGAAGCCGAGGCCAGAGTGGTCGAGTTGGATTCATATAAATTTCAACAGGTGCTGGTCAACTTAATTGATAACGCCGTCAAATACACCGATAAGGGTACGCTGACTATTAGTGCTCGCCGCGAGGGACTTTTCACTATTATCACTGTCGAAGATACCGGCATGGGAATTCCAGCGCAACACCTGCCCCGCATTTTTGAACGCTTCTACGTGGTTGATAAATCCCGTTCGCGTCTGCTGGGAGGAACCGGTCTGGGCTTGGCAATTGCCAAACATATCGTACTGATGCACAACGGTCAGATTGAAGTTAGCAGTGCAGTCGGACACGGCACTTGCTTTACGATTCGTCTACCACGCTAATATTTTAATGGATATTATCTCAAGTAAAATCGGAGAAAAAACGACTTGAGGAACGATTAAAAGGCAGGGCTGGAAGCGGGATTAAAGACAACGCAATGAAAAATCCCAATTGGATTGCAGGATGCCCAATTCTTAACCAAATCTTTACAGTTTCTTCATTGGCACTTAATAATAAATGTCTAATAATGGGCTAGAGAATTAAGAAAATGGAAAATGAGAAACACAGAAAGGAAGATGATAACGATGAGACCAAAAGGTGTCTTTATGGTATTGACTGTACTCGCGTTGACAATATGTACGAGTTTCGCCGGGGAACTGGATTTGCTCGTTCAGGAACTCGTTGCCAGGGGAGTCATTGACACCGGTCGTGCGCAGGAGATCCTGACCCTGACCGAAGAAGAAATGCGCAAAGAATTAGTAAAGGGTGCCGTACCAATCCTGCCGGGCTGGGTACAAACCCTCGGACTTCGGGGTGATTTTCGCTTCCGCAATCAGTGGGAAAAGGCTGAGCACGATTCTTTAGCGCGTCTGCGCCAACGGGTGCGTTTTCGCCTCAACGGCGAAGCCAACGTATCCAAGGGCTTTAAAGTGGGATTCGGGTTGGCTACAGGTG
>CAZPQN010000001.1:97446-122599 GCA_964588795.1 uncultured bacterium | reverse complement strand
CTACTCCGACGTTTAGCGTCGGCGATGGTAATTTCGGGACAGGTTCCTATTCCACCGTGGCCCTGTCCGCCGTAAGTGCGACTGTTCCGATGATCACAGTGCAACCGCTCAGTTTAGATTTTGGGGCGGTCACGGTCAATCACGATAGCACCTTGAGTTTCACCATAACCAACAATGGTGCGGCGCGGCTGACGATTTCCGGGATCAGCTCGAGTAATTACCAGTTCACAGTAGGAACCTATCCGAGCGAATTAACCGCGGGTCAGTCGGCGAATATCAATGTAACATTCCGACCTCAATCGGCAACACCGGTTCAGGGTTCCGTTACGATCAGCACCGACGATCCGGCATATCCGCAACTACCAATCAGTCTGACCGGACAAGGTATCCCGCTTCAGCAGGCGCTGATCCAAGTCAGTCCTGCCAGTTTGGATTTTGGATATGTCGCACAGGGCGGCTCTCTCGATCAGACGCTGATCATCCAGAATAACGGCACTCAGGAACTCACCGTCACGAATGTGACTTCGAATAATGCCCGCTTCATACCGCTCGAAACCGCGTTTACCGTTGGAGTCGGAGGAACACACTTACTGCCGGTTAGGTTCAGCCCGAATGCAAACGGCGCATTCAGCGGCACGCTGACGGTTGTAAGCAACGCCGCCAATAATCCCAATTTGCAGATCAACCTGTCTGGCAATGGTTACATTTCTCATTTTTCGCCGGTGACTGAAACCGGCCTGCCGTACATAATCGTCATCAACAACGCCCAGGTAGATAATCACAATTTGCAGACTGGCGATCAGATCGCCGTGTTCGATGGCGAGTTATGCGTCGGGTCGGCGATTTATAATGGAAGCGTTCCGGTGCAGATCACAACCTGGCAGGGCGATGCGACGCAGGGACTGATCGGATTCACTGCCGGTCATAGCATGACGTTCAAAATCTGGACGACAGCTTATGGGCAGACGATCGAGTTGACGCCATGGGTGACGTTCCAACAGGGAGCGGGAATCTTCGGCGAGGGCGAATATACGGTCGCCGCGCTCGCGGCTGAGAGCAATCTGCAACCGTTGATTAACGCTTACGATTCGGTTCTGAACTTTGCACCCCTGATGATTGGAATGCAAGATACTCTGACGTTTATTGTCGAGAATAAAGGTTGGAGCAATTTGTCCGTGACCAATATTGTCAGTAGCGACGGCGCTTTCCGCGTGAGTCCAACCAACTTCACCTTAGCACCGCTGACAAACCGACAGGTATTGGTTATCTTCCAACCATCCAGCGCGATGCCGTACTCGGCGAATTTGACGATTTACTCCAACGACTCTTCCGCGCCGACATTTGTCGTCACGGCCACCGGACAGGGTTTGCCGACTACGACACGATCGTTGCAGGTTTCGACCTCGCCGCTCATCTTTCCTCCGACGAAAATCGGCGAAACTGCAACCAATACCGTAACGCTGTTCAATAGCGGTTCCGCACCTGTAACCATCAGTAGCGTCCAAATGTCCGACGCGCGCTTTTCGCCTGTAGTCAATAATTTCGAAATCGCCCCCGGAGCCAGCTCCAACCTCGCAGTCAACTTCACTCCCAACGGCATCGGGCAGTTTGCCGGAACGCTGACGATAAACAATAACAGTTCGGATAATCCGAATATCAGCATCGCAGTATCCGGCGTCGGATATGAAGGTTATTTCCAGCCGGTGGAGCCAACCGGACTGCCATATATTGTCATCATTGATAGCCTGACTACTGATGGGATACATACAGTGGAGATTGGTGATGAAATTGGCATTTTCGACAATGAAATATGTGTTGGAACCATTATCGTAAATACCGTTGATGATAACCTGCAAGGCATAGCCTGGGAAGAGAATTCGGCAGAGGGTTTGAGTGGTTTTAAAAAAGGTAATCCGATAATCTTTAAGTATTATTACAAACGCGGCGATGACGTAACAGTAATAAATTCAGCCTATGTACTCAAGGAAGGAGATGGTTATTTTAGTACGGGAGCCTATACGAGTGTAGAGTTGGTTCTTGGTCCATATTATCCGCCTGATCCACCCCAAAATCTAACCGTGACGGATTCAATCCAGGTCATACGGCTTCAATGGACTCCGAACTCCGAATCTGATCTGAAATACTATAATGTATATCGCTCGGAATCAGGGACGTTTGAGCCGGAAATGACCGCTTTAATCGGAAAGGTTTTTCCACCAAATCATACATTTGCTGATAGTCTACTTGAAAATAGCTCGATTTACTACTATCGTGTAACAGCAGTCGATTCCGTTGAAAGTGAGTCGAAGGCATCCATTTTTTGCAAGGTCTTAGCTGTTTATATTGACATCTGGAATGTGGTTTTCAAGCAACGTAAAGACGGCAGTGCCATCGTAGATGTCAATTTTACCTTTTCGGGGCACGATACCACCCATTACCAGGTTCAGCCATTTCTTAGCAACGATGACGGTGCCAGCTGGATCGAACTATCGCAGACCAGCGGTGAAGTCGGGTTAGTCCAACCCGGTGTCAATCGTCATTTTATCTGGAATTTCGGACAGGAAATGCCGGATTCGTACTATAAAAATGTCAAGCTAAAAGTGAGAGTTACGACGCGATGAAAGAAAATAATCAAAGGAGGAAATAAAAGTGAAAACCCCCAAATTTGTATCACTTTTCCTTTTGGTTTTTGCACCGATCCTGTACGCCGCGGCTCAGATATCGGTAGAAGGTATCTCTGCGAGTGGCATCCTCGACTCGAAGATTCCCCAGATCACAGTGCTCGCACCCAATGGTGGTGAAGTTTATCAGGTCAATGACCTGGTGAATATCACGTGGAATGCGATTGATTCCAGCTTCGGCGCTACTCCGATCGGCATCTACTACTCGATTGATAATGGTGTCAGTTACAATTCCATTGCCGCGAATCTTGCCAACAGCGGTAGTTATGCCTGGACGATTCCCAATTCGCCTTCCCTGCAGGTTTTGGTGAAAATCGCCGCGGTGGATTCATTTGGATTGCAGGGTGATGATGTCTCTGATGCGGTTTTTAAAATTGATGGCCCGCCTCTGCCACCCCAGAACTTGGCATTATTGCTTAGCGACCACGCCGTCAACCTGAATTGGAGCGCTTCGCTTGAAGGCGACGTAAATCGCTATGTCATCTATCGCAGCAATAATCCCGGTGTCGCTATCAACAGCACAAACGCCCTGGATACGGTAATTGCGCCAATGGCGAATTACTCCGACTCGGCGGTCGTGCACGGCGCAACCTATTACTATGTCGTTACAGCGCTCGATTCGATGGATAATGAATCCATAGCATCGAGCGAAGTCAATGGCACGGCTTACATCTTGCAAGTCCTCGCCGTGAGTTTCAAGCAACGCAGTGACGGCTCGAAGTTCGTTGACATAACTTACAGCTTTACCGGCAATCCGGTGGGGAAATATACCATCTCACCGTTTGTGCGGTTGAGGTCAACGGATGAATGGACTGCCTGCGAAAATCTCAGCGGGGCGCACGGGGTGGATATGACTCCCGGTACCGGTAAGACTATCGCGTGGGATTTCGGAACACAGATGGGTGCCGTGTACTCCAGTAGTGCGCAAATCAAAATCCAGGCCGTCGAACAAACGCCATAAACAAGGTTCTTACTATTTACGCATTGAAATACCAAGATTAACGTGAAATTTATTCGCCAGATAGTACCTGTTTTCCTGTTATTCAGCCTGCTGTACGGCGGGGCCGAGCAGAGACTCGAATCCCCACCGGGAACATTGGATGGCATCAATCCGAGTCTCTCGTACCAAACTCAGCGCGAGCCGGACACGTTAATCTACGGGAAAATACTCCGCATTGAATGGTTGGCGTCCGATTCTTCCTTTTCTGAAAATCCCATGCGCATCGGCTATCGCTATGCGGGGATCACAGCGAGCGAAGCTCTGCTCGACTCGGTTCCCAATTCGGGGAGTTACGACTGGTTAGTGCCAGCGGAAATTAACGGCGTCATCGAAATCTATGTCGAAGCCGTCGACCGTTTCGGTAACCTGACCCGTCAGTACTCCGCTCCGCTGACGATTCTCGGGTTAAATCCCGGAACCCGCTGGTACGTGGCATCCACCGGCAATGATAACGATTACAATGGCACTGAGCATTTTCCTTTCGCCACAATTCAAAAGGCTCTTCTCAGTAGTCGTTCTGGTGACTCGGTATTTGTCGCACCCGGAGAATACAATGAGACAGGCCTTACAGATAACGGTAAAAATATCTATCTATCCAGTCGCGACGGGATTACCCAAACGCATATCCATCTTGGGTCACCAATTAATTTGAGTGGTGTTTCAACTCTAACTGGTTTCTGGATCGAAGGCGTGGGGACAACCGATACTGCGCTGATAATCCCATCAGGCATGGTACTTGTCATGGACAACTGGTTTTATAACCATCCGATTGCGATTGTGTGCAGTGGCGACGCCGTGCTGATGATTGCGCATAATGTGCTCTACAATGCCGATGTTGGTATCCTTTGCCAGCAACAAAGTCGCATCGTAATTGCTAACAATGACTTCGCGGCAGGGCGGAGTGGTATTCAGGTAATTAGCCCCCAGGTGGAAGCCTATATATTAAATAACCTGATTTTCAATCAAAATGGAACCGGGGGGCTCGTCGTCTCCGCACCCGGTTGTAGTCTCCATATCCGCTACAATGACCTCTGGAACAACACGCCCCAGAATTACGTCGGAATTGACGACCGAACTGGAATCGACGGCAATATCAGCACCGACCCGCAGTTGGTCGACTGGGAGCATAATGACTATCACTTACAACCCACCTCGCCTTGTATCGACACTGGCGATCCGACCGAACGTTATGATCGTGAGCCCGAACCGAATGGCGACCGCATCAATATGGGGGTTTTTGGCGGTACACCAGCAGCTGCAATCGCGGCTCTACGGTTCGTGGCCAGTCCTGTAAGTGTTGTCAAGGAGGATTCGCTTTACACTCAGACCCTGGGCATTCCGCCTGATGCTGGCGTAACATTCGCGTATACGGTTTTGCAAAAACCGACTTGGTTGGAACTGGATGCGAACCTTGGCTATTTGCGCGGGACACCGGATAACAGCCAGGTCGGCAGTCATCGGGTCCATTTAGCGGTTTCCGATAACTTTAATCGAACTGACACGCTCGACTTCCTGCTGAGCGTGATCAATTCTCTGCCGCGATTTACCACGGTGCCCGACAGCGTCTGCCTTGAGGATGCCCTCTGGCAATATGATGCCCAGACGTCGGATGAAGGGCAGGGCAATTGTCGCTATCGTCTATTGGAACCGGCTTGGTTGGTCATTGATTCCACGACAGGTTTGATTTCCGGGACTCCGACTAATGAACATGTCGGTGAGCATTATGTGACGATCCAGTTCGAAGACGGCAACGGTGGCGTCATTTGGCAGAGATTCAGCCTCACCGTGATTAACGTTAACGATGCCCCGGTTTTACAACCCTTGCCGCCCAACTTTACCGCCGAGGACCAAGCTATTGTCATCCATTTCAACGATTGGTTAGCCTACGCTTCGGATGTGGATAATGACGTCACCACTCTGCAATGGCGCATATACAGCGGTGTCAACGTCACCGTACTCAGTCGGCTCGACTCAGCCATTATCACACCTAAAAAGAACTGGTTCGGTGAAGAAGCCTTAAAAGTCGTGATAAAAGATGCGGCCTTGACCGATACGAGCTATTTCACCCTGCACGTCCTACCGGTCAATGATCCGCCGGTCTGGAACCTGCCCGATGAAAGCACGATCCTCAGCACCGATTCTCTGCGGCTGTTTCTCCCGGAATGTGTCACCGATATTGACGATCCGCCGGGACGTTTGAGATATGCAGTTCAGCCGGACTTCAATGCGACGGATTATTATCTGCAGGTCTTCCTGACCAATGACAATTACTTGGTAGCGCGGCCGGGTTCCCGTACGGAGTTGGAGCACGGGAAAATCTTTATCTCGGTCACCGATACATCGGAGGCGACGACGCGCGATTCCTTACTGCTGACTGTTATAAAGGTAAATATTGCGCCGCAGTTAGCCACTCTGCCGATTATCGTTGGTGATGAAGATGCCATCACCCATGTAGATATTAAAACCTGGCGGCACTATGTGACGGACGAAGATGATGATATAACGCAGTTAGGCTGGCAGGTGTTGCGTTCGCCGCATATTGACGTCGCGCTCGCCAATGATACCCTTACTCTGCTACCGGTGGATGACTGGTGGGGAAAGGAGTATTTACCGGTGCTGGCGTACGACGAAAAAGACACGGCCTTTGGTTTCGTGGAAGTGCAAATTCAGAATGTTCCCGACACTCCAACCCTGTCAATTCCAGCCAATTTCGCCTTCAGGGAAGATGAGGAATTGGTTTTAAATCTGGATGACTTCGTGTTCGATGTTGATACGCCAGACTCCCTGCTTACCTGGATCATTGATATTGAGAATCCGCCGACCGGCTTTCATTCTGAGCTCCAGTCTGTTACCCGGCAGGTCAGATTCTGGGGCGACCCTGATTATTACACGGCCGATTCCGTGTTCGTGAATTACTCGGTCAACGATGAAATGGGTCTCATCGCCAGTACGATTAACAGTATTAAGATACTGCCGGTCAATGACGCTCCGAGACTCCCGGCGGTGCTTACCGCCTGGCCGGATCAATACGAAGACCGCGGTTTCGCGATAGACATCCGTGAATTTTATCCCGCTGTATATGATCCTGAGACACCTGCCGACCAGCTGCAATGGAGTTTGGCGAGCGGTCGCCGGGTATTCATTTCTTCCAACGTCAGTCCGACGGAATATCTGCTCGCCAGTCCACCGGATTGGTGGGGAGCCGATACTTTGACACTACGTGCCGGGGATGGCGAATTCACTACACTGGCAAAATTGCCGGTCTGTCTGCAGGCAGTGAATGATCCACCAGAAATCTTCGCTTTACCCGATACGTCGTTTAACGAAGACGACTCACTTACCCTGCAACTGAATGACTACGTGTGGGATGTTGACACGCCGCTTGAAAAATTGCAATGGCAGGTTACTGTCGGTGACCCAGCCGCACCGTTGATTATTGACAGGGAGCAGGCGACCGCAACCCTGACTTATCGTGGACTTAAGGATGCCAATGCCGAGCGCGTTCCGGTATATTATAGTGTCACCGATGACAGCGGCGCCTGCGCACTGGATACAAATTATGTGACGATCATACCGGTCAACGATCCGCCGTTTTTTAGGGCAGCTCTCGATACGAGCTATCTCGAAGATGAAGTCCTGAATATACCGCGGCAGGTTTGGTCAGACCGGCTTGCCGATCCCGACGATGACCTGGCAAGTCTGACCATGACCATTAAAAAGGATTCCGGGTTGGTTTTCTACAAATTTGAGCCTTCTTCGGAAAGTTATCAGTTCTGGTCGAACCAGGATGTTTACGGCTCCGGTTATTTCCGCGCTACGCTAACCGATCCGCAAGGTTTAACAGCCGTTTGCCCATTCACCGTGACGATTATCCCGGTGAACGATGCCCCGGTGATTTCTGCTATTCCGGATACGAGCACCAACCAGGATACTCCTTTCCAGTTGGCGCTTGGCGCCTACACTCATGATATTGATAATGCCTGGGCGCAATTGACCTGGCAGTTCGCGGCACGGGTAGCTGAGGTTATTTACAAACCGGGAGGTGATTCGTTAACGCTGATTCCTCCGGCTGGTTTTGTCGGCTACGATACGGTTTTCCTGCAGGTGAGTGATCCGGAAGGATTGAGTGCCGCCGATACTTTCTGCCTCAGGTTCAAGGATGCTCAGCCACCGTCCTTTGTAATCGGTATCTTCCAGAATCCCATTGCCAGTGCGCATCTCGATTTATACTTTTTCCCGAGTGAAAAAATTTCCCAGGTCCGGAGCGTCAAAATCGGTTCTGAAAGCAAAACCGTCACGCTGGTCTCGGCCCTGAATCCCAGTCCGTTTCATTGTCATCACCAGCTGAAAGCTACGGAGATTAAGGAAGTCACAATTACGGCTACCGACACCATGGAGAATATCGGCACCACGCATTATGAATTCAGCGCCAGCGATGTATTCGCCAAATTGGGCGGCGTGGTTTACAGCCCTGATTCAATCTTCGCCCTGCAAATTCCGCCAGCCGCCCTGTCGCAGAACAGTTATATTCTTTGCCTGCCGAATACCATGCCAGTCGAGGCGAAGGTCAATGACCAGCTGAGTGTTTTAGCCAAACAATATCTTCCGGGAACAGATCTACGTTACACTTATCAGGCCTCTGCCATTCTCCGCCAACCGGCCAAGTTGCAGTTTTATCCGAGTTCAATGAGAGTTAGCGGTAAGAATATCGGAGTGGTCCTGATAGAAAACGGCCAGCCTGTTTATCAGAAAACCTATACCAACGCGGATGCCAGTGTATTTTGGATCTATACTGACCGGCTGGGCACATTTGGCATAGATTTCAACGCGCCCGAACCTCCCCAGGTTATTCCGGATCAATGTACTCTGGCTCAGAATTATCCTAATCCGTTCAATCCGCTTACCACGATCGGCTTTGCCCTGCCGGAACTGACGGCTGACCGCTTCGCCCATCCGACTCGTCTGGTCATTTATGATCTATTGGGGCGCGAAGTCATCCGGCTTTTGGACAAGCCGTGTGTACCTGGAGTCTATCGGATAATCTGGAATGGTCGGAATGCTTCCGGATTACCATTGGCGAGCGGCATGTATTTTTATACTCTCGAATACGGTCATTATTATAAATCCCGCAAAATGGTGTTGGTCAAGTGATACACGTTTTACGCAAATCGGTGTGGGTGCCCGCATTAGCCGTGTGCTGGTGCTTGCAGAGTTGTTCGGTTTTTTCTGAGCCACCGGCGACAACCGCAGATGTCATTCAGCAAGGGTGGGATCTGTTTGAACAAGGCAAATACGAGTCCGCGCTCAGCCAGTTTATTGATGCCGTCTATATGGAACCTAACAAAGAAGGCGGATACCATGGCAAAGCCTGGTGTTATCTGCTACTGAATCAGCCCACCGACGCCATTGATAATTTTTACCTGGCCATCGGAAGGGGCAATCAGACACTTGATCCGCTGGCTGGTCTCGCCGGTGCCTTTTTAGCTAACGCCAATTATGCCGACGCCATTGTTAAGGGCGAAGCCGTACTGGCGGCCAACGTGAACTATTATTTCGAGCATGAACCGCTAATTAATTTCCAAGATATTCGGCTGATTTTAGCCATGGCCTACTATCACGAGGGGCGTCTGAGCGAAGCCCAGCAACAAGTTAATTTCTTGGAGCCCAATAATCGCCTGAACGCTTCGGATTCGAGCACCTGGGTGGTTGATCAACAAACCTACTCCAGTTATGCCGCCGCCCTCATGGCGTTGATTGATCAGCTTGACGTTCTTTACGGAATGTGATAGATTATCACCGTAAATGAGCGATTCAGTAGCACCAACCCCTAAAAATTACTGGGTGATAACCTACGGCGATATGGTTACCAACCTGCTGACGTTCTTTCTGATGATGATTGTCATCCTTAATGAAGCTGAAAATAACATCTATCGCATGGTCAATGTTCTGCTCAATGAGACTGAGCAGAGTCTGACACAGTACACAAAAAATAACCACCTGGATAGCTATATTAACGTTGCCCGCACTACCAAAGGCGTTCAATTGACGATCAGCGGTGAGTATTTCTTCGACATCAACTCGGCTGACATCAAACCGGAGTTGCAGACGGTTCTTTATCATATCGGGAATACAGTCAAGCAGTCGCGTCTGCTCTCCATCTCTGAAGATGCCAAATTGCGCGGTTTTTACCATGCCCTGCAAAAAGCCCGGCATGACCTGACAGTCGAAATCCGCGTCGAAGGGCATACCGATAACTGGCAAATTCGCGGCGGGAAGTACCGCAACAATTGGGAACTGAGTACAGCCCGGGCCCTCGAAGTCGTACAGTTTTTAAGCCAGGCTTCCGGAATTCCGGAGGCCAAGTTTTCTTCACTGGGTTACGGTGAATTTCGACCGATCGCTGACAATAGCACCATGGAGGGGCGCTCTAAAAACCGTCGGGTGGAGATTTTCATCGACGCCGATATAACTGCTCTTAACGGTTCCCAATAACAGCGGACACTGCATCAGTTCAGCGTGATGAATTCTAGATCCGAATAGACGCTGACCTGGTCTTTTTCGATTATCAGCGTTTCATTTTTGGTATTGATCTGCATCTTTCGGAAACTGCCATCCGGCAATTCAATATCAATTTCCTTTTGAATGGGTTGGGGACCGGCGAATTCGAATGCTGGTTTGTAATAACGGGCGATGTCAATCGTTCCGATAGGGATTTCTTTGCCCAGCAATTTAATGTGCAATTTGACTTTGGCTTCCTGCACCTGGATCCGCAGGCGGTTGGTTTCTTTGATATATTCGATAGTGACTTCGCCTTTGGCTTTTTCGATGGTCTCGAAGGCGCCGGCGTCGAGCTTGACCCGCGCTGAAAATTTGGCCACTCCCGGTTCTAAATCAATGTTCGGCTCGATTACTGTCCATTTATAGTTGACCCCGCTCTTTTCACCCTTGCCGCTGACTTTACCGACGGCCTCGAAAAAAGAATTGATCATGTTCTCGTGCAGGCTGACGACCACCTGGCGTGGTGCCGTAGTCTGGGCCTGGCCGAGCGACATAACCATGGGCAGCAAACACAGCGTCCATAGCGTAATTCCCCATCGCTGGTGCATATTTACCTCGCTGAAATATTGATTGGGAGATAATCGAATCGGTGCCCGTATTGATTCGGGCTAATTCTGATTGGCGGGAGGCTCAGTCTCCGGTTTCGCAGATTCGTCACCTTTTTCTTTTTTAGTGAGTCGCCCGATAGCGGCCGCGACTGCCATGACAATCAACCCCAGCGCAATCAGCGCGGCTAAGATTTTAAAAAGTACTTTCAGATATTTCATCTTCCATTGCTCCTGTCAGGATAATTTCTTCAAAATATCGTTGGTTTCCTTATGCATCGCTTTTTCCGAATCCGATTTCGCCGGCAAGTTCAGGGCTTTTTGCAATGTTGTTCGGGCGGCATCTTTCTTGCCCAATTTCATCTGGGTCTTACCGAGCCAGAGCAGGTGCCGAATTTCAGCCGGCTTGATTTCGTGTGCCTTTTGGAAAAATTTTTCCGCTTCCACGAAAGAGGCCTGAGGCGGTTTGGCATAAATCAGGCTGGCGATTTGGCGTTCCGCCCAGCTGAGGTCAGCCAGAGCAAAATGCCAGCGACCCATGACGTGGTAATTGGAATCATTTTTCGGATCGAGTGCAATGGCTTTTTCGGTGTGTTCCCGCACCGCATAGGAGTTCGTGATTTTTTGTTTTGTGCCTTCAATCTCTCCGATACGTCCAATGAGGATGGCATAATATTGATGACCACCGGCGACGTTGGGAGCGCTTTCCACGCATTTCTTGGCGTAATCAAAACCGGGATAAAGATTGGCTTTTTGAACCTCAATATTATCAGGTTGTTGGTCGGCGAAATCGAAATAGGCCCGCGCTATTTTCCAGAGAATCTCGGGGTTGTCCTGATCCAGTTTTTCAGCTTCGCGCAGTTTCTCCATCGTTGCGGGGTAATTTTTATCTTCATGCAGTTTTTCGGCCTGATCCAGAAGCGCCTTGACCTTGCCCTGGGCTAAGGTTGCCGTGCTGAAAACCAGGGTCAACAGGATGATCAGGGGAAATAATGCTAATAGTCTGATCGTTCGCATAAAAGCCTCCATTGTGTTTAGTTTTTATGGAAAAGGGAGAGGGTTAAAAGAATTCGACGATGGTGATCTTCAGTTCACGCGTCATGAAATCAACTTCCTGGCGATTAAGCAGTATGTTATTGAAATTGACTTCGATGGTAAACTTGTCCACCACCCGCCAGCGCACGCCGGCATTCAGATAGCCGCGTCCGCGACCCAACAGGGATTCCTTCGTCTGATTGTCGTTCAGCGCGGCGTCATATTCGAGTAATAGGGCAATTTCCGAATTCAGGTCTTTATCTATTCCGAAAAAGACATTGGGATCAGTGTCACCATCGGTCTTTTCTATTGGATTGTAATTAAGACCGCCGTGGACGCCCAAATTACCTAAAAAATGGTAATTTTTACTGGCGACCGCATAGAAACCGCGTGCCTTGGTCTCGTAGCGTTTCAGGCTGTCGAGGTAGTTGCCAAATCCCTGCGAGTTGAAACCGACCACCACCGCCGGGAATTTATCAGACTCCTCGGTGAAGCGGTATTTTACTTCGACTCCGGGCTGTTTGTACCAGGTAATTTTTTGATCACCAATGATATTACCTCCACCGTACGCAACGCCAAACATGAAACGTTCCGAAATTCCGACGGCTATTTCACTCCACAATCCACCACCGGGGAAAAGGCGAAACTCCACCGCATAGGCTCCCCGCGGTACAATGCCACAGGTGGGAATGGTCACCAGGTTGACGGGCTGAGTGAGAACCGCTTCGTTGGGTGCGGCACTAACCACTCCGGTCACGGTTACCACAAAGATTATTAGCCATTTAAGTGTTTTCATATGAATCCCAAAATTTTGCCAGAATATACATCTACTGCCGCTCAAAATCAACCCGCTATTTTGAATGTTGGGCGAAAGTGATTTTAGCTGTTATCAAGATGCGAAAACCTGTTCTGTGCAGGCAGTACTTTTTATCAACTTGAATACCCGAGCTCTGAGCGTCGTGCCGGGTGCATATCGGTAATTGGAATGAAAAGCTGACCAAGGATAACGGGAGCAATGGTTTTAGTTTTGGTTAGTGACCGATTCTTTATTATATTTCCCGCGGCGCAGCGCGTCGGATTACCATGGAGCAAAGAATACACAACGTAATGTCAAATCTGCACTTTCAAAGAGGCCTACTATGAGAAGTTTAGGGATTTTAATTCTTGCTGCAAGCCTGATTTTGCTGGCTTTGGAACACCTGAAACTTATTGATATTTTCGGAGTTGTCGGCTTACTGATCGGATTATTTGTGGTTATGTTTCCCGAGAAAGCTGAAGAGCTGGTGACTAAGTTCAAATCCGACAAGCCAGTCTGACCGGCCCCATATTTATATCTGTCAAAACGGTGATATATAACAGACACAGAGGAAGTCAGGCCTGCTGCCGGGACGTCCGGAAAGTGTAATTAAGTGTTTCAAAATACAGAACCGGGGACCTTTTTGTAACCTAAATTAGGATGCTTATCTCAAATTCTGCGTGAAAACATGAAAATTCAGTGGAGCCAGAATGCCAGTATTTGAATATGAATGTCAAAACTGCGGTCGAGTGTTTGAAGAACTGGTTGCATCTAACCGCGTTGCAGACTCGGAAATAGAATGCCCCGCCTGCAACCAGCACACCGCCCGTAAAAGAATGTCCGCCCCGGCGATTGGCGGTTTTTCAACTCCATCCACCGGGACTGCTTCTGCACCAGCCTGCGGACATGGCGGATTTACCTGAGCCCACTGATTATCGGCAGTTGCCGGTCAGGCGTTGAGAACAGTACACAGGATTTAACGAAGCAAAATGCGTTATAGAAAATTAGGTCAATCGGATATCAGCGTGTCGGAAATCAGCTTGGGTTGCTGGACGTTGGGCGGCCTGAACTGGGTCAACGGAGTACCCAACGGTTGGGCGAATGTAGACGAGCCGGCGGCGATTGAAGCGATTAATTTTGCCCTTGACCGGGGTATCAATCATTTCGATAATGCCGATGTTTATGGCAACGGCCGGGCGGAGCGCCTGCTCGCCAAAGCGCTTGGTACAAGGAACAAAGACGTGATCATTGCTACCAAAGTCGGTTGGTTTCCCGGAACTGCCGCACACGCCTACGAACCTCAGCATATTCGGCACCAGCTCGAACAGTCACTGATTAACCTGCGCCGCGACTGGGTGGATATTTATTATTTTCATCACGCCGATTTCGGGCCGAACGACCAGTACCTTGACGATGCCGTCGCAATGATTTATCGTCTGCGAGACGAAGGCAAAATCCGCCTGATCGGACAGTCCGCCTATACCGAGCAGGATTTTCTGCGTGTCGTGCCCAAAGTCAAACCGACGGTTATGCAGAGTTACGCCCATATCATGGATGATCATTTCATCCGTCCCGGTAGTTCCATCCGACGTTTGCTGGAGAATCGGCAGATGTCTTTTATCGCCTTCAGCCCGCTCAACAAAGGTTTGTTACTTGGCAAGTACGACGCCCAAAGGCCGCCGCATTTCGAGGAAGGCGACCACCGGAAAAAATCAGCGGTTTTTACCCCCGAACATTTAGCACAAATAACCCCGCAAATTAATGCCCTGAAAACTCGTTTCGGGAAAAGAATCCCAGAACTTGCCCGGGTCGCCCTGCAGTACTTGCTGAATAATCCAATAGTTGCCGCAGTCATCCCCGGTTTTCGCAACCGCCAGCAAGTGGAAGACATTCTCTGGGGTACTGAAAAGCCGCTGAGCGCAGAAGAATCGTCCTACATTCAAAAGGTATTCCGACCGGAAGCGAATCGGCCATAAAAAAACATTCACTGGTTTTACGTACTTTACTCTAAATTATCCCGGTTTTTCTGATAATGTAAAGACGACAGGTTGATAAACGACCGTATTCATTATTGGCACTTTCCCGTCCTGGGAAATACTTATTTAACCCGGGTGGCGAGGAAATGAAGGCAGGATCTCATTGTAGGTTACCTGATGAAAGGAAAGCAGAATGATTGAATCACGTTGTCCCTGGCCGGCGGAAAATCCTCTGATGATCGCCTACCATGATACTGAATGGGGGGTGCCCGTCCATGACGATCGGAAAATTTTCGAATTCATGGTGCTGGATTCCTTTCAAGCCGGACTGAGCTGGTCAATTATCTTGAAGAAGCGCGAAGGTTTCCGCCACGCCTTGGCTGATTTCGATGTCGCCCAAATAGCTCGCTTTGACGAGGATTATATCGCCACCTTGCTGACGAACCCTGCTATTATCCGCAACCGGATGAAAATCAGGGCGACGGTCAATAACGCCCAACGCTTTCTGGAAGTCCAGCAAGAGTTCGGGACTTTTGATGCTTATATCTGGCGCTTCACCGCAGGTAAAATGTTGATCCACAAATGGCGCCGACTGACTGATTTACCGACGAAAACACCCGAGGCCGAGAAAATGAGCGCCGATTTGCAGAAGCGCGGTTTCCGGTTCGTTGGCCCGACAATCTGCTATGCTTTCATGCAAGCTGCCGGTATGGTCAATGACCATCTAATCTCTTGCTTCCGCTACCAGGAAGTAATCGAATCTTTTCGAAATTGTTCTAAGCAATAACCCTGTTAAATGGCAAATCAGATGCAGCAAAAAATTCGGTTGGCGGTCAGTGCCGCCACCTTGATTATCTGGGGCTTTGAGTGTGCCGGCACGCAATCGGCAAAACCGGTCGTCAGTCAGGTTAAGATGCGCCGCATTCACGAAGAACTATTAACGCTTGATTCCCATTGTGATACGCCGCTGAAATTGCGGCGCGTTAATTTCGATCTCAGCCAACGGCATCAACCCGACTATTTCGGCGGCAAAGTAGATTTTCCGCGGATGATCGAAGGCGGATTGGATGCCATTTTTTTCGCGGCTTATGTGGCTCAGGAGGCCCGGACACCGGAAGGATTCGAGCAAGCACGACAGACAGTCGCCGTGACACTCGATAGTATTTTAAGCGCGGTTCGCAGGAATTCCGCACTGGCCGAAATGGCGTATTCGCCCCAGGATGTTTATCGCATCACCCGGCGCGGAAAACGGGCGATTCTTTTGGGAATAGAGAACGGTTATCCGCTCGGTTCCGACCTGTCATTAGTCGAAAAATATTATCGGCAAGGTTTCCGCTATATTACCCTGTGCCATGTTAAAAATAATGATATTTGCGATTCGTCCAACGACACCACGGAACATGGCGGTCTCAGCACTTTCGGACAGACGGTCGTGCGGGAAATGAACAGGCTGGGGATGCTGATTGACGTCTCGCATATTTCGGACAGTGCCTTCTTTCAGGTGCTCAGATTGACCAAAGCGCCGGTTATCGCGTCGCATTCCTGCGTCAGAGCCCTGTGCAATAACCCACGCAATTTTAGCGATGCAATGTTACAGGCATTAGCCCGCAATGGCGGAGTAATTCAAATTAATATCTTCACCGAGTATGTCAAAACGCCGCAACCCAACACGGCTCGAGATTCCGCCTATACCGAGTGGCGCAGACAGTACCATGATCTGGATAACTTAAGTCCGGAAGAGCTGCGAAAAGCCTCGGCGGAGCGCGATGAACTGGATCGGCGTTATCCCCGTATATTGGCGACGGTGAAAGATATGGTTGACCATATAGACCATGTGGTACAGACTATCGGAATTGATCACGTCGGCATCGGGTCTGATTTCGACGGTGGCGGTGCCCTGCAGGATTGTTACGACGTCAGCCAGATGGGTAATATCACCGAAGAACTCCTACGCCGCGGTTATTCGCCACGCGAGATTGCCAAAATCTGGAGCGGGAATTTTCTACGGGTGTGGAAAACCGCCAACCAGGTGGCAAGCCTAAAGTAGTAAACGACTATTTAATGTATAGGCATTTTTGCCAGGCTTTCTTCTGGCCATTTTCGAGACAGACCAGATAAACCCCACTGGTCAGCGACGAAAAATTCAGAAGCCGTGAATGCATACCCGCCGTCCGGCTCTCGGGTGGCTCGTAGCGGACAATTCTCCCGTTAAGATCATAGACACTGATTTGGACAAAGCCCTCCTTTGGCAAATAATAACTTAAGCGCGTCTGCTGGTTGAAAGGATTCGGGTAATTCGGAAACAGCCTGAATCCGTCGGCAAGGTTTATATCGGTTTGCAGCTGCGTAATTGTATTGGGAGCTCCGGGCGTCGGGGTCATAAACGACCAGGTTGAATCACCATCGGAGGTGCGCCCGTAGGAAATATCGGTGGTTTGCGCTCCAAAGGTTACGGAGTCTATCAGGAAAAAGACGGAGTCAATTTTCTGGAAAATGGCAAGGGCCTCGCCGCTCTTGTCCAATTTAAACGGGGCATGCAGTCGGCCTTGTTCAGGATGGTCATCAGCCCAGACTATCAAGTGACTCTGGGGAGGAAGTATCGTATCCGGAAATGCCCACTTGTCAGGAATATAGATATTGTCGGTCAGGAAGAAATTAGTGAGCACAACTGTATCAGTCGCGCAGAATATCTCGACCCAGTCATCATACTGGCCGTATTCATCGGTCGCTGTGGTGGCATTGGAAGCCATAAATTCGTTAATGTACACTTTCGGTGATCGGAAAGGGAAGCTTTGGACAAACAGCTTGGCGGGTGCCGCATAAGGCAATACACTGGTCTGGTTGTTATCATCAGTAGCCGAGAGATAAAACTGCAGTTCGGCCGTTGAAGTCAATTCATTGATAGAAGCGGTGAAGCGGTAAATTTGCACCGGCCCGTCCTTCAGGATGCTGTCCAGTTGCATGGGTACAGCGATAAAATCCGATTCGTGCCGGTAAATCAGGTTCACAATTGCTGGAGAATGCTCGTCGAAAATCGGGACCCTGATGGTCGTGTTTCCTTCGCCGTTGGTTTCAATTTCCGGTTCGGCAATGAAATACGGCGCGACGTTGGCCACGGGTAATTGTTCCATGATAGAGTGCCGGCGGGTGGCAATGTACGGTTGTAATCCATAACGTACGTGGGCGCCTAAGGCGGTCGTATACGACGCCTGAAAATCCGCAACCGTATAGCCGTAGTCAAGCGTGCGATAAATATCGTCAGTGACGGCCGGAGTTATCCGATTTTTTATTGAATCAATGTGTTCGTAGAAAGTTGTTTCGGTGAAATACTCTTCGACTAAAACACGGATAAAGTAGGCATAAAGGTTTTTATATTGCGGATAACTGAACAGGCGGTCAACCAAGGGTCGGGCTTCATTATTACTATTGCCCCAGTGAAAAATGTTACGTGTGCCCCAGTCGTGACTATCCCAGCAGATGCCGAAGGTGTTGTCGCAGTCGTACGGTAAAAATTCAAATTTACCGGTACGCTGGTTATGGTAAAGAAAGTAATTGTTCTTATTGTACCAGTAATCGTCCCAACTGCCAACGGTGACGTTGACCGCCAGGTATTTCAAGAAATTCCAGAGGTTAAAATTGGCTAAAAGGCTGTCGCGGAAATCGGTGGCATTGGAAAGATTAATGACTCGAATTAAATGCGCCAGGTCGGAATAGTCATCGACTTCTTCATTGGTCTGGAGTTCATAAGCCCGCCGATCATTGCTGACGAATTTATAGGCGTCGGGATTCCCAGCGCGATAGGCGAGGTCGGCTGGCCACAGGCATTTGTAAAGATTTCCGGAATTATTGGCGAAGCGGCTTTTTACAAAGGTTTTATCGTATTCTTCGACGTGAATGTAAAGTCCTTTATATTCGCCGTTGATGAATAATTGCACGTGAACAGCCCGCGAGGCGGGGACATTCATCTGCCGGTATAAATCCCAGCACAATTTGGACCGGATTAACGAAGGGTCGTTATGCTCGCCGTTCAGGTTGAATTTCTTTAACCCGAAAAATCGTCGGTCGGGGACATATTCGCTGAATGAAATCTTGAAGGACTTTTTACGCGAAAAACGGGAAGTGTTGCCTCTTAAACGGAAACCAATATCGGCAACCAGCGTGTCCAACTCACCCCGCTGAAAACGCATAGCAGCCCGGAAATAATGATCGCTCAGTTCATTCCCCGCCGCTAAAATCCAAGCCAACGAGTCCGGATCGATAGTTATCGAAATGGTCGCTATATATTGACTGTCAAACAGAAATTCCGATTGACGGTAGTTTTCATCGGCCCGGAGCGAGGCCAGGCCCATAAGCCCCCAAATCGCTGTTCTGATGAGAATTAACCTCCTGAATTGAGCCATGTTCATGCTCCGTATTTAATCCGATTATCGTCGAAATTTAGGAGAAATATATTGAGATTGAAAAAAACTCTTGCCAAACGCTAAAAAGTGTTGTAGATTATCAGTGTATTAGATAATTAATACACTAAATATGGAGTTCAGTATGATTAAGATTCAGAACATGAGTTTCGCCTATCGGAAGAAAAACAAACTTTTCAATAGTTTGGAGCTGCACCTGACACCCGGGAATATTTACGGATTGTTGGGGAAAAACGGCGCCGGGAAAACGACCCTGCTGAAGATTCTGACGGGTTTACTGTTTCCGCAAAGCGGCGAGGTTAGCGTCATGAATTACGAGCCGCGTCAGCGTGCTCCGCAGTTGTTGAGTGAAATTTACTTAGTGCCGGAGGAGTTTTATGTGCCGCCGGTGACGATCGCTGAATATCGCAGCGGCTATGCGCCGTTTTATCCGCGTTTCGACGGAGAATTGTTCGGCCATCTGTTAACGGAATTTGAATTACCCGCACAGGACAAACTGGCAACGTTTTCCTTTGGCCAGAAAAAGAAATTTTTACTGGCTTTCGGGCTGGCGACCAATACTAAAGTTTTATTGCTCGATGAACCGACGAATGGGCTCGACATTCCCTCCAAAAGTCAGTTTCGCCGCATCTTAGCCGGTGCCATTAACGAGGAACGTTTGTTCATCATCTCAACGCACCAGGTACGCGACATGGCGAACCTGATTGACCCCCTGGTGATTCTGGACGAAGGTCGGATAATTTACCATCAGACTCTTGAAAACACCGGTCGCCATCTGACGGTCAATGTGTATCAGAACGAACAGGATTTAGCGCAGGCATTGTTCTATGAGCAGACGATTGGGGGCTATGCGGCGCTGGAAGCAAACCGCAACTCAAGTGAAGGAAAAATTGACATCGAGTTATTGTTCAATGCGGTCATTAATAATCGCCAGCTGATTGAAAACATTTTTGGAAAGGAGGCGTAGTATGCAACATAAAAATGTCTGCGATTTTTCGCGCCTGTATCATTTACTGAGGAATGAAGTGCTGACTTCATATCGTTCCCTGCTAACGGCCGCCGGAGGGATTTTCGGGGTAATTTTTTTCATCTTTCTTCTGACATCCCGCTCCGAGTATGAGAATTTTCATACGGTCTGGTATGTGATGCTCCTATTTATCGGCGGTTATCTTTTTTCGTCTCGGGCATTTCGGGAAGTGCATACCGCGCCGCGCAATTATCTATACCTGACCCTGCCCGCCTCGCAATTTGAGAAGCTGCTCAGCAAATTGCTCATCACCTCTGTTGGTTATGCTCTGGTAACGATGATCGTCTATTTCCTCTTTTCGGTGTTAGTGAGCATCACCGGTCAGTTGTTCTTTGGAGTAGCACCGGCGTTATTCAACCCGTTTACAGCCCGGATGGTGGTGACTTTGGGAGTGTATCTGGTAACGCAGTCACTGTTCCTGTTTGCCTCGATTTATTTCCGCAGTCGCGCCATTTTTAAGCTACTCTCTGCACTGTTTGGGTTGGCATTGGTACTTGGTTTGGTAACCACGGGTCTGATGCGCGTTATATTTAACGCCTATTTTACCAGTGGGTGCGAGTCCTTTGCTTTGCAGGCATCTGATTTTGCCTGGGTGGATTATTCAATTGTCGGATGGTTTGTCAAAATAGCCTTCTGGGTATTATTCGCTCCGTATTTCTGGATTTTGTCTTATTTGCGCCTGAAGGAAACGGAGGTGTAATATGGAATTTGGGAATAATGAGGCGATTTATCTGCAAATCGCGGATTATATGTGCGAGTGTATTCTGCGTAGGCAGTGGGTCGTTGGTGTGAAAATACCGGCGATCCGCGAGCTGGCCGTTAACTTACAGGTCAATCCCAACACGGTCATGCGCAGTTATGCTTACCTGCAGGAACGTGGTATTATCTACAATCAGCGCGGAATCGGCTATTATGTCGCTGAAAACGGGCTGGAACAAACGCGGAATCTTAAACACACTGACTTTCTGGAAAAGGAGGCACCGCGGTTGTTCCGTTCCATGGACCTGCTCGGAATTACCTTTCCGGAGTTACAGCAAATCTATCAACAATACAAAACTGAGGTAACCAAATGAAGACCAGTAATAAAATTTTAGTCGGAACGGGTCTGCTGTTCCTGTTTGTGATCATCATTACCCTGATCGTTCTGCGCCTGATGATAGATCACGGGATAAAAACAGAGCGCGAGTGGAGTAGTGACGAACCTATTGCTGCCCAACAGACCTATGATTACCAGCATTTCACGGAGCTGGAATTGAATGGTCCCTGGCAGGTGGAAGTGCAATACGGTGATAAATACAGTGTGACAGTCAGCGTTCCGGAGAATTTGCGTGACAAGGTGCAGGTCACCGAACGTGATGACCGGCTGTACCTGGAGTGTCGCCGTCATAGGCCTTATCGGGGGAATTTACGAGCGGAGATAACCATGCCCGATTTGCGGCGGATTGAATCCAGCTCTGTGGCCGAAATCACCATCCGGGATTTTAAGACTGATGACTTGTCGCTACGTCTGAGCGGCGCGGGGAAGATCTCCGGATACGACAATGAAATCCAGAATCTGGATTTGCGTGCCGATGGCGCGGCGAAAATTGACATGAGATGGACGCAGGTCACCAATGCGACCATCAACGCCAACGGTGCCGCGCATATTAAATTGAATATGCATGGTGGTTGTCTCAGGGGGCATGCCAATGGAGCCGTTCGCCTCGAGCTCGAAGGTAAGGTCGCGGAAGACAACCTCAACACCACCGGCGCCGTGTCGGTGCGCCGCCGTTATTCCGACTGAGCAGTAGTTTAAAATTACCACGGCTCAACACACCTGCTACTGACCGGTGACAAGCTGGTCGGGTGTGTTTTTTAGAACGCATCAGGGTAGCTGAAACGATGTGTTCCGGTGATTTATAGCAATTTTAAATCTGCTGTCCAGCGCTTTCGACTTGATATTCATTTGAATTTTCACTAAGATTCTGCGCATTTTAACCGAATCTATGGAAATACTGATCGCGACCAACAACCAGGATAAAATCCGTGAAATTACCCGGGTATTTCAATTACCCGGCGTAAATTTGCACACCCTGGCAGACTTCCCCGACTTTCCTGCCGTAGAGGAAGATGGGAACACCTTGACGGAGAATGCATTAAAAAAAGCGCGCATGCTTGCTGATTATACCGGATTTGCTACTATCGCTGACGATACGGGACTCGAAGTTGCCGCATTAGGCGGATTGCCGGGTGTGCGGTCGTCGCGGTACGCCGGAGAAAAGGCGACATATGCTCAGAATGTGGCGCAGTTGATTCGTACCATGCGTGATATCCCGGTCAGCGCCCGCCAGGCGCGGTTTCGGTGTATCGCGGTATTTTATCACCCGACACTGACGCTGATTGAGGAAGGGCAGATCGAGGGGATGATATTGGACGAACCGCGCGGGGCAGGTGGTTTTGGATATGATCCCGTTTTCCTGATTCCGTCGCTGGGCAAGACTTTCGCCGAACTGGATTTGAGGACAAAGAATTCGATCAGCCATCGCGGTCAGGCTTTTTCCCGACTCGCCCAGAAATTAGAACGCCATTTAAATGCTTTTAACTTCAAAGACTGAGGTGCCGACCCCCTCCTTTGTTACTTTTCTGATTCAGACCTGCGCATAATTACCCGCACCTTTTCATTTAAGGATACCAGAATTATTTTTTTTCGGACTATAAAATATTGCCTGACCATAATCGCATTTATGGGATTTACCGTTGCTATATTCGCGGCAGAGACGGGCGGTGTGGCATTTCCCATGCGCATTGACTGGCTCAGCCGTCGCTACAGCCCATTGCAGGTGGAACGCAAGCCGGGCTTGTCGCTAATGTCGCCCAACTACGTCGAACTCAACCGGCATATCGTCAGGATCAAATTTCCCGGCGTTAAGCCAGTCAGCAAGCTGGATAATTCCCGTAGTTATTTCCTTTTCTCCAATCAATTGCTGGGAGTAGATATACTGACGCCCAGTGCTCTTTCGGTGAACCGGTACTTTGAAATAAGGAAGGATTTCAATCTGCGCAAGCAGTTCGTCGATCAGATACTGACAGTCAGCAAAGAAACCGAAACGAAAACGACCGAAAAACTGGAACTGATCGGCGCTGACATCGCTGGTCAACGCGTTTCCCTGCGGGTTTCCGGCAATGTCAATATCAATGGACGGCTCCAGAACCAGCAACGTAGCCAGGTGCGGGCCGGTTTCCGTGAGGGACAATCCACGACTTTTGTCATTGATCAAAAACAACAGCTCAGCATTGAAGGTAAAATCGGCGACCGGATCAGTATTCTGGTCGATCAGGACAGCGAACGCGACTTCGATTGGGAAAACGCCCTCAAGATCATTTATACTGGAAAGGAAGATGATATAGTACAAAAGGTCGAAGCCGGAAATGTGGCGTTGTCTCTGCCTGGCACCCAGTTTGTGACTTTTTCCGGCAAGAATAATGGGCTCTTCGGGCTTAAAGCCCTGTTGAAATTCGGCGGGATCAATGTGACCACGATTGCCAGTGTGGAAAAGGGCAAAAAGGAAAAACTCAGCGTGGATGGTGGAGCCCAGACAACGAATCAGGCCATTAAAGATAACGAGTACCGCCGCAATGCCTATTTCTACCTGGATTCCACGTTCCGCAATTCCATGTATCAGAATTTTGCCCAAACCGGGCTGTTCGCGTTCAATATCAATCGGGTTGTCGCCAACCTTGAGGTTTATAAATCCCAGATCTTCGAAACGGCGGGTTGTGTCTATGGTAAAGCCTATGTTGATCCGCGTTATCCGGAACGCGACACCGCCTATACCGAACAACGGGTTTTCAGACGTCTGGAATTGGGCAAGGATTATTATGCGGACCTAAATTTGGGCTATATCCGCTTGCAGACTCAGGTGCAGGAAAACGAGGTCATCGGCGTGACCTATCGACTGGTAGATGCCGGCGGAATCACGCTCAGCGGCGAGGAATTCGGCAACTGGAATCGCCCGTTGACTGATACCAGCGATATTGTGCTCAAGTTGATCAAACCCCAGCATCTTCTGCCTACTCATCCGTGCTGGGACTTGGAATTCAAGAATATTTACTATTTAGGCACGAGCGGTATTAATGAAGAAGGATTCGACCTGGACGTCGTCTATATTCACGGGCAAAATGGTGAAGAAGACCGCGACCGCGAGGATGGGAAAACCTTTCTGAATAAGTTGGGACTGGATCTTAAGGATAAAAGCGGCAACCCCAACCCCGACGATATCATTGACATAGAAAACAAGAACGTCATCAACCTACAGATGGGTGAGCTGTGGATGCCCTACCTGCGGCCTTTCCAGTTTAAGAGCAACGATAACAGCGGTGAGTTCAATCCCAACCTCAGCGATAAATATTCCTGCACCGCGATGTACGATTCCAACCGCTCCAACATCAATGCCATTAACGGCGATCATAAATTTAAAATCATCGTCAAGTACCAGAACCGCAGTTCGAATATCAGCTTAGGGGGCATGGTCATTGAAAACAGCGAAATCGTCACGCTCAACAACCAGACGCTGACGCGCGGAGTAGATTACACGATTGATTACTTCACGGGGCAATTGACCCTGCTCCGGCAGGATGCGCTCAATCCCGACGCCAATCTTGAGATCAAATTCGAAAAGAACCAGTTCTTCCAGCTGGATAAGAAAACCATTTTGGGAGCGCGGGCGCAGTACGATTTCGGGGAGAACTCCTTCATCGGTGGTACGGCGCTGTATTTCGGGCAATCGGTGATTGACGAGAAAGTGGAGGTCGGTTATGAGCCGATGCGCAATTTTGTTTGGGATATCAATGGGCGCTACAATCGCAAATTGGATTTCATGACGCGCGCCCTCGACTGGCTGCCACTGATCAAAACCGACGTTCAATCCTCCTTTGCTGTCGAGGGTGAAATCGCCCAGGTTCGCCCCAATCCCAACACCTTGTCCAATGAAGACACCGATGATCCCAACGGCGTCGGTTTCATTGATGATTTCGAAGGTTCGAAACGCATCACGTCGCCGCCCATCATGCGTCGTTACTGGACTTTGGCCGCCCGACCTTCCAAAAAAACCGAGCTCCAGCGTGGATTTACTTTCTGG
>CAZPQN010000001.1:68843-97346 GCA_964588795.1 uncultured bacterium | reverse complement strand
TTTGGCCGCCCGACCTTCCAAAAAAACCGAGCTCCAGCGTGGATTTACTTTCTGGTTCAATCCCTATGGTGGCTGGGCGACCACGGCCATCTGGCCGAATAAGGAAGTCAGCACCCGTGCCCAGAATAACATTACCGAAATTTTGGTAATGGCCGTCGATCCCCGCTGGTCAATTGCCGTCAACGACGGCACGGCTTCAATAGGGCAAGCCTGGGGCGGCATTACCTATTTCTTTCCGCAGAGCTATTATGACCAGTCCAAGACGAAGTTTTTCGAAATCTGGGTACGCGGCAACTCGGGCACCTTGCACGTTGATCTTGGTCAGATCAGTGAAGATCAGGATGGTAATAAAGTGCTCAATACCGAGGATAAGCCGGCGGCGGGCTTTACCATGGGCAATAATCTGCTCGACGAAGGCGAAGATACCGGTCTGGATGGGTTATTCGACCGGGATGAATATATCATCACCTCCAACAATACAAAAGTCTATTATGGCGATGAGACCCTGCTGACCAAGTATCGAAGGGATCCAACCGATCCGCGTTCTGATAACTGGAAATGGCGGGAAGGTTCCAGCGATTACCGGCATATCAATGGAACGGAAGGCAATTCCAAAGATGTCAATGGGCTTTTCCCCGATACCGAAGACATGAACAATAATTTTGTATTGGATCAGGTCGAGGATTATTACACCGCGGAGTTCGATCTCGCCGACCCGAACCATAAATACATTGCCGGTCAAACAGTCCTGTCTTCCGACCGACCGACCGGCTGGAAACTTTATCGCATACCACTCTCGGATTTTGCCAAAGATCAAACCGGCACGGATATCACGTGGCAGACGATTCGGGCTTGCCGCCTGTGGTTCGATGGCCTGGCCGCGGAGGACTCGATTTACATCGCCAAAATTGAAATGGTCGGCAATGAGTGGGAAGAATTGGGCATAGCCGCGGACGATTCCTCGGCTTTTGTCAGGAAAGAAAAATCCTTCGCGGTCTCAGTCATCAACACCGAAGATAATCCGGACATCTATGAGCCACCCAAAGGCGTGGAGGGTGAATATGACCGGATCAACGAAATCCGCACCAAGGAACAATCGTTGGTTTTACAGTTGCCGAATGACGGCGAGGGGTTACAGCCGGGAGAATCCTGCGGGGCGAAAAAAGTGCTGATGGAGGAAGCCAGTTTCATCACCTATCGCCGCATGAAAATTTTTATCGCGGGCCATGACCTGCACACCGACGGGCATCAATTCATTACCGGCGAAGAAACTCCGCTCCAGTTTTTTATCCGGTTTGGCAAACTCGACGAACGCAGTCCGCTGAATTATTACGAGTGCCGCCAACCGATTTACCCCGGCTGGGATAAACGCAACAAGATGGACATTGATCTTGATTATATCACGACTCTTAAAGCCTATGATTCGGCAACTGATTTTCCAATTGACGATGGTGAACTGATTATTGAGCGTAATTCCGCCAACCAGATCACGCGCCGCCACTGGCGCGAAAAGGTCAATGGTCAATATACCGGTCGGGAGATAATAATATTCGGGAATCCCTCCTTAGCCCGCGTCTCGCGGATTGATATCGGCCTGCGCAACCGCGATGTAAATACCGACCCGACAGTGGATCCGACGGCGGTTTTCGGTGGACCTGTCAAGGGTGAAGTCTGGTTGGATGAACTGCGTCTTTCGGAAGTCCGGCGCGATAAGGGTATGGCCTACCGCGGCAAAGTCACCATGAAAATGGCCGACGTTGCCAATTTTGATCTGAGCGTTGATCGGCGCGATGCCGATTTTCATACCGTCGAGCAACGCCCCAGCCTGAAACCGGACGGTCTGAAGAACACGCAGAGCCTGCGGGCAACCGGACGGCTGGCCATTGACAAATTCATCCCCGCCGGTTGGGGAGTGCGTTTGCCGGTGACCGGCTCTTACTCCGAGACCAAAGGTTCCTATAAATTCATCCCCGGGACGGACATCCTGATGCCGGAAGCGCCCCCCGATAGTCTGATTGACCTGACCCGCTCGTATAGTGTCACGACATCTTTCGAAAAACGCGCCTCCGATTTTTGGTTGACGAAATATACCATTGACCAGATCAGGGTCAACCTCAGTGCCCAGTGGAGTGAGATGTCCAATAAGGATATTCGTGCCTCGAATAGTCAGAGTTACCGGATGGGCTTTTCTTACCGGATTCCTTTCGGACAGGAGAATTATTTCAAGGCCTTCAAGTGGTTGGCGAAGGTGCCCCTGTTGGGTTCAAAAGTTGCCGAAACCCGCTTTTATTATTTACCCAACAATCTGGAAATCAGTTATGATGCCGCTGAAGATACGTCCCGCAAGACGCCCCGCTGGGGTCAACCTTCCGGCAGTTATCAGCTGGGCCTGGATCGCAACCTGAATTTGGGTTATAAGGTTTTTGACAATCTGACCTTGACTTTCAGCACGGGTAGTAAATTCGACCTGCGCTCGATCCGGGACGACAAATGGCAGGTCTTTCAGCAGTTCAATCCCGGACAGACCATCAGCACCAAAGAGTCTTACACGTTCAACTGGTCGCCGAAAATATTCAGCTGGTTTTCGCCCACCATGAGTTATTCATCCAATTATAACTGGGGTGAACCGGTGGGAAGCAATTCAAGAAGCGTGGACGTCATGAGCAATCAGAACCGGGCCAGCACTTCTTTTTCACTCGACTTGGCTACCATTTTCGGGACTTTTTACAAATCGAAGACGCCTGCTAAACCCACAGTCCAACCAGCCCAGCCTGCCGGGCGTCGGAAGGGATTATCCGAAGCAGACGCACCGGCCCAAACGCCCGCTCCCGCCAAGCCAACCGAATCGGGCGGCGGCTTTCTGGATATTTTCGCCAAGTATCTCAAGAAAATCCAGGCTTTCCAGTTCAGCTTTTCAGTCAATAATTCGATCAACAGTCGGGGCCGAATCGGAACGCCGGAACTGCCCTATCGGCTTGGATTCACCCAGGATCCTGGATTACCGGTGGTAACCGAAGAGGTCGGAGTCAATACGGACAATACCACCCGGAGTATCGACGCTTCCCTGCGCACGGGCGTCAGTCTTTTCTCGAATATCAACATGCCCCTGAATTTTCAGCAAACCATCTCGACCACCTCATCCCAAAATACGTTTCAACGCAATCTCACCCGCGATTACTTCGCGCTCGGGACAAACGGCAAGGATGGTATCCCGTTTCCGGGCTGGTCGGTCAATATCGGCCAACTGGAGAAATATTCGCTTTTTTCTCCCTGGCTGAAGCGCCTGTCCATTGATCACGGCTATTCCGGCAAAGAAACGCTCGTTTTTCAGAACGGCAAAGAGATGAACTCGCAATATAAGCGGTACTTTCAGCCGTTGGTCGGGGTATCCATGCAGTTCAAGAACGACATCAGTTCGCAGGCGCGCATGACCGTGGGTCAGACTATTAACAACCGATCCGGCGGCACGGAGCTGGTGGATGAAATGAACGTGACTGGCAGTATCAACTGGCAAAAACGGGGCGGCATGAACATTCCTCTGCCATTTCTCAAGGATTTGAAACTGGAGAACAATATCACTTTCTCGATGAATGCCGATTATAATTCCTCGCTAACCCGGGCTCGTGCCCGTGAAGGTAAGAAGTTCACCAAGCAGAAAGAAAGTAACTCATGGAAACTGGCGCCGAAAATTAATTATACTTTTACCAAGAAGGTGACGGGTGGACTGTTCTATGAATACGGACAGAGCTTTAACCCGCAGACCGGAAAGCGGACGACCAAGAATTACGGTTTTGACATCAATATCGCTATCAGAGGTTAATATGCAGTCAAAAAAACTGATCCTGGTTTTATTGCTGAGCATCGCCTGCAGTTCTCAACCGCAGAATTTTAATGGTGAGCGGGCTTATGAGTTTCTGAAACAGCAATGTGATCTCGGACCGCGGTTCCCCGGGGCACCCGGCCACCAGGCACTCCGGTCGCGGTTAATCGAATTTCTGAAACCATTGGCGGATAGCTTGGTGGTGCAGGATTTCGACCGCCGCATAGCAATTGAGAAAAAGACCCTGCATTTGACCAACATCGCGGCTGGTTTTGGCATCGGACGTGGTAATGGCTTGCTAATCGGGGCGCATTGGGACACGCGGATCCGGGCGGAACAGGATCCCGATCCCGCTAAGGTCAACCAGCCCATTTTAGGGGCCAACGATGGTGCCAGCGGGGTGGCTGTATTGATGCATTTAGCGGAAATCCTGAGTAAAACGATGCCGGAACGCGAAGTCTGGCTGGTTTTTTTTGATGGTGAGGATTACGGATTTCCGGGGGCGCTGGAGCTGTATTGCCTCGGAGCGGAGCATTTCGCCAAGAATTTACCGATTCCCCGTCCGACGGAAGCCATTGTAATTGATATGATCGGTGATGCGGAGCTCGAAATACCCGTGGAACGGAATTCCATCAACAGTCATCCAATCCTGATTCGTAAACTGCTTTTTATTGCCGGCAAGCACGGTTATCGCGAATTCAAATCCTATATCGGCGATGAAATTTATGACGATCATCTGATGTTGATTCGCCATGCCGATATTCCGTCGGTGGATCTGATTGACTTCGAGTATCCGAATCGGTATAAAAATTATTGGCACACTACCCAGGATACGCCCGATAAATGCAGTCCGCGGAGTCTTAAGATCGTAGGCACGGTGTTGAGTGATTACATTTATCGAATGGATGCTAAGTGAAACCTGCTATCCGGCAATGGCTCGCTGTTCGGATTCCTTACGGTGTCAGTGACCCTGAGATATTGGTCGCCGCTCTGCAGAGGCTGGGAATGTTAGGACTCGAAGAGCAGGCGGACGCTTTTGAGGTTTATTTCGAAATGCAGGATGACATAGAGTTGTTGAAAGCAGTCGGGGCGATTTTGCCCTCGGCAGGGGCACGTAGCGGAGCAATCACGATTAGCACAATCATCGAAAACGGTTGGCAGAGTAAGTGGCAGGAATATTTTCGACCACTCAAAATAACCAACGACATCGGTATTCGGCCACCATGGGTCGAGCCGGAGCGTACTTGGCCCATAGAAATTGTCATCCAGCCGGGTATGGCATTCGGCACAGGCACCCATGCGACCACCCAACTCGCTTTGCGCCTGTTAGAAAAATATCTCCGGAAAGGCATGCGGGTAATGGATGCCGGTTGCGGCAGCGGGATATTGACGATTGCCGCCCTGAAACTGGGTGCCGGTTATGTACAAGCCTGGGACATTGATGGACAGGTGCAGGAAAATTTTTATGAAAATCTCCACCTGAATGCCTGTCAGACTGGTTTTGAGTTCCGCATCGGTGATGTGACCAGCTTAGCAGAATATCCGGTGGACTTGATTATCAGCAATATCGAACGCCAGGCAAATTTGAAACTTTTAACCCAGGTCTCTCTTCAGCCAAGGCGAATTCCGCTGATTTTCACCGGACTCTTGTGCGAAGAAAGTGCGGTTTTTAACGAGGCCGTCGTAAATTACGGCCTGGAAGTTCTGACTGAATTGAAAGCGGATGAATGGATGGCGCTGGTAGTAAAATGAAAAATTTCCGGGGATTATGCTGGTTGACGTTGGGGTTGGTTGTGGTTTTCTCTATGTGCGACCGCAATCCGGTGGAGAGTCGGGTTCATAAACCCAGCATCCGCGCTGTGGGATTGAATTATTCCCGGGTCAATCAGACATTATTTATCTCTGCGGACGTGACCGATCCGGACGGATGGGACGATATTGATTCGGTGACTTTCAGCCTGTATCGTGTTACCGCTCCTGACGCGGTGGGTGAGACGCTATTCATGCGCGGGCGATTGTCGGATGCCGGTCCGCCGCAGGACATTATCCAGCGCGATGGCGTCTTTTCATTTCTAATCGGGGCGAGTGCCCTGCAGGGTTATGAAGGTTATTACCGGGTCAGAATTGAAGCCTTTGACCGGGCTGGCAATATCAGCGAGCAGGCTACGGGGACGGCGCTGGCGATGAGCAACACCCCTCCGGATCTCTTTTTACTGTATGCGCCGACTACCTTTGAAAAGGCGGATACCTTGAAATTTTATATACGAGCGACTGATCTGCAGGGCTATACCGATATTGTCGGTGTATTTTACGATATATTACAACCCAATGGCATTTACGCCTCGCATCCTACCTGGCGTCTGCGCGATGACGGCGTTCTGTACGATAAACATGCGGGTGACGGGATCTTTTCCGTTTACACCTGGAAAAGTCCCGAAAGTAAACTTCAGGGGTTGTACAAATTCTACTTCTATGCCCGGGACCTCGCGGGAGCTTATAGCGATACCATCGTGTGCTCTATCACCAATCCCGGGGTAACTGTCCTTTACCCTGACCTGACTGACACGCTGCGGGCCGGCCATACGGTCACCATTCGCTGGGAAAGCGCTTACATTACACAGGTCAAAATCGAATACAGTGTCAATGCCAATCTGTCCACACCCACCTGGACGACCATCGCGACGGTTAATGCTTCCAGCGGCGAATACAACTGGATAGTCCCCGGTACGGGCAGTTATGACAAGTGTAAAATCCGGATCAGCGACGCGGTCCAGCCCAACCGTTATGATCTCAGCGACAACTATTTTCTGATCAGACCATGAGAAAAGCCACGAACCTACTGATACTTTTACTTCCGGCGATCGGATGGTCCATCTCGGGGCCGCATTTAGCTAAACCCAACTTCAGCCTAACCGATAGCCTATATTCCGGCTTGCCTAGCAATGGCGTCACCCAGATTGCCTTGCAGGGTGATTCGCTCATCTGGTTGGCCACTGGCGGCGGACTGAGCCGCACTTCTGATTTTGGAGCGACGATCGTCAGCTATTACAGCGGGATGAACAATTTGCCGCGCGGGGGCATTTCGGCGATAGCCGTCAGGGATTCAATAATTTGGGTGGCAGGTGTTTTTGACTCCAATACCGTAAAAGGGGAAATGCAAACCGGCGGTGGCTTGGCCTATTCTCGAGATAATGGTCAGACGTGGCATTTTGTTGCTCAGCCGATTGATGCCGCGGATGATCGTTATGGATTGTGGGATGGCGATACGGTAGAATTTCTGCCCATTGTTACGCCAGTCAACAATACAACCTGGGACATTGCCCTAACCGACGACTATGCTTACATCGTCAGCTGGGCGGGGGGTATCCGGCGTACTAAAGATTGGGGAAAGACCTGGGAACGTTTGGTTCTGCCTCCTGACGGAGATGACCGGTTGGAATGCGGTGAACCCATCACCTTTAAAGTCAACCCACGCGATCCACCGGAAGGCAATCACAATCACAAAGGATTCAGTGTATTAGCTTACAATGACACCGTCTGGGTAGGTACGGCAAATGGCATTAATCTGGGAATTATCGAGAGTAGTGACTGTATTCGTTGGCGCAAGTATACCGCTCGAAATTCGGCGATTTCTGGCAATTTTGTCGTGGCTTTAGGGCGTCAGCTTTATAAGGGGCAGGAAACAATCTGGGCGGTAACCTTGCCGGCAGAAGGGGCGGGTGAATATCAAGCGGTCAGCAAGACCAGCGACGGCGGGCTGACCTGGTCGACGACTTTGGTTGGTGAACGCGCCTACAGTTTTGCGTTTGATGATTCGATAGCTTACGTCTGTACCGATCGCGGTTTGTTTAAATCCATTGATTCCGAGAACTGGGCGGTTTATACCCCGATAGCTGATACCACCCGGCAGGAATACATCTATTCACAGCATGCCTATGCCGCAGAGGTAGATAAAAGGGAAGGTGTGACCTACTTATGGGTCGGAACCGGTGATGGACTGGCGAAGACACGTGACGATGGCCTCCACTGGCGGGTGTACCGAACCAGTTTATCCACTGCGGATGCCGGTCAACCAGACATTTACGCTTACCCCAATCCATTTTCTCCTACCCACCATAATATATTAAATGGCGACGGACACGTCCGCATCCAGTACAACCTTACCAAGCCGGCGCTGGTCATGTTGGAAGTCTTTAATTTTGCCATGGAGCGGGTCTACCGGAGCGAATGGTTCAGCATTCCCGCCGCTGGAGACTACAACCTGCCCTGGAATGGACGGGCGTCGAACGGTGAGATAGTTGCCAACGGCGTCTATTTCTGTAAGTTGACCCGCCGGAAAGGAGACAAAGACAAGGAATTCTGGACCAAACTGATCGTAGTGAAGTAAGAAATAATGCGAACGTTTTTAATTACGATAGCAACCTTTTTTATCGGTGTGACCTTGACAGCGGCGGGTCAAAATCACAACGCTGGTTTTGCCGGGGCGTATCTGAGGATGGGATTGGGCGCCAGAGCCGTTGCGATGGGTGACGCGGCAGTCGCCAACCCTCAGGATGGATTCGGGGTCTATTACAATCCGGCAGGTTTGCCCTATTTAAAAAATAAACATTTATCGGTGACCTACTCATTTCTGTCATTGGACAGACAATCCCATTTCGTCGGATTGGCCTTTCCTTTGAAGCCTACGGCGGGATTGGGAATATCCTGGTTGCATGCCGGAGTCAAGGATATCGTGGGGCGGACAATGACGGGTATGCCGGACGAGACTTATGCCACCGGCGAGGATGTCTTTATTCTGTCTTTCGCCAATGCCTTCCTGCCGCGTTTGTCGTTTGGCTTGAATTTCAAAATCCTCCGCAATAATCTGTTGGACCTGCAAGCCACCGGTTTAGGATTTGATTTCAGTGTACTGGTACAGCCGCTACCGAGGTTCAGTTTGGGGCTGCAATTCAAGGACATCGGTGCCAGTTACACCTGGAACACCCAATCATTGTTTGATGAAGAGGGGGCCAATTATAAGGAGCGCTTTCCACAAATCCTGAAAACCGGTATCGCCTTTCGGCCCAATGCGCAATATTTGTTCGAGGGTGATGTCGAAATCTCCGATCAAAAAGTGTATTTGGTGCACTTTGGGGGCGAATACAAATATCGCGACCTGGTCTACTGCCGGGCTGGCATGAACAACAAAAATCCGACTTTCGGGGCCGGTCTGACTTATGGCTTTTTAGCCCATACCGATACGCAATTGGATTATTGCTACGTCGTGGGGGTTGTCGGAGAAGGCGCGACTCATATTTTTTCCTGGCAATTCAAATTTTGAGACTGACATGCGGAAATGGGTTTTATTCATAGTAATGTTTTTGTACATCCCGGTCGAGGCAAGGGATGAATCAACGGGTCTGGCTTTCCTGAGGTTACCGAAAACCGCGCGATCCGCCGCAACCATGGGAGTCTTCTCCCAGGTGAGCAGTACACCTCTGGCGATTTTTGAAAACCCGGTTGGGGTTTTGGATACGCAGCCCAAAGTGGCACTGTCTTACAATAATTGGTTTGCCGATGTGACCGGCTCAGCGCTGGGATTCAGTCTGCCGGCATTCAAAGGCACGCTTGCGGCGGGCTTCGATTTCGTTAAAATTCCGGGCATTGAAATTCGTGATATTCCGTCTGACGAAGCGTTGGGGAAGGTCGAAGCCCAATATCTGGCAACCGGTATCGGATATGCGCGACCTTTGCTGACCAGACTCAGTATCGGTGGCACCCTTAAGATCCTTTATGAGTACTTGTACACTGAGAGCGCCTACGGCGTCGCTGTTGACCTGAGCGGACGGTGGCAGGCACCCAGCGCCATGGATATTACGGTAAGCCTGAGCAATTGCGGCCGGATGGACCCGCTCAAAGCAGTTAGTACTCCGCTCCCGACGATCCTGAAAGTTGGTTTTATTCGACCGGAAATTTTTGCTGACAGTCCGGTTAATCTGTCTCTGGGATTGAACTTAGCCACCAATGTCAAAACGGAACAAACCTATATTCAGGTGGGCGCCGAAGCGATTCTAAGCCCTAACCTGACTTTTCGCGCGGGCTATGAACGTCTGGGAACCCTCGATCGCACCGCGCTCGGGGTTGGGATTCGAGTTCAGCGTTTCGCCCTGGATTACGCTCTGCATTTTATGCCGGAAGGTCTCGGCTTTCCCCAGCAGTTCAGTTTCAGTTTTTATCCCGGCAAGTGAGGCCAGTGATAATGACTGGCAACAGATAATCGTTGCCGATGATCTTTCAACTGCTGATACGACGTCAATTTGCAGGACCCCACTCGAAACTAGAAAACCTGACCTTTCTGCCTGGCACAGCCTGACAGTATGATTGAGGCGGTGAGTCAGGATTGTTATTCTCTATTAATCTGGTTTTGGATATATTAACCTGTTTTTTTAAAGCGAGGAACATTGGCGGTGTCATCGCATACTATTGCTGGCAAACGACGTCTGATCGGTTTTAGGATGATAATATGAAAAAAATCATAGCTGTTATAGGCACATTAATCTTTCTCGGATTTTTAATCTGGCGTACGATAACGCTTATTACTTCAGATGATAAGCGCAAAACAGGTCGCCCCGGGCGACCGCCGGTTGCTGTGGAAGTTGACAGCATACACTATGGCGCCATCCGCGAAATTCGTCAATTAATCGGCACTATTTATCCTCAGTACCAGTACATCATTGCGCCCAAAGTCGCCGGACGGATTTTGGAAATCCGCAAACGGATTGGCGACCGGGTAAAAAGCGGGGAGACTGTGGCCCGGATCGACGATGCCGAATATCAACAGGGAGTGTTGTAGGCCGAAGCGAATCTGCGCATTGCTGAGGCGACGCTCAAGGAAGCGCAGGTGCAGTTTGAACTCGCCCGTCAGGAGAAGGAGCGAGTGGAGTCTTTGAAAGCCAAAGGTATTTCGTCATCGGCGGAGCTGGATGCGGCTGTGGCCAATTGCACCGCCCAGGAATCGCGATTAGGCCTGGCACGGGCGCAGGTGGAACAACGTCGGGCGTCCCTGAAGTCAGCCCGGATCCGTCTGAGTTATACACTGCTGACCGCTTCGCAGGCGGGGTACATCGGGGAACGATACGCCGATGAAGGGGCGTTGCTGGCACCGAACTCAGCTGTTGTCTCAATCGTTGGTATCGATGCCGTGATTGTCCGCACGACGGTTATCGAACGCGACTACAGTCGGATCAAAATCGGGCAATCGGCTGAGGTCATTGTGGATGCCTTTCCTGCACACCGGTTTTTCGGAAACGTGACCCGCATTGCTCCCCTTCTGCAGGAAGCCACGCGCGTCGCTCAGATGGAGGTGGAAGTGGCCAATGCTGATCACCTGTTAAAACCTGGTATGTTTGCCAGAGTCGAGGTCATCACGGCCGCTCAGGAATACACCCAGATGGTGCGCAATATTGCCGTAGTCAATCGCGACGGACAAACGGGAGTGTATCGCGTCGATCCTGAACAGGCAATTGTCCACTTCACCCCGGTCGTTACCGGAATAGTCTCGTCGGAATTCACCGAAATTCTGACACCATCATTAGAAGGCTTGGTAGTGACTTTAGGACAACATTTATTGGACGATCAAAGCCCGATCCTCTTACCACGCGCTGGGCAAAAGGCCGGTTAAGCGGAGACGCGGGTTAAGCCGGGAGCCGGTCAATGAACTTCGCCCGCGGCCCTATTCAGCGTCCGATCCTGACGACGATTATTTACCTGATTGTGATCACTCTGGGCGCAGTTTCTTTCAGCCGGCTGTCCATAGATTTGATGCCCGAAGTTACTTTTCCGACCATCTCCGTAATCACGACTTATGAAAACGTCGGGCCGCAGGAAATCGAGGAATCGATTTCCCGACCGATCGAAGAAGCTTTGGCCGCGATTCAGGGAGTGGAAGAAATCACATCCACTTCCTCGGAAGGACGCAGTATGGTGCGGGTGCTGTTCAACTGGGGTACCGATCTGGATGTAGCCGCCAACGATATCCGGGATCGGATTGACCGGATTATCACCCGCCTGCCCGAAGACATCGCCCGTCCGACAATCCGCAAATTCGATCTTTCGGCTTTTCCGATTATGCTGATTGGCGTTGCCAGCGACCTGAATCCACTCGATCTGCGTCAGATCGTCGAGGATCAGGTGAAGTACCGGTTAGAAAGAGTGCCCGGAGTAGCCGCGGTTGATATACGCGGCGGTTTATATCGTGAAATTCATGTTGCACTGCAGGCCGCGCAATTAAAGGCCCTCAACATTTCCACCGATTTAGTCCTTGCGGCCCTGCGGAATGAAAACCGTAACATTCCTGCCGGGTTATACGAAAAAGGTAATTTTGATATTTTAGTACGCACTCAGGGAGAATATCATTCATTAGATGAGATTCGCAATACCGTCATCACGACACGTAAAGGCATTCCGATCAGGATCAGCGATATTGCTGAGGTGCAGGATTCCTGGGAAGAAGTGCGACAGTTGGTACGCATTGACGGTAAACCTGGACTGCGGATCGCAGTCAATAAGCAATCGGGCTCGAATACGGTCAATGTGGCTCAGGCGGTAATCGGCGAAATGGCAGCTATCAATAGAGATATTCCGCAAATCCGACTACTGTCCCTGATGGACACCTCGGTCTATATCCGAAATTCGATCAGCAATGTGGGGAAAGCCGTACTTTTCGGAGGTTCGTTAGCGGTGCTGATATTGTTTCTTTTCCTGCGGAATATTTCGAGCACGCTGATCATTTCCACTGCGATTCCGATTTCGATCATCGCCACTTTTGGGTTGATGTACTTCGGCAAATTCACGCTCAACACGATTACTTTTGGAGGGCTGGCGCTGGGCATCGGGATGTTGGTGGACAATGCCATTGTGGTGCTGGAAAATATCTACCGGCACCGGGAAAGCGGGGCGCATTACACGCAAAGTGCCTTGGACGGAACGGCAGAGGTCTGGTCCGCGATCATGGCCAGCACACTGACGACTTTAGTCGTTTTTATACCGGTGATTTTCATCCGCGGGATTTCGGGGATTATGTTTCAGCAAATGGCCTATGTGGTCAGTTTTTCGCTGTTATGTTCGCTAACGGTGGCGCTGACGCTGATCCCTATGTTATCCTCGCGTTTTTTACATTATCAGAGTGCCGAGCATTACCAGAACGAAAATCTGCTGCATCGGCTATATGCCTACAGCGAGGAAACCTTTTTACGAATAGAGCGCCGCTACGCGCAACTATTGGGCTGGTCGCTGGCTCACAAAAAAACCGTCGTGGCGATTGCCGGCAGTTTGTTGATCATCGCGATTATTTTGATCCGTTTCGTAGGGGTTGAACTGATGCCGGCCACCGATGAAAGTGAAGTCAGGGTCAATATCGAGATGGCAGTCGGGAGCCGTCTTGAGGTGGTTGATCAAGCGGTCAAAACCGTTGAGTCGGTTGTGCGTCGGGAAGTCCCGGAGGCGATTTCGATGTTGTCCAATATCGGCGGCAGTGGCTATGGCAGTTCGTCGGGAGGACACACGGCGGAAGTCCGGATCAGGTTAGTTCCACGGGGTGAGCGGAAGCGCAGTAGTGAACAGGTCGCAAACGACTTGCGTCGTCAATTGATTGGACTGCCAGGAGTGACTCTGCGCAGTCGCGCCGGGCAAGGACTGTTTATCATGCGGGCAGGGACGACCTCATCCAGTACCATCAGCGTAGAAATCCGTGGCTATGATTTGGAAATCGCGCACCAGCTTGCCAAACGCGTTGATGCCCTTATCCAGAAAATTCCCGGCATCACCGATACCCGGATCAGTCGTCAGGAAGGCAGTCCGGAACAGATTGTTTATATTGACCGTCAGAAAGCCGCGGACTTGGGTTTGGGCGTATCCCGCATTGGAGATGCCCTGCAAACCGCCGTTGGTGGTACTCAGGCGTCTTATTACCGCGATGGCGGCAGACAATATCGGATACTCGTCCGGCTGAGTGAAGAGGATCGTCAGGACCTGGGAGAGTTATTGGACCTGACGGTGATTAATAACCGCGGTGAACCCGTCGTCCTCCGCAATGTCGTACAGGTGGTAAATCAGGAAGGCCCGGTCTCTATCGAACGCAAAGACCAGGAGCGGATTATTACCATCGAGGCAAATTTCACCGGGCGCGATATGGGCTCGGTGATCAGCGATATTCGGCATGAAATCCGTTCCGTACCGATTCCGCGCAACTTTGCCATCTTGTTCGGAGGCGACTACGAAGAACAGCAGAAAGCTTTCCGCGAGTTATTAGTCGGACTGGTGCTGGCGATTTTCCTGATTTATATGGTGATGGCGGGTCAGTTTGAATCATTTCGTGATCCCTTGGTGGTATTGTTCTCCATTCCATTAGGCGTAATCGGGGTGGTCTTCACCATGATCCTGACGGGGACGATATTCAGCATGCAGGCTTTCATCGGTTGCATCATGTTGGCCGGTATCGTGGTCAATAATGCCATTCTCTTGGTTGATTATACCAATCAGCTGCGTCGGCGCGCTAAGCTGCCGCTTAGCGAGGCTATTCGGACTGCCGGAAGCCGCCGTTTACGACCAATTTTAATGACAACCCTGACGACCGTTCTGGGTTTACTGCCACTTTCTTTGGGCTGGGGCGAAGGCGGTGAAACGCAGGCACCTTTAGCCAGAGTAGTCATCGGTGGACTGCTCAGCTCAACCTTGATAACATTAGTATTGATACCAGTAGTCTATTCGGTTTTCGAGCAACGGCTCAGTAAACACCAGGAGCCGGAACTACGGTGAAGTACTGGGGAAAGTCGGTAGGCAGGTTGCTCAGATTGTTTGGGTGGTTCAGGTTCGGACTGTATCTGTTTTGCGTTATGCTCACTTTGAACGCCGCCGGGCAATCGCGGTCGAAGACCCAATCAGTCCGTTCGGGAGAAGACACTTTGCGGATCGGGATACAGGATGCGGTCATCATTGGTTTAGAAAATAACCCGACCGTGACGATTCAGCGGATCAAACCGGAAATTATGCAGACCTACGTCGGAGAACAACGCGCGGCATTCGATCCGTCCGTCACTGTCAGCGGGCAACGCACTACCATCAGCTCGTTAAGACGGTTAGGGACGGCTTACACTCCATTCGCGTATGAGGAGGAACGGTTCGATGTCAATGCAGGGGTGACGGGATTCCTGCCGACCGGTACAGTGCTCAGTTTGACGTCCGGCATGACCGGTTCCGTCTCCAATCTCTACACCGATCAATATGCCGGTACGATTGGATTAACTGTTACCCAATCCCTCCTGCAGGGTTTCGGATTTAAATCCAACTTGATCGGCTTACGCAAAGCCCGTCTCGATTTGGACATCTCCAATTCGGAATTGCAAGGAATTGCGGAAAATGTCATCGCCGATATTGAACAAAGTTACTGGACCCTTTACCTGACAGATCAGGAAGTCAAAATTCAAAACCGGTCGCTGGAATTAGCCCGCCAGCAGTTAATAGAATCAGCAGAACGGGTCAAGGTGGGTAGATTGCCGGAGCTGGAACTGGCGGCAGTGGAGGCCGAATTGGCAGTCAGGCAAAGTGCCCTGATCGATGCCCAGAGTCGCTACGAACAGGCCCGTCTGCGGTTTTTATATTTATTAAATCCCCGCCAGGATTCGCTCTGGTACAAAACTCCGGTACCGCTGGATAGCCCCTTTTTACCCACTGATACTCTAGATGTAATCCAAACTCATGTTGCCATCAGTCTGAAGTGCCGCCCTGACCTTCAGCAAGCCCGTTTGCAGTTGGCCAAAAGTCAACTCGAGGTAGCCCGCACCCGGAACGGGCTGTTGCCCCGCCTGGATGTTTTTATCAGTCTCGGTCGGACAGCTTACGCCGAGAGTTTTAAAGAGGCAACTCCGGATGTCACCAGCCCTTATTATCAGGCCAACGCCGGTTTAAATTTTGCTCTGCCAGTTCCCAATCGGCAGGCACAGGCCCAGAACCGGCGGGCGCGACTTGACCATGAGCAACAGGCATTGGCCGTAGCCAATTTGGAAAAATTGGTGCAGTTGGATGTTCATACGACCTACACCGAAGTGCTCCGGGCACGGCAACAGATCGAAGCGACCCGCATAACGCGCGAATTGCAGGCGAAAAAATCGGACGCCGAGTTGGAAAAGTTCCGGGTCGGCAAATCCACCAACCTCCTGGTCTTGCAGACTCAGCGCGATTATACTGCCAGCCAGCTGGACGAAGCCCGCGCCCTGGTGACATATTTAAATGCTCTGGTCGAGCTTTATCTGACCGAAGGCAGTCTGCTCGAACGGCGGGGCATCGACAATTTCAGCGAATGACTGATTGTTTTGTTTAACGACCACTCAGTCCAGAACCTTGTCAGTGAATTCCTGATCCGCTGAATCGCATCGCTCAGGGGCGTTCGATATGAAATATGGCGGTCGTTACGGGAGCGACCTTCTATCGTTTCTTTCTGCCATTCACCGAAAGAGGCTTTATCCGCAACTGCACGAAGGTTAGGTTCATTCCATATGAATGGGTCAGCATCAATGGAAAGGCGGGCAGGATGAAAACGAATTGCACGGGGCAGCTAACGGCGCTACGTAATATCGTCATCTGGGTTTCCCTTACGAGTCTCGGTTTTGGTCAGCCGGCGAACAAAACGAACCCTAATTTACGTGGTCCCTATCTTGGACAAACAACGCCCGGACTGACCCCGCAGATTTTTGCTCCGGGCATTCTCAATGCCGGTTTATATACACGGGATATTACCATGATGCCTGATGCCAGGGAAATATATTATTGCATCGCCGTCGGCAACTATACGGTTTCGACTATCCTGAGAATGCGGGAAAATCAAGGGCGCTGGTCAACTCCGGAAGTGGTGCCCTGGGCCAGTGATGCGCGTTATTTGTACGGTGAACCTTTTATCTCGCCCGACGGACGGCGTTTTTTCTTCGTCTCCAACCAACCGGATCCCCTGCATCACCGGAACAATAAACAGTGGGACATTTGGGTAATGGAGCGAATCGGAACCGACTGGACTGCTCCTGCAACAATTGATACGGTCGTAAATTCTGCGGGTGATGAGTATTTCCCCGCAGTGACCAGCGGGGGGACGCTGTACTTTACGCGGCAAACCTCCGTTCGAAGTAATGAAATCTGGCGTTCGCGGTTGGTGAATGGCCGATACTCAATACCTGAAAAATTGCCCGAACAGGTCAACTGCGGTACGACCCGCTTTAATGCATTTATCGCACCGGATGAAAGCTATCTGATTGTGTGTGCGGTGGGCATGAAGGATACTCGCGGAGCTACTGATTATTATGTCGTGTTTCGCAATCAGCAGGATCAGTGGAGTGAACCGCTCAATTTAGGCGACCAGATAAATACAGCCGGAGGATTGGAATTTTCGCCCTATGTATCGCCGGACGGCAAATATTTCTTCTTTATGTCGGCGCGCCAGACTCCCGATTTTTTCAGTACAGGGCAACCGATGACCTATCCTAAATTGCTGGAATTCAACCTCACGGCAGGGAATGGCAATCCGGCCATCTGGTGGGTATCCGCTGAGGTAATCAACCGACTCCGCCCGGCAGGTTTTTAAATACCCCTAATCATCGTTTGCCCTGCCCGGTTACGCCGACTGGTGCAGCCGATGATCGATCTTCCATTCCCGGCTATAGCGACGACCTGATACCTGATTAACGGGGGAAAAACCCTGAATTTCGCTCTGACCGGTAAACGGTGTTTTTTACCGCTCATCGAAAGTTTTGGACGAATCGGTCCTTAAACAGTCTTAAGAGGTGTATGTGGATTGGTTATTTAATAACAAAATTGTGAGGTGCAAAATGCAACATTTAACTTATCTTTGTGTGACTGGTTTGTTAACCCTGACACTCCAATTGTCAGCTCTGGCCGGTGAAATTATTCCGGCAGAAGATTTTTTTCGACTTCCTGAAAAAACAGATTTTAAGATTTCGCCGTCGGGGCATTGTCTAAGTTACATTCGCTCTTATGGTGGTACGCAAAATCTTGTCTGTTATGATCGAAAGACCGGCGATTCCTGCAGTTTGCTGAAAGATTCAGTAGCTGATATACTCAGCTATTATTGGATTAGCGACGAGAACATTGTCAGTCTCTATCGAACTGACTCTGAATCGGGAGTCCAAATGCAGTTGTTGGACTTAAAAAATGATCGTACCGTTCGTCTTAACCAAACACCTATTTCAGAAGCCAAGGTCATTGCGGTACCCCTGATTCCGGCGGCGGAGCTCATCGTGGCGCTAAAAAATGATGGACAACCGGATTTTGATTTGTATGCCGTGGATGTTGCCGGGGGAGTAATGAAATTGTATTATCGCAATCCCGGCAAGGTCAGCGACTGGCTGTTTGATCGTGATGGTCAGCTGCGCCTGACCATTGCCAGCAATAGCGATAAACAAATAGTATCTTACTCCGCTGGAGACGGACAGGCCTGGCGGGTAGTGGCGACCTTGGCTGGCGAGACGACTTTCATCCCGGCTTTTTTCGCAGAGGATAATCAATTGGTTTACGTTTATACCAATAGAAACCGCGATAGAGTCGAGGTGGTGCTGTTTGATCCGGAAAGTGGTCAGGAAATCAGGACTGTCGCCGGAAATGGCTATTATGACTTTACCAGTCGGGGGCTGGCAGATGTTCCGGTGACTTGTACTGCGCCTGAATTGTATGCGCTCCGTTTGACGACCTGGTATACCCTGAGCGTCTATAATGCCGCCAAAATTCAGCAGGTTGCTGATATGATTAAAAAGAGAAAGCCGGGTTATTTAATTGAGATTGTTGCGGCTGATCAAAAAGCTGAAAATTTAATAGTCCGATTGACCAGCGATCGTCAGAAAGGCGCGTATTATCTTTACAATGGGGCAGAGGGGCAGCTGCAGTATCTCGCGGCGGAAATGCCCTGGTTGCCGGAAAAGAGCTTGGCCGAGACCCGCCTTTTTCATTTCAAGGCGCGGGATGGGCAGATCATGGCCGGATATTTGACCGTACCGCGTGAGCACCGCCGGAAAAAATTACCCCTGGTAGTTATTCCTGCAGTGAATTGTCGCAAACGGTGCGGCTGGGAATTTGATGAAAAAATACAGTTTCTGGCCAACCGCGGGTATGCCGTTTTAAAACTGGATTTACGCGGGTCAGCCGGCTACGGTCATCAATATCAGCAGGTCGATTATCCGACTTGGTTGTCGAAATTGCCGGATGACCTGACGGATGGATTAGCGGCGTTGAATACTTGCGGATTAGTAGACGTCAATCGTGTCACGGTTTGTTCCGAAGAGATAGATGGCTCGGTGGCGCTGTGCAGTCTGCAAGATTTGAGGCATAGCTCAAAGCAAACCGTAACTGTTGTCCAGTCTACCGATCATAAAAGTATGGCAGTACCGTTGGATATAATTCAGGGACCGTTACAAACAACAAACATCAACAACTATGATCTCAGCGGAGACCAACTCATTGGAGTAATCGTCAATCAATGGACGAAAAAGGGAATGAATGTGCGTTACCTCAGTTTACCCCGTGACCAAACCGGGGCCGTTGAGGATGGCAGTCTGCTGAAAATATACACCGCCGTGGAGCAGTTCCTGAAGTAGAGATCGCACGAGATTCAGTTTCTGCCAGTAGCGCATACCAACCCAGCCCGTACAGATCAACGCTGTGCGGGCTGGGCGCATTTTTACCGAGCTTTTAGGGTCAAAGCGCCAATTACTTTACCATAAAGGTTCTGATTATTGAGCTTCAATTGAGCCGGTGCACTGACCGTTTGTCGATTCCGGGTTGTGAAGGAATTCAAGTGCTGTAAATTCAGCGCGATGGTTATCAGCAGTGCATATCAAGATCAATCCGGCGGGAGAGGAGCGTGATGGCAATCCGGTGGCGCAATATTTTGTGGGTCTGGGCAATCTGCACGGTTTTTATTCTAGGTACGCACACCCTTTGCAGTAAGATTTGGTGGGAAAGTTTGGGGCAGGATTACAAATTTGACCTGACGGGAAAGAATATCCTGATTATTGTCGGCGATGATTTTGATTTTGGCGAGTATTTCGAAATCAGTAAATGGTGGAAAAAATGGGGTGCCCAGGTCGAAGTCGCCGGTACTTCACGGGATTTAAGTGGACATGTCTGGCAACCTTCCGGCGGAGTCTGGGATAACTCAGAACGCCGGAGTATCAATGTCGATTATTTGTTGGGTGAAATTGAACTGAATCGGTACGATGCTTTGTTCTTTCCGGGTGGCAACAGCCCGGCCAATTTATTAAAGCATGACAGCCTGCGCGTTGTAACGCTAATCCGACAAGCCCATGACAAGCAGTTGACGTTGGCGGCCATCTGTCATGGAGCTCATCTGCTCGCTTCGGCTGATATACTAACCAACCGGCGAGCTACCGGACATCCAGATGTGTACGAAATTTTGCGGCAATCAGGAGCGCGGTTGCGAAAACAGGTCTATGTCGTGGATGATAATATTGTGACTGTAAACTGGCCGTACTTCGAGACTGCGGCGGTCAAAGTCGCACAACGGATTTTGTTTCCCGACGAATTGCGGGTGACGCGCACGCTGAACGCCTATCATACGGCGGTTTATGAGAAGGCCTGGAGTTTGACCGCCGGATTAACGACTGACGCCGACCGGGCGCTGAAAATATTCGAGTTTGTCCGTGACAGCGCTAATGAACGGCACTGCCAGTCAATGATTGCTTCTGAGATTTTGCGATGCGGAGGCAATCGCGGATTTCAACGTTCTATCTTAGCGGTAGCTTTATGCCGGGCGGTGGGTGTCCCAGCCCGGTTGCATTTTCAGAAAGTGACCCTGAAGAATTATGTCATGCCGGATGGCAGACGCCAGGATTTGGATTTTAATCACGGAATCGTCGGAGTAAACTTGAACGGAGGATGGCGTCTATATGAAATGACCGGTAATCGCCGTCAATGGATGCACTGGAATCAGGATCAGAGTCGCGGCGACGAAATGCCCCTGCGCTTTTCAGCCCGCCATGATTGTTTGTTCCGACCCAACGATCGGGTAAATCTTGTACTGTTACCGGAATATTATAATGACGTTGATCCGGGATTACCTATTTTCGCGGAAGCATTGCGAGGACAATAATTTGAGACATTTAAGGTTAATTGAGCCGCCCCTCTGGTTGGTCATTTTTATCCTGATAGCAGGGTTGTCCCTGATTAGTTGCGATCAAAAATTTTCCACGCCCGAATATGACATTTACTATGACGAAGATTTTAACGATGTTCCTCAAGGGTATAAGGCTCCGGCGGCGGCGGACAGCCGGGCCTGTAAGGTGCTTTTTCTCGGTAACAGCTTGACGTCCTATAATTCCCAGACCAGCATCTTCCGAGGTCTTGCTCAGAATGCTAACAAGCGGATTTTTGTCAATCAGTACTGCCAGAACGGAGCGCAGCTGGACTACCATCGTTACAGCCTGATGAGCCGCCAGAAAATCAGCGAGCAGAAATGGGATTTTGTGATTCTCCAGGAAGCAGTCGCGGAAGTGAGCTCTCCCGAAGGGCGGGCGGATATTTTACCTTTTATTGAAGGACTGAAAACCTTTATCTTTCAGCGTAATTCCAGGGCACGGGTGATTTATTTCATGCCTTACGCCAACCGCGATGGTTTAGACATCGGTTTTATGCACCTTAGCTATGATCAGCACCAGGTAAATCTGATCGAAGGCGTGCAGCAGTACGCCCAGCTCGCCGACGTGATGATCGCTCCCATTGGTCAGGCCTGGCGGCAGGTACGTCGCGAGCGACCATCCATCGAGCTTTATCGCGAAGATAAGGCGCACCCTGCCTACGCGGGATCTTACTTAGGTGCTTGTGTCTACTATGCAACCATTTTTCAGGACAGCGTCACTCCCATCAATTACAAAGGTATGTTGGATAGTGCTACGGCGGTTTATTTACGGAGTGTCGCTACTAGGGTGGTATTGGATAGCCTGACTACCTGGCGCATAAGACCACTCGACGCCGGACAGAACTGGAATATCACTCCCGACGATACGAGTAGTGCTCCACGCGAATGACGATTGAACGACAATTGACTTTAGATTTTCCCGGACGGGCAACTTTGGGATGAGCTGACCGTTCTATGAGACGGGATCAGAAATGTTGTTGAAATAAAAGGTGCTGAATTTTATGCGATATGTAACTATTTATCCTGCGGGTAAAAAACGAGTCGCGTGAATATACTGCAGCGCTATGAGCGGGTGGTGACGTTGATTGTTGTGTACTTTTCCCTGATGGTAGTGGGCGAATCGGCTCCCCGTCCGGCCGCTCCGCCGGTAATCTTCGCCACTTTTGCCGAACCCGGAGATGGGGAAGTGGAACTGCCAATCTGGGCACGGAGTATCCGCTCGCAGGGTGGCAAATTTAGTAAATGTCCGGTTTGGATTCTGGTCCCCAACAACGTCAATAAATTGACAAATCTTACCCGACACGAACTGGCCGATTTGCATGTCAGGCTGATTCCTTGTCGGGTTCCGGAAAATGCCCTGCGGTTTCCTTTTGCGGCAAAAGTGTACGGAGCCGCCGCCGCTGAATCCCTAGCACTGGGCAAGACTGAGATATTAGTATGGATGGATCGTGATAATATCATTATCAATGAACCGGCAGCATTTCGTTTATCACAGGCCAAGGTTTTGGGTGTACGACCCGTCATGCATAACCTGATCGGGCCGCTCTGGGATGCGCCGCCCGATCCCTTCTGGCAAACCATTTATCGGATATGCAATGTCCCTGCCGAAAGTCTGTTCCCCATGCTGACCCCGGTGGACAGCGTTGCGATCAAACCCTATTTCAATGCCGGGCATCTGGTATTGCGACCGGAGCGGGGAATATTACGCACCTGGCGCGACATCTTTCAGCAGTGGTACATGGAGCCTGATTTACGATCGTTTTATCGCCAGAATAATCTTTACGCCGTGTTCGTTCACCAGGCCATTTTGAGCGGAGTAATTTTAGCCAATGTGCAAGTAGAAGAGATCGAAAAATTACCGGAAACCTATAACTATCCCTTATTGCTGATGAACAAGATGCCGGCCAGGCGCCGGGCGCAACTGCTCGATGCATTGACCACCGTGCGCTACGATTATTACCAGCGCAGTCAATCCTGGCGTGGTCTATTAAATAGCACAAAACCCTTGTCTGAGTGGCCTGCCTTGCCTTTCCGATATAAGCCGTTGAATATGCTGTTACTGGTCAGTAATCAATATGGAGCAGGTTTTTACCTGACCTGTGATGAATTCGAGAAAAACGGCTGGGAGGTGACTATCGCTGGAACCGCGGACACTTTGAAACCCTGCGGTTTTCTACACCGGTGTGCGCCGCGCCCTCTTTTACCGGAGATCAAACTCAATGAAATCACCAATCTGTCGGCCTGGGATGGATTGGTACTCATGCCGTCGTCGATCTGGTATCAGACCGAACCATTCAGCGAAATCATTGGTGACTCGACTGCCCTTGAGGTTATCCGTGAGGCGAACAGGCAGACCCTACCGATATTTTCAATCTGCTCGGCGAGTCGGATTCTGGCCGCGGCACAAATCATCAGAGATCGTAAAATTGTTGCCAATCCCCGCTTCAAGGATGAATATCGGCAAGCCGGTGCCGATTGGTTAGGCTCGGACCATGCGCCGGTCAAGGATGGCAATTTGGTGACTGGAGTGCGGGATCAATTTTACAATTTCAGCAACTGTTTAGCATTCTCCGATTTGGTTGAAAGAGGTCAGCAACACGGCTTGCGCCATACCTATCCGACGCATGATTTTATTTTTTCCGCGCCTGCGGATTTTAATGATCCGAGTATCGGCTGGGCGGGAATATATGGAGGTTTCGGAGCCGATGGCGCGCGTTCCATCGCTCCGACAAACGACGGCGGCTATTACCTCACGGGTTATACTTTTTCGCATGGTAACCGGAATGCCGATTTATTGGTCGTAAAAATTGATTCGATTGGAAATCTGGTCTGGTCACGTACTTGCGGAGGAGTGGGGGCGGAATATGGCAATAACGGAGTCACCGACGGGGAAAACTTTTTAGCGGTCGGGTACACGACCTCGCGCGGTAGTGGCGGCAAAGATGTTTATCTTGTTCGCTTGAACCCCAAAGGTAAGGTCATTGGTGAGAACTGCTTTGGTGGAAAAGGAAACGAAGTCGGAACCGGTATTGTCAGAGTCAGAGATGGTTACGTTATCAGTGGTTTTACTGATTCGCAGGGAGCCGGAGAACAGGATCTGTTGTTGCTGAAAACCGATGCCCGGGGGCGGTTACTTTGGCAACGCACTTACGGTGGCGCAAAATTTGAAATCAGCAATACATTGTTCGTGACACCGGAAGGGGATCTGGTCATCGGGGCGACGACCGGCACCTTTGGAGGTAAAAACAGCGATTGCTGGTTATTAAAGACCGACTCCGCGGGGCGCGAAATCTGGCGCAGGAATTACGGAACCACGATGGCCAGTCCGTTTAACAAAACCGAAACCCCAACTTTCGACTGGTGCAATGGCATTACCCCGACGCCTGACGGTGGAATTGCACTTGTCGGCAGTACCAATTGTCGCGACCTGATGAACGTGTTGGTGATGAAAGCAGATGCAGATGGCAACCTGCTCTGGACACAAACGTACGGGAAAAGCGAGTTTTACGATTACGGTCACGGTATCTGTGCCGTGCCGAATGGGGATCTGATCGTCACTGGAACCACAAAGGATATTGATCGCAACAATGACGTTTATGTTATCAGACTGGATCGTGAGGGGAAGATGATTTGGGAAAAACGGATTGGCTCCCGCGGCAGTGACTGGGGCAGTAGTGTCCGGATTACGCAGACGGGAAAAATATTGATTGCTGGTCAGACCACATCCCGCGGTTTTGGGGCGTTCGACATGGCACTCTGGATACTTAAAAATCCTTGAGATTCGGCAGGCCTTCAGGTGCTGCAGGGTTAAGTCCGGTTTCGGTACAATGAACCGGAGGGTGAAAAAGATTGGCTAATCCACCGGTCATGATTATATTCGCCGAAGTAACAATTTGGATGACACATACGAATGCAGAAGAATCACTCATCTCCTACCCGTAAATACAGTGCCGGCGAGGAGCTGGCGAATAGCTTGACACATGGTTTGGGTTTTGTGTTGGCGCTGGCCGGTCTGACGGTTCTTGTAGTCTTTGCCGCCTTATATGGTAGCGCCCGGCATATCGTCGCCTGTAGCATCTACGGTGCTATGCTCGTGATCCTGTACGCCGCCAGTACCTTGTACCACAGCCTTACCTCTCCACGCGCGAAGGCTTTTTTGCAGGTTATTGACCATGCCGCCATTTTTCTGTTGATTGCCGGAACATATACGCCTTTTACTCTGGTGACATTAAGAGGAGGGTGGGGTTGGTCACTATTTGGCGTGATCTGGGGATTAGCTATTCTTGGTATTTTATTGCAGGTCACCGCTCTGCGGCAGGTAACCTGGCTGATGTTAATTTTGTATACCAGCATGGGGTGGATTGTAGTTATTGCCTTAAAACCGCTGCTGGCGGCTCTGGCCACCGGAGGGTTGGTGTTTTTAGTTCTGGGCGGTCTGATGTACACCTTAGGGATCATCTTTTATGTTCGTAAATCTATCCGCTTCAGCCATGCTGTCTGGCACCTGTTTGTCCTGGCAGGCAGTATTCTGCATTTTTTCGCCATTCTGTTTTTCGTAATTCCCTGACTTGATCCACACGGCGGTGGTTCCGATCGCTCAGATTAAAAGGTTAAGGCCGTTTATCCCGCCCCGCGTCCGGTTAACCCCGATTTTGCGCTTCGATCAAAAGAATATTGCTAGCGAAACGGGCTTATCGTAACATTAATTGTTCATTGGGAGGAAAGAGAGAAAATGAATGATTCAGGAAAATGCGTATCCCGGCGTGAATTCTTACAGAAAATTATTCTGGGAGGGTGCCTGCTCTCCGTCAAACCCATGCGTCTGTTTTCGCGGATGGCGACTGCATCGTCGGAAGCACCGGTGCCAGCCTTTCGGTTTGACTACCGTACCACTGCTGTGCGTCATTTGGCGGAGCTGCAGGCTGAGTTTGAAGCACTCAAAAGCGCTGGTCAAATAAGCGACAACCCCAAATTCCGGGCGATTATTGACAAGTTCAGTTTCAACTTACCGGAAAACTTCCGCGACGCCAAAACGGTCATTGTGCTGGCAACTTTCACGCCGTTGTCACTCGTCAATATTCAATATGCGGGCAATGTGTATCAGTTTTTTATGCCGCCCCAGTATTCCGATGATGGCATCAGCCTCGACGACCTGACCGCCACTCTCCGCCGGACGGTTTTACAGGAAAAAGATTATCGTCTGGAGCGCGCGCGCTACCTGTTCCTGAAGCGGTTGGCGGTGCGCAGCGGTTTAGCGCAGTACGGGCGTAACAATATCACCTTTGTCGAAGGAATGGGCAGCTTTATAACGCTGTACGCTTTCCTGACAGATTATCAATCGCCGACCGACAACTGGCAAGAACTGAAGATGATGAAATCCTGCCAAAAATGCATGATCTGTCGTCGTGCCTGTCCCAATCAGTGCATCCGGGATGAAAAATTTGTCATTGATGCCGGTCGTTGTACGACGCTATATAATGAAAGTGCCGGCGAAATTCCCCAATGGATCGCGCCGACCGCTCACAATGCGTTGATGGGGTGCATGCGCTGTCAGTACGGTTGTCCAGCTAATCAGACGGTAATCAAGAAGACTACACAGCTCGAGGATATCAGTGAGGCAGAGGTGCAGCAAATCCTAAGCGGGGCAATAGACGAACCCACCCGCGAAATTCTCCAGCGCAAATTGCGGGACTTTTATCCGGTCACCAAACGCGAATACCTGCCAATCATTACCCGCAACCTGAAATTATTGCTACCGAGTGCCTGAAAGCAGCTTACCGGCGATTAATCCCGGTTAGCAGGATCTATTTTCCGGCGATAATTAGCATCTCGAAATCATCGGTAGTCAATAGACGCTGGCGACTGAAAGATCCGGTGGCGCAACCGAAGATTTCAACCGTCGTAAAATGCAATGATTTCAGCAACCAGGTGATTTCGGAAGGGGCATAATATCTTTCGTCGCACTGGAGGGATTTTTTTACGCCGCTGTCGTCGGTAAATTCGTACACCGAGCGATCCCGGAATGTCAGCAGGTCGAAACTGTTCGTCTGACTAACGCCGGTATTCGTCTGGGAATTGATAAAATCTTTGACGGAATGATACAACGGGAACAGGGCGTTAAGCGTAGTCATGATTAATTTACCCGGCGAACGCAAAGCCCGGGCGATGCCCTTCAGGATACTAAAATTCATTTCATCGGTTTCCATCAAGGGGAAAGCGCCTTCGCACAGCATGATCGCGACATCAAACTGTGCTTCAAAGGGTAACTCGCGAGCGTCCATGATCCGGAAGTCGACCGCGATTCCCGCCGCATTTGCTTTCATTTTTGCCTGGGTAATCTGAGACGCTGAGAGGTCGATTCCGGTCACCTGATAACCTCTTTTGGATAATTCGATGGCATGCCGACCCGTACCGCAACCGATGTCAAGAATATGCAGGGCGCGATTCGCGCAAATTTCAGTTTCGATGAAATCGACCTCTGACACGGTACCCTGTGTAAATGATTCCTGATCGTAGGTCTGGGCATAGTTATCGAACAATGTTTGATACCAGGGTTGCATGCTGTTGCTCCTTATGTTTTCGAATGAAGATAAATTAATCCTAAAAAGGCGCAATCGGAAATAATGAAGTTGCAGGCGGAATATCAAGCTGATTTGCGAAAATTAAGCGCGGTTATTAATCTTGGTTATGGTTCAAATAGGAAAAATCAATGCGCGGACGATCCTCTGCCGTTCAGGATTGCCGGGTGTGGAGTATGTCATCAATCCTTATGTCGGATGTGAGCATGCCTGCGTTTACTGCTACGCGCATTTCATTCAAAAATATACAGGCCACAAGGAAGCCTGGGGCACCTTTGTGGATGCCAAGGTTAATGCCCCCCAGCTGATCCCGGCCCGCCCGGCACGCTATTATGGACGAAAAATCTACCTCTCATCAGTTACTGATGCGTACCAGCCCGCTGAAAAGGAATCTTGTCTCACACGCCAAATTTTACAGAAACTGGTCCGTTTACATCCGTCATTGAGTATTCAAACCAAGTCGGCACTCGTTCTACGCGACCTCGACCTCCTACGGCAGTTCGCGGACTGTGAAGTCGGTTTTACCTTCGTCACCATGGATGATGGTCTGAGACAGAAACTGGAGCCGCAGGCGTCTGCGCTGGGTGATCGATTAACGGCCCTGCGAGAAGTGCACCGGGCCGGTATTCCGACCTTTATTTTCATCGGACCGATCATGCCATATCTGACGGACTGGAAAGAAATTATCAGCACGACGCAGGCTTTCACGACTTATTACATGCTCGATAGCCTTAACCATCGGGGGCCAATCAAGACTAACATCCTGCGCTGGCTGGGCATTCATTTTCCGCAACTGCTGCCTGATTACCGCAGCATATTTGCCGACGGAGCGCAATACTGGCAAGACCTGGCGCAGTCTATTCGTCGGTATTGTGCTGCAAACGGTCTGAACTACCAGATATTTTTTTAAACGAAGT
>CAZPQN010000001.1:56294-68743 GCA_964588795.1 uncultured bacterium | reverse complement strand
CGTCGGTATTGTGCTGCAAACGGTCTGAACTACCAGATATTTTTTTAAACGAAGTGAAAAGATTGCCTCCGTTTGCAGATTTTCATTGGATTATCGAAATAATTGAAGTATTTTTGCCCCCGTTAATTGATAAATGAGTCAACTGCTAGGAAAATTGGGTGATACAGCAGAATCCGCCCGATGGAAGAGAAGTCGAAAGCCCTAATAAATCGAAAATAAAAGGTTGTTTATAGGAAACCGTAGATGGTTCTTACTGACGTTGGACTCGAAACCTGGTTTCAGTCTGGTTGGCTCGAACGTTACCACATATTCAAGATCAAAGGAGGTCAGAATGAATATCTACGTCGGTAATATTGCTCGCAATGCGACAGAAGACGAATTGCGGCAGGCATTCGAGGCTTTTGGGCAGGTTGCCAAGGTCTCGATCATCAAGGATAAGTTTACCGGAGATTCGCGGGGCTTTGGTTTCGTGGAAATGCCTGTAGCTGAAGAAGCTCAGAAGGCACTCGCCGGTTTGAATGGTAAAGACCTGAATGGTCAAACCCTGGTCGTCAATGAAGCGCGTCCGCGTGCCGAAGGTGGCCGAGGTGGCGATCGTTTCGGTGGACGCTCCGGTGGTCGCTTCGGCGGTCCGCGCCGCGGCGGTCGTTTCTAACCGATATAGAACTTACCCACTACTGCTGCCGCTTCCAAACGATTGGCGCGGTGAGCATGTATTTAAGGTACTCCGCACTGGGTTTTAATCCTGTGCGGAGTATTGTTTTATAACGCAAAGGGGATTTCTTACTAACTGGTCTTACTGCAAACCGATAATTTCGCCAGTTGCATCAATCTCAATATTCTCAGCGACGGGTTTCACCGGTAGTCCCGGCATCAGCAGGATGTTCCCGGTGACGGGAATTAGAAACCCAGCGCCGGCGGAGATCAGTACATTGCGAACCGTCAGGAGGAAATTACGGGGTCGTCCAAGCAAGTCGGGATTATCTGAAAGACTGCTTTGGGTCTTGGCAATGCAGACGGGCAGATTCGTCAAACCCAATTTTTCGATGCGCATCAGGTCATCGTTGGCGTCCGGAGTGTACTCGACAGCGCGGCAACCGTACATCTCTCGGCAAACTGTTTCAATTTTTTCCCGCACGGGTAAATTCAGGTCGTAAAGCGGCGTGTAGTGACGCTGATGGTCGGCGATTTTGCATACCTTTTCGGCCAATTCAATCGCCCCAGCGCCTCCTTTGATATACGATTCCACAATAGCAGACTCGGTGCCTTGACGGGCAATCAAATTGACGAGGGTGCGTACTTCTTCCTCCGAGTCGGTCGTAAAGCGATTGATAGCGACGATCGCCGGAACCTGAAATTTGGCGATGTTCTCCAGGTGTTTTTCGAGATTGGGAAACCCGCGCTCTATCGCTGGCGGATCGGGATTGCTGATTTCCTTTAAGGGAACACCGCCGTGCATTTTTAAAGCGCGCACGGTCGCGACCAATACGACAACCTTAGGATTCAAATTCGTTTTGCGGGCGACGATATCGAAAAATTTCTCGGCGCCCAGATCGAATCCAAATCCAGCTTCCGTCACGACGTAAGGAGCCAGTTTCAGGGCTAATTTCATCGACATAATCGAGCAAGTGCCCTGAGCAATATTGGCAAAAGGGCCACCATGCACGAAAGCTGGTCCGCCTTCGCTGGTTTGCACTAAATTGGGTTTCAATGCATCCCTCAGTAAGGCTGTAACGGCACCGCTGATTTTTAGATCACGCAAGTAGACCGGTTGATTGTCAAACGTATGACCGAGGAAGATATTGCCGATGCGTTCTTTCAGTTCCGGATATGATAGCGACAAACACAGGATGGCCATCACTTCGGATGAAGCGGTAATGGTAAAGCCGCCCTGCCGCGGGAAGCCATCGTTTTTTCCGCCTAATCCCAGAACAATATTGCGGAGACTGCGGTCGTTCATATCCATTACCCTGCGCCAGACTATTCGCCGGGGGTCAAGCATCGGTTCCTTACGGCGAAAAATATGATTATCCAGTACCGCCGAAATCAGGTTGTGGGCGGATGTCACGGCATGAATGTCACCGGTGAAATGCATATTGATGTCCACCGTTGGGTGAACTTTAGCCTGACCGGCACCGGTGGCTCCCCCTTTCATGCCAAACAGCGGACCGAGGGAAGGCTCGCGGAGCGTGACAATGGCTTTTTGTCCAATGCGGTTGAGTCCCATCGCCAGGCTGATCGCGACCGTCGTTTTGCCCTCTCCCGATGGCGTTGGAGTGATGGCGGAAACCAGTACCAAATTGCCATCCGGGTTCGCTGTTAATCGGGGCAATACTTCCAGATTAATTTTCGCCTTACGTTTTCCGTATAGCTCCAGGTCTGCGGGGCGCAAACCAAGCTGTTTGGCAACCTCAGTAATGGGACGTAGGTCGGGTCGTTCTGTGGCTGTACTTCCGGCTTTCATACGAACCTCCGAGAATATTTGGGATTATTGATATTGATTGAGAAAGACGAATTTTTCAAATGGCAGACGGGCGGGACGAATCGCCTCCTGCTCCTGTTGTTTAGGGCTGAGCTGCAGGAAAGGTTTGCTGACTTTTTGTCCAATGATCAGGAGGGCAATTAGCGTAAACTCAGCTGGTAAGGCGAGCGCGACAGCAACCGACTCAACATCAAAACCGGCGATGGGATGGGCAACGAGGCCCAGTTCGGTCGCCCTGAGGATGAGCTGCGCAGTGGCCAGTCCGGTGTCAAAAAGAGCATATCGGCGTTCACGGATAATACAATCGAGTTCGTCCTGGGTAAAAACTGCCACTATCGCCGAAGCCTGTTTGGCCCACTCGTTGCCGGGTGCCAGAGCGGCCTGAATTTTCTGCAAGACTGCCTTGTCCGTGACGAAAATATAACGCCACGGTTGTTTATTGAAACAGGAGGGCGCCAAACTTGCACACTGCGCCAAATCACTGATGATTTCCGGCGTTATCGTTACCGGTGCCAGGGATCGGTACGCCCGACGTGCAGCAATTGTGGATTCTACACTCATGATTTTCCGCCTTTCACTGATACTTAAAATTAAATATTCAATCGTGATATAACAAACTTGCGGAGCGGCGGATTCAATCAGATTTACGGCATTATGCCTGTCGTGCGCGGGTCATGAAAATTGGTACCGAGACAAACCGAGAAAAAAATCGTATATTTTCCGGTAAGTATGCATGCAACAACGAATTATTTTGTAACGCATCGCCAGCGAGACGGCGTAAGAAAATCAGGATTGGTTTTCGCATTTCTCTTGATGATGGCATTATCGGTATGCCTGTCGGCGCAACCCATCCGCGTCCAGCAGGATATGCAGGCTGTGGAAGCCCTGCATTTAATGTACAACATGGACTTTGCCGCGGCCAACCAGTTGTTTACCAAAATGGTAACCGAAAGACCGTTTCACCCACTGGCGCCTTTAGGAGCTTTGGCAACCGAATGGATGCTGAATCAGGAAAATTATGGATATTCCAGCGGCAACAGAATTTTGTTTGAAAGAATTGATGTGGCTCTCCGGCTATACCGTATTCGGTTGATTGAAAAGCCGGGAGACGCCGAACTTTTATTCTACACCGGAGTCACCGCGGGCCTCAAAGCGCGCCTGCAGTTAGCTGCTAAAAACTGGCTTGCGGTCATCACCAACGGGTTACAGGCGTTGAGTTATATCAGGCAGGCTCAGAAAGCGAATCCCGATTTCTGCGAATTGCACCTGCCGTTCGGAGTATTTAGTTACTATGTTGGATTGTCATCCGGATATATGAAAATCGCCTCTTGGATTCTGCAAATTAGTGGTTCCCGAACGGAAGGACTAAGACGGATTGAAACGGCCGCCAAGGTAGCCCAATATGGACGCTGGGAAGCCCGCGGCATTCTGGCTATGGTTAACCTGTACTATGAAGGCGATTTTCGGCAAGCGCTTAATTACGCCTCCGCTTTGGCTGAGGAATTTCCGCGCAATCCCTATTACCATTTTCTGACAGCAGAGGCGTTGATGGAATTGCGTCGTCCACAGGAAGCCGTCGGCCGGATCCGGCAAATCGAGTCACTCCTACCGCAATTGAAAGGCACCAGCGCGGCGGAGTACAAGTTGCGTCTGAAAATATTGAATGGGACCTTAGCCTTACTGCAAAATGATTTACGCACCGCCGAGCGCGAACTGCAGACAGCTATTAAGGATTACAACCTGGAAATGGATGTCAACTTGGGCTACGCCTGGCTGCGTCTCGGGCAGGTATACAATTTGACTGACCGCCCGGCAAAAGCTAATCAATGCTATCAGCGGGCGGTAAATTTAAATAACCGAACCCGGGCTTGCACACTTGCCCGGGAATACGTGATGAGGAATAAAACGGCGCAGGACAAACCCGGCGACAACAAATCGAATTGACTATTAGCCGGAAAATGTTTAAAATCAGACCGGACTTGGAAATATTTCAAACGTGATACTTTATGGGTGATGAGGTGAACGAGAATTCAAAATCCGAAAGTTCCGCCGCGTCTTTTAACGGCAATTTGAATAGTCGGGATATTCAGGTCAGGATTGCATGTAGTCAGGTTGTGCGCGATTCATTGCCGGCAGTCAGTTTTTTTCTGGGGCTGTTATATTTATTATTAGCCGTTGGACATAACTTCTTACTAACCGGTCAGGCGCGTACGACTATGTTGTGCACGGCAATTGGTACGGCCCTGGTGATGTTTTTACTGCGTTTCTTGACTGGTGGTAAAAAATTTGAGGTTGGACTCGCGCATCCGGTGGCTTTGTTAATAGCTGCTCTCGTGCTGGTCAATGCCACCCTGCATTTATTCCTCACCAATCAGGCTTTGCAAACCACAAATTTCGTACTGCTGGTCATCGGGGCCGGGTCATTGTTTTTATCCAATGGCTATTTGTTGATTTTAGTACTCCTGAATGCCGGTTGCTGGCTATTGATTGCCCAACCCTATCTGTCGGATCCCGAGTGGATTCATTTTGGGCTCGGTTTGCTCATGGCGACGATCTTGGCCATCGTCATCCATATCGCACGGGTCAGGATGATCCTGCGCAACGAACGTCTCCGCCGGCTGGAGATTCAACATCGCCAGACCCTTGAAGGTACTCTGGAGACTCTGAAGCGCCGGGAAGAACAGTATGCAGACTTGTTCGAAAACGCCAACGACCTGATTCAGAGCGTGAACGCCAAAGGGCATTTCGTCTTTGTCAATCGCAAATGGAAAGAAGTGCTTGGCTACAATGACCAGCAATTAAAGAAGATGACATTTGTGGATATTTTACGTAATGATCATATAGAGACCTGCCGCAAGGTACTGCAACAACTTATGCAGGGTGAAACCGCGCAGAATATTGAGACCGTCTTTCTGAGTTGCGATGGTCGCGAGATTTATGTCGAGGGCAATATCAATTCCCAATTTCAGGATGGTAAATTCATTGCCACGCGCGGGATATTCCGCGACATCACCGAGCGGAAGCACCAAGAAGCCCGCATGGCGAAATTACAAATGCAGTTGCAGAATCTGAACGGCAAATTAGCTCAGGCCTATGAGGAAGCTCGCAATGAAAAAGACGCCTTGCTGGCGATCTTGAACAAAGAGGAAACCGCCTTTCTGCTCGACTTGAAAGGCTCCATCATTGGGGTGAGCGAGGATGCCTTAGCGCTGACCGGTTATTCCCGGTTGGAGCTGGTTACGAAAAGCATTGTTGATCTTTTAGAACCGGAAACCCGCGCGGAAGTTGTTTCCGTACTGAAAAACGGTTTTGTCGGAACGTTCAAATCCTGCAAAGTACAATTTCACCTGACGGCCAGCGATTTTAAGCCTTTTTTCCTCAATTTAAACCGCATCAATTTGGAGAAGGAGCGTCTGATCCTGGCCGTCGTTCGTCCGGCGTAGAGGCGATTAGAGCTTTAAGCGGTTATCTTTTTGTTTGAATATTTTCTCCGGCTTCGCGGAAAAATCCGGAAAGAAAAGATCCTCGGCTACTAGTTCTTCCAGAGGTTGCGTATAGGCATTGCTGAGCCCGGCTTCCTCAAAGGCTGCGATGGCTTTCTGATATTCGCGGATCGTTACGCGCCGTCCCAGCACCGGGTGCCCGCTGGCATGATAACAGGGATGATACTGAGCCATGATGCTGACTGGAATTTCCGGATCGATCGCGGCGATGGAGCGGAATATTTTCGCGCTTCCGGCCCGATCCTCCGGCAGAACAAGATGCCTGATTAAAAGACCGCGTCGCGCGATGCCCTGCTCATCAACCTGCAACGGCCCGACCTGGCGATACATCTCGCGGATTGCCTCGAGGTTGATCGCGGAATATCGCGGCAAATTCGAGTATTCCTCAGCCCAGCAATCTGCGGCATACTTCATATCGGGAAGATATATATCAACAATGCCTTCCAGAATCTGAAGTACCTCGCGACGCACATAGCCGTTGGTGTTGTAAACCACCGGGCGGTTAAAGCCTTTTTGCATGGCAATCACCAGCGCGGAAATTAAAAAGGGCAGCTGCGGATCAGGAGTCACCCAGTTGATATTTGCACAACCGGAAGCCTGGAGTGCAAGAAATTCATCCGCCAAACGTGTTGGTGTCACCACTTCCCCATAATGCAAATGGCTGATCTGATAATTCTGACAAAAAAGACAGGCGGCGTTGCATCCTGAAAGAAATATGGTACCCGAACCATGCCTGCCGGTGATCGGCGGCTCTTCCCCAAAATGGGCGACAGCGCTGGAGAATAGGGGTTGATCACCCAGCCGACAGAATCCAAATGCACCCTGACGCCTATGACTCAGGCATTGACGCGGACAGAGCTGGCAGGGATCAAGTAATTTGGATAATTCCGCAAGGCGAATTTCAATTTCCGCAATACTGATCGTCGGCATAGCAATTGGTGATTATTTTTCTAAAACTTTGAGGATGACGGGTGTCAGTACCGATGCCATCCGACTGAATCCCAAGTCGGTCAGATGAACACCGTCTACTGTACCATCGGCTGTCACTTTTTCCAGCTTTTCGGGTTCCACTAAAATTAGTCGGGGTACCTTATGCTGAACCAGTTCCTGATATGCTTGTCGCAGATTCTGGTTTTTCCGAATGATTTTTTCGCGGCTGGGAGCTTTGAGCCAGGCATTGTCATAAAAAACCGAAGATACGAGAATGATCGGGGTTGCAGGACGACTCCGGCGCAATGTTTGGACAAAAGGCACCACTCGTTCGGCTACCATTTCCGGGGTCAGGTTAGGCAGGCAATCAATGACATAACAGGCGGCGTCGATCTCCGCCAGGGCTTCTGCCAGGCTGATTTCCATTTTGCCATTGCCGGAAAATCCCAGATTGATCGTCGCGGCGTCAATTTCCCGACCGATTATGGCGGGGTAAGTCATCCCGGGCCGTGAGGCACAACCTCCCTGGGTAATGGAGGTGCCGTAAAACACGATTGGTTTAGGAAACTTGTACTCAGAGCGCCAGGACTGGATTATCGCTGTATCGGGCACGCCGATTTCGACCGAATCTATGCCGTCATACAGGGGCAGATAAAGCCTGCAGTACTTCGTTGCCGACGACAGCTCATCAATCAACAAAGCTTGGTAACGTGGGCCAGTCTGCCAGGTGCGGGAACAGCCTGCCCAACGCCATCGCACATCGCTCTCCGCTCGGGCATAGAGATCGAAACCCTTGGTCGCAATATCTGTCATGTGGGGCATGTGATTATCAAGTTTAGGCTTCCAGCGGATGTATATTTTTTCGGCGTTTGTAGAAAAATGCAGAGTCAGACCGGCTGAATTTTGGCTCAGCCGCCAGACTTCAGGAGGCACCAAGGGTTGGAATTTCAGCGGTAATCGCGTAAAGTTATCAGCGGTTTCCTGCCACCCAATCCCATCAATAGCAAATTCCTGGCCCAAAAAGTATTTCACACCGGTTTGGCTCAGAATATCCCCTGGTAAGAAAATACAAAGCCAGGCGATCTTTAATAGATGATGTTTGCAGTATATTTGCCCGATCATGAAAACTCCTTTTCGACGATTTCCTGTCTGATTATTCTGAAACCATTTTTCTGGTAGATATGTAAAGCCGCCGGGTGATCATGGGAGCAGGTATGTAACCAAACCCGTCGCGCTCCCTGGCGCCAAACCCGCCGTACAGCTTTTTGGAGTAAATATTGCCCTAAGCCCTGTCCGTCAAATCCGGGCATCACTCCTAAATATACAATTTCGGGATTCTGGCAGTCCTGAAAATCGAGTTCGAAGTACCCCACCGGAGTGGTGCCTCGATAGGCGATCCATGTCTCGTAATCCTGACGTTCAATTAATTTTCGCCAGTCCTCGATGCTCCAGTTCGAACGGTCGACCCAATGCCAGTTCCGACCGATCGTCAGATAAAAAAGACGATTGAGTTCTGGTCGGGGGGCTTGAATGCGGCGCACGATCACTGGCGGTTTGGGAGCCTTGATCGCGGGCACACGTCCGGGCCTTACCAGTTCGAGATAAAAAACGGTCTGCTTGACTAACATTGATTAGAGTACATCGACCATAGCCAAGGTGATCAGGTCACCACTTTCGATGATGCGTGAGTTTGGGCAACCAACCCGATTGCAAATACCAATGCAATTGGTGAAATCCACGTTCTGCGTCAGGAAACAAGTCTTCAAATCAGCGCCACAGGAGCAGGGTGAATGCGTTGGCAGAGGCACACCGCACGTCGGACAACTGAGTTCGACCACCTCTCCGTCAGTAAGACTGATCTCCTGTGATACCCGGATATGTTGACCGTAAATCGGGCTCAAAGCAATCAGACCAGTCTCATTCCGGGTAGACGCTTTTAGTAGGATTCCCGGCAGATTGTTGAACAGAACCCTGGAACTGATCAGGTTATGACCATTGGGGCAGTAGGTGGCCTGCACCACTAAAACGTTGCGCGACCTGACGGCCTCTTTGGGGGCTGGATTGGGAATGACCATCATGCCTTTGGTGTCGAAAATTCTCATAACAATTCCTCCAGAAAATGGTAACCGCCAGAGCGGCTAACGTTTTTTTATTGTGATATACCAACGACCATTATTCTGTATGAAACCTGATTACCTGTTCTATGGCTTCCTGACATACGCGGCAAAAAGGAGTGAGGCTTTTACTGAACATCCGACAGTCCAGCATCGGGCGGTACAGTCCTGTACTGGCATATCCCGCGCCCTGGAACGCTCCGACTTGATTCCAATAGGTCTGGGATTTTAAAAACGCACCGCGTTCTTCAGCATTTTTCGGATCCATTGCATCATATTGTTCCTTTTGCCAGGGAGTGGGAACAGGCGTCGTGGAGCTTACGAATTTTTGCCATTTAAGCGTCGCTGGCTTCAGCAGGGCCGTAATATTGGGTTCCCAGGGCTCGACATCCACAGGATAAAATTCGTTATAGACGATCGCGGAGGCATAGTATTCATCTGCCAGACCCGCCAAGGAATGTCCGAACTCATGAACGAAAACATAATCCGGCCACCAGCTTTGCTCGGCTTCCTCCGCGTCGCTGTAGCAAGTCGCCCATAAATTATAAATGCCGCCTCCGCCATATTTGGTTGAGTTGAAGATGAAAATCAAATAATCATAAGGTGCGCTCATGGCCGCCGAGCGAATACTTTTATTGTCGAAAGCCAGCACGTAACGGTCTAAGTCGAGTGAGTTATAGGTCAGACCGAAATTGGTGCGGGTGAAGATATTGGCTCGTGGATCGTCTATCCCGGATTCCGGTGCCGGCAGTTCCAAAGTCCAGACGTTGAATTTAGACCTGTTTTCCTGAAAGGGGGGAGATTCGAATAACACCTGACAGAAATGCGTCAGAGTGTGCCGGAATTTTCCCATTTCTGCTTTGGTATAACCTTCAGGCAGGATCAACAAATCAATTTTATTGGCCGGATCGCCGCTGGAGAGGATTTTTTTCGGTTTCAGGCGTGGATCGGGTTTTTCGCGGATGACAAAGCGGGATTGGGGATCGATTTCGGTCTGATAATGATCCACGTACTGGTTTTGGCGATTTCTGGTAGCAAATCGGACAATGACCTTGTTTTTAGGTAAGGGTAGCCGTACTGAGGCCGGGAAAGTACGGGTAATACCGGCGGTGGCTTCATCGGTCGTCATCCACTCGCTGAAAATACTGCAGAAGCCGGTTGAATAAATCAACTCCCCGGAGCCAGCATCATATACACGAACTTGGTGTTTGCCACGGTTCAGGGTATCTAACAGATTTGTGCGAGAGCCCGCCCACAGCGGCTCCAACACCAGTGCCTCAAGGCTGATCAATTGTTTGGTTTGAGTGCCGGATTGATAATAGTCAATCCGCAGGGCCTGCGGTTCGAAGTGCTTGGCGTACTGCGGACCGGTGGCACCGCTCAGGAGGACTGTCATCAGAAAAAGGATTGTCGTTCGGTAAATCATTTTGTTCCTAAGGTTTTCCTGATTCAATTTTAGGAATCACTCGGCTTGAATTCAAGTAAAAGTTGGGGGTCTTCTTAAAAGCCGGGCGGTTTTCTGCGTTGATTTATTACTCCCGAAAGATTAAATTCCGCGAGCATTGTTAGTTATCCGGAATGATTAATTTTTTTAACGTCAGTTGTACTTTTGGCAAAGACGCCGGGGTACGGGACATTAATCTCTCGATCAATGAGGGCGAGTTTGTGTTTATCACCGGTCCTTCAGGAGCCGGCAAGTCAACCATTCTGCGTTTGATTTACTTAGAACTCTTTCCGGAAAAAGGGAAAGTGGTGATCCGTAACTTTGACAGCGCCAAAGTCCGGATGAATGAAATTCCCTACCTGCGTCGCCGGGTGGGCATGATTTTCCAGGATTTTCGCCTGCTGGACGACCGCAATGTTTATGAAAATGTTGCGCTAAGTCTGTACGTTTCGCATTACAAAACCCGGGAGATTCGCAGTCGGGTATATAATATCCTCAACCAAGTTGGTCTCGGACATAGAATATATTACCGCCCGCACGAACTTTCCGGCGGTGAACAACAGCGAGTCGCCATTGCCCGCGCATTAGTCAAGGAACCGGTAGTACTGTTGGCCGATGAACCGACGGGGAACTTGGACCCCAGAGTGGCTAATGACCTCCTCAGTCTGTTAATCAAAATCAATCAGCAGGGCACTGCGGTAATCGTCGCGACACATAATTATGCTCTGATTTCGCGGGTCCCAAGTGCCCGTCTGATTCAAATGAACGAAGGGTCGATCAGCGGAGTGACATGACAGTCTTCTGGTTTCTGATTAAAGAAGGATTCCGGGGCCTGATCCGGTCGAATTATGCCGGAGCGTTCTCGATTATCATAATTGCCATCTCACTAATTTTTATCGGGGTCGGTTATATTGCCGCCCGCGATACACTGGTAATGGTTGACCACATCCGGGCCCAGTATGATATCAATGTCTTTCTGCGCCAGGGTACGGATCAGCCGGTCATTGATCAGCTTGCTGAACGACTCAAAGGCAATCCCGCGGTCACAGAAGTCGTCTACGTTTCCAGTGACAGCGCCGCCAAACTTTTTAAGCAGGAATTCGGACAGGACATTTTTGACATACTGGAATATAATCCCCTCCCGCCGGCTTTTACTCTGCGCCTGAAACCCGCTTATCGTAATCTGCCCAGCGTGGAAGCCATCGCGCGTCAGGTCAACACCGAAGACATCGTGGACGAAGTGAAATACCGGAAAAATTTCCTGCTTTTACTGGAGAAATATCAACGGTTGATTTTTGCCAGTGTCGTCACTATTTTCAGCCTCCTGACCATCCTGTCCGTGATCTTAGCCGGTAATTCGATTAAAATGACCATTTTTTCCCGAAGGGATGTCATCCTGACCATGAAACATGTCGGCGCAACAAATACCTTTGTCCGGGCGCCGTTTTTAATCGAGGGTACGCTCGAAGGCTTGGTCGGCGCTCTGTTAGCCGGATTAACGATCTGGGTCAGTTTTCATTTTCTGAATACCTATTTTCAGACGATTTTCCAATATAAAGCTTTAGCCAGCTATCGCTTTTATGGCGGCCTGGCGGGTTTGGGAAGCATGATCGGACTAATCGGCAGTATGCGCGCCATCCGGAAATTTTTAATATGATGACCGGTTTTTGGATGTGATATAGGTTCACATATAACTGCCGTAAGAACGTTTTGGATTGCGAGGTTGGGTTTGGATAGGAATAAATGTCAGGCAGTTTGCCGCAAAACAATCTGGTATTGTAATTGCACCGCTCGTTCGACAATCTATTAGTGAAATCAACAAAATGGAGTAACGATTTGAGAGACAAAGAGAAAAAAGAGCGTGTCAAGAAACCAACGGTCGAAACTGAATCACCTGAGCCGCTGGCTCAATCACCGGATGCAACACCGGCAGAGACCAGCGCGACTGGTACAGAAGAGCTCGAGGCCCAGAAGTT
>CAZPQN010000001.1:0-56194 GCA_964588795.1 uncultured bacterium | reverse complement strand
CAACACCGGCAGAGACCAGCGCGACTGGTACAGAAGAGCTCGAGGCCCAGAAGTTAAAAGTTCAGGATTTGGAGCAAAAACTGCAGGACGCCCAGGATAAGTATCTACGTTTAGCCGCAGAACTGGACAATTTTCGAAAGCGTCGGGACAGAGAGGTCGCCCAGATCATCGAATACGCCGGTGAGGAAGTCTTACGAGCGGTGCTGCCGGTGCTGGATGATTTGGAACGCGCCACCCGCAACTGTGAACCTCAAGCCCATGAACAGTCCCTGCAGGAAGGACTGGAGTTGATTTATCGGAAATTGCAGAAAATATTCAAAGATATGGACGTCGAACCGATCGAAGCCTTAAACCAACCCTTCAACCCCGACCTGCATCATGCCGTCCTGCTCCGTGAACAGGAAGGAGTCGCTCCGGAAACGGTGGTGGAGGAGTATGAGAAAGGCTATAAGTACAAAGATCATGTGTTAAGATATGCGAAAGTGGTGGTAAGTAAATAAAATGCCAAAAGATTATTATCAGGTATTGGGCGTAGATCGGGGCGCATCAGCGGATGATTTGAAGAAGGCATACCGCAAAATCGCCATGCAATACCATCCCGACCGTAACCCCGGCAACAAGTCCGCCGAAGAGAAATTTAAGGAAGCCGCCGAAGCCTATGCCGTGCTCAGCGATCCCGAAAAACGCCAGATTTATGACCAGTATGGCCATGAAGGATTACGCAGCGGCGGTGGTTTTAGTGGTGGCATGACGATGGAGGATATTTTTTCACACTTCGGGGATATCTTCGGCAGTGCGTTCGGTGGATTTGGTGGCTTCGAGGAAATTTTCGGGGGAGGTCGTTCGCGCTCGCGCGGCAGTGCGCGTCGCGGTAACGATCTAAAAATCAAACTCGTGCTAACCCTCGAAGAAATCAGTACCGGGATCACTAAAAAGGTCAAAATCAAACGCCAGGAACCTTGCGATGTCTGTCAGGGCAGTGGCACCCAACCCGGCACTTCTACCACCACCTGTCCCGTTTGCCGAGGCAGTGGAGAGGTACGCGAGGTGACGCGCTCGTTTTTTGGCCAAATGGTTAACGTCCATCCCTGTCACAATTGTCATGGCGAGGGGATCGTTGCTGAACACCGATGCTCCGCGTGCAATGGCCAGGGCTTACAGACCGTCAGCAAAGAAATCAATATCAAGGTTCCTCCGGGAGTGACTACCGGACATTACCAGACCCTGCACGGTGAAGGTAATGCCGGCACCCGCAAGGGCACCCGCGGTGATTTAATCGTCTTTTTTGAAGAACATCCGCATACCTTGTTTGTCCGTAACGAAGACGATATTTATCTTGATCTGCATCTGATGCCCTCGGAAGCGGTGCTCGGAACCGAAATCGAAATCCCGACGCTCAATGGTCGGGTGAACCTTACCATTCCTCCGGGTACTCAACCCGGAAAAATGCTCAGATTAAAACACAAAGGCATTCCGCATGTCAACCAGCAACGCGAGCGCGGCGACATGATCGTGCGCATCCAGGTGAATATCCCTGAACGCCCGGCGTCCAAGGAACAGGAACTATACCGCGAATTGCTAAAATACGAGTCAAAGAAAATCCACCTGGATCAGCGCTATCGCAAAATCCAGTAATCGTCATGACGAATTGGTTTTTATTTTGAGATAAAAATGCTAAATTTGACCCGCCAGGAGCAACTGGTTATCAAGTTCCTTGTCATTTTCTTTCTCATTGGCTCAGGTTTGTATTTTTTCCGTACGCGAATGGCTGAATCACGTTTCAAACACCAGCAAGCAGACTCCACGGCGGTTGTCCGGTTTCGGGAACAGGCGCAAAAGGCAGATAGCCTCTATCTCCGGAAACTCTCAGAAGCTGGGGCAAAGGTGCAGAGACGGGGTGGTAAAATCAATTTGAACACGGCCAGCAAGGCGGAATTGATGCAGATCTCCAAAGTTGGATCCGTGACCGCCGAACGCATTATTGCTTATCGGAACCAAAATGGCCAATTCCAATCTATCGATGACCTTAAAAAGATAAAAGGTATCGGGGAGAAAACATTCGAACGCATAAAAGGAGAAATCACGGTTGAGTAATGGCAATCTTGCTCGCGAAGAAATTTCCATCGTACCGGAGTATAAACCGGCTCTGGTCAAGATACTGAACGGTATCGCCATCGTTTTAAGTTTAATAATCGTCACGGTTATTTACGTCCCTTCTTTTATTTGGCAGGAAGAAAATGCTGTTCGTCAGACGGGACGCCGCCGGATGGCGATCCTGAATGAAGTCGAGAAGTTTTATTACCAGATGGCGGGTAAGTATCAGACTGATCCCGTGCTGGCGATGCGGGTGGTTACCGCGGCACGCGACAGCACCCGGGCGGACAGCCTTTTTTATGGTAAACAAATTGTGCGGCTCCCGGAAGGACGCTTTGAACTCGACGTACCCAAGAATTTTTACATGTTTTTTGACACCTGTTTTGCGACCAAATACCAGAAACAGGATACGGTGATTGATACGACCTATAAAGTCCTCAAATGGAATGCAGACCTGATGGCATACGACACCGTTTATGTCATTTCGAACCGCCTCGAGCAATTGAAAACAGAACCGGAATTCAAAGGCGTGTTAGGTCGGGAAATCAGCCAGCGTGTGTCTTCGAATACCTATTATCGCCGGTATTATTTGGGAAGTGAAATCGCTTTCCGGCCACTGATTAATGAAAAGTACGAGATCAAATCCAAAGGCAAAGATATTCTGATCAAGGATCCCATTAAGACTGTCATTAAGGAACCGCGCTTTGTTTTCTTCGCTTTTGTAGACACATCGCATGGCCAAATTGAAAACGACGAAAGGAGCTGGAAGTAACCCGCCCTGACGTAAAAACAAGCAGGTCCCATGTTAGCCGTTAGTCTATCCGAAAATTTTATGCGCTACGGTCAACTGGTAATGGTTGACAACAGCACCACCATTGAGCTTATCTCGAAAAAGCCCCTGCCATTTAAATTTGAGCCCCAGATACTGCTCAATCCGGAGTTTCCGCAACTATTTGAACAGCTGATCTCTTCCATCCGGGCGACTTTACCGGTGCCCGATCGTTTCATTGCCTTTTCGGCTTGCTCGAGCTGGTTTAACATCACGAACAATAAAGTCGATTTCGGATTGGATGACGAGCAAGTCCAGCAAGTCCTCGATTGGAATGAGAAACAGCGCCTGGGAGAAAATTTTGATAAAAAATTTATCCAGCACTATCCGCTCAAAGTCGATGAGTCGGCCGCCCAGCGCAATTTTTTAACGCTCTCCTATTACAAGGAACTCGGTCGGATTATCCACAAGACCTGTCAGCCCGTCGGATTCACCGTGAAAGTATTCGACATCAATATTTTTGCCGCCGCCAATGCCCTGGAAAGGTTACAAGGTCAAAAAACCGGTCAGAAATGGGGTGTGTGGCGGATCGGTGAAAGCAGTAATATACTGCTGTTAGTCGAGAACGGAGAATTCAAACAATACCTTGAATTTGATCTGCCGGATGCCACCAATTATGCGATAAATGTAATGTCCAGTCCGGAGGGCGAAGGTGAAAAAGTAGTCGCTCAGATCAACGACCTGCGGACCTTTAAAAGCGACCAGATCAACGCACTCGATAATTTATATTTCTTTTCGCAAGATCCCGACTCTGAATTCTTTAACATGCTGTTGACCTACGACTTGGATAACATGCATGTGCTGGACCCTTTCGCCGATATCAAACCCATTGATTTGTACACTGGTGATGGCGATGGGCCGGGGGCAATGTGTCAGTTTCTGGATGTGATGGGACTCTTAATGCGCTTTATGCCGGAGGCGCACCATGATTAGACTCAACCTCGCTACCAAACCCGGCTTGCAGCGGCCCGAAAAAAAAGGTGCGGAAAATGTGGCCGAGTTAATCACGCCCCAAACTACGGCTCCAGCCCAACCTGCCCCCCCCGGTGAAGCAATTAGCTCAACCCAGGAGATGCCAAAAATTGATGACGAACTTTTTGCGGCGGTTGAGAAGAATTTAGAGATGCTGGAACAGGCGGAAGAGGAGGAGTTTATCCCCCGCCATATTTCAGTCGCTCAGACTCCCGAAGAAAAAGCCGAGGAGGAGAAGAAAGAGCAACAAATAGAAACCTTGCTAAAGCGTCCGACCCGACGCAAGATATTTACTGCCCTTCGCTATATTATCATACTCGCTGTTCTTGGAGGCGGTGGCTATTTTGTCTACTGGAAATTTTTTAATGTACCAGCGCCCAAAATAGTCATTCCATCTGAAATGGAAGAACCTGTTCCAACCTCTCCACCATCGGATTCGATTCCAACCGGATTGGTGCCAGAACAATCGTTTGTTTCTTCTGAATCGGCGCCGCCCGTTGCTGAACAACCGCAGGCCGTACCACAGGTAATATCCCAGCCGACAACCAGCCAGATTGACGATAATTATGCCCGGCAGATCATGATGAGTGAAAATGCCCTATTGCAAGTCGTCCAAGTCCTGACCAACCTCCCGCGTGGAATACGTTTGCAATACCTGAAATGCAAGGATCAGAAAATCAGCTTTATCATCTATGTCAATACAAATGACGAGGCTGTACGACTGAAGAGTGCGCTGACTGCTGTTCCCGGCCAGCTATCTCCGGAAATTTTTTACATCGAACAGGTAGCGACTCAGACTCCGAATATCCAGGTCATGGCGATTTTTAAAATTCGTCCGCCCGACGTCACGCAGGTCAAGCGCTATCAATATCTGAATGACGTCCAGTTGACCCAGACTCTGTGGAGCACCGGACGCCGGAGCCAGATTAACCAGAAGCCACTCTTGATTTCTGATCCGGATGTTCTGAAAATTCGCCGCGGGGAACTGAGCGGAAATGGGACGCTGACAGCCTGCACCAATTTGCTGCGGAGTTATGCCCAAAATTCTATTAACTATGGAATTGACCAGGTAATGTTTCAGGCACCCGCTAACCTGCCGCCCGGCGAGTTGGCGCTGAATTTTACTTTTAGTGGAATTATTTATCCCCAAAAAATCTGAGATGACTCGAATCGTCGCCGGTTTGCTGAAAAACCGGGTTATCAGGCACGGAAACCAGCTTGATTTTCGCCCGACCCAAGAGAAAATCAGGAACGCACTTTTTAATATCCTGGGTGATCTGACGGACAAAACCGTGGCGGATTTGTACGCCGGGACAGGCAGCTTAGGCTTTGAAGCACTTTCGCGCGGAGCGCGTCATTGCACTTTTGTGGAAGCCGATAAACAAACCGCCGCCCAGATTCAGGAGAACATCGTGACTCTAAAACTCAGCGAGCAGGCAACTGTGCTGGGGATTGATGTATTGAAATTTCTCAGCTCACGGCCCCGATTTGACCTGCTACTCGCTGATCCGCCCTATGATTTTCCGGCCTATGAATCTTTATTTCAGCAATTGGACCAATTAGATTCCGGGGTGACTACCGTCATCGAGACCAGCCAACGTTTTACAACTCCCGATTTTTTTCTGCCGTGGCTGAAAGATGTCCGACAGTTTGGAGAAACCCGCTTAAATTTTTATCGGAAATAAATGAAGATCGCTATTTATCCCGGCAGTTTTGATCCCGTCACCAACGGTCACCTGGACATTCTGGAACGAGCCTCCTCGATTTTCGATAAAGTTTACATCGCGATTGCGACTAATCTTGCCAAAGCACCGTTGTTTTCGGCGGAGGAGCGCCGTGACCTCATTCAGAGTTGCATCGGGCGTTTCCCTAATGTGCAGATTGATTGTTTCGACGGCTTGGCCGTTGAATATGCCCGTAAGGTCGGAGCGAGTGTGATCATCAGGGGTTTGCGTGCAATCTCGGATTTTGATTATGAATTTCAGATGGCATTGATGAATCGCCATTTGGATGAAAATATTGACACGGTTTTTTTAATGCCGCATGAAGATTATACCTATTTGAGTTCCAGCATGGTACGTGAAATCGCACGTTTTGGAGGCGATATCAGCGCCTTTGTACCACCGGAGGTCAAAGCCGCATTGTGTAATAAAATCAGGAGATTGTCATGAAATTACTCGATGAAATTCGAGCCCAAGCGAAAAACCTACACAAGACCATTACTCTGCCGGAAGCACATGATGGGCGTGTGCTGAAAGCGGCGGAGATACTGACCAAGGAAGCCATTGCTAAGGTCATTTTAGTCGGCGAGCCGGATCAGGTGCAACAGCAGGCAAATCAGGATGGTATCGACCTGCAGAGAGTCGAGATTATCGCTCCAACCTCACCAAAGTATCAGGACGCCTTTGTGGAAACCTATTATGCAAAACGCAAGCATAAAGGCATGACCATCAGCGAGGCCGGCAAAATGATGCTGAACCCCACTTTTTTTGGGGCCATGCTGGTGGAGAAGGGGTTAGCGGATGGCTGTGTTTCCGGAGCCGATACCACTACCGGTGATGTTCTGCGGGCCGCTCTGCAAATTATCGGTACCAATCCGGATACTCCGACTGTGTCCAGCGATTTTATCATGATCGCCCCGCAAGAATCCCGGATTTGGAGTTTTGCCGATTGTGCCGTATTGCCTAATCCAAGCGTCGAACAATTGGCCGATATCGCCATTGCTTCCGCTGAAACACATCGTAAAGTCGTGAAAGAGGAACCGGTCGTTGCGATGTTATCGTTTTCCACCAAAGGCAGTGCCAGTCATGCCTTGGTGGATAAGGTCATTCAGGCAACCGAGCTGGTTCACCGCAAGAATCCGCAGTTGAAAATCGATGGTGAATTGCAATTGGATGCCGCAATCGTTCCCAAGGTCGGACAGAAAAAAGCGCCCGGCAGTACTGTGGCGGGACAGGCCAACGTATTGATATTTCCGGATTTGAATGCCGGCAATATCGGTTATAAATTAGCTCAACGCATCGGCGGATGCGAGGCAGTCGGACCAATCATCCAGGGATTGAAAAAGCCGATGAATGATTTATCGCGAGGTTGCAGTGTGGATGACATCGTCAATGTCGCCGCAATTCTTTGTAATATGTCAGTTCAATAATTTTTAATAGGATAGATCGTGCCAACCTACGAATACACGTGCCCGATCTGCGGCAGTCATTTCGAGCACTTTCAGAATATCACTGCAGAACCCCTGAAGATCTGCCCCATCTGCGGTAAAGAAGGCGTTCAGCGTTTGATCAGCTCCGGAGCAGGCTTGATTTTTAAAGGTACCGGATTTTATAAGACCGATTATTCAGCAACGCATACCAAGAGCGAAAAAAGCGCAACCAAGGCCGGTAAAAAGTCTGCTCCCCCTAGCGAAACATTAACTAAATAACCATGTGCGAAACATTCGCCACTGGTGGATGAAGGTGGTGTTATTCTATTGCCGCCGCAATGCGGGAATCGTCAATTTTCTTTCTTGCCAGAATCTTTGCGCTGGCGATATAACAGAGCAAGCGGGATGATCAACAGGTATCCTACCAGCAAAACTAGCGGCGCCAGAGTCAAGGAACGGAAACTATAGGTTTCACCACTGGCCATAATCAGGTAACCGATGATGATAATTCCGACTCCGATTCCAAACAGAACATAGTTGGTTTTTGTGAAAGAAAGAAAGTTCACGAAAGCGTTTTTCTTGGGTATTAATTTAACTTTCATCATACACCAACAATATAACCAAACCCTTAATAATTTCCAAAGCCATCAAGTGTATTGACAAAAGCCGCGCTATTGCGTACTTTACCTGGGAATCTTGGCAAGGGATAAAGTCCAATGCAATTAGCACGCTGGTGGCAGCAGTTGAGCGGTGAACGGGTGGAGTGTGAACTCTGTCCGCGTTTTTGTCTTTTAAAACCCGGACAGGTCGGGAGTTGCGGCGCTCGGCGTAACGACGGGGGACACCTAATTTCGCTGGTGTACGGTAAACCAGTCGCGCTACATGTCGATCCGATTGAGAAGAAGCCACTTTACCATTTCAGGCCCGGCAGTCGCATCTTTTCCTTGGGGACCATCGGATGCAACCTGCAGTGTTCTTTCTGCCAGAATTGGGATATTGCACGCGGAAAAGTTAGTGAGGAGGACTTTTACTTCTCACCCGAACAAGTCATTACGGGAACGCTAAAAAACGATTGCCAATCTATCGCATTCACTTACAATGAACCGACGATTTTCGGCGAATACGTGCTGGATATTGCCCAGCTGGCGCAGAAACAGGGGCTGAAAACAGTGATGGTGACCAACGGGTATATCAACCCTGTCGCGATTGCGGAAATTTATCCGTACATCGATGCCGCCAATATTGATTTAAAAGCCTTCACCGAAGATTTTTATGCCAGGATTTGTCATGCCCATTTACGACCGGTTTTGGACGCGATTGTTGCTATCAAACGGCAGGGCACCTGGATTGAGCTCACCAATCTGCTTATTCCCGGACTCAACGATGCGGAACGTGACATCAGGGGATTAGCAGACTGGATAGTGCAGAACATCGGGGCAGAAACGCCCCTGCATTTTTCCGCTTTTCACCCTGATTATCGAATGCTCGACCGGCCTCCAACCAGCAAAGCCACGCTGGACCGCGCCCGGCAAATCGCTCAGGCGAGTGGGTTGCTCTATGTCTACGAAGGCAACGTGCTGACCGGCGGGGAAGCCGATACTGTCTGCCCAGCGTGCCGGCGGCTTTTGATTGAAAGGCAGAGTTCTATAAAATTCCATAAAAATCTGAATGGCACCCGATGCATTTGCGGGGCAGAAATTCCACTGATAAAATAAGTTTTTGACAGGAGGAAAAAATGTTAACCAGAATTACTATCGAACTCGATCGTTCCGAAATCGGAGAATTTCGCCGGCTGGTTGATAAAATGATCCAGGGCCAACCGGTTGTCGAAATTCGGTTAACCCCTGTTTTGCGGAATGTTTTTCAGCAGATCCATAAAGATATTATCCGTTGGGATGAAGTGAAAAAGGGCCATTGATTACCGTTTAAATGAAAATCATTGATTATTCTAATGAGATTTGTAAATTTTCATCAACTATTTGGATAGGATTGTATTGATAATGGTTGATGAGAAAATCATTGATTTTGGCAATGAGGAAAGCTGTAAAAACTACCTCGTCTCGAAATTCGACGACCTATTGTTGGGCATCAACAACCTATACGGGCGAGAGCTGATGGAGGAACTTCTGAAAAGGATGGAGAAAACAATCGGTCTTTTTCATCAGGATGTCAGGAATCTGCTGACCGATATCCGAACTCCCGATGCTGTTCCACCCGTATTTCAATCACCCCAGACAATTCCCCCACGCGTAACCTCGCAGCCTCTGGTAAAAACACCTGTGACGCCGGTGTCCAGCATAGAGCCGACTGTGAATGATGGTAGCGACTGGGAAAAACACCTGACTTGATCGGATTAAAATAAAATATGGGAGTAATGAATGAAAGAGTTGATTAAAACCATCGTCCTCGTTCTACTTGCTGTGGCGACGGTTTACCTGTTTGTCAAAATCGAAAGCACCAATAAGAAAATGAGTGATTTAACTTCTGCCGATTCACTGCACTTAATCACGATCAATGATTTTGATCATAATTTGAACGATTTAAGTTTAGAATTCATCGGTCGGGGCAAACATATTCAGCAATTCCAGGCGGCTTTGGCGCAGTTGGATGATAAATTGGATAGCGTCAACCAGGCTCTGGGAGTCCAAATTGAAAATACCAATACCGTGATTGCGGAACTAAAGATGGATCTCGATTCCCGCTTAGCGACCATGAAGTCTGACCATGATAATCTGAATGAACGTTTAGGCAAGTTTCAGCGCGAGACCAACCGCACTCTTACTGACATTCAGTCGGCTATCAGCCGCATGGGGCGTGAGTTCGGGGACTTGGAAAAACGGGTGAAGACCTTAGAAACACCACCAGCGCCCCCCAAAAAATAAACAAATGAAATTGACCGCCGAACAGTTTAGGTACTGAATTCAAGCGGAAGTAGTAACTCGGAGGGTGTGATGATGAAGAAAATAGCTACAATTGTCGTCAGTACAATGCTGTTCATTTACTGCAGTGGCGGTAAAGAAACCAAGCAACCCGAAAAAACCAGCGAACCCATCAAGCAAACTGCCCAGACGACTGCTCCAACCAAGTTTACTCCCCCCGCTACTTTTAAATCCGCTCCCGTTGATACCTCCACGAGTCGACCAAAAAGTAGTCCCGAGTTAATGATTCCCCAAGTGAAAGAGAGTCCGGCCGTCCAGCCGATAACCGCTATCAAAACGGATTCGACCACCGTCCGTGCTTCCAGCGTCGCCCAGACTCAACAAGCCAAGCCGCTTCCGGAAACCAAACCAAGTCCTGCGCCAGTCGCGGCTACTACGAGTACGCTTCCCACCACAGTGACCGTTCCCGAACAGACCACCAAACCTGCCGAAGCCAAGCCTGAACCTTGCAGTATGAGTTTTTCCCTCAACAATTTGCTTTTCGAGGATATCTACTTCGATGATGGCGAGTGGAAAAATGTCAGTCTCAGCTTTAATTCCAATTATTTTGTCACCCTGGCCAAGATCGTCAAGGTATTGAAAGGCGATCCTAAAATCAATATACGCCTCAAAGGACATACAGCGCAGGCAGTCAATCGAACGAAAGAAAAGGAAATCGCTCTCAGACGAGCTATCACGGTAGGGAAAATGCTGATTAAGCTGTTTCCACAGTCCGAGCAAGAAACTGTTGCTTATCGGATTGAAATCGTTCCGGTCGGTTATGCCGAACCACTCGTTCAGAGCACCAATAAATTTCAGGAAGTGCTTAATCGCCGGGTTTCGATTGAACTTTTTGAAGGACAAATTGCCGGCTTGGCGCTCGCAGACTATGTGATAAAAGGAAAACCTACCAAATTAGTCCCAGAAATCCAGCCGCATGATACGGTGAAAACAGCTGTGAAAGTCACACCGCAAGCGGCACCCGGTTATACAGCGCAGAAACTGACCCCTGTTATGGCGCTCTACAGCGCTGGCAACAAGCTTTTCGCGCAAGGCAAATACACCGAAAGCATCAGTACTTTCGAAGAACTGATTAGCCTTGACCGCAATGATCCGCTGGCTGATAATGCCCAATGGTGGATTGGCGAAGCTTATTATCGGCAGGGCGATTATGTAGAAGCTCTAACCGCCTATCAAAAGGTTTTCGAACTTGGTGATAAAAACAAAGTAGCCTATGCCCAATTACGGATCGGTTATTGCTACGACAAACTGAATCAGAAAGATATGGCCGTCGCCAGCTTCGAAAAGGTCATCCAGAATTATCCTCAGGCCCATGAGGAGGTTACCAAAGCTCGCAAGGCTTTGGAAATTACCGGTACCAAATAGACCGTTTAATCGGTGCTAATTGCTTGTTGCTAGCTAAACAGGTCAACCAATGATCGCCGGGGAACGGTTTATAAGACAGTGTGCCGGGGGGGGGAATCGAACCCCCATGGACCGAAGTCCGGTGGATTTTGAGTCCACTGCGTCTACCAATTTCACCACCTCGGCAAAAAGCGCATTAATATTCGCTTTTTGGGGCATTTAAACAAGAAAAAATTAATAACGAAAGGGGGCAAACATGTCAGATTTTACTTATCAGACAATCGCCGAAATGTTTACCAGTGTCACCGCAAAATATGCCGGTAAGGCAGCTTATGGATTCAAAGTGGGTGAACAATGGCAGGAACTCACCTTCACTCAGGTACGCGAGCAAGTTGAAAAAATTACCGGCGGATTGAAGTCGCTGGGACTTAAAAACGAAGAGCGAGTCGCAATCATTGCACCCAATAATCAACTATGGGCGCTGGCTGATTACAGCATTGTCTGTGCCCGCGGTGTCGTAGTGACGATTTACCCCACCCTGACCCCCAAACAGATCTGGTGGATCGCTCAGCATTCGGAGGCTCGTTTTCTGCTATGCGGTGACCGGGAACAGACCGAAAAGGTCCTGCCCCTGCTTCCGGAGCTGACCAAAGTGGAAAAGATTATTGTCCTTGATGATACTTCCATTAGTCATCCCCAGGTAATGACGCTGAGGCGGCTGCTGGAAATCGGTGCCACCTATAACAGTGAACACCCAGGAAATTTTGAAGATGGGATTAAAAATATCCTGCCGGAGGATTTGCTGACCTTGATTTATACCTCGGGGACTACCGGTGAACCCAAAGGGGTAATGCTGACCCATCGCAATTTAACTTCCAACATCCAGGGCTCTTTGCAAGTCATCCACGCCGATGAAAATGACATATTTCTGTCGTTTTTACCACTGAGTCATAGTTTTGAGCGCATGGCAGGCCATTATTTGGCGACCGGAATCGGGGCAAAAATTTGTTATGCCGAAAGCATCAATACGGTTGCAGATAACATGCGGGAGATTCATCCGACTCTGATGACCGCCGTGCCGCGCTTCTACGAGAAGGTATACGCCAAAATCATTGATAATATCGCCGCATCATCAGCGATCAAACGCAATTTGTTTTGGTGGGCGATAGACGCGGGAAAGAAAGCCGATCAAAAAAACAATGCCGGGAAAAAACCCGGCTCGCTTTTAAGCACGAAGCTGGCAGTGGCGGAGAAGCTGGTTTTTCATAAACTCAAAGAGCGCGTCGGCGGTCGTCTGCGCTTTTTCGTTTCCGGCGGAGCTCCGCTATCCAAGGAGATTGCGGAATTCTTCCGGGCGGCGGGTATCGCAATTCTGGAAGGATACGGTCTGACGGAGACCTCGCCGGTTATATCAATCAACCCTCTCGAAAAAAATAAACTGGGGACAGTCGGCAGAGCCATACCCGGTGTCGAAGTACAGATCGCCGCCGATGGCGAAATTCTGACGCGCGGACCGCACGTGATGAAAGGCTATTTCAAGGACGATGATGCAACCCGCGAAGTGATTGAGCCGAGTGGCTGGTTTCATACGGGCGATGTCGGCATGATGGATGAAGATGGCTATATCACGATTACTGACCGCAAGAAAAATATCCTGGTGACCTCCGGCGGGAAAAATGTCGCACCGCAACCGATGGAAAATGTACTGGTGACTTCCAAATGGATCGAGCAGATCGTCGTCATTGGTGACAAGCGCAAGTTTGTCTCGGCGCTGATCGTGCCGGCTTTTGTCAACCTAGAAGCCTGGGCGAAGGAAAAAGGATTGGCCTATACTGACCATGAATCGCTCATCACCCTGCCGGCGGTTAAGGAGTTATACGACCGCGTGATTGCCGAGTCGATGGAAGGGTTTGCCCAATTTGAAAAGGTGAAGAAATATATTCTTTTATCCCAGGAATTTACCATCGAAAGCGGGGAACTGACGCCTTCCTTGAAGGTAAAACGCAACGTGGTTGAAAAACGCTACGCCGAACTCATTGATGCCATGTACCAGGAAGCAGAAGGATAATGTCAATTTCATATCGGGAGGCCGGTGTCAATATTACCGCTGGTGAGCAGGCCGTAGACCAGATCAAAACATTGGTTCGGGAAACCTATACTCCCGCTGTCCTGACAGACCTTGGATTGTTCGGGGGGTGCTATCAGATTCCGGTGCAGGAGTATCGGGAACCGGTCTTGGTCGCCAGCACCGATGGCGTTGGTACCAAATTGATGATTGCCAATCTGCTGCAGCGGTATGATACGGTGGGGCAATGCTTAGTCAACCACTGCGTCAATGATATTCTGACGGTGGGGGCCAGGCCGCTTTTTTTTCTCGATTATATCGGAACCGGGCAGGTTGAACCCGAGACAATCAAGACCTTAGTCAGCGGAATGGCAACTGCCTGTCGGGAGAACGGGTGTGCGCTGATCGGTGGAGAAATGGCGGAAATGCCGGGCATCTATCGGCCACGGGACTATGATTTAGTCGGGACGATTGTCGGGATTGTTGAAAAATCCGCCATGTTGGTTGGTCGGGTGCGGGTGGGCGATGTGCTGATTGGGTTACGTTCAACCGGTCTGCATACCAACGGTTATTCCTTAGCTCGCAAGGTCTTGCTGGAGAAATATCAGGTAAGCGATTATATTGAGGAATTAGGACAGACCTTGGGCGATGCGCTCTTGAGCGTCCACCGTTCCTATTTAGATTGCCTTAAACCACTTTTCGGCCAACCGGGATTACATGGACTGAGCCATATCACCGGCGGCGGAATCGTCGGCAACACCCGCCGCTTGTTACCGTCCGGCTTGAAACTCGCCATCAACTGGCAAGCCTGGAACCGACCGCCAATCTTCAATGTGATTCAGCAGACCGGCGATATAGAAGAAGCCGAAATGCGCCGGGTATTCAATCTGGGAATCGGGATGATTGTGATTGCGGATAATGCTTATAGTGATACAATTTATCGTTCATTGAAGGAGGAAGGCGAGCGCGCCACAATGATAGGTGAGGTAATCGCCGGTGATTAAAAAAATGATCAAACCTGAAACACGTGTCGCTGTGCTCGGCGGTGGTAGTTGGGGTACGACGGTCGCGATCCATCTCTGGAAAAAAGGTTACGCGGTGAAGCTGTGGGAATATTTCCCGGAGAATGTCCTGTTTATGAATAAGACGCACCGCAATCCCTTACTGGAAGGTATCCCCATTCCACACGAGCTCCCCATATCCGCTGAAATTGCCCAGGTCGTGCCGGATGCCGATTTCTGCATTATTGCCGTTCCGGCTCAAACAGTCCGAGCCCTATTGAATAATCTCAGGGGGCGGATTCGGGAAGATACCGTATTTGTCAATTTGGCTAAAGGCATTGAGTCCGATTCGCTGAAACGGATGAGCGAACTAATCGCGGAAATTTTACCGCACTCCCCCCACAAAATTGTCACCCTGCATGGTCCCAGTCACGCTGAGGAGGTTGCCCGCGAAATCCCCACGGCAGTAGTGGCGGCCGGAATAGACTCGCTGACGACCAGACTTGTTCAGGAACTTTTCCGTTCCGACTACTTTCGGGTTTATACGAACAGCGATATTGTCGGGGTGGAAATCGGTGGCGCGGTGAAAAACGTCATCGCCATTGCCGCTGGTATCTGTGACGGGATGAATTTGGGCGACAACACCAAAGCCGCCTTGATGACCAGGGGGCTTTTAGAAATCACCCGGCTGGGAGTCAGACTGGGTGGTCAGGAAGCCACTTTTGCAGGCTTAAGCGGAGTCGGTGATCTGATCGTAACCTGCGGTAGCAAGCATAGTCGCAACCGCTATGTCGGGGAAGAAATCGGCAAGGGACGCAAACTGCATGACGTTCTGGATGGTATGTCCATGGTGGCAGAGGGAGTGATGACCTGCAGAACTGTGCACCAAATGGCGGAGAAATATGAGATTTTAATGCCACTGTCCAGTGAAATCTATAAGATCCTTTTCGAGGGCAAAGCACCCCGCCAGGCGATGCGCGAGCTGATGACCCGCGACCCTGTCGCAGAACGGCATTCTTTTCCGAAATGAACTGCGCCCGACTTGCCCCGGTTTGCCAGACCCTGATTTCAGGATTACTGCTGGTGACGCCAGTCCGTGCCCAAGTGCTGGAACTCCAGCCCCAACCGCTTTCCGGAACACCTTTTATCTGGAACCGGCCGGTGCAGAATTACAGCTTGCGGACATTGGCTAAACCAACCGTCGGCGATACGACTTTTAACATCCGTGCTGATATTACCAGCGAAGATGCCAAATTTATCGAGGTAGCTTTTTATCGTAAATATCAAGGTACTGCTCTGGACATTTACGTCGAAACGACTGAATTTGACGCTGGCAGAGTCACCATGGCGGATGTCGACTACCTGCGCGATGTGATGCTCAATTGGACGCCGGCGGGCTCGGTGAATTCGGCGCAGGGGATTTTTTCCAACGCAGTTGAAATTTTCGGTGACATACCTGACCGCGATCAAAATGGCAAGTTGTTCATTCTAATGATCGATGTCCGGGATCAATACCAGGCTGGCGTGTCGGAGGCTTACGTTGCCGGTTATTTCGACCCGCTCGATCAGGTTGCCGGCAAGGGGAACTACGGTGAAATTCTGTATATTGACACTAACCCGGCGCTCGTCAATGATGCGATGACGCTCAGCACCGCGGCGCATGAACTGCAACACCTGATTCATTATCGTTATGATGTCAACGAAGAAGTGTGGTTGGTGGAGGGTTTGTCAGAGCTGGCACCGCGTCTTCTGGGGTTACCGGCACGCTCGTTTGGTTATTTTATGCATGAAACTAACCGTTCCCTGTTGAAATTCGATGGCGATCTGACGGATTATGCCAAAGTCGGTCTTTGGACCTATTATGTTTATCAGCGCTTTGGTCTTTCCGTTTTGAAAAAAGTGGTGCAGGATTCCTATAATTCTTTGGATAGCTATGAACGGGCAGTGCGCTCCCTGGGATTCGAGCTGACCAAAGCTGAACTGCTGACCGATTGGTTCCTGGCTAACCTGCTGAATAACGATTCAATAGAAAATGGTCGCTATGGTTATCGCGATAATAGCATTCCCTCGGTCAGTTCGCCATATTTCAGTTCAAACTTTACGGCTGGAAATACCGTCAAGACCAGCCTGCAGCCCGCCGCGGCGCAGTACATCCAGTTTTATGCCGGGAAGGATGTTGCATTTGCACTTCAACATGCTGTGAACAGCAATTTGGGTATGGCTGTCATCCGGCATTATCCGGTTCCGCAAATTGAGTTTTTCCCCTTGCTTAAAGGCCGTTTTGAATTGAATGACCACCTTTTTGGTGGTGCTTATGACAGGATTACTTTCGTTCCGTATTCAACCAGTGTCATCGTCAATAATACAACATCCCTGACTTTCCGTGCGGAAGGTATCGGCGGATTTATTGAGGAGGAATTGAATAACGGCAGCGATTCGGTCACCTATCTCATCCGGTTGAACGGTGCCGAAGCCGCGGAAAAATTCACCGGTTATCTGCCAACCAGCGAACTGATCGGCTTACGCCTGATGGCTTACGATCAGAATCCGGTCACAGTGCGCGTCTATACTAATCTGGCGGGCGTACCCCTATTGACGATTCCGACCTGTATTCCTGAAGGATCGACCTGGACCAGATGCGATTTTTCCACACCGATTCCACTGCACGATTTTCCTGCGTTCTATATCTCGGTCACCAGTGCTCTGAATTCCTTAGGTTATACTGCTACAGGTCAGGGCAAGAACCGGGCTTATCTGAGGCAAGGAGGTAATTTTATTGATCTGGACAATTTCAAAGTTGATAATAAAGTCCTCAGCGGTGACTGGATGCTCCATGCTCTTGTCCGTCAGAATATCACCGTACCAGCTCAGCTCAGCCTGGAACCGGATTCGCTTTGGTTCTGGAATGCAGCTGATACCCAGACGGTTCTGGTGATGAATAGGGGTACGGAACCTTTGCATTGGCAAGTGACTACCACCTTGCCTTCCTGGTTAAGCCTACTTCCGCCGCAGGGTACCATCAACGCCAATCCGCAGGAACTGCAGGTTTGCGTGCGCCGGGCAGGTCTGAACCCCGGGGTGCATAACCAAACTCTGACTTTTAATACCGATGACGGATTGGATTCTTTATTTATTTCCGTATTAGAGCGGAATAAATCACGGCCCCAGGCCGCCTTGTACCCGATTAATATGGAATTACCTGCCAGTCGGCGGCGTCTGTCAATGCGCGTATTTAATATCGGTCCTGCTAACGCGGATTTCCATTTTATCAGCCACACAAAAGGACTGTTTTTTATACCGGATGCCGGACAAGTAACCGCTACTGATACATTGACCTGTGAGGTTTTCTACGATCCGGCGCTGGATGAAGACCAGATTCTCCCATTTTCATTTTTCAATGGAATTGATACCATCGACTACTCCTTTTATTTGACCGGTTCGAAAGTGGCAAATGCTACTGCTCCGGCGATTCTGCCACCGTTTCCCAATCCTTTCGTCCAATCCAACGGGCATCTTAAATTTTACATACCGCTTGACCTTGAAGCAGACCGCGAAGTAAGGCTTCAAATTTTCAATCTGCGCGGGGCACAACTCCGGGAGTGGAGAATATCAAATCCAAAGGCGGGACTTAACATACTCGAGTGGGAAGGCGCGGATCAATTCGGCCGACCGGCAGCCAGCGGAGTGTATCTGCTTTTACTGGAACAGCATAAAAAATTCTATCGCCGGAAGATTGTCCTACTGCGCTAAAATATGACGTTAATCCGGAGTAGGAGTTTCCGGGAAAGTCGAGGGCAGTAGAGGAGGTTTTGGCTCGATCAGGCGCATGGTTTTCCATTTTCCACTTAAAAATCGTACAAAGAACGCGATGCCCAGCAGGCAAATGTAAACTGTGGCACACATCCAGGCGCTGATGACACTGCCTTTTAGTATGACGATTACGACATAAGCTGGAATAATCAATACCAGTACCGACAATACCAGCAACATGTACATGACGAACCGCGTATCGCCCGCCCCTTTGATGGCGCCGGAAAAAATGATGTTGAAAGTGTCGAAAACCGAGTATAAAGCCACCAGCCGCAAAAGGACGACTGACAGTTTTTTTATTTCAGAAAAAGTGGCGGCGTCGGCGTGCGCGGCAAATGGTAACAGAAAGAGATCCGGAACGGTTAGGTACGCCAGAATCATCAATCCCATATAAAACATAGTCAGGTGGAAAGCGCTGTAAGTCGCCTTTTCGGCAAGATCAGGACGCTCCCTTCCCAGTGCCTGACCAACCAGTACCGAGACCGCGATCCCGAAACCGATCATGGGCATGAAGGCGAGATTGTTGATATTGAATGTGACATTGGTAGCCGCGAGTGGCAATGTCCCCAGACGTCCCATCAGGAGTAAAAAAACCGTGAACCCGGCGATGTCCAGAAAGAACTGGGTACCGACCGGTAATCCAAACCGGAGCAAACGCCCGAAATCCGCCTTTTGCCAGCGCCAGGCACTGATGACCCGGAAGCGTTTTTCATTCGTCTGGCGAAAAATCAGGACACTGAAAATAATCAGAGCAGTCACTGCCGACATCACCGTGGCAATGGCGGCACCCTGGATGCCCAGTTCCGGGAAACCAAATTTCCCAAAAATCAGTAAATAATCGAAAACGATGTTGACCGCTGAAGCCGAAAAATTTACCCACATCAGCGGCAATGTCCGCCCTTGTCCCGCGTAAAATCCGCCCAGAGCGGAAGCCGCAATGGCTGGAAACGCGCCCAGACACAGGTAACGGAAATAGACAACTTCGTACGCAAATACCAAACCGCCATGACCAGCAAACCGAAAAAAATGAGGTGCCAATGGCAGAAGCCCCAAATGCACGCAACCGCCAATGATCGCGATATAGAGACTTTGCCAAAGCATTTTCCCGGTTTCGGCATCGCGCCGTGCGCCGATATATTGGGCGATGAAGGTGCCGACATAGCTGGCGGTGCCGGTGAATATGCTCATAAAAGTGAAATTCAGTAAACCAGCCGGCATGGAAGCCGCAATCGTTTCCGCTGCGTACCAGCTGAGGAAAACCCGGTCTATAAAATGTTGCAGTGACCAGGCGCTGGTAGTGATAACCAGTGGAAGTGCGATGGTTAATACTTCACGATAGCCGCCAGGCACATGCCAGCGATTGGATAGATAATTACGAATATTCATTTCTTTTTAACGGAAAAAACATCCCGTGCCAACAGATATAAATTACTGGTTTTTTAGCGACTATTTCGTAAGTTTTTCCGGTCTTTTCAGGAAAATTTAAGATTAATGCTGGACAACGTCCGACGCCAAGAGATCATCTTCCATCTCAGTCAGTGGATTCAAATCATCCGGGTGGGTGAAGAGGGTAAAAAACTGGTTCTGGAAGGAAGTCTCCTTCCGGGTAGCACACTTGGCGAAATTGAACAGAATTCCATCGGGATAATTCGCTCCATTCGGCTGGTCAATACCCCGGATTATATGCGTTTTTACATCAGACCCTACACCCGGCCGGCTCTACCCTGGATCAATCTCGGTCTGCTTTTGGCGACGATCGTGACGACTCTGTTTGCCGGAGCTCTAATGGAAGGAGCCAATCCTCTGGAGCAACCTGTCAAACTTCTGAAAGGTATCCCGTTTTCGCTGACGTTGATGCTAATCCTTGGAGTGCACGAGTTGGGTCATTTTCTGACGGCACGCAAACATCAGGTGGATGCTACTCTGCCGTATTTTATCCCAGCTCCGACCTTTATCGGGACTTTTGGTGCTTTCATTAAAATGCGGTCGCCCGTACGCCAGCGACGTGCCTTAATCGAAATCGGAGCCGCTGGGCCTTTTGCGGGCTTTATCGTAGCTCTGCCAGCGTTGTTCATCGGCCTGTACTTTTCGAAAATTGTTCCGACCGCGGGAACAGCCGGTCTGCATCTGGGTGATTCATTATTGATGAAAATTGCCTCCGCGCTAATCTTTCCGGGATTGACGGACGAGCAGGATATTCTTCTGCATCCGGTAGGTTTTGCGGCGTGGATCGGACTGCTGGTCACGATGCTGAATCTATTACCCATCGGGCAGCTCGACGGTGGCCACATTGCCTTTGCGCTTCTAAATAAATACTATCAGCCGATCGCCTATTCTGCTATCGGGGGCGCAATCCTGCTCAGTTATTTTTCCCGGTCCCTGAACTGGTTAGTCTGGGTGACCTTAGTTTTTTTTCTGGTAAAAGTTAAGCATCCACCGGTTTATGATCTGGAAACGCCGCTGACGTGGCGAGAAAAGCTAATCGGTATCGGAGCGCTGGTAATTTTCGTGCTGACCTTTGTACCGGTGCCATTCAGGATTTGAGTAGCGAGAGGAGGCATTGATCACGCTAACTCGTTTGAGAACCTATAGGAGCCGGATGAACGGGCGCAATCTGAGTGTAATAGTCCTCATCCTGTTTTTATTGTGCGGCATTATTTTTTTTGCGGTCATTGCGACTCCCACTGCCATCCGTCATTCCAAAACGATTATCGCGATTCCGGCCGGAGCTACGCTGGAAGAGATTGCCGGTCAGTTGGCCGAGCAGGGGATCATCGCTCATTCCGGACGATTTGCCTTCGCCGCCCGTTTATTGGGCCAGGGTCGCCATTTGCGGGCGGGACGTTTTAGTTTGAAAAGAGTCGCAAATTATTACGACCTGGTAATGACCCTCACCAAGTGGGAAGTAGTAACCCTGCGGGTGACCGTCCCCGAAGGCTATCACCTGCGCCAGATCGCCCATTTGTTGACTATGAAAATCGGAGTGGATTCAACTGCGTTCATGCGTCGCGCCCTCGATCCGACCCTGGCGCGGGAACTGGAAATTCCGGCCCTTTCGGTTGAAGGTTATCTCTTCCCGGATTCTTATGACTTTCTGGAAGGTGATACTCCGGACTATATCATCCGGAGGATGGTCAGCCGTTTCCGCGAAGTAGTTTTTTCAAAGATCCCGGAAACAGCACATACTAACAAACAAATCCTGCATAAACATGTGACGATGGCTTCGATTGTCGAAGGCGAATGTCGGGTGGATGAGGAGCGTCCGGTGGTAGCTTCGCTGTACTACAACCGTCTGCGAAAAAGAATACGTCTGGAAGCCGACCCGACGATTCAATACCTGTTACCCGGTGGCCCAAAACGCCTCGTGCGCTCGGACTTGAGCCTGAAATCTCCCTATAATACCTATCAGCATCAGGGATTGCCTCCCGGTCCGATCAATAATCCGGGTCTGAAATCCATCCTCGCCGCAGTTTATCCGGCGCGTACGCGCTATCTGTACATGGTGGCCAACGGCGACAGCACGCATACTTTCACGGATAACTATGAGGATTTTCTAATTGCCAAGCGCAAGCTTCAGCTTTTGCGCCGGCAACGTCTGCAGAAATTATCTTAGAGGAATGCTTTGAAGTCGCTGAGCGGGTTGAATCCAGAACAACTGCGTGCCGTGGAGTACGTCGGCGGACCGGAACTGATTTTTGCCGGGGCGGGTAGCGGGAAAACCAAGGTTTTGGCGCATAAAGTGGCTTATTTGATCGAGAACAAAGTCGTAGCTCCGCAAAATATTCTGGCGGTGACTTTTACTAACAAGGCGGCGCAGGAACTCCGCGCCCGCGTTGGCACCTACGTCGGGAAAAAAGCCGCCTTCGTCAATGTCGGAACCTTTCATGCCATTTGCGCCCGACTCCTGCGCCGCGAGATAGGACACCTGGGATATTCGCCGACTTTCACCATTTACGATGAACACGATCAGCTCAGCCTTGTTAAAAAGGTAGTTTCCGAGGCTTCTGTTGTTCTCAATGGTGTGACTCCCAAGACGATCCACAGTCGCATTTCCTATTTAAAGAATCACCTGCTGACTCCCGAAGAATTTGCGCCCCGCCCGGGTGTTCCTGCCGATAAATTGGTCAAATTTATCTATCCGCTTTATCAACAAGCCCTGGTGCGGGCGGACGCGGTCGATTTCGATGATTTACTGATCCTGCCTCTCAAGATTTTCAATGAACAACCCAAAGTACTGGCTAAATACCGTTCCCTTTATCAGTATGTATTAGTGGATGAATACCAGGACACCAATCGTCCGCAATTTCTTTTCATTCAGGCGCTGGGCGGTCAGCACCGGCAGGTGTGTGTGGTCGGCGATGATGATCAGAGTATCTACAGCTGGCGTGGTGCCGATATTAAAAATATCCTGAACTTCAGCACGGTTTTTCCCGAGTGCCGTACCTTCTATCTGGAGCAAAATTATCGGTCCACCAACAATATTCTGAAAGCTGCCTCCGCGGTCGTTGGTCATAATAAAATGCGGGCTAAGAAAACGCTTTGGTCGGAGAAAAGCGGGGGTGAATTGCTGATCAGACTGGCAGCCGAAACCGAATATGACGAAGCCGCCCTGATTGCCTCTCAGATTCGCCGCGAAATCGTCCAGCACAAGCGCAATTTCAAAGATTTCGCGATTTTGTACCGCACTAATGCCCAAACCCGCGTGCTCGAGGAAATTTTACGGCGCAATGATATCGTGTACATGATCGTCGGCGGATTGCGTTTTTACGAACGCAAAGAGATCAAAGATCTGCTGGCTTATTTCCAGTTCATCGCCAATCCCAAAGATGACATCAGTCTCAGACGAATCATTAACCTGCCGCCGCGAGGCATCGGCAAGACTACCCTGGAAACGCTCGAACAACTAGCCCGGGAAAAAGCTTTGCCGCTGTTCGAAGCGATTAAAATAATCAGTGCAACCAATCTGTCAAGTCGGGCATCTCAGGCGGTGGAAAATTTCTATCAACAAATCGTCGAATTACAGAATCTCCGAAAAAAAATGGCTTTCGGTGAGTGGTCGCGTGTGCTCATTGTCAGCATCGGCATTCGCCAGTTCTATAAGGACAATCCGGGCGAGGAGAGTCTCGAAAGATTAGCCAATATTGATGAGTTGTTGAATGATATTACCGAATATTGCCAGAGTACCGATCAGCCCTCACTGGAAGAATATCTGGAAAAAGTCACTCTGCTGACCGCAGTGGATGAATGGGAAGAAACCCGCAATGCGGTTTCGTTAATGACCCTGCACAGTGCCAAGGGGCTCGAATTTCCGATCGTCTTTATCTGCGGATTGAATCAAGGTTTATTGCCCTTGGAGCGTGATCCGACGCCAGCCGCCCTTGAAGAAGAACGGCGTCTGTTTTACGTCGGTCTGACCCGCGCCCGGGAAAAGGTGTTCCTGGCATCTTCTCAGCGGCGCGTCCAGGCGGGGGAAATCAATTACTCCAATGAGTCGCTCTTTTTCCGCGAGATTCCGCCGGAACTGCTGACCAACTTGGCATTCACTGAAAATGTCATGCAGGCTCGTCGTCCCAAAATAACGTCGGCGGGATCAAAGGCCAGGCAAGTTGTTCGCCAAACCTCCACGCCCGGTTCTCCCTCTGATAAAGAGGCCTTGTCCGTAGGCGCAGGCGTCGCTCATAAAATATTCGGGCGCGGCACGGTTCTGGCAATTGAGGGAGTGGGAGCCGGCGCCAGGGTGACCGTCAATTTCCGCAGTTGTGGTCGTAAAACGATCGTCGCCCGGTTCTTACAAACCGATTGAGTTGCGCCGCGGTTGCAGTTGCCAGAACAGTTTTTCGAACTCAGCTTTTAAATCCGAAAGTGTGCCGCGCATTTCGATCATTTTACGTGCCAACTGGTCACAGATTTCATTATATATATTATCATTGTGGGCTTTGATATAATGCCACTCAATCCGGGAATTAGTCAGGCGGTCCAGAGTTTCCCACAGCTCGCGGTTCTTGACCGGTTTTTTATTGGCAGTACGCCAGTTTTTTTGCTTCCACTGTGCTAACCATTCGGTCATGCCTAACCTCAGATATTGGCTATCGGTATAGACCGTCGCCAACTCACCTTTGCGCAACTGTCGGAGGCCATGGATGGCGGCTGACAGTTCCATCTGGTTATTGGTCGTTTCGGCTGCATAACCGCCCAATACTTTCAACAATTTGTCGGCATTAAAGACCAGTGCCGCCCAGCCCCCCGGCCCGGGATTACCTGAACAGGCTCCATCGGTGTAAATGATTTTCATTGATCCTGAAGCGTCTAAATGGTTAATAAAATCAAGATTGATAATTCCCGATCGGATTAATTCTCAGCAGGCTCAGTCGCGCTACCAATACTGCGGGTCATTTCTATTTTGACTAATTTTTCGTTTTCGAAGAAGAGGTGTTTTTCAGAACCATCACCAAAAACATAAATCCAGAGGGTGAAAGTCGCTCCTGCATTATCCGTTAAGCTGTTTCGATACTGAGGCGCACCCAATATATTCTGCACTTCCGCACCAGACAGGCCCGTCCGCAATTGTGGAGCCTCCGGCGGTGGATTAAAGGTCTGATTGAGCGCGGCCTGCAGTTGCTGTTTGGCGGCCGATTGCCGCTGGTAGGCGATTCCATCTTCGAGACTTTTGATAAAGGGTGCTGTCAGTTTGACAATGTCGGGACGAATGGAACTCGCCTGGCGCAGGGATTCCAGCGCCAGGGCGATGCTTTTTTTATCTGCCGACTGATTGGCGTCATGGATGTAGCCGCTGGCAATTTTCATCAACCAATACTCGACGCGTTCACGGATGGGAGGATGATACACGATTGCCTGATCAAAGGCCTCGATAGCCTTTTCCCACATCTGATACTCGACAAAAACAACACCGCGATGAAAATAGATTTCACTTTGGTAACGTCGGATCAGATCCTGGTTACCGGGAATGTTCAGCGCCTCGACCTGCTGCAGCAGTTTTTCCGCCTGATCCATCTTGTTGATGGTGAATAGGGAATCCATCGTATTGCCGAACCAAGCGATGATTTTCTGGTAATTTTCATCAATACGGGCCAGCAGAGTGGCCTGCCCGGTGACATTTGCCCGGTTCAGGTGTTCAGCCGCTTTGGAATAATTATTTACGGCGATCTGTGCCTCCGCTAAAAGGATTTCCTGATAGGGGATACGTTTATCGCATTCGCGGATCATCCACACAGCTTTGAAACGTCGCGGATGCTTGGGATAATTGCGTAAAAAATCCTCAAAGGTGGCTTTGGAGGCCAGGTAATCCCGTTCCGTATACAACCGCTTGGCTTCATCGCCTGAGGTAAGTCCTCCACCCTGGATTGAATTAAATGTGAAATTGATTCCAATGCTGTTGTAGTTTAGGCGGGTAATTGGAGTAATTTTATGCGGATCTTTCAATGTGCCGTTGTTGCCCCAACTGTAGATGATTTCGAAGCCATAGCCTTCTTTGTACTTGTAACCAATACTGCCGATCATTTTAATACCCAGGGCGAATGTATATAAATCGCTCTGTTGGGTAAGATAGGTCTGGTGGCGACGCGTCAGATAAGTTGTGCCCCAGGCTTTCCCATGGCTAAAGGCGAAGTAATTGTAAAATTTGCGTGACCACTGAAAATTGAAAGTGTGGTTCAGATTGATCGCATAATAGCGGGGCGACAAATATAATCTTTCACTCGAAGTCGGCGTATTCTGCGGCCAAGCGGACGGCAGGGCAAAGTTGATCAGCGAGAAGGCGTACCGCGCTCCGATCCCGGTTTGGTAGTCTATAAAATTCTGGGGCAGAAGATGGATGAGCCAGTTGTACTTGAAGAGCTCGAAGTCGAAAGTGTTCAGTACCCGCTTGTAAAACCCCCGGTACTGGGTAAACTCGCTTTCGGTGGAATCGAAATAGATAGGCTGTTCCCCGATACCGAACGTGTGCAGGCCGGTCTTAACTTCAAATAAGGACATTTGCAGGGGATTACGGTATTCGATCGGACTGCGGAAAAAATCCGCCATCTTGAAATACCACTGACCGGAAAGGACGCTGGCCAGGATCATCTTTACGACTATCAGCCAAACCAAACGCTTCACGGCATTAAAATAAACAGACGCCCGGAAAAAATGAAGAAGATATTCACTGCGGAAACTTGTTACCCGACCGGGCGTATAGTAAATTCACAGCCAAGGAGAACAGGAATAGCAGAGTTTGCGAAAAAATATCGAAATACTGATTGCACTTATTCTGATTGTTGCCAACATCGGGTTGATGGCGCAGGTTAAAGTAGAACCTGGTCGCCTCACGATTGCCCGTCTCAAATATGGCGGGGGAGGTGATTGGTACAGTAATCCGAGTTCGATTCCCAACCTTTTGAATTTTTTGAAGGAAAACCTGAATTGCGAAGTGTTTCCGGAGGAGGTGCGGGTCGGAATCATGGATAAGGATTTTTTCGGCTATCCGTTTCTGTACCTGAACGGGCATGGCAATGTACGCTTTAGCGACGAGGAAATTCTGCGCTTACGCCTGTATTTACAGTCCGGCGGCTTCCTGCATGCGGATGATAACTACGGCATGGATCCGTCTTTCCGTCGCGAAATCCGGCGCATTTTCCCCGATAATATGTTGGTCGAGCTGCCCTTCAGCCATCCCATCTTTCACCAGGCTTATCAATTTCCGAATGGCTTGCCCAAAATTCATGAACACGACGGAAAACCACCTCAGGGTCTCGGTATTTTTTACAACGGTCGGTTAGTGGTTTTTTACACTTACGAATGCGACTTGGGCGACGGTTGGGAAGATGCCGCTGTCCACAATGATCCGGAGGAAAAACGGAGCGCGGCGCTGAAAATGGGCGCAAATATCTTTCTCTATGCCCTTCTGCAAACTAACCTTACCCGTAAATAAATGACCGGCCAGATTGCTAAACAGTTAAACTATCTCCGTCGGCGCATGGCGCTTTTCAACCTGATTTCCGGCGTGCTACGGGTTTCGATGTTAGTGTTGAGCGTTGGATTTATAATTGTACTCGTCGAAGGATTTCGCTACTTCAGCCCCGGGGTGCGCAGCAGCCTGCTGATTTTTTTTGCGCTGTTTTCCGTGCTGTTCGGGTTCCTACCCATTCTCTGGTTTTTACAGACCCGGGCTAACCGACTGCACGCCTATCGCAACGATCAGCTGGCAATTCTGATTGGCAGACAGTATCCTGAGATCCACGATGAGCTCCTTAATGTCCTGCAGCTGGATAAACTGCGCCGGGCAACCACGCCGGGGTACTCTTCAGATCTGATTAATGCCGCTCTGGAAAGAATGACTCAGCGTCTCAGCGGATACGACTTTGAGAAGGTCATTCCCTGGACGAAATTGACGAAAATACGACGCCAGTTGGTGATTATACTTATCGGATTGGCGCTGCCGGTTTTCGTCGCTCCCGCTTATTTCGGGCGGGCGCTAAATCGCTTATGGCATGCCACGCAAATCTATCCGGTTGAATTACCGTTCAGAATCAAATCAATGACTGGCAGTTTTGATATTCTAAGCGGCGACAGTGTACGAGTGGTATTTAAATGCGAAGGTCACTTTCCGAAAGTCATTAATCTCGCTGTCCGCCATCCGGAATATATGCAGACCGAGGAATTGATGCCGGATTCAGCGGGGCAGTGCGAGTACAGGCTAAAGAATCAGCGCGATGAGTTTACCTATGAAGCATTCGCGGTCAATCGCTCACCGTTTCGAGCCTGGCGGCGCATCAGTTCGGGCGTAGATACCGTACGGGTGGTCAATCGCCCCGAGGTTTTGCAGGTAATTGCCCGGATTACCTATCCCGTTTATACCCGACTTCCCGATCAGGAACAGAGTTCAAATCTGACTGAATTCGACGTCCTGACGGGCAGTAAATTGAAACTCGACATACGGACCAGCCAGCCGGTACAAAAAGCTCACCTTGCATTCGCCAGCGGAAGTATTTTGCCCCTGCTGGTGCGAGCAACGACCGCCTCCGGAGAGCTACTGGTTAGTCGTGATGACCAGTTCACCATAAATGTTAGCGATGCCAATCAGGTCACTAACTCCAATCCTACCAAATATCGCATCCGTCTTCAGCCGGATGGGTTTCCCCTGATTACCCTGCTTAGGCCCCAGGATGACCTTGAGTTGACCGAGAGTATGGAAATCCCAATCGGCCTGCGGATCAGCGACGATTTTGGGTTTACCCGTCTGATGATAAAGTATAGACTCATAAAGAAATATACCGAAACGGATCCAGCCGGCTACCAGACTGCTTTTCCTCTCAAGGATCCAAACCTTACCCTGCAGGAATTGTATTACGACTGGAAAGTGGGTGACTTAGGACTTGGCCCGGAGGACGCCATCGAGTTCAGTATCGCGGTGTGGGACAACGACGCAATCAACGGCCCGAAAATGAATGCTACCCGCACCCTGATTGCGCGGTTTCCTTCCCTGAACGAATTGTTTGCCGCCACGCACGATCAACAGGATGATATTTTTAATGCCGGAGCAGAGGTACTGGAAAAATTGGAAGAATCCAAATCTGCTTTAGAAGAAATCGCCCGCGAATTGTTGAAACACCCGGAAGTGAAATGGGAACAGAAGCGGCAAATTGAAAACGAATTGCAGAACACGAAAGCGGCCGCGGAAAAAATCGCCCGTTTAGGTGAGCAACTGGATGAGCTGATTGAAAAGAGCCGCGAAAACCAACTGTTCAGCGAGGAAACCATCTCCAAGTATAATCAATTGCAGGAGGCCTTCCGCGACATCCTGACCCCCGAATTGCGGGAAGCCATGGAAAAATTGCAGGCGGCAATCGATAAAATGGATGCCAAGGAAATTCAGAAAGCGCTCTCCAATTTCAAGGTGTCCCGGGAACAATTCAGTCAGGAACTCGATCGCCTGCTGAATATTTTCAAACGCATCAAGATCGAGCAAAACGTCGATGAGCTGGTCAAACGTTACGAGGATTTGGCCCGGCGCCAGGAAAATCTGACTGCACGCATTGAACAAAACCCGGACGATAATTCCAAGAAACTGCAGGAGTTTGCCCGCGAACAAAATACCATCCGGCAAGATTCGGAAACGGCCCAGGAGTTTATGCAAAATACCCGCGAGGAGATGCGCGAATTCCCCATCATGCCCGACGAGGAATTACAACAAATATTGGACGATCTACAGGAAATGCAACTGCCCCGACAGCAACAGCAAGCCCGACAGGCTCTTGAAAAAAGTAATCGCTCCGAGGCTCAGAAATCCGCGCGAAAATCGGCTGATGATCTGGCAGTGCTGAAGGAACGGCTGAAAAAATTCCAGGAGAATTTTCAGCGCCAGACGATGACCGAAGTCATGCAGGATTTCCGGCACGTTATCAATAAAGCCATGCAGCTTTCGCAAATCCAGGAAGGGCTGAGCACGAAGATTGCTAATACTCCTCGACAAAGTGACCAGATCATGGACGTTGCCGTTGAGCAACACCAGAATGCGCAAAACCTCAATGGCTTAGCTCAGGACTTAATCGAATTGTCGGGCAAGACTTTTGGAGTGACTCCGCGAATCGGGAAGAATTTAGGGCAGGCCTCAGCACAGATGCGCGAAGCCGTCAAACAAATGGAAGAACGCAACGCCGAATTCGCTTTACAGAACGCGAAAAGCGCTACCGAAGCCCTGAATGCCACGGCTCTTGAAGCAATGTCAGCGATGCAGGCGCTCCAGAAAAGCGGTTCAGCCGCAGGATTTGAGGAGTATTTGAAACAACTTCAGAATTTAGCCGGGCAACAGGGGGGACTCAATGATGATACACAGTTGCTGGGGTTGTCGGGGTCGTCCAGTCAGACTGCAATGCAACGCCTCGCCGCCCGTCAGCAACAAATCAGACAGTCACTGGAGCAATTGCAGGAGGAAGCGCGGGGGAGTAATAAAAACGCCGGCGACTTGGGCGGCATCGCTCAGGATATGGAGGAAGTGATCCGTGACTTGCAGAATAATCAACTGTTGCGCCGCACATTCGAACGCCAGCAACGCATACTATCCCGGCTTCTGGATGCCCAGAAATCTCTGCGCACCCAGGACTACAAGGAAGAACGTCAGAGCCGCACCGGGGAAGACATCATCCGTGTTTCACCCGGTCATCTACCGGGAAGTTTGGGAGAGCGGCAATCCGTGCTCCAGCAGAACCTGGAACAAGCCCTGCGGGACGGTTATTCCCGAGACAACGAAAATGTCATCCGGCGTTATTTCGAAGAATTAAGGCAGGAAAATCCATGACCGGCGTTGGTATGAAATCACTGCTGATTATTATCCTGATTCCTTTATCGTTGGTTTTGTCTCAGGTTGTTCAGCCGCTTAATTTGGAAGAACGCCAGCTTGCCAATCGATTCAATCTCGCGCAACGCCTGGAGCGGGAAGGTCAGGTTCAGCAGGCGCTGGAGATCTACAAAGCGCTGGTGGACGCGCGACCGGCAAATTTTGCCTGGTACTCGGCCTATGTCAACCTGCTTTTCGCGCAGAAGGATTTATTGGAGGCTGAACGGATTATCGTCCGCTTTCGGAAATGCGATCCGAAAAACGAACAAGCGGCGGTCGATCAGGGCAAATTGATATTTCTGAACGGTGATACGTTACGGGCTCTCCGACATTGGCACGAAACTCTGACACAGCAGGGTCACAGTATCAATCTTTACCGGACTGTATTCAATACGATGAGCGGGTGCAGATTATTTGACCAGGCGCGTGATTTAATATCCGAAGCCCGCCGCCACCATCAGAAACCGGATTTATTCGCGCTGGAACTGGCCAATTTCCATTTACTACGGCTGAACTACGCCGAAGCAGTCCGCGAGTATCTATTGTTCGGCCGCTATAATCCGAAGAGTTATAGCCTGGTGACCGGACAGATTTTGCGCCTTCCCAAAGATGAAATGCAGCTACCATTACTGGACTCATTAGTGATAGACGAAATTGAAAACCAGCCGAACAACCCCGACCTGCATCGTTTACGCGCCGACTTATTATTCAAATACAGCCGGTACTCGGTTTGTGCCGAAGAAATCCTGATTATTGAAAACCTGACCGGAAACCGCGGCACTCATATCCTGAACTTAGGCAAAGACCTGATTAATACTTCCCAGTTTAGCGAAGCGGAGAAGGTCTATACAGCAATTCTGCAGCGACCGGAACTGCGGAGCAGTGCCCCTCTGGCGTTGCTGGGATTAGCCGAGGCCATCGAAAAAGCCGTCTTGACTAAACAGACCATTTCGGCTATGGATTATCTCTACAGCGGGAATCTGTTCTTCAATACGCCTTTCATCCAGCAGTTGGCCGACACTCAGCAGAGCTTAGCCAGGGCTTTCCAGATTTATGACTCGCTGATTATCAATCTACCTCGCAGTAATCATTCGGCTCAGGCGCTTTTTCGGTTAGCAGATCTGCGCTTCACGGTGGTGCGCGATTTCGATGGTGCCGAGCAGTTATTGCGCCAGGCACTAGCGACCAGTACCGATACACGGTTCAAAGTGCGGTGTCAGTCCCGGATCGGTGAGGTGCTGTTGTCTCGCGGTGATCCCCGGGCCGCGCTCCAGTTATTCGAAAATGAAGCCCGACGCTGGGCAGGCACCGAGTATGAAAAAGATTTTCGCGTGTATGCGACCCTGGCAACCTATCTTAGCGGAGAGCTGGACAGTCTGGCAAATATCACAGTTACATTGTTACCTCTTTTAGGTGTTCAACATCCGGCTTTTAACGATGCGGTGGAGCTGGCGAACTTTGTCACGGCCAATTATACCGAGGCCGATGCCACCGGCCAGCGCGCTTTTCGTGAATTTGTCCGTAGTGAAGCTTTCATTCGTCAGAATAAATTGAGTGAAGCCCTGGATGTACTAACAAATCTTCTGCAGACATCTCCGCAGGTACCCTGTGCCGCACCCGCCCGCTTCAGACTGATGCAGGTCTATTTGCAGTTTCGACAATGGATTGACGCTGAGCAATTGGCGGAGTTCTTTGTGACTAAACCTGGCGAGTTCTCTGATCAGGTAGTATTTATGTGCGCTGAGCTTGCCGATAGACGCGATCTTGATTTAAAACGGGCGGAGCACTGGTATGAAGTCCTGCTTGAAAAATTTCCGAACTCGCTCAGAGTGGATGCGGCGCGTAAACGGCTTCGCGAGTTGCAGGCGATCAAGACCCGAGAGAGTTGACAAATGAACCCAGTGATACGCTTCATTGCGACGATTCTGATATGGACGACTGCCGTCCTGGCGCAGAAGATTCTGATCCCCATGGATCAAACCCAGACCGATCATCTCAAAGCCTACGGCGTTACCTACTGGGTTTTGAAGCAGAATGTCAATGTCGAGTGGTTGTTGAACTACCGAGGCGGTGCTTTTATGACGGATAGCCGGCCGGCAATTCAGAAAGAGTTGCGCCTGCGCGGAGTAAATTACGAGGAGTTGACACCCGCTCAGGTGTTGAACGTCTACGCCACCATCGAAGACAACAATATGGAAATAGTCCTGTTGGAAAAAGCCGCGCGCATCGCAGTCTATTCACCACCGGGGAAACAACCCTGGGACGATGCGGTCACACTGGCGTTGACCTATGCTGAAATTGATTATACTGTCGTCTGGGATCAGGAAGTCATGTCCGGCAAATTAGCCGATTACGACTGGCTGCATCTGCATCATGAAGATTTCACCGGTCAGTACGGGAAATTCTATGCCAGCTATCGTCAGCACGACTGGTATCAAAATGAAGTCAAGGACAATGAGACCGTAGCCCGTCAGTTGGGTTTTAAAAAGGTTACCGAAGAAAAAAAAGCCGTTGCCCGGACGATCAAAAAATACATCACCGAAGGAGGATTCCTTTTTGCCATGTGTTCGGCGACGGACGCTCTGGATATAGCCTTGGCGGCTGAGAACGTGGATATTGCCGCGACGGTCTATGACGGCGATCCTGCTGATCCCCGGGCCAATGAGAAATTGGATTTTACCAAATGCCTGGCTTTCGAAAATTTCAAACTCTACACCGACCCGATGCTTTATGAGTACTCGGATATCGACGTGCCTCCCAGTTTTCAGGCGGTCGCTCCCGGCGCGGAGGCTGACTATTTCTCGTTATTTGAGTTTTCGGCTAAATGGGACCCTGTACCAACCATGCTGACCCAATGTCATGTCGGAGTAATCAAAGGTTTCATGGGGCAAACCACCGGCTTCCGCCGCTCACTGTTGAAGAAGTCGGTGGTCATCATGGGGGAAGTCGTGGGAGGCGAACAGGTGAAGTACATCCACAACAACCACGGGCGGGGAACCTTTACCTTTTTGGCAGGTCACGATCCCGAGGATTACCAGCATTTTGTCGGCGATCCTCCGACTCGTTTGGAATTGCATAAAAATTCACCCGGCTACCGGTTGATTTTGAACAATGTACTCTTTCCATCAGCGCGAAAAAAAGAGCGTAAAACGTAGGCTTTCAGTATATTTTAATCAAGCCAATTGTAAGGTGAGCCATGCAGGAAATTATTCTGAAAACGAACCGTAGAATTGAATTCGTCGATATAACGGGAAGAGTGGCTGAGGTGGTCCGCACCGCGCAAAAGCCTGGTGGTATTTGTACAGTCTTCTGTCCGCATACCACCGCCGGAATCACGCTCAACGAACACGCTGATCCGGCGGTTGCGCAGGATATTGCACGTCAGTTAACTACTCTCATCCCTTCCGACAATCATTACAGTCATTCCGAGGGGAATGCCGATGCGCATATCAAAGCCGCCCTTATTGGTCACAGCGTTCAGATAATTGTCGAAAACGGAGCTTTGATGCTCGGTACCTGGCAAGGGGTCTTTTTCTGCGAATTCGATGGCCCCCGTACCCGGCGTGTCTGGGTGACGGTGATTTAGAAGGTGTTTGTTGATAAAATGATAAAGGCTGTCTACTGGTCGCAGACAGCCTTTTCAATGCCCTTAGGCCGGTTAGCTTTTCTTATTCAGAAACTCCCACACTCCGAAAGCCACCGCAAAAAGCAACAGCGTTTGGGCTAGTCCATTCCAGGCCGCCGCAGACATACCGACTACCAAATGCCCAACCAAATGTGCGATGACGCCCAAGATCAGAGCGACCAGCGCCAACAGTACCGATACAATGACTAAGTTCTTCATAAACCCTCCAAATTTGGCTAAATGTTTAACATTAGTTGAATTTTAATATTGATTAATCAAATTGACAAATCTTTTTTTACAATTTTATTAATAGGTGACTCAGCGACAAACCACATTTAGCTCACCCTCTGACCGGGCGATGATCAGCGCGCCGCAGGAATCGCTCCAAACATTGACCGAAGTGCGGAGCATATCGAGAACCTGATCGACCGCCAATATCATCCCGATGCCTTCCAGTGGCAATCCCACCGATTTCAAAACAATTGCCATCATTACTAATCCGGCCATCGGAATTCCTGCCGCTCCGATTGACGCTAAAAGTGAAGTGAACACAATAATAAACTGACTGACGAATCCCAGTTCGATGCCATACACCTGGGCGATGAAAATCGCCGCTACGCATTCATAGAGCGCCGTACCATCCATGTTGATCGTCGCGCCTAATGGTAAAACGAAGCTCGCAATTTTGTTGGAAATACCCGCCCGCTTTTCCGCCGCAGCCATAGTGATTGGCAGGGTAGCAGACGAAGAAGCGGTCGTGAAAGCGGTCAATAGCGCCGGACCCATATTCTGCAGGTGTCGATAGGGGTGGCATCGGGAAAAAATCAGGATGATCAGCGGTAATGTCAGCCAGAAATGCAGCATTAAGCCCGTCGCGACCGTCAGAAAGTAATAACCTAAAGATTTGAATACCAGCAGACCAGTCGTTGCACAGATACGGGCTACCAGCCCAAAAACTCCTAGCGGCGCTAACAGGATCACTCCGTGGGTAATGCGCATCATCAATTCGCATCCGGCGTTGACGATTCCACTCAAAGTACGGGCATGATTATCGGCAATCTTTCCGATAAAAAGACCACATAGCAGGGCAAAGAAAATCAGCGGCAGAACCTCGCCCTGAGCCATCGCGGCGACGGGATTTTCGGGAATCATACGGATAAAAATATCTTTTAAACTGGTACTGCTCAGGTTCGCCACGGCTACTTTTTCAGTCAGATTGAGATTTGCTCCAACGCCGGGCTTGAACCAGTTCACCAGCCACAAACCGGTAAGAATGGCAATCAGGCTGGTCATGATGTAATAAAGAAAGGTTTTCAGCGTGAGCCGACCGAGATTTTGGGCGCCGCCGATACTGAGTACTCCACTGGTGATCGAGGTAAAGATTAAGGGGACGATGACCATTTTTAAAAGTCGCAGAAAAATTTCACCCATCAGATTTGCCAGAGGCAGGATGGCGGTTTTAAGGGTCAAACCGGAAATTACACCCAGCACCAAGCCTACGAAAATCCAGACGGTGAGAGAGATTTTTCGGATTTGGATGGGAATTTTAATGTGCATCTTTCCCTCAATTTTTTCCAAAATTTGAGCATGGCAGTCCAAAATTCCAAACCGGACGCGGAGGAGAGTGACCCAACAGCCAATATTTTTTATTGAATTTGTTCCGAAAAGCCCCCATATTTGCTTGGTTTATTTTAGAGATAGTGATGTCACTCCAACCCTTGAGAAATGCCAAATTGAATATCGTACTGTTAGTGATCCTGATTGCCCTGCTGTTTTTCTGGCATTTTCGGAATCTCGGTCGGCGCCTGGTTAGAGAGCACGACCAAAAAACGAAAACCGAGGAGCAAATCCCATGAAGTTAAAGTACGACAAATCGGTGCTGGTAATCGTTGACGTTCAAACCAAATTGCTCAACGTCATGCACGATTATCCGGTACTCATCGAGAACCTCAAGAAACTGGTGCGTGGAGTCCAGACGCTGGGCGTGCCAATCATCCTGACCGAACAATATCCAGGCGGGCTGGGAGGTACCGCAGACGAACTGCGCGCTCTGCTGAATGGGATTCAACCCATCCCGAAAATGGCCTTCAGCTGTTGTGCCGAAGAAAATTTTCTGACGGAATTGCGCAGACATAACCGCGAGCAGGTAATTGTCTGTGGTATTGAGGCGCATATTTGTGTTTATCAAACCTGCCGCGATTTGTTAGACCGCAAATATGAAGTGCACCTTGTGACCGACGGCATTGCCAGTCGCCAGCCGGAGAATAAGAACCTCGTCGTGACCAAATTGCAGGGCGCCGGAGTATATCTGACGAGTGTCGAAATGGCGCTGTTTGAAATGTTGAAAGACGCCCATAACGAGCATTTCAAAGCTATCGCAAAAATCATCAAATAGGAGATAATTGTGGACCTGAATCGGATTCAGAAAGAAATTCAAAAAATGGGTTTGGACGGCTGGTTATTTTTCGATTTCCATAACCGTGATAAAATGGCCTATAAAATACTGGGGCTCGACTCGGGGATGTTCGTCACGCGCCGGTGGTACTATCTAATCCCCGCGCAGGGTACACCGGTCAAGATCGTCTCCGCCGTCGAAGCGACAAAAATCGATCAATTGCCCGGCGAAAAACACATCTATCGCAGTTGGGAACAGCAACACCACCTCCTGCGCCAGGTACTGACCGGATTAAAACGCGTGGCGATGCAATACTCACCGCTCTGCAATATTCCCTACGTTTCAGTTGTCGATAGTGGCACAATTGAATTGATCCGCGCCTGCGGAGTAGAGGTCGTCTCTTCGGCCGATTTGGTACAGATTTTCGAAGCGGTGATTGGTGAAGAAGGTTATCAATCGCATCTGCGGGCCGGCGCCAAAATTCAGCGTATCAAGGACGAAGCATTCGACCTGATTGGACGAAGCATTCGTGAAAATCAGCCCATAACCGAATACGAGGTACAGCAATTCATCGTCCGGCGCTTTCAGGAAGAAGGCCTGACCGACGACGACGAGCATCCCATAGTCGGTGTCAATGAGCATCCCGCCGACCCGCATTTCGAACCGACGCCGACCAATACCTATCCGATCAAGCCGGGTGATACCCTGCTGATTGATTTGTGGGCGCGGGAACAATCTGAAAATGCCATTTACTATGACATTACTTGGTGTGGATATATCGGTTCCACACCGCCGCCGCAGTACCTTGAGATTTTCGACGTCGTCCGTCGCGGACGCAACGCCGCGCGTGACTTCATCCGTGAAAAATTCCGGCGCGGGGAACGCTGTTTTGGCTACGAGGTGGATGATGTCTGTCGCAAGGTAGTGGCAAAGGCTGGCTATGGCGACTATTTCGTGCATCGCACCGGTCATTCTATTGGCCACTGCGTACACGGCAATGGTGTGAACATTGATAACCTTGAGACCAAAGACGAACGAGAATTAGTGCCAGGCATCTGTTTTTCAATCGAACCCGGTATATATTTGCCGGGAAAAATGGCCGTGCGCTCGGAGATCAACGTCTTTATTACCGCAAAGCGTGAGGTCATCGTCGCCGGTGATGAACAAGAACAATTAATACTGCTGTGAGTGAAACAACCAAACGGAGGATATTCTAATACAACAGAAAAGAGTAATGATTACGGTGGGTCTTGTATTGCTGCTTGCCGGCTTCGCCGGTGCAGGCACGCCCCAAATCCAACAGGGCTCGGCCGCGCTCTATTTCCCATTCAACGGCTTGTCGACTTTGAGTTATGACAATACCAACTTAGGAGTCTAGTACTTCATCATGAACAAGGTCGCTCTCGGCCTGGGAATTGGTTTTAACACTGAACGAGATAAAGCCGACAACGACGATGACCCGGCCATCACGCGCAGTATCAGCGGGGATGGTGCGATCTATTATTATCCCATCCAGAAAGGTGCGGTCGCGATGTACGTGGCACCCGAAGGCGGATTGGAATTGTCTACCGATTATTTGAAAAGTGTCAAAGATTGTAGTTATTACACTCTGCGGGGCGGATTGTCGCTCGGTGTCGAATGGTGGGTGTTTGACCAGGTCAGCCTTGCGGCCAGCACCTGGTTCGGTCTCCAGTATCAATGGGGCACCGAAAAAGATAAAATACTGGATACGACTGATGAACCACGCAACCTGAAGTTCGGAATGGCAGGAAGTTCAGCCGATTGCATTTACATTTCTTTTTACTTCAAATAATCTGTCACAATTTCGCGTGATAAGGCCAATTTTTCTATTGGTCTTAGGTCGAAACGCGGGATAAAATCAGACAGACGGTCCTGAAAGAACCCGGGCGGTTTCGGCAAGAATCCGTTGACACTCGGAGGCCGAGGGTGCGCGGACTAATTTTTCCCGGAGCTCAGCGGCACCGCTGAAGCCGCGTAGGATCCAGCTGTAAAATTTTTTCATTTCCTTGCCGGCAAACGATTCGCCGCGGACTGATATTTGCCTCGCTAATAGAGTCTGACAAAACCGGATTTTATCACTCAGAGTCGGAACGGTTCGAATCACACCTTTTTCAAATAATTCCCTGATTTGAACAAACAACCAGGGGCTGGACAAGAGGCCACGCCCAACGGCAATTCCGTCACAGTTTGTCTCGGCCAACATACGACGGGCGTCTTCAGGTGTTTTGATATCGCCGTTGCCGATGATTGGAATATTAACTGCGGCTTTGACATCCGCTATCAGCCGCCAGTTGGCTGGTTTTTTAAATCCGTCAACGGCTGTTCGTGGGTGCAGAGTGAGCATATAAATGCCAGCCTCGGCGAGCCGCCGGGCGGCTTCCGTCGCGACGATAGATTGACTATTCCACCCCGCGCGGATTTTGGCCGTCACCGGAATGCTGACCGATTGTACCACTGTCCGTGCTACCCTTTCGAGGAGCGGCAGGTCTTTTAATAATGCCGATCCGGCATTTTTACGGACCACCTTGCGCACCCAGCAACCGGCGTTTATGTCAATAAAATCCGGTTGAAAGCGCTCCTCAATCATTTTCGCGGCATCACCCATCACGTGCGGATTATCACCGAAGATCTGAATCCCGATTGGACGCTCCGAAGCATCAAAATCGAGGTACTGCATGGTCTTGGCAGAGCTTCTTATGATGGCGTCGCTGCTGACAAATTCCGTAATCAGCAGGTCCGCACCTTTCTGTTTCAATAGCTGACGAAAAGGTTTATCGGTGTAACCCGCCATCGGCGCCAAGACGAGCGGCATAACAAAGTTCTGACCTCCTAACCGAATCATTGCCAAACCCTTTGATGCACCAGATTAAGGCTCCGTTTTCTTAAAAAGAATGGCTCTCAGGTTGCGAGGCAGGATTTTGATTTCTTTGAGCAGATTTATCTGACGCAATTTGCGCCGGGTGGTCTGGGACAGAATTTTTGAATCTCCATGATCCAAAATTTCGGCGGTTTCTTCTGCTGAAAACGTCACGTTCCTGACAATCCAGCGCCGAAACTGCCGATTTTCAGGGCACAGCTGCTGACATCTCATACAACCAATCAGACAGTTGTGTGCATCGGAGTTCAGCCAGGCCGGGAATTCATCGGGAATTTCATTTAAATAAGTCAGACATTTTTCAGCCCTAATCATAAAGCGCTCCGTCTGAATGGCACCGGTAGGACAACTTTTTAAACAGGCTGTGCAACCGGAACAATTGGACAACATTTTGGGCGACGACCATTGCGAATCAATAGCGGGCAAATTAGAACCGAAAGCGCGCAGACGGAAAAAACTGCCCATACCGGGGATGTAGGTAATGTTATTCCGTCCGTAAGTGGCTAACCCGCTGGATACGGCTAAGAGTTTGACCGGTAAATTGACCTTAGACAACCGGAAACCATGCGGCTCTAAGTTCTGCTTGCATAACCGGATGATCTTGGCATCGGTAGCGTAACAGTAGGTCGGTGGAATCAGAACTGCAACCGTCCGGCCGTCAACAGTGAAATCAGCCCGCATCATCGGTTGCGCAGAAGCCGTCAATAGAATTGACTTGACTAAACTATAAGACGATGAACTGCATCGAAACCGAAAACCTTTTAAATAGCGGTCATAGAGTCCGGGATCAGTACCGAAAGAAAGCAGGGAATCCTTAAATCTGCTTTTCAGGTCATCCAGACGTTCTACAGGAATCAATTGTGCCCGCACACCGTTCCGCTCCAGAGTGTTTAACCACTCCTTAGCCCGCGCCCGATTCTGATCGTTCATCTTTCATCTCCAATTGGTGTATCGCCCACCGGGATCTGCATCGTCTCCTTGATAGTCTCGAGGACGATCGTCGTACGCGTTGCTGTAATCGCGGGGAATTTGCTCAATTGGTCACGCATCAACCGGGCGAGCGCGGCGTTATCTCTGACACGCAGTTTGATTAAATAACAGTCTTCACCGGCCAAATGATGCACTTCCTGAATTTCCGGTATTTGCGCGAGCTCCCGCGCTAAATCAATTACTCCTACCGGTTCACTGGTTTTAAGAGCCATAAATGCGATTAATCCATGGTCCAGCTCGGTGGAATTTAACCGGGCTTCATAACCTTTGATGATCCCGCGTTTTTCCAGACGACGTACCCGTTCCAGTACTCCCGAGGGTGCCAGTCCCACCTGCCGTGCCAACGCGACATTGCTGATGCGCCCGTCAGCTTGCAGGATTTTTAAAATTTGATAGTCTACATGGTCAATATTCATATATTCGCCTATATTATTGAATATACGATGAATATATTAAATATCCAATGAATATAATGCAAGAAATGCATAAATATCCTGAATAATAAACAATTGGTATTTTAAATTTATCGAATGTGATAAGTGGGCTGGACTTTTCCGCGTGCTAAACTGGCTAGTATTCCAATAAAACAGATTCCAGCGAAGAAAGCAAAAGCCGTGCGAATGCTTTTCAAAAATTGAGGAAAATTATCCGGGCTGATACGGACCTGCCCGACATAGATGGAGATAATCAGTAAAGAAATGCCCAGCGAAAGCATCTGTCCGGTGAGTCGCATTGTCCCGAGCGTTCCGGAAGCGACGCCGTAAAAGCGCCTTTCGACAGAACTCATGACAGCGTTGGTATTGGGTGATGAAAAAAACGCGAATCCCATGCCGAGTAGAAACAGACTTCCGGCAATCAGCGCGACGGGCGTTGTGCTTTGGATGAAGGTCAAAGCCAATAAGCCGAGCGAGGTAATGCCCATTCCAGCTGAAGCCACCAAACGGGGCTCGATTTTATCCGAGAACCGGCCGGTGATAGGCGAGAAAATTGTCTGGATTAGAGGTTGGATTACGAGGAGCAGACCTGCCTGACGCGGGCTGAAGTATTTAACGTATTGCAGATATAAACTGAGCAGGAAGCCGACCGCGAAAGTGGCACTGTAGTTGATCAGAGCGGCCAAATTAGATAAAGCGAAGACGGTGTTCGAACGAAACAGGCGAATTTCGAGGACGGGATTCACGACGCGCATTTCCCACCAGATAAAAAGAACACTGCCCAATGCCCCGCATCCGATAAAACCAAAACCCATCCGGTCAGGCAGGCGGGAAAATCCGTACATCAGCGTCGAAATCATCAGCCCGTAAATGAAGGCTCCCTGCCAGTCAAATTTTTCTCCCCGGGCTTCAGCCCATTCATCCCGCAGATAGAAATACACCAGGATAAAGGCAATCAATCCAAATGAACCTGCCAGGAAAAAGATCGAACGCCAGCCTAAATACTGGGTCAGCAGACCACCCAAGAACGGACCCGTGGAAAGCCCGAGGTACACTGCGGCGGTGTTGATGCCGATAGCTTTGCCTTTTTGACCGGCGGGATAAATCGAGGTCAGGATGGCGACGCCAGTCCCGAAAATCATCGGACTGCCGATGCCCTGCAGAATGCGCGTCGCGATTAACATCAGCGCGGAGTTGGAGAATCCACAGGCCAGGGAAGCCAGAGTAAAAATCACCGTCCCGAGCCTGAAAATGCGTTTTCGTCCGTAAATATCCGCCAGCCGGCCTATCGGAACGAGGAATATCACCGCAGTTAGCAAATAGACCGTTGCTATCCAACCGATGGTGATGGTGTTTAATTGAAATTCTCGCCCGATAGCTGGCAGGGCAATGTTTATTGCTGAGCCAAGAAAGGGTGTCAGAAAAGCACCCATTCCCGTCACTATCGATGCGATGACTCGGGTCGTTCGCTGGCTATCAGATATCATATTTTCCTGATTTAAATTGATAATGAGTGTGATAGCATACGCCAATCGGCTCAAAATTTCAAGTGAAAAGCGGGCGGAGGGCAACACTCTCTTGGCGACAAGCAGGCAGTTTCCTAAATTAGATCGTTATTCATCTATGCAAAACCGTCAAAAAATCCTCGTGCTATGCTTGTTACTGGTGGTCGGGCTCCAAGCCAGTGATACACTGATTTTTTGTATTCGTGTTGATGATATTCTATCCCGCAATGTAACCTACCTGCCCCGCAGTATAGAACCCTTTGCCCAGGCGGTGAACAGCCGGGGCGGCAAAGTCACCTGGGCGGTAATCCCACACCGTCTGATCGAATCCCAAAACACCGACGGGGTGATTGTCCGGGAATTGCACGAGACGCTGACGCAGGGTAACGAAATTTGCCAGCATGGATATAATCACATTTGTTCGAAATGCGGTTCGACCGGACATGAATTCTATTGCTCGGCCCAGAGTTATCATTTCGACTATGCATTCCAGGACTCGTTGCTGAAGCTGGGAATGAAAATAATGCAGGATAGTCTGGACTACCAACCACGCCTGTTTGTCCCGCCGGCGCATGCAGTCGATACGACTACCTATCGCATTCTGCTGGACAACGGATTCAGATATTTGTCCAGCGGTACACCCTATACTGATACAATTTTTCAAGACCTGTTCAATGTTGGCAGTGTAGCGGAGTTCACCTGGAGCCTGACCAGCGGCAAATTTGACGCCCAGCTGACAAGTGCCCTGAATAGTATCCGTAATATTGGGGAATCGTCGGGTTATTATTGTTTACTCCTGCATGATTACTTCATCCGGCAGGGTTATGAGAACGGAGTAGTCGTCACGTGGATTGGAGCATTGCTGGATTCACTGAACACCCGTTATGGAGGTCGGATAAAATATATGACTCTCAGCGAAGCCGCGGGCTATTTTACGCGCACTGCGGAAACACAGCATGTCGGGGAAAAGCCCTTGCTCGCCGAGCGCATGGCTATCTCGACTTATCCTAATCCATTTAATGGCGATATGACAATCAGGTACACAATCGGGCAACCGACTCGGATCACGCTCGATATTTTTGATTTTCGCGGTCGTCATGTGGCAAAACTAGTTGACGAATATCAACCTTCCGGGATGTACAGGGTAAGCTGGAATGCCGGTCGGTTTCCGAGTGGAATTTACTTCTGCCGCCTGCGCGAAGGTGAAAGCGAGCACGTAAAACCGATCACCTTGGTCAAATAGTCAGGCTTTTTCCGGATTCGCGTAGGCATCCTTTAACCCGTCGGCGATATTCAGGAGTGGTGTCTTTAGAATTCTTTGGGCGAGGGTGATATTCAAGCTGACATCTTTGGGACGCGGGGCAGTAGTGGAGTTGGAGGTAAAATTCACCGGCTGAATCAAGCCAGGCGACACCTTCAAAATAGCACATAAACGTCGTCCGAAAGAATAACGATCAATGCGCTCCGTTCCTCCGATGTGCAGTATTCCCTGAAACTGATTTTCGCAAAGTTCGAGAATTGCCCGCGCCGCATTCCGAACGCTGAGCATACTGCGAAATTGATCAGAAAAAAGCCGTAGTGGAGACGCATCTGATGACTTTGAGCGACTCAATAATTCCCGCTCCAGCCAAGTGGATGCATACGGACGTAAAAAGATTCCCCGACCGAACATTAAAGCTAATCGGCAAACGACAGCCGTGGAGTGAATAGCCAGCACGGCTTTTTCCGCCGCGGCCTTGCTTTTTCCGTAAACACTTAAAGGTTGGGGAGTATCGTTTTCGGAGTAGAATCCCTGGTTTCCGTCGAATACCATGTCGGTTGAAGTGTAAATCAGGCGACAGCCGTTAGCCTGCGCCCAATCCGCTATCGTTTGCGTGGCCTTGACGTTGATCAGATCAGCCAGTTCGGGATTGCGCTCGCAGACGTCCGGATTGGCTAAAGCCGCATTATGAATGATACAATCGGGTTGAAATTTGTCGAGTGCCAATCGAATTTTATCCGGATGAGAAAAATCCACCGCCTGCATGCTCACGCCGGGCATTTCAAAAGCAAAAGAGGAGTAGAAACCGGCAGTCTGGAATTTTTCAGCCGCGAGGTGCGTCAGGTGTCCGCCCAAAAAACCGCTGGCACCGGTGACTACGACTTGGGGCATGCGCGGCGCCAGTTTTTCAGGACAATTCCGCAGAGCAGATAGCCCAAACCAATGCACAAACCCTGAAGCATCGTCGCCCGGTCGAGATCCTGGACATGTTGATGGACGATAATCAGAGCAATCAGTCCAATGGTCAATCCTGCCACCAGGGGCATCCAAATGAACTTTAATAGCAATCTTTCGAAAAGGATCAGGATCCCGATTGCCGTACCGGCGTTGACGAGAATGGTGTACAGTGTGTTGATATCAATCGTGCGCAGGCGATAAGCCCGGAAACCGAGAATAAATGAGATGGCGACGGTAACTAAAAGCAGTGCCGCGAGTCGTTTACGCAACGGTGCATTGCGGCTTTTGATTTGGATATAAGCGCTCAGAAATCCAATCGCAAGCGGGATGACAAAGATGATTATGCTCATTTCTTATGGAGAGAATTGTATTTATCCCAGATTCTCTTACGCACCACCCGGTAGGCAGGCTGATATTTTTCGGAATACTGCGGCGAGTGATGAATCACCGGATAGTTCAGTGCGACAATTTCGGCGTCAAACTTTTCAAAGGCATTTGGATTGAGGGGAATTTTCCCCTTTTTAACGAGCTCTCTGATCAATTGCCAGCGTTTGATAAAACGTTTTTGGGCGGCGAGGGTAGTATCACCCGAATTCGCCACGATTTTTACAAGTTGGCCTGGATCGCCGCCTTCCAATTTGTAACGGCGCAGATTGATGCGCATATAAATGTCCGACGGGCAAATGCGTTCGATCAAATCCCCGGAATCCGGCTCGATCGAGACAAGCTCCTGCTCCAGGAAATGGCGGATCATGGTCGTATCGCTGCCCAGATGGGCTGACCCGACGGTACCCTGATAGACCAATTTGTAGATGTCCGCTGATTCAGCCGCGGGATAGCGTCGCAGATATTCATTTATCAACCGCTCCCAGGCTTGTGGGCTGGCATCTCGGGCCGGCAGGAAAAGGGTGAAGATCGCGGAAACCACCACGATGATGGTGAGAATGATGATTAGATTGAGCAGTTGGTTGAGCAAACTGCGGTCGCGTTCAATTCCGCGGGGGTTCGATTTCCTTAAATTCAGCATCCTCGATCTCGCTCTTATCGATGTTTAAAGAAGGTGGCGGGGGCTGTTTTTTGAGATTACGGCGAATGCCAACCCGCAAAATGGCCGGGACAATTTTCCAGAACAAATAGAAGAGCAGAAGTATGGCCAGAAAACGGAACATGGTTATTTTTTCCGGTCGGGATTATAGTAAACCGTCCCAGTGATGGGCTTGCGGATAGCTTCGATGAGTTCGTTGAGATCGTTTTCATTGTCCACAAAGTCAATTTCATTGGTGTTGATGATGATCAAGGGGCTGTCTTTGTAGCGAAAGAAGAACTCGTTGTAAATCTGATTTAGTGAATCGATGTAATCACGCGACATATTGCGTTCGTAGCTACGGCCGCGCTTGCGGATGTTGCTCATCAGATGGTCGGTACTGGCTTGCAGGTACACCACGAGGTCGGGTTTCGGCAGATCTTTTTCAAGTTGCTGGGCGATCAGGTTATACAGCGTCATCTCTTTTTCGTCTAAATTCAGGGTGGCGAACAATTTGTCTTTGGCGAACATGTAATCGCTGACGAGCATGGAAGTAAACAGGTCAATCTGTTTCAAATCCATCTGCTGACGATAGCGGCTGAGCAGAAAGTAGAGCTGGGTCTGAAAAGCGTAGCGTTCCGGTTCGCGGTAAAAATCCTCCAGGAATGGATTTTCTTCGAATTTTTCGAGCACGATTTTAGCGGTAAGTTTTTCGGCCAAGATGCGCGCCAGGGTCGTCTTACCGGCGCCGATCACTCCTTCAATCACGAGAAAATAAAGGTTCTTCATGCCACTCCATCAGTTTTTATAGCCACGTCGCTCATGGGTTTTAATTTAACCACGCAGCTGTCATCGGTGCAATTTTCTTCGAGCTCGGCAACCGTTTTCGTACAAGGCGGACATTGCAGATCAGCCATAATTTCGCGCATTGGCTGGAGCACGAACCGGCGTTCGGTGAAGCGCGGATGGGGAACTTGCAGTTCCGCCGTAGAAAGGACGAGTTTATCAAAGCTGACGATGTCGATGTCGATGATCCGGGGCGCGTTTGGGCGGCGGTTATCCGGTCGTCCCATGCTCTGTTCGATTTGGCGACAATGGCGCCAGAAATCTAACGGTTCCAGATCGGTCGCCACTGCCAGTACCAAATTGAAAAAAAACGGCTGATCGCGATAGTAGAGCGGTTCCGTCTCATAGATAGACGATACAGCCAATAGAGTGATCTCGGCTTGGCTCATTAACGCCCGGATTGCCCGGCGTAAGTTGTCCTCGCGGTCACCTAGATTTGATCCTAAACTCAGTAAAACCGGCGCGTATTTCAACCCATGCGACTCATTTCTTGACGATTGCGCATGACCTCGACTTCTACCGTATCGAGAACGCCCTTAATGGGTGCGTTGGGTTTGCGGACGCGCACGGTGATGGCGTCAACCTGATAAGTTTTAAAAATAGTGCCGATGATTTTTCCGGCCAGAGCTTCGATCAGGAAGAATTTGGAATTAGTCACGACATCGTGAATCAGTTTATATACAGTTTCGTAGTTGATGGTATCGTTCAAGTGGTCGCTCTGAATGGCTTTGGACATATCGAACTGCAGTTCGGCGTCCACTTCGATCTTGCCGCCGAGGATTTTTTCCGGTTCCGCCACCCCGTGATACCCGTAGAAAACCATATTTTTCAGTCTGACAACACCCATTAGTGATCCTATTTAATTGATGAAAATTTAGAGAATGAATCTCTAATGGACAAAGGAATGTCCGAAAATCTGTATTCGGGATGATTTTGTAGCCGGCGCTTTTTGCTTGTAATGCTAACGCTCTGACGATCTGGCGCCAGTCTGCCATACCGCAAGGTCAAATCTGCGGAAGCTGGTCATTCGGGCAAAACTGCCTGGTCAAAATTGCCAGCTGTCTGTCAGTTGGTAAAATTACTTTTCAGCGGCACGGACGTTGTCACAATATTCAGTGGTTTTTGAAAATGACGAAATAAAAAATAAACAAAGGAGGTTTGTTATGACACTCGTCAGATTGTATCCCCGCCACCCATGGCTGGATTTCCCAAATGAAGTATTTAGATATTTAGACAGTTGGGGCGATGAGAAAACGGCAACTGTGTTTGCGCAGTGGTCGCCGGCAGTGGACATCGCCGATCAGGAAAAGGAATATCAGGTTTCAGTCGAGTTGCCCGGAGTGAAAAAGGACGATATCAAGATTAATTTCCGGGATAACGTCCTGACGATCAGCGGCGAAAAGAAAACCGCGCAGGATGACGACCGGAAAAATTTTCAGCGCAGTGAAAGGGTCTGGGGTACTTTTCAGCGTTGTTTCCGGCTCCCGGAGCAGGTTGATTCCGAGAAAATCAGCGCCGAATTCAAAAACGGTATCCTGAACATCGCTATTCCGAAAGTGCCGGAAATCCTGCCGAAACAAATCGAAATCAAGGTTAAATAAAAAAAAAGGAGGTAGTCGTATGTCGTTAATCAGATGGACTCCGCGTGGTTCCTGGTTGGACCTGCGGAATGAGTTTGACCGGTTATTTGACAATTTCTTCCGCCCTACTGAGGAAGAAGAGACCGCCCTGAGCTCCTTTTGGCCGGCCGTGGATATCATCGAGGAGGAAAAGGAGTATAAGGTACATGCCGAATTGCCGGGGTTGACCAAAGACGACATCCGCATCAGCGTTAAGGACAACCTGTTGAGCATCAGCGGCGAGAAAAAACGTGAGTCTCAGGTCAAGGATGAACACTTTCAGCGCGCCGAACGTTATTTCGGGACTTTCCAGCGCAGTTTCCGCTTGCCGGAACAGGTCGATGTTGATAAGATCGAGGCGGAATTCAAAGATGGTGTCCTGAATATCGTCATCCCGAAGCTGAAAGAAGCCCTGGCCAAACAAATCGAAGTCAAAGTCAAATAAACCGCCCACTCAACGCAACAAGTGCAAAAAGTCCGGTGCCAGCCGGACTTTTTGTTTTGAAGGAATTAGTGGTAGATTTTTTTTCTACGCAATCTTCTGACTGTTATCGGCTCTATTGTCCGTTGGTCGGGATTATTTTGAAATTAGGAACATTGCTCGATAACTTCCGCCGCAAAATGTGGATGCAAACGAAAAACGAAAGGAAAACCCAATGCAGCGACTCGCACTGTTACTCGCAATTTTAAGTTTGTTATTTCAATGCGGTGGGGATCAGAGCGCCCGCCGGCAATCCCTTAACCCGGAATACATGGACGTCAGTGTCCGACCGGGCAACGATTTTTATCAGTACGCCAACGGCAACTGGTTAGCTAACAATCCGATTCCGAGTGATTACAGCAGTTGGGGCAGTTTTAATATCCTGTACGAGCAGAACCTGCAGAATTTAAAGACAATCATGGAGAATGCCGCCCGCCAGACCAATTTGAAAGAGGGTAGTAGCGAACAGAAAATGGGCGACTTTTTTGCCTCGGGAATGGATACCGTTAAAATCAATACCAGTGGTCTGGAACCCCTGCGCACAGAACTCGATCTGGTTCGGCAGTGCCACACTCCGAAGGATATTCAACAGGCGATTATTCACCTGCACAATTGCGAAATATTCCCCGTCTTTATCATTTTCAATGAACAGGATCCAAAAAACAGCGTCATGGTCAGTGCCTGGCTTTATCAGGGGGGACTCGGTTTGCCAGACCGCGATTATTACGTGCAGAACGACGTACGTTCCCGGCAGGTGCGCCAGGAGTACAGCCGGCACGTAAGAAATATTTTGGCACTGGGCGGCGTAGCCAATCCGGAAAAAGCCGCGCAATCGGTGATGCAGCTTGAAACACGCCTGGCTTCCGCCTCCATGACCAAGGTCGAAGAACGCGACCCGGTGGCGACCTGTAACCGCATGGATGTCGCCGGGTTGGGCAAAATTGCCCCGGCAATCGACTGGCTGACCTATTTTAAAGGCATCGGGCTGACCGGCAGCGATACTTTCAATGTCGCCCAGCCGCGATTTTTCAGCGCCGTGAGCCGGCTGCTTAATGACGTCAGTATCGCGGATTGGCAATCCTATTTAACCTGGCATCTCCTGCACAGCACCGCGCCATATCTGGACACGAGTTTTGTCAATGAGAATTTTGCTTTTTACGGCAAGTATCTCTCGGGCGTTAAGGAAGTCGCGCCACGCTGGAAACGGGTGCTGACGACAACCAGCAACAACCTGGGGGAGATCGTCGGCCAGGTTTACGTCAAGCGCTATTTTCCACCCGTCGCCAAGAAGCGGGCCTTGGAACTGGTCGGGCATCTGAAAGTTGCCATGCGGGATCGGATTGAAAAGCTGGACTGGATGAGCGCCGAGACGAAGCAAAAAGCCCTGGAGAAGTTGGAGAAATTCGGAGTCAAAATCGGTTATCCCGATAAGTGGATTGATTATTCGGCCCTGACGATCACCCGCGATTCGTATGTGGGCAATGTCCTGAATGCCCGCCTTTTTGACTTCGGACGCAGTATGGCCAAGGTAGGCAAACCGATTGACCGCAGCGAATGGTTTATCCCTCCGCAAACCGTCAATGCTTTCTATAACCCGCCGACGAACGAAATCGTCTTTCCCGCCGCTATTCTGCAGCCGCCTTTCTTCAATTACAAAGCCGACGATGCCGTCAACTACGGTGGCATTGGCATGGTCATCGGGCATGAAATGACTCACGGTTTCGACGACTCGGGCCGGCAATATGACAAGGATGGCAATCTGCAGAACTGGTGGACGACCGCTGACGAAACCAATTTCAAAGCCCGTACAGAGGTACTCGTCAAACAATTTAACAGTTTTGTCACAGTGGATACTTTTCACGTCAATGGCCGGCTGACGCTGGGGGAAAATATCTCCGATTTGGGCGGATTAGCGCTGGCTTATGATGCCCTGCAGTCCGCCCTGGGCGGGAAAACGACCAAACTGATTGACGGATTTTCCCCGGCGCAACGCTTTTTCCTGGCAAACGCTCAGGTCTGGAAAGAAAATACCACCCCCGATTATTTGAAACTCCTGGTTAAGACCGATCCGCATTCACCGGCGAAATTCAGGATTATCGGACCTTTCCGCAATTTAGACAGTTTTTATGCGACCTTCGACGTCCAGCCCGGCGATAAGATGTATTTAGCACCGGAAGCGCGGGCCCGAATCTGGTAGAAGGGGTTATTTAAGTAACAGACATTTGCGGCTGAGCGAAGCCGCCGCCGTGCGCAGGTTGATGCAGTAAATTCCGGCGGGCAATGCATCTGCCTGCCACTCAAATTCCTGCCAGCCTGCCGGCTGTAGCTGGTGGACGAGACGGGCGACGGTGCGACCGCTGAGATCAGCCACTTCCAGTGTGGTAAAGGTTGCCTGCGGAAGATGGTAACGGATATGGGTCGTGGCGTTGAAGGGGTTGGGGAAATTCGGAGCGAGGGCAAATTCACGCCGTTCAGGATGTGGCGCACTCCTCGTCGTCAGGTTTGGTAAAGCGGCAAAACAGGCGGTATAAATTTCCTCTTCCAAATTGCTCCAGCCGCTGTAAGTTCCACTGCCCCAGACCCCGCCATTGGTGATGAATATGATGCCGTAATTTGCCGCACGTGAGAAATACATGTCACTGATCAGTCCGTAGGCTTCCCCGCAATGCCCGATGAGCCACTGGCCGGGTAAAAGATCACCGCTAGCATGGTTGCCCAACGCATAATTCCGGAATAGTCCACCGGCGGTACTGCCGTTGGTACCGGAATAATTCCAGACGGTTGTCTGTAAAAGTGCGACGGTGGTGTCGCTCAGAATGCGTTGGCCGCGGAAGGTGCCAAAGTTTTTCTGGATGATCATGAACTGCGCCAGATCGGCGGCGCTGATGCGCAGACCGCCCTGCGGTCCGAAGATGACGCCGTTTGCGCCGGGCAGATAACCGGAGAGATCGCGGAGCGCGGGTTTCGTCCCGTGGTAGTTGTCCGTCTGGGCAACCCAATTCGATCCGCTCTTGCGATACAGAACAGCCACATTATTGATATTGGGCAAGTCGTTGACATTGAAACTGGCGGCGAGGCCCAAGGGTTCGAAAATGTGCCGACGGCAGTAGGTGTCGAAACGCTCGCCGGAGATTTTTTCAACCAGAGTGCCGGCGAGGCCGAAATTGATATTGGCGTAGGTAAAATAATTTGCCTCAGGACCTCGCGTGGTGCTGAACATATCCGCGGTATAATAAACCCCTCCCGCTAACAGGACAGACGTCAAAAGCGGCGGCGGGTTCGCCGTATAGGTTGCGGAAAGAAAACTGTTATAGCCGCTTCCGTCCCGCAGGCTGGAAGTGTGGGAGAGTATTTTGCGAAAGGTGATCGGTTGTGCCGGAAAAGCCGGATTGCGCAGGGTGAAACCTAAATAATCGCTGACGTCGTCGTCCAGTTTGAATAGACCCTTTTCGTACAATTGCAGCAGGGCCGTCGCGGTGAAAAACTTGGAAATCGAGGCGATGCGGTAAACTGTACTGTCGGTCACCGGGAGATTACGACCGAGGTCGCGTTTGCCGAAATGTCCCAGATATGCAATGGTCGTATCGCGCACCACCGCCACCGACATGCCAACTACCTGATATTTGTTCTGGATCTCGGTCAGGCGGGCGGTTAATGTCTGGGTATGGCAAACCCCGCCGTTAAGGAGCAGGAACCCGCAGGAAATCAGCCAGGCAGGGAATCGGTGCATCCCGGATTGTTTACTTCAGCAAGAGTAATTTGCCCGAGCGCACCGTGTCACCAAAACGGGCCTGCACAAGGTAAACTCCGGCACTGCACCCGCCGGCATTCCAGTATCGAAAATGTCTACCCGCCGGCAGAAATTCATTTACCAATTCCGCTACACGCCGACCTTGCAGGTCGAAAATGACGATGTGGACATGCCCATCAGCAGGCAGATCGAAAGAGAGCTTGGTGACGGGATTGAATGGATTGGGTTGAGGCGGGTGAAGGTAGAAAGATGTGAGCAGTGCCGGTTTAACGACGATGCTGACCGGCTGGTAGAACCAGATACGCCGCGCCAAAGTCGAATCCAGCACGAACGGATTGGGTCCGTTTTTCTTTTTCGGGTCGTCATTCTGATAGGTAGCGATTTTCATGGTGCGATTGTATTCGGCGAGGTCAACAGGGTCGTAGTAATTCCAGTTAAGCAAAGTAGTTTTCTGAAAATTCCAGAAAGATGTGTCCGGGTTTTTCAGGTAATAGGCGCTGGAATACATGGCGTAGAAGTAGAACATCGAACGGGCGAGGTTCCCCTTGTGGTCTTCGCGCGGCTCGAAGCATTGCGGGGTATTGTTTTCTTTTTCCGAATATTCGTCGATATAACTGGTCGGTTTGGTATTGCGCGCTTCAGCCAGCCGGTACCAGACATCGGTGTTCTGGTCGGGGATTTCCGCAAAAGGATGGTTCCCGCGGGAGGAATTGACATTGCTTTTGGTGGGGTAAATGTGGTGTAAATCGCTTCTTTGCGGCTCGGTATCGGCGCCCATGGATTGCGGCCAGCTGTGCTCACAGTCAATGCCTTTATTGTAGGCATCGGTGCGGGGGTGATCCTTGGTCAGATCGAGAGTGATGGTGAAGCCGCTGTAGACGCAGGCCAGCTGGTTGCCGGATTTGAGGTCGAGGACTTTGTACATCGTATCCCGCGCCTTGTCATAGCCGAGAGTCTTGGTGGTTTTGTAATTGGCAATGATGGAGTCGAGGAGCGCCTTGCCGTGCAGTTCCGGCCAGAGCATCGTCTGAGTCTGCCCGAAGCCGGTCGTTAAAACACTTCCGAGCATAATGAGCAGTGGAACGGTTTTCAACTTTCGCGAAATGAATTGCGGCATTGATTAGCCCTTGGCTTGTTTCTTGGCGCGGGCCGTCTCGATGACTTGTTCTTCGATGGTTTTCGGTAGCGGGGCGTAGTTTAAAAATTCCATCGAAAAGGCGGCACGCCCGCTGGAAAGCGTACGCAGGGCGGACGCATAACCGAACATTTCCATCAGCGGAACGGTGCCATTCAGTTTCTGACTGCCTTTACGGTGACGGCGCATATTGTCAATTTTCCCGCGCCGGCGATTGATGTCGCCGATGACGTCGCCCATGTAATCGTCGGGAGTGTTGACTTCGATTTTCATGATCGGTTCCAGCAGTTGCGGAGCGGCTTTGTGGATGATTTCCTTCATCGCGTGGACGGTGCAGATACGGAAGGCCATCTCGCTGGAGTCCACCGGGTGGTAACTGCCATCCACCAGGACGAACCGCAGGTCAACCATCGGGTAGCCGGCCACCAGCCCACGTTCGGTGACGTCGTAGAAACCCTTTTCGACCGCCGGAATGAATTCCCGGGGCACATTGCCGCCCTTGACGTGATCAACGAATTCCAGTCCCTGTCCGGGATTGGGTTCCAGGCGGAAGACGATTTGCGCGAATTGTCCCTTGCCGCCGGTCTGCTTTTTGTAACGATAGTTGTGTTCGATTTCGCGGGTGATGGTCTCGCGGAAAGCGACCGCGGGTTCGCCCACCGTGACTTCCAATTTGTGCTCCGTTTTCAGGCGATCGACGATGATTTCCAAATGCAATTCGCCCATGCCGGAGATGAGGGTTTCTTCGGTTTCTTCCTCGAACCGTACCCGGAAGGACGGGTCTTCGAGCGCCAATTTACTCAGCGCCATCCCCAACCGGTCGCGATCTTTGGTGGTGGTTGGTTCAATCTTCATATCCAGTACGGTTTCGGGATAGTGGATGTTTTCCAAAAGAATCGGTTCTTCTTCCGAACACAGTGTATCACCGGTAGTGGTGAATTTCATGCCGATCAGCGCCCCGATGTCGCCCGCCGCAAGCCGGGTGATTTCTTCCCGGTCATCGGCATGGATACGCAAGATGCGCCCGATGCGTTCACGTTTTTGCTTGGTGGCATTGTAAACGAAAGACCCGGACGATAATTCACCCGAATAGACTCGCACGAAAGTTTGCTGGCCAACATACGCGTCGTTGGTAATCTTGAAGGCGAGTGCGGCAAAGGGGTCCTTGACCGAAGGTTTACGGGAAATGATGAGGTCGGGGTTTTTGGTGTCTCGTCCGGGGATGATGCCGCGATCAATAGGCGACGGCAAATAATCTACCACCGCATCCAGCAGTAAGCGCACGCCTTTATTCCTGAAAGCGGTTCCGCAGAAAACCGGGGTGATGCAGGAATTCAGTACGCAATACCGTGCGGCAGTTTTAATCTCGTCGGCGGAGACGGATTCGCCGGCGATGTATTTTTCCATCAGTGTCTCGTTGAAATCCGCTAATTTCTCGATCAGGGTTTCGCGTGCCTGCCGGACTCGCTCCATATATTCCGGGGGAATCGCAATGGGCATGACGTCGAGTTCATTGTAGTTATAAGCCTGCAGGGTAACCAGATCAATGATGCCACTGAATTCGCTTTCACTGCCAATCGGCAATTGGAAAGCCACTGCATTTGCCCCTAACATCTCATTCATCATTTCGATGGTCTGGAAAAAGTCGGCGCCCTGACGATCCATTTTATTGATGAAAGCGATGCGCGGGACTTTATAATTATCTGCCTGATGCCAGACAGTTTCGCTCTGCGGTTCGACCCCGCCGACCGCGCAAAAAACCATGATGATGCCATCCAGCACCCGCAGGGAGCGTTCGACTTCCATGGTGAAATCAATATGTCCGGGAGTGTCGATCAGATTGATCTGGTGATCTTTCCAGGCGGTCGTTATCGCCGCCGAGGTAATCGTAATGCCGCGCTCCTGTTCCTGTTGCATGAAATCCATCACCGCCTGTCCGTCATGGACTTCGCCCATTTTGTGGGTCACACCGGTAAAGAACAGGATCCGCTCAGACGTAGTCGTCTTGCCGGCATCAATGTGCGCCACGATGCCGATATTGCGGATTTTTTGTAATTCAACGTTAATCAATTCTGCTCCATTTTTAGGGTGCAAATTTACGAAGTGAACGCCGGTTTTTATAGGAATAAATTGGAGAATTGAGGTCAAGGTCGAGGTTGAGCGCAGCGAAATCCGCCGGAGGCGAACTTATTCGCCAGAGGCGGATGGATAATGAGGTTTAAAAGAACTTAAGAGGACTTATGATAACTTAACAGGACTTTTCAGTTGTTCGTAAAGTTGTGGTAAAGTGGGGGTATGGTTGTAAGTATAGTTGTCTTTCCGAAACCAGTTTAGCCGCTCGCTGATGCTCGCGTCGGAAACTGGTTGCATTGCTTTTTGAGTACTTAAACCGACTTATTCTTTTGTCTTTTGTCTTGGTTCATTGAGGTCAAGGTCAAGGTCGAGGAAGGTTTAAAAGAACTTAAGAGGACTTATTAGGACTTAACAGGACTTTTCAGTCGTTCGTAAAGTTGTGGCAAAGTGGGGGTATGGTTGTAAGTATTGTTGTTCTTCGTGTAACTCGTGGAATGAAACCAGTTTAGCCGCTCGCTATCGCTCGCGTCGGAAACTGGTTGCTTTTTCCATTGAAAACAAATTCCCTGATGCTGGTGTTGGGGGAAGTTCGTTTTGTAGGACAAAGACTGACACAAGAATCAGACTTTGTCCGATTTACAAACTGGTTTTTGCTTGATAGATTGC